>JARGNO010000033.1 GCA_029213165.1 Minwuia sp.
AAGGCCTGCAATCCCTGTGCGGCGAAGAAGAAGAACTGATCCTTCGCAGCCAGAACTTTCTGACGGAACGCCGCGCCTCCTCCGGGGGCGCGGTCTTTCGTTCTGCCGACAACGTGCCGGGCCGCAGACCGGTGCGGATTCCCTCGAAAGCTGAAACGCTCTAGTCTGCGCCCCATGAGCGAGTATCCGACAGCGAGCGTCCCGCCGCCGATCCGGCGCAGCCTTTCGGCACGACTGCTGATTCTCACCGTTGTCTTTGTCATGCTGGCGGAAGTGATGATCTTCCTGCCATCCGTCGCGCGCTATCGCGTCAGCTACCTGCAGCAACGGCTGGATGAGGCGAACCTGGCTGCCCTGTCCCTGCTGGCCGCACCCGACCAGATGGTGTCGGAGGAGTTGAAGGCCACCCTGCTCTCCAGTGTTGGCGCATCGGGCGTGGTGCTGAAGTTCAGTGATCGCCGCATGTTGCTGATGGCCGACGACATGCCGCCCGACGTCGATGCGACGGTCGACCTGCGGGATGCAGGCGCCATGACACTGGTCATGGACGCCCTTGTCTCCCTGGTCCACACGGACCCGCGCATGCTGCGCGTTATCGGCAATGCCCGCAGCCAGTCGGATGCGACTGTCGAACTGCTGATGCACGAGGACCAGTTGCAGGCCGCCCTGCGCGCCTATGGCCTGAACATCCTGACCCTCAGCATGGTGATCTCCATCATCAGCGCCAGCATGCTGTTCCTGACACTGCGCTGGCTGATGGTGCGGCCACTGCGTCGGCTGGCAGAGAACATGGTCGCATTCCGGACCGATCCGGAATCGCCCGACCTGCCCGCCCTGCCGCAGGACAGGACCGATGAGATCGGCGTCGCCGCCGCGGAACTCGCCGCGATGGAGGAGGACCTGCGCAGAGCGCTGGCGCAGAAGAGCCACCTTGCCGCGCTCGGTACGGCAATCAGCAAGATCAGTCATGACCTGCGCAACATCCTGTCCACCGCGCAACTGGTCTCCGAATTCCTCGCCAACAGCGACGACCCCATCGTGAAGAAGATGGCACCACGCCTGCTCAAGACCCTCGACCGGGCAATCACGCTCTGTGACCGGTCGCTGCGCAGCGGTAGTGCGGATGAGCCGGCCCCGGCACCGACACGCTTCGACCTCGCCGCGTTGGTGGAGGAATGCCGCGGGGTGGTCGAACCCCGGGACGAGGAAGGGTCCCTGTGGCGCAATGACGTACCGCAGGGTTTCAGCATTCACGCCGATCGGGAACAGATGTTCCGCGTGCTGATGAATCTCGGCCGGAACGCGACCCAGGCTGTTGGCGAAGACGGTCTGGTGCATGTCACGGCGGAACGCGGTGAAGGCAATGTCCGCATCAGGGTCTGCGACAATGGCGGCGGTCTGCCGCCCCAGGCAAGGGAGACCCTGTTCCGGCCCTTCATCGGGTCGGTCCGGGCGGGTGGAACCGGACTGGGACTGGCGATTGCCCATGATCTGGTGACTGCGCATGGCGGTGAGATCGAACTGGAGCGCACGGGCAGTGACGGGACAGTGTTCCGGATCACGCTACCCGACGGCTGAACCGCGCGGACTTTACGATTCCTTCAGCATGTCGGGTGATAAGGATGCATGTTCCGGATCCTTGCCATCACATTGTTCCTGTTGCTCACGGCCTGCGGCGCCGACCCATTCGGCCTGCGCGACACCCCGCGCACGGCCACGGAAGTCGCCTATGCAAAGGAAGTCTGTGATGCGGCAGGGCGCCAGTCCCGCGCGTGTATCGATGCGCGCCACCAGATGGACCTGCAGTGCTATGGCACCATCGGCACGGTTGATTGCTATCGGTCCGGCAACCCCTTCGGCAATATCGGAAGTGATCGTGCCGTGGTGATGTCCATCGACCGAAGAACCGCGCCGCAGCCGCTCGACACACCACAGCCTGAAGAACCCGCAACCGAAGAGGTGGCAGAAGCGGAGCCGAAGTCGGATGAAGAGGCGGAAGAGACCGAAGTCGCCAAAGAGGTTTCAGCCGAATAGGCTTTCCCGGCATCCGATTGCGCACATGGCCGCATTGCAGCGCAGCATTGGTACTCATGTGCGGCCCCACGTATGCTTCAGGAACTGATTCCTTCAGAGGGCGCGTCGCGTGGGCACCACCATCATCATCGCACAGCAGAAGGGCGGCGCGGGCAAGACAACGCTTGCCGCACATCTCGCCGTGGTCCTCGCCGGCCAGGGCAAGGCGGTCGCCATCATGGACATCGACCCGCAGCAAAGCCTGTCGGCCTGGCATTCGGCGCGGGTCAGCAATCTCGGGAACGACGGCGGGATCGCGCTGCGGCAGGTTTCCGGCTGGCGATCCGGCGCTGAAGTCCAGCGGCTCGGTCGGGATTTCGACATCGTGCTGATCGACAGCCCGCCCCACGGCGAAACAGATTCGAAGGTCGCGATGCGCGCCGCCGACAAGGTTCTGATGCCCATCCAGCCAAGTCCCATGGACTACTGGGCCGCCCGCCAGACGATCGACATGGCGCGGAGGGAGACAAAGGACTTCACGCTTGTGCTCAATCGCCTACCGGCACGCGGACGCCTGGCGGATCAGATTCGGCAGATGATCGCCCGGGATGGCCTGACGGTGGCCCGGCAGAGCCTCGGCAACCGCCAGGCCTATGCCGCCAGCCTGCTGGAAGGGCTTGGCGTCACGGAGGCACAGCCACGGGGGCTCGCCGCGCAGGAGATCACCGCGCTGGCCGGAGAAGTGCTGCCGGGCTGAAGCCGCGCGCAGAATGGGGAGAACTGGAATGATTGACGCCGCACATGGCAGCGGGCCAAGGCCGCTGGACGGGATTCGCGTGATCGACTTCACGGCCTTCGTCGCAGGCCCCTATGCGACACGGCTGATGGCCGACATGGGGGCGGAAGTCATCAAGATCGAACCCGCCGACGGTGACACGATGCGCAACGCCGCCCCGGTCGTGAACGGACAGAGCGGATTCTTCACCCAGCTGAACCTGGGCAAGAAAAGCGTTGTCCTGGACCTGAAACAGGAAGAGGGCCTTGGCATCGCACGCGATCTGATCGCCAGCGCAGATGTCTTCGTCGAGAATTTCCGCCCCGGCGTCATGACGCGCCTCGGTCTGGGCTACCCGGGCCTGAAGCAGCGCAATCCCGGTCTGATCTACTGTTCCATATCGGGCTATGGCCAGACCGGCCCCGACACCGCGCGACCTGCCTTTGCGCCTATCATCAACGCGGCGAGCGGCTTCACCATGGGTGAGTTCCGCTATCAGCGCGGGCGGGAAAAACCCGAGAGGTCACGAAACCTGTCGGCAGACGCCCTGGGTGCCACGCACGCCCTGATCGCGATCCTGGCGGCCCTGCGCCAGCGCTCGATCACCGGACAGGGCGACCATCTGGATGTCGAACTGCTGGCCGGACTGATGAACATGATGCCGTTCGAACTGCAGGAGGCGCAGTTCCCCGACCCGGAACTGAAGGTGCCGGTCTTCGATCCTGTTGCCTGTGCCGATGGCTATATCGTCGTTGCACCTGTCACGGCGAAGAACTTCGAGGCCATGGCCCGTGCCTGTGAGCGCCTGGACTGGATGCAGGACCCGCGATTCGCGACCCCGCTGGCCCGCATGCAGAACTGGCCAGGGCTGATCGCCGAAGTCGAGGCCTGGGCAGCGCCGTTGAGCGCTGCCGAAGCCGCGCAACGGATCGACGCCGCCGGGTGCCCCTGCAACAAGTATCTCACCCCCGCCGAAGCGCTCGAGAATCCGCAACTGGCCGCGCGCCGGTCCGTGGTGGAGATCGAGGACGCCATGGGCAAGCACAAGGTCGTCAACACCCCCTTCCGCTTCACGAATGCGACTGTCGGAATTTCGGGACTTGCGCCCGGTCTAGGGGGTGATACGGATGCTGTGCTGTCCGGGATTCTCGGGCTTGACGATACGCAACTGAAGGACCTGCAGGCACGCAAGGTCACCGGCTCCGGCCCGGTCTGAACCGGCCTCAACCCATTCATCACTATCCTGCCAACGGAATTCCGCTCATGGACATCATACGCATCATCCTGTCGATCATCCTGCCGCCCCTGGGCGTGTTCCTACAGGTCGGAATCGGGCTGCACTTCTGGCTGAACATCCTGCTGACGCTTTGCGGCTACATCCCCGGCATCGTGCATGCGATCTGGATCATCGCCCGGCGCTGAGAGAGAACACCAGGGGATGAGAACGAAGAACATCGACAGGGAATTCGAACGGCTGGACCGGTTTGCCACGCTGCTCGACAACAGCATCCGCATACCGGGAACACGTATTCGTATTGGCCTGGATGGCCTGGTCGGACTCCTGCCGGGGATCGGTGACGGCCTGATGCTGCTTGCCAGCCTCTATGTCGTGTTGCGGGCAAGGATGCTGGGGGCGCCCGTGTCGATCATCCTGCACATGCTGGTCAACGTGGCGCTGGATTTCATTGTCGGGTCAGTGCCGATTCTGGGCGACATCTTCGACATTGCCTTCAAGGCCAATATCCGCAATGTCGATATGTTGCGTGACTGGTTGAGCCGTTGAAACCAGCGGCGTTTCAGACCAGCAGACCGGGTCTTCGATCCGGCGCGTCTTCCCGCACCACCGACCGCTGCCGCAGGACATAGTCCAGACGCGCCAGCGCATTGCGGCGCAATTCGGCTTCCCCTGCGGAGGCCGGACCAACGATGCAGACTTCGGTGCCGGTCTCAACATCGATGGCGCTTGCCCGGACACTGCCGCCAACTTCGATGTATTCCAGCAGGACTTCCCGTGAATGACGAGATCTCATTGGTCGCCCCGTTCCCGGACAGCTGCACTGTCCGATTGTGTCACCTGTTCTCCACCGCGGACTCGTTGCAGCCACTGCAGAACCGGAACATCCGTAAACGGTCAGGATTAATGCACCGTCAACGGAAACCTCCTATGATGCAGACAGGAGCTCGGGAGAAGGATCGCATGATGCCGCGTAGCAGGCATGAAACACCAATCGGCGCAACGGACATCTCGAAGACCAAGGAACCGACCCGATTGCATTCAGTCGCAGTCCTGGAGTCGCCTGATCTTCGGCGACTCTGCCATGACTGGTCGAACCTGTGTCTGGGTCGGTTGTTACCGGAATACAAGGACTTCGACATCTTCGATTTCCGCTATGTCATTGGCCACCTGAATGTAATGGAAGTCGAACGGGACCCTTGGCGGTTCCGCTATCGTGTCCATTCCTCCGAAGCGGCGCGAAGCGTGGGCAAGGACATGACCGGGACCTATGTGGACGACTATCCGGCCGACTACTTTCGGGAAAAGATCCAGGATTTCTATCAGCAGGCCGCCCAGCGAACCGAGCCAAGCATCGGTATAGAAGCCGAGATGCCCCTGAAGAATATCCTGGTCAGGTGGGAGGTTGTCGCCTTGCCCTTCGGCAGTCCGGACGGTCTGGTAACCCATCTGGCAGTCGGATTTTCATCCAGCCGCAAAAAATGATCAGAACACCTTGCCCTCCCGCAAGCGCCGGTGGACTCTCCGCAATGAAGATGTGCTTAACTGATCATCAAGAAGGCAGGTGTATGCCTTTCAGGCAAATTCATCACAGGAAGTGACCCTGATGCCCGCCAGCGAATTTCAGCTAGCGAAACCGTCCCACCCATCGATCGAGCAGCGTCTGGCGATGAAGCTGAGGGCGGAGGACCTGACGTCAGAGCAACTGAAGCGGGTTCATGCGGACTGGTCGCGGCTGAAGACCGGCGACAAGGTGCCTGACTATCGCAGTTTCGATATCTGCGACTTCAGTTACATCGTCGGCTCTCTCAACATGATGTCGGTCGAACGCAATCCCTGGCGCTTCCGGTATCGGGTGCATTCCACACTCGCGGTGCGGAATTGCGGCAAGGATCTGACAGGTCTCTATCTGGATGACTATCCCTCGGAAGTGCATCGCAGGAATATCGAGACATTCTGCATTCATGCCGCGCAGAACAATGAGCCCACGATCGACATTGCGGAGAATATCCGGATCTTCCGCCGCATGATGCTCTATGAGACGGTCGGTCTGCCCTTCGGCAATGCGTCGGGCGAGATCACACACCTTGCGCTGGCCATCAACTCGAGGCCCGTCATCTCCGTCTGACCCCGTCAATTGCTGGGGCGGGAATAATGTTTCCGTCCCGTCCGACGCGTCAGACCTTCGCCGCGACAGCCTCCACCTCGACCTTCAGGTCAGGATGGATCAGGGCGTCAACGACAACCAGGGTCGACGCCGGCATGGCATCCCCCATGACCGCATCGCGTCCCGCCCGGAACTTCGGCACGTCCGCCGCATCAGTCAGATAGCTGTTCAGGCGCACGATATCGCCCGCCTCCATCCCGGCCTCGGCCAGCACCGCAAGGACATTCTGGAAGGCGCGACGCGTCTGCGCCTCGATTCCATCCTCGATCTTTCCCTCCGGGTTCCAGCCGACCTGTCCGGAGACGTAGACCCAGCGCGCGTTCGGTGCGACCTCGATACCGTGGCTGTAGCGGCTGCCGGGCCGGGCGATGGTATCGGGAACAATGGACTTGTTGGGCATGATCAATCCTCCCTGGGTTCTGACCAGTCACTCCTGCAGGCCATGATAGGCGTAGAACTTGTCGATGCGCGGGAAATCGGGCCAGGCATCGACGACCTCACCGGCACGGGCGAGCTTGTCGAACGGTCCTTCCGCAGCCAGGACATCCGGATGATAGAGCAGACCCAGCGCCGCCATGTCATACCCGGTCGGCCAGGCATCACCGCGCAGGACGCTGGCACCTCGGCGTGGGCGCTGCTGCATTCCCAGTGCCTCGACCAGTCCCGAGAAGACCAGTGCCCGGATCGACTGCAGCACCCGTTCATCACCCACGCAGCCGTCCTTCAGATTGGCGCATTGGCTGTCATGGCCAGCGGCCACCCGCGCGATATCGATCGTCACGGCCGCTCCGCTTGTCTTGCCATCGGCAATCTGGCGGGTCGTGCGCCGCTCAGGCCCCTTGCCGTCAAATTCGAAATCAAAGGTGATGGACGCTTCGGCGCGGTTCCCGGTCCGGAAGAAGTCCAGCCCGGTGATCGCTGCAAGGTATTTCAGGGCGCGATCAACCTCCATCACCACAGGATAGGTCGCGACCTCGCCGCCTTCCGTCACCACCTGATCCGGCAACCACAGGACCACCGGCCCGGCGAACGGCACGGCCTCCACCAGGTCCCCGGTCGGCCCTGTCAGGACAGTCGCCTCGAAGAAACCCATCAGCCGCTCGTCATTGGGGAACCGGGTACGCCGGTTCCAGTCATAGAGCATCATGATGACGGAAAGGATGATCACGATGATCAACCCCACCATGAAGCGTTTGCGGCGCGGCCAGTACTTCGGATTGATCACCATGTTACTCCCAGATGCGACAGCAGCGACAATCGCAAGACCACCGCTTGACGGCAAGCCATACGAAGCGATAGAAGACGCCACCTGAGCTTGGTCACGCCCCGTTCGTCTAGTGGCCCAGGACGCTGGCCTCTCACGCCGGAAACAGGGGTTCGATTCCCCTACGGGGTACCAATCAGGAATTGAATTCCTTCAATATCAAATAGTTACTATGATTTTGCCCTGTTTTTCTGCATTCGGGTGCAGGTGGGACAGATTGCTGTTCAGGGCCTCGGCGAATCCGGTGACCGTTTACAGCGTCTGGCGGCGCGGGTGGAATGCACCGCTACTCCGCAGCAAACATCGATTCCACAAGCTCCGGGTCCCGGCCTATCAGCCGCATGTAGGCCGATGCATATTCCGGCGGCGAAACACGTGACTGTTCCCAGTCACGCAAGGTACCGACCGGCACACGGAACCGCCTGGCGAACTCAGCCTGCGACAGACCCAGCGCATTCCGTACCCTGCGGAACTCGCGTGCTGCATGGGCGCGGCGCAAGGCGGATTCGGGGACATCGAAGTCTTCCTGATCGGTCCGATCAGCTGGAATAGGCTCGTGCTTCACCATCATTGCTCCTTCGAACGGAGATGAAACGCACACTGTTCCCTCGCCAGACGAATATGGCGGTGTGCAGACGACCGTCGATCAAACCGAGGATCTTGTAGCGCTCCTCACCGTCAATCCGGCGGATTGACGGAATGATCAAATGGTCCGGGTCTCCAAAGATCAACTCTCCATCAGCAAGCGACATTCCGTGCTTGGCGCGGTTGGTAATGTCCTTGGCCGGATCGAACGCGATCTTCATGGATCAATTATACGGAATTTCCGTACGCGAACAACTGCCAGAAGGGAAGCTCGGGTTCTATTGACTGCTACTGCTTGCCCGTCCGCAGGACATGCGCGTGCTCAGCATCATACAGTGCCGAGTCGCGGAAGCTGCTGGCACCCAGCGCCGGGCCGACCAGGATCAGGGCGGTACGGGTGATCTTGCCGTCGCGGGCCTTCTGGCGGATGGTGCTCAGGGTGCCGTGGATGAACTGCTCGTCCGGCCAGCCGACGCGATAGGCGATGATCGCCGGGCAGTCGGCACCATAGAGCGGGATAAGCCGGTTCTCGATCTCCCGGATGTTGCGGACCGACAGATGGATGGCCAGCGTCGCGCCGGTCCTGCCGATGGTCTCCAGATCCTCCCCCGGCGGCATGGCGGAAGCCTTCATGCTGGTACGCGTCAGCACCACCGTCTGCGCCACCTCCGGCACCGTCAGTTCCATCTTCAGCGCAGCGGCGGCGGCGGCAAATGCCGGAACGCCCGGCACCACGTCATAGTCGATGCCCAGCGCATCGAGGCGGCGCATCTGCTCGGCAGTCGCGCCATAGAGCGAGGGGTCGCCCGAATGCACGCGGGCAACGTCCTGCCCCTTCTCATGCGCCGCAACGATCTCCGCGATGATCTGGTCCAGATGCAGCGGCGCGGTATCGACCACATGCGCATCCGTCGGGGCGGCGGCGACAATCGCTTCCGGCACCAGCGACCCGGCATAAAGGCAGACAGGACATTCCCGGATCAGCCGCAGCCCGCGAACCGTGATGAGTTCGGGATCGCCGGGACCGGCACCAATGAAATGAACCGTCATGTGCTCTGCCCCTCCAGCGGGCGTTTGGCGGCATAGCCGCGTGGCGTGAAGACCCGGGTGCGCCCCTGCGCGCTGCGTGTCCTGGTACTGCTGGCGCCCACCAGGACCAGCGTCAGCATGTCGACATCATCGACCCTGAGATCAGCCAGCGTGGTGACCCGCACCTGTTCCTCCGCCCGGCCAAGGTTGCTGGCCAGCACCACCGGTGTGTCGGCGGGGCGGTGCTGCAACAGGATGGTGCGGGCGTCGGCAAGCTGGGTCCGGCGGCGGCGCGAGACCGGATTGTAGAAGGCAATGACAAAGTCGCCTTCCGCTGCCGCCCGCACCCGTCCCTCGATCGCCGACCAGGGCGTCAGCAGGTCCGACAGCGAGATGGTGCAGAAGTCATGACCCAGCGGCGCACCGACCCGCGCCGCCGCGGCCTGCAGGGCGGATATGCCGGGCGCCACCGACACCTGCACCCGCGACGCGGCATCGGAGACCTGGCCATCGGCCACCAGTTCCTCCACCAGCGCCGCCATGGCATAGATCCCGGCATCGCCGGAGGAGATCAGGGCAACCTTGCGCCCCTTCCCCGCCTGCTCCAGCGCATAGGCACAGCGCTCCGTCTCCTGCCCCAGCGGGAAGGTCGTGCGCTTCGCGGCAGGCACAAGACCGGAAACAAGATCAAGATAGAGATCGTAACCGACGACCTCATCCGCTGTCGCGATCAGACGCCCGGCCTCAGGCGTGCGCCAGTCACTCATGCCCGGACCGATGCCGATCACATGAAGATGCCCCAGCGCCCGGCCTGCCGAGGTGGTATCCACCGGCTGATCGGTGCGCGCGATGGCGACCGTGGCGTTGGCGCTCTTGCGCTTCGGCACGATCAGGGTCGCGGTCTCGCCTGCCATGGCCAGGGCGGCAGCCTCGGCCACGCCGTGGCAACCAACCTCCTGAAACACGACCTCGGACGGATTGGCCAGGCGTGGCGTTTCCCGCTCCAGCGCCCCGGCATCGAACAGCCGGACCGGCAGGTCGAGCCGTGCCGCCACGTCCAGGATCGCACGCTCATCCGCCTTCAGGTCCAGCGTCGCGATGCAGGCCAGCGCACCGGGTGCCAGATCCGCCTCCTGCAGGATTTCCGCCAGCAGGGTTTCGAGTTCGTCGGTCGGACAATTGCGCGCCGCACCGATGCCCAGCACGAAACGCTGCGGATGATAGACCAGCATGGTCGCGCCACCTTCCGCCGCGCGCTCCGTCGCCATCAGCACGACATCCTCGCCCTCCGGCGGTCGGGACGCAGGGTCGAAGGGCCATTCGCCCACGATGTGTGCGCCGCCGCCCGCGATCAGGCGCGCCATGACTCCCTTCGCATCCTCGGGATTGGCGAGGGACCAGCCGGAAGGCGGCGCATCCAGCGCCAGTCCCAACCGAGTGTCACCAGCGGTCGTGATCGCGGCTTCGCCACCCGTCGCGGTCGCGACTTCCCGTGCCAATGCATTGGCGCCACGATGACCGCCAAGCAGTGGCACCACATGGTTCCCGTCGGCAGATACCGCGACCACCGGCTGTTCCTGCCGCTTGTCCGACAGGCTGGCCGCGACACCCCGGATCAGGATGCCCGCCGCGCAGATCCCGATGGTTGGAACCCCGGCCCGGAACAGGCTGTCGAGGCGTTCCATGGCATTGTCAAAGGGGCTGTCCACACCGGCACGCCCGGTCGGGCCATGGACCTCTCCACCGGTCGCAGCAGCGATGCGCCGCGCCAGCGGCAGCGCCGCCGGATCAAGAATGACAATGGCCGGTTTCATGCCGCGTCCCCTGCAGGAATGATGATGGTCGCGAAATAGGGCAGGACATCCTGATCGGCTGCGAAGGGCCGGACCGTCTGCCGTTCGGTGGAGACTTCCTCCACCACCATGGCCCGGTCCAGCAGACCCAGGTCCGCCAGTACCCGCCCGATGCGCCTGGCATGACGCCCGACCTTGATGATCGCCGCTGAATCCAGGGCCGAAAGCCGCTTCCGCAGATCGGCGTCGGAAAGGGTTCCAGGCACGATCCCGAAGCTTTCGCTGCGCCGCGCCAGCGGTTGCCGGAGTTCGGCGGCACAGGCGACGAAGGATGGCAGTCCGGGCACCACCTCAACCGGGAAATCCGCCTGTAACCGCGCCATCAGGTAGATGAAGGAGCCATAGAGCAGCGGATCGCCCTCGCACAGGAAGGCAACGTCGTGGCCTGCGGCCAGTTCCCGCGCCATCACGGTCGCAGCCACGTCATAGGCCGCTTGCCCTTCCGCCGGGTCAGCCCGCATCGGCATGTCGACGGGCAGCAGGCGGGCTCCGGCGCGAATGGCGGCGGAGGCCGTGGACCGCGCCCGCGACGGTCGCCCGTCAGCGCCGATGAAGGCAACCACAGCCGCCGCATTGATGATCCGCCAGGCGCGGTAGGTCATCAGTTCCGGGTCCCCCGGCCCGACACCGACGCCATACAGGGTTCCGCTCATGCCCGAGTCACCGCCCATTGCATGACGGGCATGGCGGGACGCCAGCCGTTCATCGCGCCCACGGGACCGGCCCGCTCCACCAGCATCCGCGTCAGGTCGCCGCCGCGTTCTTGCCAGAGTGCTGTCAGAACGGTCTGCCCCTCCACCGTGACCGCATTCGCCACCAGCCGCCCGCCCGGCGCGAGTGCATTCCAGCAGGCATCAAGTACGGCCCGGTCCGAGACGCCACCCCCGACAAAGACCGCATCGGGCGCGTCCAGATCCGCCAGCCCCCCCGGTGCCGTGTCGGGGCTGAGGTCCAGCCCCGGCACCCCCAGCGTCACCGCATTGCGGGCCGCCATGGCACGACGCTCCACGTTTGGTTCCAGCCCCGTGGCGCGCATCCGGTCGCCCGACCGCAGCCATTCGATGGCGACAGAGCCACAGCCGGCGCCGATATCCCAGAGATGCTGCCCCGGTTGCGGGGCAAGGCGTGCCAGGGCCACCGCCCTGACCTCCCGCTTCGTCATCTTGCCGTCATGCTCGAAGGCATCGTCGGGCAGGCCAGCCACGCGGGACAGCGGCACCTGCCCCGGCACGGGCCGGCATTCAATGGCCAGAACGTTCAGCGCGGGTAGCCTGTCCACGTCCGGCACACCGTTGACCGTCATCTCCTGCCGGGTTTCATGCGGCCCACCAAGCTGGCCGAGCACGGTCATGCGGCTGTCGCCATATCCGTTGTCGCGCAGGACCTGGGCGGCGGCATGGATCGTCTGCGCGTCACTGGTGAGGCAGAGCAGACGCGCACCGGGGGCCAGATGCAGTGCCAGCGCGGCCACCGGTCGCCCGTGAATGCTGATGCAGCCGGTATCCTGAAGCGGCCACCCCATCCGCGCGGCGGCCAGGCTGTATGACGACGGCACCGGCAGGAACGTGACCTCCGACGCGGGAAAGTGCTGCATCAGCCGGGCGCCGACCCCGAACCAGAGCGGATCACCGCTGGCCATGACGACAGTGCGACGGCCACGATGCCCGACCAATTCGGCCACGCCCGCCCGGAACGGTCGTGGCCAGGCCCGTGTTTCACGGCCCTCAGCCAGTGGACCCAGCAATTCGAGATGGCGCTTGCCGCCGAAGACCGTCTCCGCATCGCGGATCAGGGATCTGGCGGCGGCGGAAAGTCCCTGCGCGCCGTCCTCCCCTATTCCAATGACGTGCAGCCAGACACTCATCGTGCGGCCTCAACGGCCAGCGCGTTGACTGCGGCGGCGGCAATGGCGCTGCCTCCCTGTCGGCCATGCAGGGTCATGAAGGGGACACCGCGCGGGTTCCTTGCCAGTTCGGCCTTGGACTCTGCGGCACCGACGAACCCCACCGGAAACCCCAGGATCAACGCGGGCCTGGGCCAGCCCGCGTCCAGCAACTCCAGCAGGTGAAACAATGCCGTCGGGGCATTGCCGATGACAACGATGGCACCTGCCAGGTGCGGTCGCCAGAGTTCCACTGCAGCGGCGGAGCGGGTGTTGCCGATCTCGCGCGCGCGGTCTGGAACGCTCGCGTCATTGAGCGTTGTCACGACAGGCGACGCGCCGGGCAACAGCCGCCGGATGATCCCCATCTCCACCATCCGCGCGTCACACAGGATCGCGGCACCCCGGCGCAACGCGGCAAGCCCCGCCTCCACTGCAGTGTCGGAGCAGGCAATATGGGGTGCGATCCCGACCATGCCGCAGGCGTGGATCAGACGGGTCGCGATCAGGTGCATGGCGGGGGAGAGGTGACCCAGGTCGCTCTCGGCGGCAACAGTCGCGAAGGACTGCCGGTAGATCGCATCCGGGTCACGCTCGTAATCGAGCGGTGTCACCTCATCCCCCGGATTTCATGCTGCGCGGCCCGTGGGGGTGATCGGCGTGCGGATAGGGATGGTGATGATGGGCATGGTCGTGCCCGTGGTCGTGCCCATGCCCGTGGTCGTGCCC
Source organism: Minwuia sp. (assembly GCA_029213165.1). GTDB lineage: Bacteria > Pseudomonadota > Alphaproteobacteria > Minwuiales > Minwuiaceae > Minwuia. The sequence goes on from JARGNO010000033.1 coordinate 13,532, forward strand.
GTGGTCATGGTCATGGTCGTGCTCATGCGCATGGTCATGCGTTGCATCGCCGGATCCGATCCCCTCCACATGATGGTGGTGACTCTCCTGCGCCAGACCGACCTCGGCCTCGAACCCCAGAACCTGCGTGCGGTACTTGCACATGCCGCAATTCATCAGGTTCTGGCCATCGACGATCTCGTGCACCCGGTCGACAAAGGTGTCGATCACCCGCGCATGATCATTCAGGTAACCGGCCTTCACGAAACAGATGTCGGGATGCTTCGCCGCCACCTGATCGGTGTAGCTGTAGATCCGCTCCACCAGGATTCCGGTGAACAGGAAATAGGGAAAGACGATGATCCGGCGATAGCCGAGCCGGGCCGCATGTTCCAGCGCGGGCGCCACCAGCGGAAAGGTAACCCCGGAATAGGCCGTCTCGCACCAGCCGAAGCCCATCCCCTCCCACAGCATCCGCGCAACCTTGGCGACATTGCTGTTGGCATCCGGATCGGAGGAACCACGCCCGACGACGACCAGCATCGTCTCGTGCAGCGACAGTTCACCATGTTCGGCATTGGCCGCCGCCACGGCCTGCGCCACCCGGTCACCGGCGGCCTGCAACATCTTCAGATCAACCGCCAGTTCACGGCCATAGTCGATCCGGCAGCCATTCTGCGCGGCGTAGGTGTTCAGGACCGAGGGAATGTCGTTCTTCGCGTGTCCTGCGGCGAACAGCATGCCCGGCACCGCAAGGACACGTTTCACGCCCTGCGCCAGCAGGTTGTCGAGGCCGTCGCGAATGATCGGGCGCGCGAACTCCAGGTAGCCATAGTCCACCGGCACGCCGGGAAACCTGTCCCGCAACCGCTCAGAAACCTGCGCGAACTCGGCCACCGCGCGCTCGTCACGGCTGCCATGGCCGCAGACCATGATGCCGGTTCCGTCCGGCAGTTTCGCAGGCTCCTGGATGGCCATCACGCGGCCTCCTCAGCCGTCTGATCACCGCCCTCGGTCTGGGATTCAGCCTCATCGTCGGTGCGTTCGCCGCGTTTGCGCAGCTTGGCGGCAATGGCAGCGACCGCCACCGCACCGACCACGGCGGCAACGCCGACCCAATGGCTGTGACCGGCCAGTTCGCCGACATGGCCGACATGAGCCAGCGCACCAACCGGCACGATGAAGACAGAAATGGTTCCAAGGACAAGGCGCATCGGACTGCTCCCCCTTCGTTGCATTGCGACCGGATGGCAACGACGGGGGACATGCGCCCGACAAGGGGCGCGGTCCCTGACACTCCACCGGACAGTTCGGGCCTGGTCCCCGGTTTGGGTCGACCGCCACCGAAATCGTTTCAGCCCCTTCGCGGATTCGACTCCGGGGCGCTATCCATCGTCGGAACCTACGGCCCCGCGTGTTGCACTGCAATGCGAAAGGCGACATTCGCTGTTTCAATCCTGCCCCGCGAGAGTCGCGGTTTCGCATTGACCGGACGCGGTGCGCATGGTGAACAGCGCCATGACCCAAGCTGGTGAAACACGTGCCCATGGCGGCGATCTGGATCGGGCGGTTGCGCGTTTCGGCGGAAACCGGGCCGACTGGATCGACCTCTCGACCGGCATCAATCCGAATGCGTGGCCGCTGCAGCCCGCCCTGAAGGCAATGCCCGAGACGGTCTGGCAAGCCCTGCCCGACCGCCACCAGCAGGTCCAGTTGCTTGACGCGGCGCGCAGGGCCTACGCCCTGCACCCGACCAACGCCATCGTGGCGGCCCCTGGCACACAGTCGCTGATCCAGTTGATGCCGCGCATTTCCGAGGGCCAGCGGGTCGCAGTACGCCATCCCGGCTACAATGAACATCGCGGCGTCTTCTCCGATGCCGGTTGGCTGGTCACGACAGATCGGGCAGCGGACACTGTCGTCTGCATCAATCCGAACAATCCGGACGGTCACCAGACCACCGCCGACGACCTGATGGCCCTGTCCGCGCGCGTCCGGACCCTGATCGTGGACGAGGCATTCATGGACATGACGGAGGAGTCGAGCCTCTGCCGCCTTGCCCTGCCCGGAAACACCATCGTGCTGCGGTCCTTCGGCAAGTTCTTCGGCCTGGCTGGCCTGCGACTCGGCTTCGCGGTTGGTGCCCCTGAAACCATGCATCGCATCAGCCGGATGCTGGGACCATGGGCGGTGGCCGGTCCGACCCTGCATCTGGCAGCCGCCGCCCTGAACGACCGGCAATGGATCGCGGAGATGAAACGGGTTCTGGCCCGAGATACGGCCCGCTTGCAGGGACTGCTGCGTAGCGTCGGCCTGACAGAGTTCGCGGGCACGGACCTGTTTCAGACGGTCCGTACCGCAGATGCTCAGAAGCTGCATGAAACGCTCGCCCGCGCCCATGTCTGGACCCGGATATTTGACGACTGGCCTGACCATGTCCGGTTCGGCCTGCCCGCCTCCGACATGGAATTCGCGCGGCTGGCGCAGGCCCTGAAACCCGGGGGACGATGATGGATACCGAGAGCCTGATGTTCCTGCTGGCTGGCGCCATGGTGCTGGATGCAATCTTCGGGGAACCGGACTGGCTCTGGACCCGCGTGCCGCATCCAGTGGTGATCGCCGGGCGCGCCATCAACTGGCTGGACCGGCGCATGAACCTGATGGACGACAGCCAGGCCGAACGGCGGCGGGCCGGGATTCTGGCCATCGTCGTTCTGGTGCTTGGTGCGGGCCTGCTGGGGACGCTGATCCAGAACCTGCCCTTCGGCGGACTGCTGGCCATGCTCGGGGCCGCGATCCTGCTGGCGCAGCGCAGTCTGACGAGTCACGTCATCGCCGTCGCCGACGCGCTGGAGATATCACTGCCCGAGGGTCGTGCCGCCGTCGCGCGCATCGTCGGTCGCGACCCGGAAAGCCTGGACGAAGCAGGCGTGGCGCGCGCGGCCATCGAATCGGCGGCGGAGAACTTCTCCGACGGTGTCGGTGCGCCCGCATTCTGGTTCGCCGTCGCCGGGCTGCCGGGAATCATGGTCTACAAGCTGGTCAACACGGCGGACTCGATGATCGGCCACCGCACGCCCCGGCATCAGGCCTTCGGCTGGGCCGCCGCGCGGCTGGATGACCTGATGAACCTGATCCCCGCACGCCTGACCGCCCTGCTGTTTCTGGCAGTGGCGATGATGCCGGAGAAGGCCAGGACCGTATGGCACGACGCGCCACGCCATCGCTCCCCCAACGCCGGATGGCCGGAGGCCGCGCTGGCCGCCGCGCTCGGTCTCGCGCTCGCGGGCCCGCGTCGCTATGGCCAGACAACCGTGGACGATCCCTGGATGAACCCGGAAGGACGCAGGACCGCCGGCATGGGCGACATCCGCCGTGCCGTGGGGCATGTCTGGCGCGCCTTCTTCCTCGGTCTCGGGCTGGTGCTTGTCCTGGGCCTGCTGCTCTGAGCAGAATGCCGTGAACCTGACTGGGGAGATTGCAATGACCGAGGCAACCGTGCTCTGGGCCATGGACGGCGATGTTGCCACCATCACGCTCAACCGGCCAAAGGCAAAGAACAGCCTGCGACCGGAGGATCTGGCACAACTGGTCGACTGCCTGGAGGCCGTGGAGGGCGCAGGCGCAAGATGCATGATCATGCGTGGCGCTGGCGGGGCATTCAGTGCCGGGCGCGACATAGCCGGGGCCGATCCGGCCAGCGACGACAACGAGGCACTGCTGCGCGACGTGATCCACCCGGTGTTGCAGGCCGTGCGCGCGCTCGACATCCCGACAATCGCCCTGATCGAGGGGCCGTGCCTGGGTGTCGGCTTCGGGCTGGCCTTCGCCTGCGACCTGCAGATGGCCGCCGACAATGCCGTGCTCGGCAGTCCGTTCCGCAATATCGGCTGCATTCTCGATTCCGGCGGGCATTATCACATGCAGCAGCGCATCGGCACGCATCGCACATACGAGTTGATCTACACGGGCCGCCTGATCTCGGGCCAGGAAGCCGCCGACATGGGCCTGATCAACCGCGCCTTCACGCCGGACACGCTGGAGGATGAGGTGGTGAAGATGGCCCGCCACATCGCCACGGGACCAACAGGGGCCTTCGCAATCTCCAAGCGCATCCTGCGCGATGACCTTGACCTCGAAGACTCCCTGACCGAGGAGGCGCGCGGACAGGACGAAGCCTGCAAGGCCGCCGACGGGATCGAGGGATTCAAGGCGTTTCAGGAAAAGCGGCGGCCGGTGTTCAGCGGCGTCTGAGCAACCTACTTGGTCTCGTGATCCGCGCGGTTGTAGGGATCATCCAGGCGGACGATATCGTCTTCACCCAGATAGCTGCCGGACTGGATCTCTATGACCTCCAGCGGCACCTTGCCGGGATTGGCGAGGCGATGCGCCATGCCGACGGCGATGTAGGTCGACTGGTTCTCCGACAGCAGCAGATTGTCGTCCCCCCGCGTCACCCGCGCGGTGCCGGACACGACCACCCAGTGCTCGGCGCGGTGATGATGCAGTTGCAGTGAAAGCTCCGCCCCCGGATTGACCATCAGGCGCTTCACCTGGAACCGCGGCCCCTCGTCGAGGGTCTCATAGAACCCCCAGGGCCGGTAATGGCGCACGTGGGTCTCGTGCTCGGCCCGCCCTTCCTGCTGCAGCCGGTCAACCACGATCTTGACGTCCTGCGCCCGGTCGCGGTGCGCCACCAGCACGGCATCGGCGGTCTGCACGATGGCCAGATCCCGGACACCGATCGCGGCGACCATCGCGTTCTCGGTCCGGACGTAGCTGTTGTGGACATCGTGCAGGATGGTGTCACCCAGGGTGACATTGCCGTTGTCGTCCGTCTCGCCCACGTCCCAGAGCGCCGACCAGGATCCGATATCCGACCAGCCGAAGTCACAGGCAATGACCGCGGCGCGATCCGTCTTCTCCATCACGGCGATGTCGATGGATTCGGCGGGGCAGGCGGCAAAGGCATCCGCATCGATGCGCAGGAAGTCGAGATCGGGTTCGGCCCGGTCGACGGCAATCTTCACCGCGCGGAGGATGTCGGGGCGCAGGCTTTCCAGTTCCCCCAGCAGGATATCGGCGCGCGCAACGAACATGCCGCTGTTCCAGAGGTACTCGCCGCTGGCGACATATTCCTGCGCGGTCGCCAGATCAGGCTTCTCCGCGAACCGCGCCACCCTGTGCGCGTCGCCGGAGATCAACTCTCCCGCACGGATGTAGCCATAGCCGGTATTGGGGCCATCGGGGCGCATTCCGAATGTGACGATATGGCCTTGATCGGCCAGTGTGATCGCCTCCGCCAGCCGGGCGCGAAAGGTCTCCCGGTCACGGATCACATGATCGGCAGGCAGCAGCACGATGATCGCGTCCTTGTCCAACCCGCCACAGTAATGCGCGGCGGCAGCAGCAGCAGGGGCGGTGTTGCGCCCGACAGGCTCCAGCATCACCGTCAGCGGTGCCCGGTCGATGGCGTGCAACTGCTCTGCCACGATGAAGCGGTGGTCATTGTTGCAGATCACCATGGGCGAACGCAGGCTGCCGTCATCCGGCAGACGCAGCGCCGTTTCCTGCAGCATGGTCGCGTCACCACCCAGCGCCAGAAGCTGCTTCGGATAGAGCTTGCGCGACAGGGGCCACAGCCGCGTGCCGGAACCGCCGGAGAGCAGGACTGGAAAGATGCGCTGGTCTTCAGGGGCGGTCATGGTGGGGCCTCTTGCTGCACGGGGTCGGGCGAAGGTGGAACTGGCGAACGAAGGTCACGGCGACACCCCGATCATCGGCGAACCGGCGACAGGTTGACAAGCGCGACGCCGATGACGACCAGCGCCATCCCGACAATCGCGACCAGGCCGAAGGTCTCACCGAACAGCGGCCAGGCGATCAGGGCGGCAGATGGCGGCACCAGGAAGAACAGGCTGGCGACCCGCGACGCGGCGCCCTGACGGATCAGCACCATCAGCAGGGTGATCGCACCGAATGACAGGACAATGACCAGCCAGGCCAGCGCAATCATGAACTCGGGCGTCCAGTTCACGACCCGGGTCTCGAAGATGAACGCCATCGCCGTGGTCATCAGGAATGCTGCCGTGAACTGGATCGCATTGCCGGACCTGAGGTCCATCGCGGTGCAGAACCGCTTCTGGTACAGCGTACCCAGCGTGATTCCGAACAGGGCAACGACGCAAAGCCCCATGCCGAAAGGTGTGCCAAGCCCCAGTCCCAGCTTCTGTTCTACGACAAGGGCCACACCCGACAGGCCGAGCAGGAATCCGAGCCACTGGCGACGGGTCACGCGTTCCCCGAGAACAGGGCTGGCCAGAATGGCGGTGAGGATCGGCTGGATGCCGACGACAAGCGCTGATGTCCCGGCCTCCACCCCGTCATGGATCGCCGCAAAGACGCCGCCGAGATAAAGCCCGTGCAGCAGGATGCCGACCACGGCCAGATGCGCGATCTGTCGCCAGTCCCTTGGCCAGGCGGCACGGAACACAAGCGCGACCAGGGTCAGCCCTGCCGCCACGATAGCAAAGCGGATGGCCAGGAAAGTCATCGGCTCCGCGTGCGGCAGGCCGAGCTTGCCGCCGATGAAACCGGTGGACCAGAGGAACACGAACAGGGCCGGCATCAGCACGGCAGTCGTCACAGTGGTCGCGGGTGTCTTGGGCCTGGAACTCATGCGCGCTGCATAGAGCAACCGGCGCCGTTTGGGAACGCTTCAGCTAGCGCAGCGGCTGCATGACCAGGGTGCCGATGGCACCGGGCTCGATGTCCTCCGCCCTGAGCGACATTGGGATGTAGTCCACCTGCCGCCAGCGTTCGGCGAAGTCGTCATAATGCGGCGACAGCAGGTGCCCTGACTGCCCGGTGGAATGCATGTAGAGCGACGCATCCAGGTTATCGAGATTGTAGAGCGCGCGCAGCGATGCCGCATGACCTGTCGTCATCGGGCCTTCCGGGCTGGTGGGACGCCCATGCGCCACATTGACGGTGAAGGAACCGCCGCCGACAGGGACTGAAACATCGAATACCTGTTTCAGCGGATCGACACGCCCGAACGGATTGTGCGGGCTGATCGCCCGGTGAATGTCACCCCAGCGCCAGTCCGCACGGTCTGTGCCATGGCGCATTTCCAGCCCTGCCATGGCCAGATCCAGCGCACGCATGATGATCAGGCGACAGTTCTCGATCCCTTCCGTTGCCACGTCATCGCACCAGCGGCCGGCCCCGTTGTGGTCGGTCAGGACTTTGTGGACGAATGTGGGGCGGAAGCCGAAGACCTGGCCGATCTGGTCTCCGGTTTCGTCGACGATCAACTGGCGCACCAGTTCCAGGTACCAGGCGACGAAGATCGTCGGCTCGGTCCGGTCAGCCGCCATGTCTCCGTCCCAGAGTTTCAGGTCGGCAAGGACGGCTTGCAGGTCCTCCCGCTCAGGCTCGATCACGGTCATCAGCGGCTTCATCTGGCGCACGAACAGTGACACCTGATCAGCCTGGATCGACTGGAAGCTCTCTATCGAGTGGATATTCCGCGCTTCCAGCAGGTCGGTGATGCGTTGTGCCCGATAGGGCGCGGCCCATTCGTTGGTGATGAACCAGGGATAGCTGTCATCGACGATGCGGTTGTTGGCGGTGATCACATAGCCCCGCGCCGGATTGAAGGTCTGCGGCAAGGCATCGTAGGGCACATAGCCGACACGCGCCGCCTCCGGTTCCCACCCCTTCACCGGCAGCATTCCCTGCCAGTCCGACTGGTCCACACGCACCGGCACCTTGCCTGCGGCGATGAAACCGATGTTTCCGGCCACATCCGCAAAGACCATGTTCTGCTGTGCGCCGGTGAAATCGCGCATCGCCTCCCGGAAATCGCGCCAGTTCCGGGACGGATGGATATTCAGACCCGCACGGATCGAGAATTCGTCGTCATCCAGGACATGCCAGCGAAAGGCCACGACATGACCTTCCGGTGCGATACCGGAAAGGCGCTCTGTCACGTCCGACATGACCGGGCCATGCCGGGTCTTGCGCACGGTGATGGAAACGTCCTCGCCACCGCTGACCCGAATGACTTCCCGAACGGTCTCGAAGGTCGCCCAGCCATCTTCCGTGCGGTACTGCGTCGGGTCCTCCGGGTTCACCTGTTCGATATAGAGGTCCTGGGTGTCGGGGGAGGTATTGGTGAAACCCCAGGCGATATGGCGGTTGCGGCCCAGCACCACGAAGGGGACGCCGGGAAGGGTCGCGCCGATCGTGGCGTCCGTCCCGTCATCCATGGCCGCGAAATACCAGATCGCCGGTGTCTGCAGGCCAAGATGCGGATCATTGGCCAGCAGCGGCTTGCCCGTGGCACTGCGGCTGCCGCTGACCACCCAGTTGTTCGATCCCGTGCCCGGCCCCTGCGGGAAGGGGTCCAGCGTTGCCAGTTCAGACCAGAAATTTGCGGGCATCGCATCAGCCAGGTTGCGGATGGCGGTCGGGCCATCAACGGGATAATCGGGCCAGAGATCACGGATCTGCTCAGGGCTCAATCGCGTGGCAAGTGCCGCACGGCGTGCCTCATTGGCCCAGTTCCCGCTCAGATTCCAGGCCATCATCTTCAGCCAGACCAGCGTATCGGCAGGCCGCCAGGGTTCCGGTTCGATGCCCGTGATCAGGAATTCCGGGGGCAGCAGCCCCTCACGGTTCTCCAGAAACACATTGATACCGGCAACATAGGCATCCAGCAGGGCACGGGTCTCGCTGTCGAGACGTTCGACGGTCCGCTCCGCCACCCGGTAGACGCCGAGGGTGCGCAGGAAGATATCCGTGGAAAGGGTGGACTCCCCGGCGATCTCCGAAAGCCGCCCCTGCCCGATGCGCCGCTGCATCTCCATCTGCCAGAGCCGGTCCTGCGCATGGACATAGCCCAGAGCGAACAGGCTGTCGGCGCGATTCTGGGCGCGGATGTGCGGCACGGCGAAACGGTCGCGCACGATACGCACCGTGTTCTCCAGTCCCCGCAGTGCGACAGTACCCTGATATTCGGGCAGCGACATGCGACCGGCAATGAAGACACCCACGACCGCGATGGCCAGCGTCAGCACGATGGTGAACAGCAGTCGCCACAGCCACTTCATTTGAATTACCGCCGCAGGATTCCCGAATCGCTCGTAATCCTGAGCATGGCCCCTTTGCCGAGCAGGTCAACCGCACAGCCAGTGATTCGCGGGCCTTCCGGTCCCCCGCCGTGCAGTGTAGGAATGGGGCAAAGGGAACACCGCGCGGGGGAAACGCACCATGGCACAGAAAGCAGCATTCATCGGACTCGGCGTCATGGGGTATCCCATGGCCGGATACCTGCAGCAGAAGGGTTATGAAACCACCGTCTACAACCGCACCGCAGCCAAGGCCGAGGAATGGGCTGGCAAGTATGGCGGCAACAGCGCGCCGACACCCCGGCAGGCGGCCGAGGGGGCGGACTTCGTCATGGTCTGCGTCGGCAATGACGATGATCTGCGCAGTGTCGTGCTGGGCGACGACGGCGCCCTGGCCGGCATGAAATCCGGCGCGGTGCTGGTGGATCACACCACAGCCTCCGCCGATGTCGCGCGGGAGATCGCAGCCCATGCAGCGGAGAAGGGCATCGGTTTCGTTGACGGCCCGGTCTCCGGCGGCCAGGCAGGGGCGGAAAATGGCGTGCTGACCGTCATGTGCGGCGGGTCGGAGAAGGACTTCGATACCGCGAAGCCCGCGATCATGTCCTATGCCCGCGCGTGTGAGCGGCTGGGCGAGGCCGGCAGCGGCCAGATCGCCAAGATGGTCAACCAGATCTGCATCGCCGGACTGGTGCAGGGCCTGTCGGAGGCGCTGCACTTCGCCCAGTCCGCCGGTCTGGACGGACGCAAGGTGGTCGACACCATCTCCAAGGGCGCGGCACAGTCCTGGCAGATGGAAAACCGCTACGAGACCATGCTGGACGACCAGTTCGAATTCGGTTTCGCCGTCGACTGGATGCGCAAGGATCTGGGCATCTGTCTGGAACAGGCGAAGCGCATGGGCATCAGCCTGCCGGTCACGGCTGTGGTCGACCAGTTCTATGGCGATGTGCAGGCCATGGGCGGGGGCCGCTGGGACACTTCCAGCCTGATCCGCCGTCTGCGCCAGTTGAAGAAGAGCTATGACTGAGGAGACGGATCAGCAAGGCATCACGGCCCGGTCGATGCACGCGGCAGAGGACGCGGCGCGCAACCGCCGGAAGTCGGGCCGCCTCAGCCCCCTGCTCTGGGCCGTGATCCTTGTCGTCGCCGTCACGCTGTATACCTTGTGGCTTGCCTGAGACTGCCACGCGGAAGAACCCGAAGACCACAATGCCTGCCGGAGACCCTGTTTCATGAGTGATGCGCCCCGCGCCCTGCCCCGTGCCCTGCCGAGTTCCATCGACGAGACCGCGACCCTGATGTCGGAGGCGGATTACGTGGCTGACCGCAGCCTCGCCACCGTCGCCTTCCTGTCCATGCGCATGGGACGCCCCATCTTCCTGGAGGGGGAAGCCGGTGTCGGCAAGACCGAGTTGGCGAAGGTGCTGTCGACCACGCTGGGCCGGCCGCTGGTCCGGCTGCAGTGCTACGAGGGGCTGGACGTTGCCTCCGCCGTCTACGAATGGAACTACGCCCGCCAGATGCTGGAGATCAGGCTTGCGGAAGCGGCGGGCGAGACGGACCGCGAACGCCTCTCGAAGGGCATCTTCACGGAGGAATTCCTGATCCGGCGTCCGCTGCTGCAGGCCCTGGACGGGGAACCTGGCGCGGCCCCGGTGCTGCTGATCGACGAGCTTGACCGCACGGATGAACCCTTCGAGGCCTATCTGCTGGAGGTTCTCTCCGACTTCCAGATCTCGATCCCGGAGATCGGCACCATCAAGGCACCGGAGCCGCCGCTGGTGGTCATCACGTCCAACCGGACCCGCGAGATCCATGACGCACTGAAGCGACGCTGCCTCTATCACTGGGTCGATTATCCGGATGCGGCACGGGAACTGGAGATCCTGCGGCGCAAGGCACCGGAGGCACCGGAGCAACTGACCCAGCAGATCGTCGGTTTCATCCAGGAATTGCGCAAGCAGGACCTGTTCAAGCAGCCGGGCGTGGCAGAGACCATTGACTGGACACGGGCGCTGACGGAACTCGATGTCATCGTGCTGGACCCGGACACCATCAACAACACGCTGGGTGTCATCCTGAAATACCAGGATGACATCGTGAAGATGCAGGGCAGCGAGGCGTCGCGCATCCTGCAGCAGGTGCGGGCGGAGGCAGTGGCAGGCTGATGTTCGGCACGGCACCGGTTCCACCGTCGGACGGCGAAGGCGGGGCGAAGGGTCCGAAGGGCGGGCGGCTGCCCGAGAACATCATGCATTTCGCCCGCGCACTGCGGGTTGCCGGGCTGCCGGTCGGCCCGGGCAAGACACTGGATGCGATCCGCGCGGTGGAGACCGCCGGGCTGCGTCACCGCAAGGATTTCTACTGGACCCTGCACGCGGTCTTCGTGAACCGTCGCGACCAGAAGGAACTGTTCGACCAGGCTTTCCACATCTTCTGGCGTGACCCGCAGCTGCTCGAGAAGATGATGTCGCTGCTGCTGCCGGAAGTCCGCCCCGACATCGACGGATCGGAGGAGGCGGAGCGCAAGAAGACCATGCGCCGGATCGCGGAAGCGCTGGCGCCGCAATCGCGCCGGGAAGCCCCCGAGGAGGGCGAGCAGGAGATCGAGATCGATGCGACCCTGACCGTCTCCGACGAGGAACGGCTGCAGACGCGCGATTTCGAGGACATGACGAACACGGAGATGGAAGAGGCACGGCGGGCCATGGCAAGGATGCGCCTGCCGTTGATGAACGTGAAGACCCGCCGGTTCCAGCCGAAGCGGAACGGGCGTCGGGTGGACATGCGCCGCAGCTTCCGCGCCATCATGAAATCCGGCGGAGATGCCATGCCGCTGGAGCGTCGGGCGCGGGTGGAGCGGCATCCGCCGCTGGTGGTGCTGTGCGACATTTCCGGGTCGATGGAACGCTACAGCCGTATGATGCTGCATTTCATGCATGCCATGACCAGTGACCGCGACCGTGTCCACAGCTTCCTGTTCGGCACACGGCTTTCCAACATCACCCGCCACCTGCGCCATCGCGACATCGATGTGGCGCTGGAGCGGATCGGGGAGCAGGTGCAGGACTGGTCGGGCGGCACCCGCATCGGTGCGACGCTGGAGGAGTTCAACCGTTTCTGGTCGCGCCGGGTACTGGGTCAGGGGGCGGTCGTTCTGATGATCACGGACGGGCTGGACCGGGACGCCGGGGACGGCCTGGAACTGGAGATGGAACGGCTGCACAAGTCGTGTCGTCGGCTGATCTGGCTCAACCCGCTGCTGCGGTTCGAGGGGTTCGAGCCAAAGGCACGCGGCATCCGCGCGATCCTGCCGCATGTTGACGATTTCCGTCCGGTCCACAATCTGGAGAGTCTGTCACAACTTGCCGAAGCACTGGGCGACATGGGGCCACGTCGTCTGGAGGCTGCACGCACCTGGTCGGGAGAACTGGCATGAGCACCGAAACACGCGACATCCTGCAGAGCGCCGCAGACTGGCAGGCCGCCGGTCGCAAGGTCGCGCTGGCCACCGTGGTCTCCACCTGGGGGTCAGCCCCCCGTCCGGCCGGCAGCCAGCTTGCCATCGCCGAGAACGGCGATTTTGTCGGCTCCGTCTCCGGCGGCTGCGTCGAGGGTGCGGTGGTGGCGGAGGCGCTGGAGATCATGCGCAGCGGCACACCGAAGCAGCTCGACTTCGGCGTCAGCAATGACGAGGCCTGGGAGGTCGGGCTGGCTTGCGGCGGCAAGATCTCCGTCTTCGTCGAGCGGCTGGAGTAGGCCATGAAACGCGAACTTCTCGACCGGCTTCTGGCTGATCGCGCGGCACAGCGCACCGTCGTCGTCGCCACCCATCTGGCCAGCGGTGACCAGCGCCTGATCCATCCCGGTGACGCTGATCCGCTGGCGGCAGAGGCGGCGCTGGCCATCCAGTCCGACAAGCCGCGCACGGTCGAGACCGCCGATGGCGACGTGTTCCTCAACGTCTTCAATCCACCACTGCGGATGATCATCGTCGGCGCGGTCCATATCGCGCAGGCGCTGGCCCCCATGGCCGCGATGACAGGCTATGACGTGACCATCGTCGATCCGCGCCAGGCCTGGGCCACGCCCGAAAGGTTTCCTGACATCCGTATTCTGGATGCCTGGCCGGATGAGGCGCTGGCGGAACTGAAACCTGACCACCGCACCGCCATCGTCACCCTGACCCATGACCCGAAGCTGGACGACCCGGCCCTGCAGGCAGCGCTGTCATCGGATGCGTTCTACATCGGCTCCCTCGGGTCGCGCGGCACACATGCCAAACGGATCCAGCGGCTGGAAACAGCGGGCTTCGACGAAAGCCACCACAGTCGTATTCATGGTCCGGTGGGCCTGAACATCGGTGCCAAGTCCCCGGCGGAGATCGCGGTTTCCATCATGGGACAGGTCACCGCCACCCTGCGTGGGGCCGCGGCGTGATCTTCGGTCGTCTGCCGCTGGAGGAGGCTCTGGGTGCCTGGCTTGCCCATGGCCTGACCATCGACGGACGCCGCCACAGGAAGGGTCATGCGCTGACGGCTGACGATATTGCGTGGCTGCGCGCCAATGGCACCACCAGCGTGCTCGCCGCCCGCGCCGGACCGGACGACATTGCCGAGGATCTGGCGGCGGAGCGGGTGGCGAGAGCCAGCGCGGGCAATGGCACCCGCGCCAATGCCCCCTTCACCGGACGCTGCAACATCTACGCGGAAGCCGCGGGGGTCGTGCTGATCGACCGGCATGTGGTCGACGCGATGAATGCGGTTCATGAGAGCATCACCATCGCCACCGTCGAGCCGTGGGCCACGGTCGAGGCGGGGCAGATGCTGGCCACCATCAAGATCATCCCCTTCGCGGTTCCGGCTGAAACAGTTTCAACGGTGCAGGGGCTTGCCGCCGGGGCCGTGGCGCTGGCCGGTTTCACGCCACACAGGGTCGGGGTCATTGCGACACGCCTGCCTGAAACAAAGCCATCCGTGATCGCCAAGGCTGCCAATGTGATGGAGCTGCGCCTTGGCCGTGTCGGCAGTTCGGTGGGCGATGTTGAAACCGTCGAACATCACGAGGATGCCCTGGCGGATGCCATCCGTCGCCAACATGCCGCGGGCAACAATCCCATCGTGATCTTCGCCGCCTCCGCCATCACCGACCGTCGCGATGTCATTCCCGCCGGGATTGTCGCCGCAGGGGGCACGATCCGGCACTACGGCATGCCGGTGGACCCGGGTAACCTGATGCTGATCGGCGCGGTGCAGGGTGTGCCGGTGATCGGTGCGCCGGGCTGTGCCCGCAGCCCGAAGCCCAATGGATTCGACTGGGTCCTGAACCGGCTGCTTGCCGGGCAGGATGTGGATGCGGCGGCTGTCATGGGCATGGGGGTCGGCGGTCTTCTGATGGATACGGTGCAGCGCGGCGCGCCGCGTGACGGGAAACAGGAAATGGAATCAGGCGCACAGCGGATGCCGCGCGTGGCCGGGATCGTGCTCGCAGCAGGGCAGTCGCGCCGCATGGGCGCGGACAACAAGCTGCTGGCCGATGTTGGCGGCAAGCCCATGCTGCTGCACGCCGTCGAAGCGGTGGAGGCCAGTACGGCGGCCCCGCTGATCGTCGTGACCGGGCATGAGCCGGAGCGGGTCACGGCCGCCCTGGGCGACCAGAGACCCGTGACGGTCACGCACAATCCCCGCTTCGCGGAGGGGCTGAGCACGTCACTGGCAACAGGTATCGCCGCCGTGCCGGAAAGCTGTGATGGCGCACTGGTCTGCCTGGGTGACATGCCCCGTGTCACCTCTGACCTGCTCGACCGCATGATCGCCGCCTTCAACCCCGTGGAAGGCCGCGCCATCGTCATCCCGACCCGGCACGGAAAGCGTGGCAACCCGGTGCTGTTCGACCGGCGTTTCTTCGCTGCGATCCGTGATGTTGCAGGCGACACCGGCGCGCGGCACCTGATCGGCCAGCACGAGGATCTGGTGGCGGAGATAGCCGTCGATGACGATTCCATCTTCATGGACGTGGACACGCCCGAGGCACTGGCGAGGATACGGGACTGATGCCGTTCGATGTCTCCGCCGTCCGCGCGCAGTTTCCGATCCTGAACCGCAGGCCTGAAGAGGCCCCCGCACTTCATTATCTGGACAACGGCGCGACGGCACAGATGCCGGATACGGTACTGGCCGCCATGCAGGTCCATGAGACCACCGCCCGGTCCAATGTCCACCGCTCGGTGCATCGCCTGGCGGAGGCCGCCACCCGCGCCTATGAAGGCGCGCGCCAGACCATGGCGCAATTCGTCGGCGCGACGGCAGGGGAGATCGTCTTCACCTCCGGCACCACCGCCGCCATCAACCTGGTCGCCCATAGCTTCGGCGCGCGGCTGCAGGCAGGGGACGAGGTTCTGGTCTCCGTCCTGGAGCACCATTCCAACATCGTGCCCTGGCAGATGCTGCGGGACCGCAGCGGGATCGTGCTGAAGGCCCTGCCCGCCACGGAAGACGGGCGCATCGATCTCGACCGGCTGGAAGATCTGGTCACACCGCGCACCCGCCTGATTGCCCTGACCCACGCCGCCAATGTCACCGGCGCGGTGACCGACGTCGCCCGCGTGGTGGACGCGGCGCAGTCCGTTGGCGCGGAGGTGCTGCTGGATGGTGCCCAGATGGTGCCGCACGGCCCGCTCGACGTGGCCGCGCTGGGGGTCGGATTCTATTGTTTCTCCGGCCACAAGATGTTCGGACCGAATGGCATTGGCGTGCTCTGTGGGCGCTCCGATCTGCTGGCTGACATGCCCCCGTTCATGGGCGGCGGCGAGATGATCGCCCATGTCTCACTCGACCGGACCCGATACGCGGAGCCGCCCATGCGCTTCGAAGCCGGAACGCCGCCGATCACCCCGGCCATCGGCATGGCCGCAGCAGCGGAATGGCTGCGCGGTCAGGACCTTGCCGGGGCCGAGCACCATCTGGCGACACTGACCGCACAGGCCATCGACGGGCTTTCAGCCATGAAGGGTGTCTGTGTCATCGGACCGGCGGGATCACAGGCCCGCCTGCCCGTGATCTCCTTCACCATGGATCCGCTGCACCCGCATGATGTGGCGCAGATCCTCGACAGCCATGGCGTCGCGGTGCGTGGAGGCCATCACTGCGCCCAGCCCTTCATGGACAGCCGCGACATCGCGGGCACAGTCCGGGCCTCTCTCGCGCTCTACAATGATGCCGACGACATCAACGCCCTGCTTGAGGGGCTGGAGAAGGTAAGGGCGCTGCTGTGAGCGAGATCTACCAGACCGCATTCCTGAAGCTCGCCGGGCGCGCCAGCGGTGCCGGGCGGCTCGACGCCCCCGATGCGACCGCAACGACACACAATCCGATGTGTGGCGACCGCATCACGATGGACCTGAAACTCGACGGGGACAGGATCACTGCCCTGGGATACGAGATCCGGGCCTGCCTGGTGTGTCAGGCGTCTGCTTCCGTCGTCGGTGAAACGGCAGTCGGGCGGACATTGAGCGACCTGTCCGACCAGCGTGAGGCGATACGTGCCTTTCTCCGGAACGGGTCGGACGCGCCCGCCGATTACAGCGATTTCGAGGCCGTGAAAGCCCATATCAGCCGCCATCACTGCGTATTGCTGCCCTATCAGGCCATCCAGGATGCTGTTTCAGCCGTGATCAAGGATTGAAACACTGCCTGTCGCAGCAGTTCTCGCGACACCGATCAGCGCTTGCGGAAGAACTGCGCGGCGCCCCAGCCGGCCAGACAGGCGACAATGACCGCGCAGATGCCATACAGGGCCGGTTGCCGCCGGGAGAAGATGAAGATCGCCCGTTCGATGCCGGACTTGTCGATGATGATCGGCTTGGTTTCACCGACCACGACCTGACCCTCCTGAAACAGGTAGATCTGGGCATTGTAGTTCCCGACCGGCACATTGGCCGGAAAGGGTATCGTGGCGCGAAACAAGCGGTCGTAGATGACGGCGACAGCCCCTTCATCGGACCGGTAGAGACCGTTCGCCTGCCTGCGGCGGCGAATGGCGTCCGCGAAGACATCAGGCGTTTCAGCCGTTGATGTTTCGCCAGTGAATTTCAGGCTGGACATGCCGATCCCGTTGCGGCGCAGAACACGCTCGCTGGCGATCTCGGCGAGCGGTCGGTTGGATGCGATGGCATAGAAACCCGGCACCCCCCTGTAGCTGACCGCGTCCGTATTGAGCCAGACACCACCAACCCGGCCCTTGCGCCGGACCGTCAGATCCTGATCCGGTCCACGCACGACAATCACCACGTCACCGCCACCTTCACCCAGCGCCCCGAACAGCAGCAGTTCCGTGCCGGTGTAACTGGAGGTGATGCCGATCCGGTGGGAGGAGATATCGCTGACCAGAGTTGCATCGGCCTGCACCGGGCCGCTGCTGGCCAGAAGCACGGAAATGGCAATCAGCAATTGCCTCATTGCGCGCCCCCGCCGATGGACAGGCTGTAGAGGTCGTCAGGGGTCAGGAACAGGTCGATGCCCAGCTTGATGCAGACACCCAGCACCATTGCCGCCAGCAGGGCGCGCAATTGCTCCGCCTTCAGGTTGACGCCGACGCGGGAGCCGATCTGCGCCCCGACCACAGAGCCGGGCAGCAGCAGCAGTGCCAGCAGCACGTCCACGGTCTGGGTGTTGATCGAGTGCATGATGGTCACCGCGGCGGTGACGAAGGTGATCTGGAACAGCGACGTTCCCACGACCACGGCCGTGGGCATGCCGAGCAGGTAGATCATGGCCGGCACCATGACGAAGCCACCCCCCACACCCATGATCGCGGCCAGAAGGCCAACCACGAAGCCAACGCCCAGCGGCGGCAGGGCGCTGATGTAGAGCTTGGACCGGCGGAACCGCATCTTGAACGGCAGGCCATGCACCCAGTAGTGCTGTCGCATGCGCCGCCTGGGTGCCCCGCGCCGCTGTCGCAGCAGCGCGCGCGTGCTTTCGACGAACATCAGCGAACCGATGATGCCCAGGAAGACGACATAGGACAGACGGATCATCAGATCGACCTGCCCCAGACTCTTCATCCAGGCAAAGATCAGACTGCCGAAGAAGGACCCGACAAGCCCCCCGGCCAACAGCACCAGCCCCATCTGGATATCGACGTTCTTTCGCCGCCAGTGGCCGATGGCCCCCGAGACGCTGGCCGCAACGATCTGATTGGCCTGGGTTGCCACGGCAACGGCAGCCGGAATACCCATGAAGATCAGCAGCGGCGTCATCAGAAAGCCGCCGCCAACACCGAAGATGCCTGAAAGGAACCCGATGCCTGCGCCCATGCCGATCAGCAGCAGGACATTCACGGGCATTTCGGCGATGGGGAGGTAGATCTGCACCGGACGCGCCTAGCCTGTCACAAGCCGCATACCGACAGGCTGTCGATACGACGTCTCAATTGCCGAACAGTTTTCCCAGCCCACTGCCGCGGCGTTCATGCGCTTGTTCCGCCTCTTCCGTCCTGTATCCGCCACTCATCCGCATGACGGCGCGTTCCAGCGGCTGCACTGACGCGGCCGCCTTTTCTGCTGCATCGGCAGCGCGGCGCACATCCTGCGACAGGCTGCCGATATCCTGCAATTGTCTTGAAAGTTCCTGCACCGGTTCTGCCACCGGCAGCAAGAGCCCGAGGTAGTCATGGATGAGCAACTTGATCTCGTCCAGTTCCCCCTGAAGGCGCGTGCTCAATTCGGTCGGCGCTTCCTGGACCTCGCTGAGGTGCGTTGTCTCGATGTCGCTGTCGCTGGCAGGACGCGCCTGCTGGAACGTGGCTTCAAGCGCTTCACGCTGCGCATCGAGCTGTTCCTGGATCGCGGCCAGCAGGACTTCGTTTGCAAGTGCGGGCAACTGACCGGTGTCGGCGGCGGCTTCCCGGGTCCCGAGCTGCTCGGCAACCGCGTTCCGTATTGTCCTGTTGAGCCACTGCCCAAGCGTCAGTCCGGCCCGGCGGGCGGCGACCTTCGCGGCCTCACGCGTCTCGGGCTCGACTCCACGTACGCTCCAGGGGGTTTCTGATGACATTTTCTGCTTCAGGGCTCATTCAGATGTGATTCGATCAGTGTGCCCACACTCGGACTGAATCGGCAAGGAATCCGCCAGACTCAGGACGTTATCCGCCGGACTGGAGCGCCTGCAGCACCGTCTCGGTGATCTTTCCGGTCACCTGCATCGCATTGTCCGTCTCGAACTGACGGATGGCTTCCCTGGTCTGTTCACCTGGCAGCCCGTCCGGCTCCCCCGGATCATAGCCACGGGCGATCAGCAGACGCTGCATCAGACGGATCTGGTCGCGCCGCCTGATCTCCCCCGATCCGGAGACGGGTTGTGCCACGGCTGTCGCGCCCTGGTTCGATGCCGGCTGGAACTGTTTCACAGGGCTGAAGGCGGCAATCCGCTGGTCCTGCGCGGCGCGTTCAGCCGGCGATATCAGGGCCGCCACGTTCTCCTGATTGGCCGCCGCGTCCTGGTCCCCCTGTCCCGCCGCGACACCAAACCAGAAATAGGCCTGTGCGTCGTCACGCGGCACACCCAGGCCGCCCATGTAGAGCGAGGCCAGATTGTACTGCGCATCCAGCACACCCTGCTCCGCCGCCTCCCGGAACCAGCGCGCCGCCTGGAAATAATCCGGACGCTCCTGCTCCTCGCCCACATAGACCTGGCCAAGGAAGTTCTGCGCCTCCGGATGCCCGGCGCGGGCGGCAGCGTGGAACCAGACCTTTGCCAGATCCACATCCTTCGCAACACCGACGCCCTGCCGATAGAAGATGCCCAGATCAACCTGTGCAGGGACATTTCCCTGCTCCGCAGCACGCTGGAACCACTGCGCAGCTTCCGCATAGCTGACGCCGACACCATTGCCATCACGGTAGCGCACGCCGAGCTGGAACTGTGCTGCGGCGTCACCCGCATTGGCGCGCGCCTGCAGTTCGGACAGCGCGTCCGCCGCAGGGGCGGGCGCGGCAGGCGCTGGTGCGGCGGGCGCCGAAGGGGCTGTGGCCGCTGCAGGTGCTGCGGCAGGCTGCTGAGACGCCACAGGGGCCGCCGGCTCCGATGGCGCGACCGGCGCGGGAGATGATGATGTATCCACTGCGGGATCTGACTGCGCCGGGCGCTCTGGCGCGGACTGGATCACCGGCGCGGTATCGCCGGGTGCGGGCGCTGTTCCGGATGGTTCCGAAGAGACGGGGGAAGGCGCGGGAGTCGCCGCGGTCTCCGGAGAGGTCGCAGGTTCGTCACCGCCCACCGGAACCATGTCGGTCAGGGCTGCGATGGCCTGACGCCCCTGAACGACCCAGTCATTGAAGCGCGCGTCACCGATGGCAAGGAAGCCACCGACAAGCACCACCAGAAAGATCAGGGCAACCGCCAGATAACCAATCCCCCTTCGACGGCGCGGCGCGTCTCCTGCCGCGTGTGCCGCAGCCATGGGTCCGGATGCCGCCATGCCCGGGCCGGAATGATCCATGCCCCGCGCAGCCATCGCGTCGGCTGCGGGATGTTCGGTCTCGCTTTCGTATGCCGCAACCTGTGGACCGGGCTGTGCGGGCTCCCTGCCCTCCCCGGCCAGCAGGCTCTCCACAGGCACGATCCGCCGGGGCCTGTCCGGTGGCGCGGCGGCGGCGGGAATGTCGGTGTCGCGGTCATCGGCACCAGCAACAGCGACACTGGGTGCTGGCTCCTGCCGCTCCGGCTCCGGTTCGGTGACATCGTCAGGCTGGTCGGGTACCGCATCCTCGTTGAACGCGGCAAAGGACTCCGGCTCCTCGGGCGCGGCGGGTGCCGGTGTCGCCGACAACACGCCTTCAGACACGCCGTCATCCGCGGGTGCCCCCTGATCCGCAGCGTCGCGCACCATGTCAAAATCCGGGCGGTCGTCATCGTCGAGGTCACCGGTATTCTCGGTCGGCAAGTCACGCAGGATTGGTTCAATCCGGCGACTGACCGACTGGCGGTTCGCCGTCAGGTCGTGCAGCGCCTGAATGGCACCGGGCGCGGGCCGTTGCATCGGCTCGTCGTCATCATCAAGGTCTTCCGCCCCTACGTCCGGCGCCGCCAGCGGCTCACCGGTTTCGTCCGCGGACAGATCAACCGGCTCAGGTTCGCTGCCTTCGGCCACAATGGGCTCTGCGGTCGATGCCACCGGCTCTGGCTCTGGCTCTGGCTCTGGCTGAGGCTCGAACTCCGGCTCCGGCTCCGGCTCCGGTGCGATCTCTGCAATCGGCTCCGGGGCTGGTTGAACAGGTGCCTTCTGTACCTGTTCGATCTGCCTTTCCAGGTCCGCCAGCTTCGCGAGCACCGGGCCCATGGCGGCAGCAACCGCATGCCCGATGTCGGGACCTGCATCACGCGGTTCATCCGGCCGCGCCTCGACGGCATGGCGAAGCCCCTGGATATCCTCACGCAGCCGGTCGATGCGGGGATCATCTGCCAGTTCTGATGCTGGTGACACGGCCTCTTGGGCGCGTGCCTGCAACTGTTCCCGCACCGGCACCAGCCGCTCTTCGGCCCGCTGATCGACCGTATCGATCTTCCGCGCCAGATTGAGCATGCCATTCATCATGCGCTGCATGTCGGTCTTCAGGGGGGCCAGGGCATCGGCGAGATCTGGCGACGGCGGCAGGTCAACGCTCGAACTCTCCATGCCATCCAGCCGTGCATTCACGGCATCGATCCGCTCAGCAATCGCTGACATGTCCGACGCGGCGGCGAGCGAACGCTCCAGCCCGGCCAGTCGTCGTCCTATGCTTTCGATCGCGGCCTCAAGGTGGGAAGCGTCTGCAGGTGCAGCGGAACTGTCGCGCACCTGATCAACCCTGCGCGCGACCTCCGAAATGGCGCGCATCAGGCGTGCGGTATCCAGCGACGACCCCGGCGGCTGTGCTGCTGCAGCCGCTGCGGGTTGCGGCTTGTCAGCCTCCGCAATGGCACGGTTGAGCCATTGCCCGAGCGTCATGTCAGCCGCCCTGGCCTTGGCCTTGGCCACCTCACGCGCGTCGCTTTCGACGCCCTTGATGCTCCACGGTGCTCCCGGCTTCATGGCAATCGCTTCCTGAACCTGTTCACTGGCAAGGCAAATCCGCGCGTCGCAACGACATTCACTTGCCTGATTCGTACTACCTGACCCACAAGTAGGGCCGATTTTTCGCCAAAGTCAAAGGTCCCGGCAAGGGGTATGACCCGGAACAGGTAGGGCCGCAACGAATTCGAAAGCGGCGTTGCGGGCCGGGTCCGCCACAGCCGCATGGTTAATCTGACCGGCACGACCAAACCGCACCATCGCGCTTGTGCACGACCTGACTGAGGTCTTCAGGGTTAATGCATCCACGCCGCACCGAAGGGATAGCGTCCGGCTGTCTCCGAGATGTCGGATGACGGAAGGGAGTGTGATGGATAGCGCATTCTTGCGCTTGGCATTTTCGTAAAGATTGTGCTAATTCTGGCCCTTAAGAACAATAATAAGGAATGCTGCGGTCAGCAGAGGTCGGACTTTGGAGGTCCTGAATGTCGCTTCTGGTTGAACTGCTCAAGGGTACGGCTGTCTCCAATGTGAGATTTGCCGAGATAGTCGGGACGAACAATCCCGACTCGCTTACCGGCACGACGACGGATGATACGATTGCGGGTCTGGGCGGAGATGACACTCTGCTCGGGGACTTGGGCAATGATTCCCTCAACGGCGGCGACGGGGCAGATTCCCTTTTCGGCAACGACGGAGACGACACCTTCCGTGGCGGACTCGGTGACGACACCTTCGCGGGTGGCGCAGGCCGCGACGAAGCCGACTACACCAATGCAACCACCGCTGTCGTGGCGGACCTCAACAGCGGCATCGTGACGTCACAGTTCGGCACGGATTCCCTGATCGCCGTGCAGGAACTGCGCTCCGGCAGCGGCGACGACGTCATCACCGGCGACGCGACCAACAACCGCTTCGAGACCGATGGCGGCAATGACACGGTCGATGGTGGCGCGGGCGACGACACGATCTTTGCCGACATCGGAAACGACAGCGTGTCCGGCGGCGACGGCGACGACTTCGTGCACGCGGGCAGCGGCAATGATGTCGTGGATGGCGGCACTGGCAATGACACTGTTTTCGCCAAGGAGGGTGATGACACCGTCGTCGGTGGCGATGGCAATGATTCCCTGGCGGGCGAGGGCGGTGCGGATTCGCTGACCGGTGATCTGGGCAATGACACGCTGGCCGGTGGCAGCGGTGTCGACACCCTGGACGGCGGCGCCGGGCAGGACAGTCTGATCGGTGGCGGTGACGGGGACCTGATCTCCGGCGGTGATGCCTTCGACAAGATCCTCGGCGATGCCGGCGACGACACCCTCAGCGGTGACGCGGGCAGCGACGTGATCGTCGGCGGCGATGGCGCCGACCAGATTTCCGGTGGCGACGACAATGACACCATCCGCGCCGATGCCGGTGCCGACATTGTCTTTGGCGATGCGGGCAATGACCAGTTGTTTGGCGGTCTGGACAGCGACCTGCTGGACGGCGGTGCGGGCAATGACACGCTGCGCGGTGACCTGAACAGCGACGGTATCGGCGGCGACGATACCCTGATTGCCGGTGACGGCGATGACGAGGTTCAGGGCGGGCGCGGCAACGATATCGTGACGGCCTCCAGCGGCGTGAACCGCCTGTTTGGCGATGCGGGCGATGACACGATCGTCGGCGGCATCGATCAGGACACGGTCAACGGCGGCGACGGCAATGATTCGCTGGACGGCAATGCGGGCAATGACCGGATCGACGGCGGCTCCGGTGCGGATTTCGCGACCGGCGGCCTCGGTGATGACGAGATCAACGGCCAGGCCGATGACGACACCCTGTTCGGCAACGACGGCGCGGACACGATTCGCGGCGGCAGCGGCGCGGACACCATCGAAGGCGGCGCGGGCGGTGACACCATCCAGGGCGGCGTCGGCAACGACACCATCCAGGGCCAGGACGGCGACGACACGCTGCGCGGCGAGACCGGCGATGACGTCATCAACGGTGGCCTGAACAATGACCTGATCGAAGGCGGCTCCGGCCTCGACACCATCACGGGTGGCGAGGGCGCGGATACGGTACGCGGCAACATCGGCGCGGATTCCATCGAGGGCAATGCCGGCAACGACGACCTGTCTGGCGAGGACGGCAACGACCGCATCTTCGGTGGCGACGGCGGCGACACCATCACGGGCAACGAAGATTTCGACCAACTGTTCGGTGGCCTCGGCGACGACTCGATCATTGGCGATTCCGGTGCGGAAACGGTCCCCGGCGGTGCGGCTGACACGCTGGAAGGCGGCTTCGGCAACGACACCCTGCGCGGTGGTTCCTCGGATGACCTGCTTTCGGGTGATGAGGACAACGACAGTCTGGAGGGCGGCTCCGGCGAAGACACGATCTTCGGTGGTTCCGGCAACGACTCGGCGCATGGTGACGGCGGACGCGACAGGATCTTTGGCGGCGACGGCGCGGATACCATCCGTGGCTTTGATGATTCCGACCTGATCCGCGGCGGTGCCGACAACGACAGGCTGTTCGGCAATGACGGCAAGGACACCGTCAAGGGCGACGACGGCGACGACAGCATCGATGGTGGCGACGGCGGCGACACGCTGGTCGGCGGTATCGGCAACGACACGATCTTCGGCAACAACGGCTCCGACTTCATTGATGGTGAAGACGGCGCGGATTCCCTCTCGGGCGGTGTCGGCAGCGATATCCTGAAGGGTCGCGACGGCGACGACAGCATCTTCGGCGGATCGGACTCCGACATCATCGAAGGCGGCCTTGGCAACGACAGCCTGGACGGCGGTGCCGCCTCCGACATCATCCGGGCCGGTGATGGCAACGACGTGCTGTTCGGCCAGGGTGGCAACGACATCCTGAATGCCGAAGCGGGCGCGGATTCCATCTTCGGTGGTTCCGGCAATGACGACATGCGCGGTGGCGACGACAATGACACCCTGGTGGGTGGCAGCGGCGCTGATCGCATGGCAGGCGGTGCAGGCATCGACACGGCGGACTACACCAGCTCCGCCGGTGGCGTGACCGTCAACCTGAACAACGGCAAGGGCAACCGCTCCGACGCCGAAGGCGACCAGCTTCGCAAGATCGAGAATGTCATTGGCACCACCGGTGTCGACATCATCCAGGGCAATCTGGACAACAATGTGCTCGATGGCGGAGCAGGCGCGGACAGCCTGACCGGTCTGGCGGGTGACGATACCCTGCTGGGCGGTGACGGTGCGGACACGGTGAAGGGCGGCGCAGGTGCCGACTCGCTGGACGGTGGCGCGGGCATCGACGTGGCCGACTATTCCGGTTCCATCGGACCGATCACGGTCGATATCGGGCTGGGCACGGCCTCCGGTGGTGATGCCGCCGGTGACACGCTGACCAATATCGAGGGCGCAATCGGCACCAGTGCCGGTGACACGCTGATCGGCGATGGCGGCGACAACAACTTCAACGGTGCGGCGGGCGATGATTCCATCGACGCCGGCGCTGGCAATGACACCCTGATCGGCGGCACGGGCAACGACACCCTGTTCGCGGGCGACGGCAACGACAGCATCACCGCCGGTGACGGGCTGGACCTGGTTTCCGACGGTGCGGGCGATGACACGATTGCGCTCGGCACCGGTGCCGACACCATCATCGGCGGCGCGGGCGCGGATTCCATCAATGGCGGCGCGGCGACCGACACCATCACCTTTGCGGCCTCCGCCGCTGCCGTGGGTGTCGATCTCGGGACCGGCAACGGAACCGCAGGTGACGCCCTGGGCGACGTTTACCTGAATATCGAGAACGTGATCGGATCGAACTTCGACGACACGATCTCAGGCTCCAATGCAGCCAACGACCTGTTCGGTCTGGCCGGCAACGACTTCATCTCCGGCAGTGGTGACAATGACGACCTGTTCGGCGGCGCCGACAATGACACCCTGTCGGCCAGCGACGGCGACGACCTGGCCGAAGGCGGTGACGGCAACGACCAGCTGTTCGGTGGCGCCGGCATCGACCGCCTGTTCGGCGAGCTGGGCGACGACACGGTGAACGGTGACGCCGGGGCCGACAATATCTTCGGTGGCGACGGCAATGACTCGGCCAACGGAGGCGCGGACGCGGACCGCATCTTTGGCGACGCGGGCAACGACAGCCTGAACGGCGATGGCGGCGACGATGAGATCTTCGGCGGCGCCGGTGCCGACAACCTGCGCGGCGGTGCCGGAAATGACCAGGTCTCCGGCGGTGACGACAACGACTCGATCCGTGGCGACGACGGCAACGATACCCTGTTCGGCGAGTTGGGCGACGACACGCTGCGGGGCGGCCTCGGCAACGACAGCCTGGTCGGCTCGGATGGTGCAGACGTGCTGGACGGTGCCGATGGCGCCAACGCGCTGGACGGCAATGACACTCTGGACGGTGGCGCGGGCACGGACTTCCTGCTTGGTCGCGCTGGCAATGATGCATTGTTCGGTGGGGATGACGACGACACGCTGGCAGGTGATGACGGTGACGACACACTGCGCGGTGGCGCGGGTTCCGACGTGGCCAATGGCGGCGCGGGTGCTGACTTGATCAAGACAGATGCAGGTGACGATACCGGCATCGGTGGCGATGGTGACGACACCATTCTTGGTGGTCTGGGCAACGATTCCCTGACCGGCGATGCGGGCATCGACTCCCTGCTGGGTGAAGACGGCGCAGACACGCTTTCGGGTGGTGAGGGCAATGACGCGATCGACGGCGGCGCGGGTGCCGACGTCGCCTTCGGTGGCCTGGGTCTCGACAACCTGTTCGGACGTGCCGGTGCGGATACCCTGTTCGGCGAGGCCGGTGAGGATCTTGTCGCGGGCGGCGCGGACGATGACCGGCTGTTCGGCGGGTCCGAGAACGATGTGGTCCGGGGTGACGACGGCGCGGATACGCTGTCCGGTGACGCGGGCGATGACACGATTGCCGGTGGCGAAGGCGACGACCTGATCATCGGCGATGCCGGTGCGGACCAGCTGAATGGCAACAACGGCAACGACACCGTCGACTATTCGGCAGCAGGTGGCGCGCTGCGCATCAATCTGACCACGGGCATCGGTGAACTTTCCGATGCCGCGGGCGATACCTATGCCTTCATCGAGAATGCCATTGGCGGTTTCGACAATGACGAGATCACGGGGTCGGCGACCGAGAACCTGCTGCAGGGCGGTGGCGGCAATGACCTGATCTCCGCCGGGGCAGCAGCGGACACCCTGCTGGGCCAGGCAGGTGACGACAGCCTGGAAGGCGGCGCAGGCGCTGACGTTCTGGACGGTGGCGACGGCAATGACTCCGCCGACTATCGCGGCTCCGGTGCGGCAGTGAACGTCGATATCGGACTTGGCGTGGCGACCGGTGGCGACGCCGATGGCGACGTCCTGATCTCCATCGAGAGCGCGGTCGGCACCCATGGCTTCGGCGATACCCTGCTGGGCAGCGCTGCCGACAACAAGCTGGAAGGCCTGGGCGGCGACGCTGTGCTGGACGGTGGTGACGGCACGGA
>JARGNO010000034.1:0-7342 GCA_029213165.1 Minwuia sp.
TGCGTCGAGAACAGGTTGTCGGATTTCTTCGTATGCAGCGGATTGACGATGAACATGTGTGCTGTGGCCGGGTTGGCCTCTGCCTTGTGATTGTCGATGCGGCTGCCCGCCTGCAGCTTCTGCAGGGCGCTGGCGAGCCAGAGTGGATTACCACAGATCTCCGCCCCGTGCCGGTCGGCGACATACTCCCGGCTGCGGCTGATTGCCATCTGCACCAGCATGGCGGCGAGCGGGGCCAGCAGCGCCACCAGCAGGGCACCGATACCGCCCAGCGGGCTGCGATCATCGGAGCGACCGAACAGCCCGGCGAACATGGCGAAATTGGCCAGCATGCCGATGGCCCCGGCAATGGTTGCGGTGACCGTCATCGTCAGCGTGTCGCGGTTCTGCACATGCGCCAGTTCATGCGCCATCACACCCGCGATCTCGTTGCGGTTCAGGCTGCGCAGCAGGCCCGTGGTGGCCGCAACGGCAGCATTCGCGGGGTTGCGACCGGTGGCGAAGGCATTCGGCTGGTCATTCTGGATGATATAGACCTTCGGCATTGGCAGGCTGGCGCGACGGGCCAGTTCCTCCACCAGTCCGTGAAACTCGGGCGCGCTCTGCCGGTCGACCTGTTTCGCGCCATACATCCGCAGCACGATCCTGTCGGCGTTCCAGAACGAAAACAGGTTCATCGCGAAGGCAATGACCAGGGCAATGATCACACCTCCCGATCCGCCGATGAGCCATCCCGCCACAAGAAAGATGGCCGTCATGGCAGCCAGCAGCAGTGCAGTCCGGGCATAATTCATCGTGTTTCCGGGTCTCCATCCTGGGGCGGCAGGCATTGCAAGCGCACTTGCACCTGCTATCTAGGGAAGTCAGTGAATATCTAGGCAGGAAGCCGACCCCTTCAAGCCAAGCGCAAGCGGAGGACGATCATGAGCGACAAGGATCGGAACACGGACAAGTCCGACACCGATGAGGAGGTCTTCGAGGAGACCGAGGCGGGCAAGCTGCGCCGCCGCTCCGCCGCCCACAAGCTGGCCCAGACCCCCGGGGAGCGCGACGGCCGCGACGGTCCCGAACCGACCCGCTACGGCGATTGGGAAAAGAAGGGGATCATCAGCGACTTCTGATGGTTGATGGCGTCATGACATCCCTTGTTTCAATGCTGTTCGGTGTGGCCCTGCTGCTCGCCAGCCCTGCCGCGCAGGCCCTGACGGAGGCTGAGGAGCAGACCGTGCAGCAGGCCCAGGACTGGCTGCAGTCCGTCGAGACCCTGTCCGCCCGCTTTGTCCAGTTCGGCGGTGGTGGACAGGCTGACGGTACAATGCTGCTGAAACGGCCCGGTCTGATCCGCTTCAACTACAGCCCGCCCGCGAAGGTGCTGCTGGTTTCGGACGGGGTCTTCGTTTCGTTTGTCGATTACGAAGTCGGTCAGGTCAGCCAGTGGCCGCTGTCGCAGACACCGCTGTCGTATCTGGTGCCGGAACAACTCGACCTGATGGCGGAGGCGGATATAGATCAGGTCACGCGCCGGGGCGGGGTGGTCAGTTTTCGGCTGCGTGATCCGGAGAACCCCGAGCAGGGCACGATCACCCTGGAGTTTGCGGAACAACCCTATCAGCTGACCGGCTGGCGCGTGGTTGATGCCCAGGGTCAGGAAACCGCCGTGGCCCTGGCGGATCTGGAAACCAACATCGACCTGCCCCTGGGCAGCTACACCTTCCGCACGCCGCAACGGCCATGGGACAACGACCGGTGAAGCCGCTGGTCGGCATACTCTCGTCCTGGCGGGAGCCTGGCGAGCTTCCGTTGGCGCTGCATGCGACCGCATCGACTTACGTGGAGGCAGTCCGGTCGTTCTCCGGTGCCGAGACGGTGCTGATTCCGGGATCGGAAGACCCGGATCAGGCGAGCAGCCTGCTGCCGCGTCTGGACGGTGTCCTGCTGACCGGTGGCGCAGCCAATATCCAGCCGCACCTGTTCGGACAGGCGGAGGAGCCGGAGAGTGGTGTTCGCGATCCGGGACGGGATGCGACCGCGATTGCCCTGACCCGTGCGGCGCTGGAACATGGGGTGCCGCTGCTGGGAATCTGTCGCGGCATCCAGGAAGTGAACGTGGCGCTGGGCGGCAGTCTGCACCAGCATCTGAAGGATGTGCCGGGTCGCTTCGACCATCGCCGCCCGCGCGACAAGCCGTTCGAGGAGCAGATCATTCCCCGGCATGACATCTCGATCCTGCCCGGCGGCCTGCTGCACGAACTGGCAGGAACGACTGATATCCGGATCAACAGCCTGCATGGCCAGGGGATCGATCGCCTGGGTGAGGGATTGCAGGTGGAGGCGACGGCACCGGACGGCACGGTCGAGGCGGTTACCCTGCCCGGCGCTGCCGGCTGGATGCTGGCAGTGCAGTGGCATGCGGAAGTGCAGCCAGCGAACTACGCGTTGCATGCATCGATCTTCCGTTCGTTCGGATCGGCCTGTGCCGCATTTCTGGAAAGGCGGCGGGGATGAATGTGGAGGAAGCTGCGGAGTGGCTGCGGGCGCGCCGGATCGAGGAAGTCGAGTGCCTGATCGTCGACATAACGGGCGTGCCACGCGGCAAGGTGCTGCCGATCTCCCGCTTCCTGAAGGCGGTGAAGGACGGCTCGCTCCGATTGCCCGAATCCGTCTTCCTGCAAACGGTATCCGGGGACTGGCTGGAGAGCCGGATGCTGGATCCGCGCTATCCGGACGTGGTGCTGGTGCCGGATCTTGCCACGCTGCGCATCCTGCCCTGGTATGGTGAGCCGACAGCGCAGGTGATCTGCGACGCAGTCACCATGGATGGGGAACCGCTGATATTCTCCCCGCGCGAGGTCCTGCGCCGGGTTGTCAATCTCTATGCGGAGAAGGGCTGGCGGGTCGAGGTCGCGCCGGAGCTGGAGTTCTATTTCGTCGCCCGCAATACAGACCCCGACTATCCCTTGCAGGCGCCCATCGGGCGATCGGGCCGGGCGGAGACCGGGCGACAGCCCTACAGCATCGACGCGGTGAACGAGTTCGATCCGATCTTCGACGACATCTACGACTTCTGCGAGGCGCAGCAGATCGAGATCGACACGGTGATTCACGAGGAAGGTCTGGCGCAGGTCGAGGTGAACATCGACCACGGCGACCCGATCACGATTGCCGACCAGGCATTCCTGTTCAAGCGCACGGTGCGGGAGGCGGCGATGCGCCATGACCTCTACGCCACCTTCATGGCTAAGCCGCACGAACATGAGCCGGGCAGCGCCATGCACCTGCACCAGAGCGTGCATGATCTGGAAACCGGCCTGAACCTGTTTTCCCTGCCCGACGGCAGCGACAGCCCACTGCTGCTGCACCACATTGCCGGGCTGCAGAAGTTCCTGCCCGCCGCCATGCCCTTGCTTGGCCCGAACGTGAATTCCTACCGCCGTGTGGTTTCCGACAGCGGGTCCACCGTCAACACCCACTGGGGCCATGACAACCGCACGACCGGCATCCGGGTGCCGCGATCCGGCATTGCCAGTCGCCGGGTCGAGAACCGGGTGCCCGGCGCGGACGCCAATCCCTATCTCGCCGTCGCCGGGTCACTGGCCTGTGGCTATCTGGGCATGGTGGAGCAACTGGAAGCCAGCGATCCGCTGTCCATCGATGCCTCCGAACGCAAGCTCAGCCTGCCACGCTTCCTGTCCGACGCGCTGCAACGCCTGCGCTATGCCGCGCCGCTGCGGGAAGTGCTGCATGAGGATTTCGTCGCCGCCCTGATCGACGTGAAGGAAACCGAGATGGAAGCCTTCAACCGCGTCATCAGCGCCTGGGAGCGCGAGCACCTGCTGCTGCACGTCTGAGCCGGGTCCTCTCCGGCCAATTGCTTCCCTTGGCGATCAGCTCTGGTCTCTCCATTCCACGGCGCACCCGTACTTGATACGGGTGCCCATGCTGAGGCGCTGAAGCGGCACCATGGGCTCACCGTCAGGGTGTGCGGTGGCCGCAGTAACCGGTGAGCCGAAAGCACCTTATGGCCTTCTGCCTCACGGTCGCATGGGATAGAGTCGCGGGCCGGTCAGGCCTTTCAGCCGCTCCGCACTGACTTCCAGCCAGCGGCACAGCATGGGCCGGGTCTCGCGCGGGTCGATCAGTTCATGGAACGCGAAGGACTCGGCGCGCGGAAACGGGGACTGGCGGGCCGCCAGCATCTCCTCCAGCTCCAGCCTGCGGGCATCCGGGTCCGGGTGGGCCGCGATCTCCCGCCCGAAGGCGACGGCGACACCACCCTCCACCGGCAGGGGGCCGAACTCGGCGGACGGCCAGGCCATGACATGACACTGGCTGGCATAATGCGCCGCCGCCGCAACGCCGAAGTTCTTCTTGATGATCACCGATGCCCAGGGAACCTGGCAGTCCGCCGCGGCCAGGACCGCCGCTGTTCCGGGGCGGATCGTGCCCTCCGCCTCCGCCTCCGGTCCGATCATGAAACCGGGCTCGTCCACCAGGGCGATGATCGGCAGGTGGAAGGTCTCGCAAAGCTCGATGAAACGCTTCACCTTGCGCGCCCCGGCGGCGGACATGGCACCGGCATAGTAGCGGCAGTCATTGCTGTAGATACCCACCGGCTGCCCGTTCATCCGGGCCAGTCCGACGATCTGCCCCGGCCCGTACTGGCGTCCCGTCTCGAAGAAACTGTCCTGATCCACCACCATGGCAATCAGTTTCCGCATGTCGTAGGCCTTGCGCCGGTCGCGCGGCACGATGCTGGCCAGCCTGTCGTCACAGCGGTCGACCGGATCGCTGCAGGCGATGGTTGGCGGCAGTTGATCGACATTCGGCGGCATGTAGCTGAGGAACTGCCGGATCTGGCGGAAGGCGTCATCCTCGTCCACCGCACCGTTGTCGATGGCACCGCTCTTCAGGTGGACCTGCGCGCCGCCCAGTTCCTCCTTGTTGATCTTCCGGCCCAGGGCGCGTTCCACGACCGCAGGCCCGGCCACCAGTACCTGCGCCGTCTCCCGCGTCATGACGGAGAAGTGGGAGGCGACAAGCCGCGCGGCAGGCAGTCCCGCAACAGGTCCCACGGCGGCGGCGCAGACCGGGATCGTGCCCATGGTGCGGGCGACGGACAGGAAACGGTGCGGGGTATAGGGCGGTTCCCCGACGGGACCGGAATTGCCACCGCCCTTCTTGCCCCCGGCACCGGCGACCGAACCGCCACCGCCTTCATGCAGGCGGATCAGCGGCACGCGGTACTGCAGCGCCATCTCTTCCGTGTAGATCGACTTCCGCAGGCCCGCCGGATTGGGCGAGCCACCGGAGACGGTGAAATCCTCCCCGCCCACGATGCAGGTCCGGCCATCGACCTTGCCGAAGCCGAGGATGAAGTTGGCGGGGCTGAGACTCTCGAAATTGCCGTCCGCATCTGTCTCTGCGGCCCCGGCCCCCATGCCCATCTCGTGAAAGCTGCCCTGGTCAAGCAGGCGGTCGATACGCTCCCGCAGCGTCAGGCGACCCTTGTCATGCTGGCGCTTGACTGCCTCCGGCCCGCCATGGGCCTTCGCCATCTCGCGCCGTTCATGGATCGCCCCGATCCGCTCTCCCCAGTCCGAACCGGACGGGGGCGTCTTGTTGTCGTTCACAGTCCCAGGACCAGCTTCGCCATGATGTTGCGCTGAACTTCCGATGCCCCGGCATAGATCGTCGCGGCGCGGCTGTTCAGGTGCTTGGCCATGACGCCGACCGAATGGTCCGGCCCGACGGGAATGGCGTTGGAGAACGGGGTCCGCGTCTCCGGCTCATAGGGGTTGGCGTAATAGCTGATGGCCTCCACCGTCATCGCCGCCGTGGCCTGCAGGCATTCCGACCCGCGCAGTTTCATGATGGAGGATGCGGCACCGGGATTCTGCCCGGTGGTCAGGGCGCTCATGGTCTTCTTCTCGAAGTACTCCAGCGCCACGACCTGCGCCTCCAGATCGGCCAGCCGACTGCGGAAGTCCGCGTCCTGGATCAGCGCTTCGCCATTGCCCGCCGGTTCCTCCGCCGCGATCTTCTTCAGCTTCTCCAGCATCGCATGCAGGCTGGGGCTGTAGGCAGAACCGCCGCGTTCGAATTCCAGCAGGTACTTGGCCACGGTCCAGCCCTCGTTCTCCGGGCCGATGCGGTTGGCCACGGGGACGCGCACATCGTCGAAGAAGACCTGATTGACCTCGTGATCGCCGGACATGGTCAGGATCGGATCAACCTTGATGCCGGGCAGGTCCATGGGGAAGACGATGAAGGAAATGCCCTGCTGCGGCTTGCCATCCTTCGAGGTGCGGACCAGGCAGAACATCATGTTCGCGTGGTGCGCGCCGGTGGTCCAGATCTTGGTGCCGTTGATCACGTAGTCGTCGCCGTCGCGGTCGGCGCGGCACTGCAGGCTGGCCAGGTCGGAGCCGGAGCCCGGTTCCGAATAGCCCTGGCACCAGATGTGCTCCCCGCAATGGATCTTCGGCAGATAGGCTTCCTTCTGCTCCGGGGTGCCGAA
Source organism: Minwuia sp. (assembly GCA_029213165.1). Taxonomy (GTDB): domain Bacteria; phylum Pseudomonadota; class Alphaproteobacteria; order Minwuiales; family Minwuiaceae; genus Minwuia. The sequence goes on from JARGNO010000034.1 coordinate 6,518, forward strand.
CTTCATGATCACCGGAGCGACCATGCGCACGCCCATGGCGAACAGGCGCGGGGTGCTGGCGCGCTGGCATTCGGAATCGAAGATGTAGCGCTGCATCGGTGTCCAGCCGGTGCCGCCATGCTCGACCGGCCAGAACGGCGCGATCCAGCCTTTCTTCGACAGGGCGCGGTACCAGTCCATCGAACCCTCGAAGTCGGAAACGACCCCCGCGGTCAGCCTGCCGGCCTCCTTCGCGTTCTCGGTCATTGCGGTATCGAGAAAATCGCGCACCTCGCTGCGGAACGCTTCTTCCTCCGGTGTCAGCGACAGATCCATGGTCGTCCTCCCTCGACGCTTTTCGACTGTTGCCGACAGGTATAGCCGAACAGGGCCCGGACCAGAAGCCTGACGCGCGGGGGAGGGGGGCTGCGCGTCAGGCGTCGGTTACCGGCCGGTCATCTTCCAGCGGCGCACCGCCCGGCCGTCCCAGATCAGGGACTTGCCGCGGCGGCCGATGGGTTCGGGAAACAGCCCCGCCCGCCGGTAGCGCCAGATCGAGATGCGGCTTCGTCCGGTAATTTCGGTAATTTCACTGAGCGTCATTGGCGCGACGGGGCGCAGGCGGCGGGCCGGGGGCATCAGTCCTCCCCTTTCCGGTCTTGTGTCGCAGCGTGCAGCGCGGGCATGTCCTCCGCGATCAGGCGGCGGGCTGCGTCGTGGCGGTGGAACAGTTCCGCGATCCGCTCCACCACCGCGCGCTGCAGCCAGATGCGGCCGCCGCGTACCGACTCCAGCGTCACCTCGTTGCCGCACTGGATCACGGTCACAAGCTCGTCGTTCTCGTCG
>JARGNO010000034.1:7352-8824 GCA_029213165.1 Minwuia sp.
TCAGTTCAAGCATGATGGGTTCCATGGCCCCGTCCCTTCCTGTTGTTTCTGATTTCATGATCAGCCATCAGCCCCGGCTGCGTGACCCTGAAGCGTTTCACCCCACTTCAGATCTGCCGGCGGCGCAGGGCGGCGAGGTCGCTGGAAACCGCACGGATCGCCGCCCGACGCTGCATGTCGTCGATGTCGGTTTCAATCGGTGTCAGCAGGTTGTGGAATGCGTCGTCCAGCGCCTCGGAAAACTGGAGTTGCAGCTCGGTGCGGCAGGCATCATCCAGGTCCGATTCCTGCACCGGTTTCAGTGCTGCCTGCAGAATGTCCATCCGCTGCTTCAGCAACCGCTCCCGCTCTTCAATCAGGTCGTCCATGGTCATCGCGTGTCCTCCTGATGTTTCATGCAACCAATATATAGGTAAATAAACCGAGTACAAGTAATTACCGAATAATTTACCGAATTGCGAAAGCGGGTCCACCCGATACTTGATCACCCGCACGTGCTCGCGCATTGTCGGACGCCATGAATGGGGAGGGCGGAGAATGCTGAAGAAGATCGGTGTCGTGGGTGCCGGACTGATGGGCGCGGAGATCGCGTTCGAGTTTGCCCGCGCGGGCTACGATGTGCTGCTGAACGACCGCAGCGACGAATTGCTGGAGGCGGCGCGGACGCGGCTGAACGGTCTCTGGAACAAGGGCCTGGCCCGTGGTTTCTATTCGGAGGACGCAGGCTCACCGCTGGATCGCTTGAGTTTCAATGCTGATCTGAAGAGTTTCGCCGACCGCCAGATCGTGTTCGAGGCGGTCTTCGAGGATGAGCAGGTGAAAGGCGACACCTGGGCGCTGCTGGACGGCATCTGCAACGCCGACACGATCTTCTGCACCAATACTTCCACCATCGCCATCTCGACGCTGGCGGCGCATGTTTCGGAGAGGCGACGACCCCGCTTTGTCGGCACGCATTTCTTCTCACCCGTCAGCCGGATGAAGCTGGTGGAGGTCATGCCGGGCTTTGAAACGGATGAAGCGGTGGTGGAGGAGATGTTCGGTCACCTGAAGGCGGCGGAAAAGCATCCGATCCGCATCAAGGACGTGACCGGATTTGCCGTGAACCGCCTGCTGCATGTCTTCATGATCGAGGCGGTGCGTCTGGTGGAGGAAGGCGTTGCCACGCCGGAGGACATCGACACCGCCTGCAAGCTGGGCCTGGGTCACCCCATCGGCCCGTTCGAGCTGATGGATGCCGTGACGCTGAGCCTCTGCGAACAGGCGCAGGAGATCATGCACGGATCCTACGGCGAACGGTTCCGTCCGCGTCCGCTGCTGAAGCAGAAGGTCCGCGCGGGCCACAACGGCCGCAAGGCCGGGCAGGGCTGGAAGAGTTACGACTGATTTTCTGCCTGTTCCATCCCTCTCCCCCTCCCGGCCACCCATTCCAGGATACTTGCGTGGGTGGCTGGGAGGGGGAGAGGTATGGA
>JARGNO010000034.1:8834-11325 GCA_029213165.1 Minwuia sp.
CCCCCTCCCGGCCACCCACGCAAGTATCCTGAATGGGTGGCCGGGAGGGGGAGAGGGACGGAACAGGCCACGAAGAATGCACTCAGGGAGACGACGATGGACATCAAGGGCAAGGTCTGTGTGATCACGGGGGGCGCGGGCGGTATCGGTGCCGCCATGGCGCGGAAGTTTCATGCGGAGGGGGCGAAGGCCATCGTGGTGGCCGACCTCGACATGGGGCCGTTGCAGAAGGTGGCGGATTCAGTCGGCGGTCATGCGGTGCAGACCGATGTGACCAGCGAGGACGCGATAAGGCATCTGGTGGCGGAGGCGGAGCGGCTGGCCGGTCCCATCGACATCTTCTGCTCCAATGCCGGTATCGCGCGGCTGGGTGACGAGACCGTGGCCACCAGCGAATGGCAGTTGAACTGGGACATCCACGTCATGTCCCACGTCTTCGCGGCCCGCGCCGTGATCCCCGGCATGATCGAGCGGGGCGGGGGATACCTGGTCAATACCGCCTCCGCCGCCGGGCTGCTGTCGCAGGTGGATTCGGCGACCTACGCCGTCACCAAGCATGGGGCGGTGGCCTTCGCCGAATGGCTGTCGATCAACTATGGCAACAAGGGCATCCGGGTGTCCTGCCTCTGCCCGCAGGCCGTCCGCACGCCCATGATCGGGGATGGCGAAGGCGTCGCCAGCGTCGATGGCATCGTCGAACCGGACGATCTGGCCGCTGACGTCGTGGCGACCATGGCGCGGGAGGAATTCCTGATCCTGCCGCACCCCCAGGTGCGCGACTACATCCAGCGCAAGACCGGCAATTATGACCGCTGGATCGGCGGTATGCGCAAGCTGCTGTCGAAGTTCGACCAGCGTTGAGGGAAGGGGACATGAGCAGCGCCCTGTTCGCGCCGATCAGGCTTGGTGATGTGGAGTTCGCCAACCGGATCGTCATCTCCCCCATGTGCCAGTACATGGCGGACGGTGGCACGGCGAATGACTGGCACCTGATGCACTATGGCAATCTGGCGATGAGCGGCGCGGCGCTGCTGTTCACGGAGGCGACGGCGGTCAGTGCCGAGGGCCGCATCAGCCAGCAATGCCTGGGACTCTGGACTGACGAACACGAGGCGGCGATTGACCGTTTCATGCGGTTCAGCCGCACCAACGGCGGGCCGGACCTGAAGATCGGCATCCAGTTGGCCCATGCCGGGCGCAAGGCGTCGGTGCATCGCCCCGCCGATGGCGCGCAGCCGCTGACGGCGGTGGAGGGGGCGTGGCAGACGGTTGGTCCCAGCGCCTTGCCGTATGACAAGGGCTGGCACACGCCGCAGGCCATGGACCGGGCGGCGCTGGACCGGGTGAAGGCGGACTTCGTGCAGGCGGCGGAACGCTCCGCCCGGCTGGGCTTCGATGTCTGCGAGTTCCATGTCGGACACGGCTACTTGCTGCACCAGTTCCTCAGCCCGTTGAGCAACCAGCGCAATGACGAGTATGGCGGCGATCTGACTGGCCGGATGCGCTACCCGCTGGAAGTGTTCCAGGCGGTGAAGGCAGTCTGGCCCGCGGACCGGCCTCTGGGCGTGCGGGTCTCCGCCACCGACTGGGTGGACGGCGGCTGGACGGTGGAGGAAACGGTGGCCTTCGTGCAGGCCCTGAAACAGATCGGCTGCGACTTCGCCGACATCACCACCTCCGGCGTCGATCCACGCCAGAAGATCCCGGTCGGGCCGGGCTATCAGGTGAGTTTCGCGGAGACCGTGAAGCGCGAGACCGGCATGGCCACCATGGCCGTCGGCATGATCAACGACCCGGAACAGGCGGAGGCGATCATTCGCGACGGTCAGGCCGACTTCGTCATGCTGGCGCGCGGCATGATGTACGACCCGCGCTGGGCCTGGCACGCGGCAGAGGCGCTCGGTGCGACCGTCGCCTATCCCGCGCAATACGCCCGCGCCGAACCCTCCCGCTGGCCCCAGGCCTTCGCCCACCGCCGGGAGAGCGCGCCGGACACGATTGGTGACATGCGGCAGTTGAAGTAGGGGCGTGGGTTGGAAGTCAGTCGTGGTTGCTCAGCAGCCCTTGTAGTTCTTGCTGATGCATTCGCGGGCGAGATTCTCTGCCTCCTCGATTTCTGAGGAGGTCATCTGTTCCGCAGCCAGGTTTTGCACCTTTTCCCCAAACCGGTTGCCTCTGTAGGCGGCAATGCTGCCCCACATATGCGCATAGACAGGGTCTGCAGGTATTCCCTTGCCGATAGCGTACATCTCGCCAAGGTTCATCTGGGCAGTCGCATTCCCCTGTTCCGCAGCAAGTCGGAACCACTTCACGGCATTTACATCGTCTTGTGAAACACTCTGCCCATACCGATACATTACACCAAGATTGTTCTGGGCTAGGGCATGCCCCTGTTCTGCAGCACGTGTGTACCAAGTCACGGCAATCTCATGATCTTGCGGAACACCCAGCCCCTTTTGGTATATTAGACCTAGATTGTGCTGGGACATGG
>JARGNO010000034.1:11349-41167 GCA_029213165.1 Minwuia sp.
CGGCAAGGGTGGTCCATTTCAGCGAAAGCGCATGGTTCAGTGGAACACCCATTTCTTCGTGATACATCAGACCCAGATTGTGCTGGGCACTCGCAAACCCCTGTTCTGCTGCAAGGGTGGTCCAATTGAGCGCAAGCTCTGGGTTCAATGGAGCATCTTGGCCTTCGTAGTACATCGCACCCAGCTTGTGCTGGGAGTCGGCGAGCCCTTGTTCGGCGGCAAGCGTGTACCACTTCAACGCTACCTCGTTGTCCTGTAGAACACCGTTTCCGCTCTCGTACATCATCGCCAGGTTGTGTTGGGACTTGGCATGTCCTTGCTCGGCGGCACTTGTGAACCATCTGACCGCAAGCTCATCATCTCGCAGAAGACCTTGTTCGTTGCGATGTATCAAACCCAGATTGTGCTGTGCTACGGCAAGTCCCTGTTCGGCAGCAAGTGTGTACCATTTCACCGCGATCTCATCGTTCTGTCGAATACCTCGCCCCAGGTCGTACATCAAACCCAGATGGAACTGGGCCGCTGCATCTCCCTGTTCGGCAAGCGGCACAAATTCGCGCAGAGCGGCGTCGTAATCACCGCCTTCGGCGGCGGCAAGTCCCTTCTCGAAATCAGGGCCCCAATTCATCCACACACTGCCAAGAAGCATGGCAATCAGAACGGAGATGGAAGCGATCAAGGACCTCATCGGAAAATTCTAACATGAAGCCGGATTGGCGGAAGCAGGATATGCACGCCGAAGTGGCAAGATCTTCGATCAAGGCGCAGCCCATTTGCCCGCAGTCCTGTCCCTCCGCCCCTCACCTGACGCAGCCCGTATCCGCTTTTCCGGCTCTCGCGCTCCCCTCCGGTTATCGCTAGGATCGGCGGGCAATTCCTGGGGAGGACGTCATGGACGAATCGCGCATTCCGGTACTGGTGGGCAGTGGCCAGTTCACGCAGCGGGAGCCGGATCCGGCGCAGGCGCTGTCGCCGATGGACCTGACCGCGAAGGCGGTGCAGGTGGCGGCGGAGGACAGTGGTGCGGGCGCCGCGCTGATGGCGGCGCTGGATACGGTGATCGTCATCCGCGCCTTCTCCGACACAAGCTGGCGCTTTGCCAGCCCGTTCGGCAAGGTCACCAACCCGCCGAAGTCGCTGGCCGCCCGGGTCGGCGCGGAGCAGGCGAAACGGCTGGTCTATACTTGGGCCGGGGGCAACATGCCCCAGTACTGCCTCAACCGGCTGTCGGAGATGGTGGTCCGCGGAGAGGTGGAGGCCGCGCTGGTCGCCGGGGGCGAGTCACTGGCGACACAGAAGGCGGCACAGCGCGCCAAGCTGGACCTCGACTGGGGCGAGGATGCGGGCGGAGACTACGAGGCCTGGGGCGTCGAGAAGATCGGCTGGTCGGACGTGGAGGACATTCACGGTGCGCGCGGCGCGATCTTCGCCTATCCGATGATCGAGAATGCCATTCGCGGCAATCTGGGCCGCACGATCCCCGAACACCAGAAGGCCATGGGGCAGATGCTGGCGCACTTCGCTGATGTGGCCGCGCAGAACCCGCTGGCCGACCGGCGCGACGGCTTCACGGCGGAGCAGATTTCAGAGGTCCGGCCCGACAATCCCTACATCGGCTTTCCCTATACCCGGCTGATGAACGCCAATGCCTTCATCGACCAGGGTGCGGCGGTGGTGCTGACCAGCGTGGCCAAGGCGACGGAACTGGGCATCCCGCGGGAGAAATGGGTATTCCTGCATGGCTGCGCCGATGCGCATGACCACTGGTACCTGAGCGACCGGCGCGATTTCCATTCCTCCCCCGCGATCTCCCGCGTCTATCAGGAAACCTTCCGCATGGCGGATACAACGCTGGACCAGATCGGCGCGATCGATCTCTACAGCTGCTTCACCTCCGCCGTGCAGATCGCCTGTCAGGAAATCGGTCTCAACCCCGACGACCCGCGCGGGCTGACTGTCACCGGCGGTCTGCCCTACTTCGGCGGGCCGGGGAACAATTATGTCACCCATTCCATCGCGGAGATGATGCAAAGGGTGCGGCAGCAACCGGGCATGAAGGGGCTGGTCACCGCCAACGGCAACTATGTCACCAAGCATTCCGCCGGAATCTATTCGACCGACATGCCGGAGAAGGTCTTCGCCCCCGTCGATCCCGCGAGCTATCAGGCGGAGCTGGATCAGGTGCCGCATCCGCCCTTCACCGACCTGGCGGAGGGCGCGGCGGAAGTGGAAACCTACACGGTCATGCACGACCGCAAGGGGCCGACCTGGGGGCTGCTGTTCGGGCGGCTGGATGACGGAACCCGGTTCGTGGCGAATACCACCGATGACCCGGACCTGCTGGCCGACATGATCGGCAACGACTGGCTGGGCCGGAAGGGCCGGGTCGGCAACGATGGCCGCCAGAACATCTTCCATCCCGCGTGAGCCAGACGGTCGCGCCTGACGCCCTGCCGGACCGGGTCACCCGTGGCGCGCTGACGGCGCTCGCCGGGACGTTCCTGACCCAGGGCGCGGCGGCGTTCGGCTTCATTGCGTTCAGTCTGCTGGCACCGGGGCTGGCGCTGGAGACCGGGCAGGACGAACGGGACTTCGGCCTCGCCTTCTCCTTCATCTTCCTCGGCTCGGCATTGGCCAGCCCGCTCTGCGGGCGGATGATGCGACGCTTCGGCAGTGTCGGCACCATGGTCATCACCCTGTCGGGCATGGCCGCTGTCGCCCTGATCGCCCTGTTCGGCACCTGGGCGACGGTGATGCTCGCGGCCTTCCTTTACGGGCTGTTCTACGGTCCCTACGGCCCTGCCAACATCACGGTGGTGACACGCAAGACGCCGAAGCGCCGCGTCGGGCTGTTCCTCGCCATCCGCCAGAGCGGCGTGTCGCTGGCGGGCGCGGGGGGCGGCTTCATCCTGCCGCCGATCATGGTCGCGGTGGGCTGGCAACTCGGCATCTGGGCAATGATCGGGGTGCTGGTCGCGGCCATCGTCATGACCCTGCTGTTCGCGCCGGTGTTCCGCGTTGCCCCGGAACAGCCGACGATGAAGACCGAACTGCACCGCACCTTCCCGCGCCGTCTCGCCGCCAGCTTCGTGCTGCCGCCGAACCTGCGTCTGCTGGGCTTCATTGCCGTGCTGCTGGCCGTGATCCACACGACGCTGTTCACCTTCGTCTACATCTACCTGCTGGAAGACATCGGCCTGTCGCCGGTGCTGGCCGGGCAGTTCTTTGCCATCATCCAGCTGGTGGCCATCGTTGGCCGCCCCGTCATGGGCTGGCTTTCCGACCGCTGGGGGCGACCGGAACTGGTGTTGCTGGGGATCGCGATTGCCGCCAGTACCTCGATCGTGCTCGCCATGATGCTCTCCCCGGAAACGCCGATCTGGATGCTCTATCCGGTGGCCCTGCTGGCCGGTCTCTCGGGCAATACCTGGTCGCCGATCTTCGCCATGATTGTCGGGCGGCGCGCGCCGGAGGGGCAGTTGGCGGAGGTCACGGGCCGGGCCTACTCACTCGCTGCCCTGGGGTGGACAGCATCGCCGCTGATCATGTGGAGCTTGATCGAGCTTTCCGGGGGATACATGGTGCCGTTCGGCACAGTTGTCGGGCTGGGCGTCATTGCGACCATCGCCATCCTGCGCGACATCCGCGGAACCGCGGCCTGAGCATCGAAAAAGAAGAAACCAACAGGGGGAAATCGGAAATGGACGTATCAGGCAAGAAGGCCATCGTGTTCGGCGGCACCTCGGGCATCGGTCTGGCCGCCGCGAAGCAGCTCGCGGCGCTGGGCGCGCAGGTCATTGCCGTCAGCCGCAATCCGGATCGTGCGGGCGACCTGCCCGCCGGGATTACCACCCGCCAGTGCGACACGCTGGACCGCGACGCCCTGCAGGCCCTGTTCGCAGAGTGCGCGCCCTTCGACATCCTGATCAGTGCGGCGACCGGAGGCACCCGCGCGGTCGGCCCGTTCATGACCATGGACATGGACGGTTACCAGGCCTCCTTCGCCAAGCTGTGGGGCTATACCAACGTGGTGCGCTACGGTGCCGGTCACATGACCGACCATGGCTCCATCGTGCTGGTCAGCGGCACCCCGGCGCGGAAGACCAAGCCGGGCCAGGTCGCCATCGGCTCCGTCGGTGGTGCGGTCGAGGCCATGGTCCGCGCCGTGGCTCCCGAGATCGCACCAAAGCGCCTCAACGTCGTCTCCCCCGGTGCCATTGACACCCCGATGGTCGCGCTGGAGGGCCAGGCCCGCGATGACCTGTACAAGCAGATGACGGCAAGCCACGTCATCCCGCGCGCGGGAACGGCGGATGAAGTCGCCCAGGCCATCACCTTCATGGTGCAGAACGACTTCGTCACTGGCACCACCATCGACGTGGACGGCGGCTGGCTGCTGTCGTGAACTGACTCTGCGGAAACGGTCTCGCCGGACCCTGCACATGGCAGGATCCGGCGAGGGTCCGGTTCAGTCCGTTTTTGGGAAGGAACGCCGATCAGCTTCCGCTCATCGCCTCCAGCGTCGCATCGTCCAGCGGGCCAAAGAAGGCGATCTGCCGGATGATGCAGGGGAGATTGTCAGCGCCTGTCAGGTCGGCACCAAGACTCATCTCATCTGAGCCGCCGTTCATGCTGTGGCTGCTGTCCGTGACAACGGTTGCGCCACCGACGGACACGGCGACGTCGTTGGCCAGAATCCGCAGGGCCACCGTAACCGAGTCACCAACCGACAGGCCACTTGCTGCCGTCAGGTCCAGACTGTCGGCACCGGTGAGTTTCATGGTTCCGGAGTCCAGTTCCACCGCAATCTCCGACGTGGTGCCCGTTCCGATGCTGATCAGAGTTCCATCCACTCCGCCGAGAACCGCCTCGACTACTGTCGAGAAACCTTCCGGTCGGAAGCCCCGAACTGCTGTCAGGTCGATATTGGCGGCGTCCGCATCGCGGGTGACCGCAGAACCGGTGGTCGGGATATATGACGAGGGTATGGTGCCTGCGATATCCTCTATCTGAGGAAATGCGACTTCAACGGCGTCACCATCGGTCATGACCGCGATTCCCGCGTAGTAGAAAGAGCCACCCGGAGGACCGTCGTGAGCAAACCGTCGCCAGGTCGCGTCAATCTGGCTGCCGATGTCAAGTGTCTGGCTGTGGCTGTTGTTCAAGCCCAAAATGCGTACCGATCCGCTTCCAGAGACTCGCCGGACCCACCAGGAACTCACACCATTTGTGAATGTTCCTGATGAGGTAAATGACCTGAAATACGGAGTGGCATTTGTCAGGATCGCGTTGCCATCAGCGGTCAGTCGAATCGCCTTTGTGGTTCCGAATGGGTCGGTGATAGCTGTGTCTCGCGAGAGGTTGTGTCCGAGAGCCCACACACTGCCTGACGCGCTTGTAAGATCCTCACTGTTCCGGACGAGGTTCTCAGCCGCCGGTTCCAGGAGTAGTCCCAAGGGTTCGCCGGAATCGGGATCATGCGTAAGCCGTGCAAGATTGGCAGAAATGACCTCCGGTCCTCCTCGCGGGTCAATTCGGGTTCCGATGGTCGATCGCGCCAGGTCGACCTGGCTCATTTCCCCAAGATCCAGACCCAGCACCGAAGGCGGCAATTTGACGAAACGGTTCTGGAACCGGGCCTGTGCGGTCACGACGGTTGCTGCGGTCAAAGCGGCGGCTGCGGCATCTTCCGCCGCGTCCCCGGCGGTGCTGGCGCTTGCTGCAGCGGCGGTTGCGCTGCTGGCGGCGCTGGTCGCGGCGGCGGGTGCGGCCTGGATCGCGGCCATGTTGTCTGCCGCGACCGTCACATCGGCAATGTCGGCAGCAACCGTGGAGACATCGGCAATGGCCGCGCCCACTGTGCCGATATCCGTCGCGTCGGCTGCGACGGCGGATATCTCCGACGGAATTCCGGCGACGGTCTGCACCTCCGTTGCGATATTGGCGACGGTCGCCACCGCCTCCGGGTCGGCAATCGCCGTCAGTGAGAGGTCCCGGACCTCGATGGCTGCGCCAATCGCCGGTGCGGCCGTGAAGCTCAGCTCATCGTCTGCCAGTGAATAGGCTGTTCCGTGCTGGACCACACCGTCAACAAGGACGAGGATCGCGGCTTCACTCACGGGCTCCGAGGAAAGCGTGAAATCGGTCTCCGAACCATCGCCGGTGAACGTGGAGACGACCGGATCGTTCTCGCCCGGCGCCGGCAGGTCCGCCAGACCGCCAACGCCGCGAATGTGGATCTCGCCGGGCTGCTTCGCCGACGTGTCGAGCAGGGAACTGCCAATCTCTGACAGGTCACCACCCGCGATGTCCAGAAGGCCGATGGAGGCGGTGCCGAGTGTCTTGATCCCGATATCGAACACGCTGGATGTCACGAATGCTTCCCGCAGGACCAACTGACCGAAGCCCGTGGTGCGGGAGTCGATCTCCAGCATCGTGGTCTCCGTCTGGGTGCCCGACAGCTGGGTGTTGCGTTCCAGGATGCCGCCAATGTCGCAATGCGAGATCAGCACGTCGCAGAAGATCCCGACAAGCACCAGCCGTTCGGTATTGGTGCTGAACCCACCGGAATTCGTCACGCCATCGAAGATAATCCGCCCGATCTGGATCTCGCGATAGCCTTTCAGTTCGACTGCACGGATGTCATTCCCGGCTTCGTTGCCGAGATCACAGTTGACGGCTTCGATCCGCCCGACACTCAACCTCTGCATCGCAGTCGCGTCCGGCGCAGCGCCCTGGAAAAGCTGACCCTGACCCGTCAGCCGCGTGCCCGAATTGTAGGGATCCTCGACTGCTCCGCCGATATTTTCCATGTAGAGCCGACCGATATGGACGTCATCGACACCACAGAAGACACCGGCCCGGCCGGAGAACCCTTCCTGGGTGCCGATCAGTTGCACATCGTTGATCGAGACGTTGAAGCCTGGGCTGTTGGATGCCGAGTTGGATCGCCTTGCGCCCTTCAGTGTCAGCATTCCTTCGTGGAAGCCCGCGTCGATGGCGGTGAACCGGTCACCCCGGCAACGATGAGCCTTCAGATACAGTGCCGTGCAATCGACCTTGCTGTGGCTGTCGACGTTCTGGACATGAATGTTGTCGAAGTTCACGTTGAAAGCATGGATGCGGACGCCATCCACATTCGAGATGGTGCCGGTCGACCTCCGTTGACGGTCGTCCTGCACGCCGTCAACAACGATGCTGCCGATGTAGCCGTGTCTGGTCAATTCCACGAGTTCAGCTGAGTCGGCCCCCAGGGAAAGACCGCTGGCATACCCGAGATTCTTCATGTCATCGGTCAGGTCGTCATTTTCGTCCAGTTTGAAATGGGCATCATTGTCGGGAACAGTGATGTTGCGGCAGACATAGTCATCGACATGGAATTCCTCGATAGGTGTCTCGATCTCGATACCACCAACACCACCTTCGATCCTGACGCCGACCGCGCGGAAGTATTTCAGTTTCGGGATTGCGGAACCGGCGGCCTCGAGCTTCAGCGCTGCGGACAGGATATGCGCACCGGTGTTGTCGAACGAGACGTTCTCCAGAACGACGCTGTCGAAATCATCGTTGGTCTCACGGGCGGAGAAGAAAAGGGTTATGTTCTTCAGCCTCAGATCCCGGACAATCAGGTTGCCCAGCAGCAGCTTGAACAGCGTGACGCCGCTGCCGCCACCATACAGTTGTGCGGCATCGGACGTGCCGACGATCTCGACCACGACGCCGGCCTTGTTGATGTTGACCTCTGCAGCACTGCTGATCAGATAGTTGCCTGACAGTTCACCCTTGCCGCCATTCTTGGCAAGGGACCGGGCGAAGGCATTCCAGGCGACACTGTCGTCGGTCGTGCCGTCGCCCTTGGCGCCCCACATCTCCGGGGTCGTGGTGTTGGTCTGGCGAATCCAGCAGCCTGTGCCGCTCATGTTGTTGGTGCCGGTATCCAGGAAGTCCGCGTGGGAAGAATAGGACTTCGTGATGTCCACGATCAGACTGCCGTCGTGGTCCTCCTTCAGGGCAGCAGCGTCATGCCGGAAGACACCTCCACCGCCGTCGCCCGGCTCCAGGAAGCCCAGCAACACACATGGGTCACTCGTGCCGGGTGCGGCGGCGACCATGTCGCTCATGGTCTTGTGGACATGACCCTGCTGTTCCGCTGGAACATCGGAAGTGGGTGAAGTGTCGTGTACGAGAGCAAACAGCTCTTCAAAACTCTTCTCGTTCATTTCTTCTCTCCTTCGTTGCGCAGTTGCGCGCAGAAAGGAAAATGCTGGCGGAGAGCCAATTCAGGACTCTCAGCCTGCCAGAAAAAATTGAGAAAAACAGGTAACGCTTTTCGCTGGTCGGGTCCTCAGTCCGCCCGCCACCCCGCAAGAATCGCGCGGATGGTGGTGACGAAGGCGAGCGGCTGGTCGAGCAGCAGGTGGTGCTGCGCCTTGGGCACACCGACGATGGGAGCTGAGGGGCCGAGGGCGCGGCGGATCCAGTCGATGATCTCAGGCTGGATCAGGGCGCTGTCCTCACCATAGACGAAGGCGCGGCGCCCCTTCATCTCGGTCAGGTACTGGTGGAACGGTTCGCCGAAGCGGCGGTTCTCCATGGCATCACCGTCGAATTTCCAGCACCAGCCTTCCGCGTCCTGCTTCAGGGACCGCCGGGCGATATGTTCCACCAGAAAGGCATTGGCACAGGTCTGTTCCGGCATCAGGCGGAAGCGGGCGAGGGCGGTCCCGAAGTCGGCGTAATGGCGCTTGTTGCCCATCTTCGGACGCTTGTGTTCGCCCAGGCCCTGCAGTTCGGGCGGGCGCACAGGAGAATCCGCGATGATGATGCCACCCAGCCGGTCGCCGTGCTGTTGCCCCAACCGCATGGCCATCAGTCCGCCGAACGAATGCCCGACAACAAAGGCGTCCGGCCCCAGCCCGGCATCGTCGATGACCGCCAGCATGTCTTCGGCCCGGCCATCGGAATCATATGATTCCCGCCTGCCGCTGTCGCCCATGCCTGCCTGATCCATCGCCACGACATGATACTCCTGCGCCAGCATCGGTGCGATATGGCTCCACCAGTGGCCGTGCCCACCGCCGCCATGCACCAGCAGCATGCCGCCGAGCGCAGTCCGCCCCTCTGGCGGTGACCACTTGAGATACTGGATGTCGCAGCCGTTGCTGTTCACGCGATGCTCGGTGCCGGGTCGGGCCATTGCCTCCCGGTACCAGTCCGGGGCCGGAGCCTGGACTGTCAGGTAATCAATTTCTGTCATGCCTCATGACTATGCCGGATTTCGGCCCTTGGGAACGTGCAGTGCCGGTGCCTCGCAATGCCGTGGGCGCATGGCAGGGCAGTGACGGCGCGGCGACATGCATGTTATGGTTGCATCATGATTGACTGGAGCAACAGCCCACCGCCCTGGCAACTTGTCGCCGAGGCCGGTTTCGGCAAGGCGATGGTGGATAGCGGCTTCCGCAAGGTGGGTCGCACCATGTGGCGCCGCGACGGCGACCGTATCGCCTGGCGCGTGGCGCTGACGAAGGGCTACGCAGATCAACAGGGCTCCTTCCGCGCCTCCTATGGCGGCTTCGTCAGGGAAATCGACGAACTGGTGAAGCTCTACAACCCGAAACGCTCAATGGAGCGGATGGAGGGCACGAGCGTGCCGTACCATCTGGGCGGTACGCTGGGTGACGACCTGATCCACGAACTGGGTGAGAAGGAGCTCCACCCCTGGCGGCGCAAGTGGCAGGCGGAGCGGAACAGCCGCAGCGGCTGGAGAGGGTTCTGGAAGGACCTGATCGACCCGATCCCGCCGATCCCGAACGTTGATTTCTCGGAGATTCCCTTCTTCGAGAAGGTCGGCATGTCCTACCACCAATGGGCGTTCGTCATCCGCGAGGAACACCAGGTCGCGGAGGTCACGGATCTGCTGCTCGGCAACTTCCACAAGCGCGCCCTGCCTTACATGCAGCAGAGACTGGATTTCGACATGGCTTACCCGAAGTACTGGGGACCAAGGGACTACAACAGGACCAGCAACGCATACCTTGACCCGGAGTATTACGCCGCAGCGAAGCTTGCAGGCGATCAGGCTTGGATACTGGAGATGGCCGAGAAGGCTTTCTCCCAAGCGCGGACCAATTTCGCTGAGGTCTGGCAAAGCTGCATTGACGCCGGAGACTTCAAGAGACCGCAGATCAAGTCTGGGGAGGTTTCGCGCGAGACATTTGCACGGAATTCCCTCCACTCGCGACTGATACCTGCTGTCACTGTCAAGGCCATTGCGGAAGCAATGTCACTGGATGTTCCTGATATGGAAATAGATGAGAGTGAGCTGGAACGGCCCCTCTATCCGATGCGGTATTGATTCCCGCACCACGGGAGTTTGTGGTGCGGGGTAGTGGAGGGACCGTCCTCTCCGATCTCACGTCTCGTCGGAACTCTCGTCAACACCAAGAGCTTTGATAATCGTCACCCCATCGGCAAGGTCATCGAGACCATTGGCGCGCAACGTCCGGTTCAGCCCGTAGGCGGTGTCAAACTTCCTCTCGAAGTCGTCAATGACATGCCGGGGTATGCCCTTCTCTGCGAGTGCCGATCTCATGGCGCTGATCAGTTCGTCTCGCGGCAGCGCGTCTATGGGGATTCTCAGTTGATGCACTGAGTGGACCTCTTCGGGCAGCTTGAGTCCCTGTTGAGTTGCTTTCTTTGACAGATGGCTATTGGCCTTATCGCCTTCCTTGATCGTGTCATCGACCGCTTTCTGGTTCCTGCTGAGATGTGATGAACCGACCTTGAACTCGAAGGCGGTACCGTTTCCGTTCTTCGTCTTGCGCACGATGAGGCCAAAGAGGGCAGGGCGGATGTCTTCGGTGGTGATCTCGTCAAAGTGACGGGTTCGCGGAATGCCGTCCGCATCCACGATCCGCGTCGTGATATTCTCCTGATGGTTGTGAAAGCCTCAGGATGACGAGCGTTCCGAAATCAGTTCCCCGGCGGATGGTGTCGTTTCATCGCGCGTAGGAACGATCTAGGATGCAGGGTCGGGCGAGGGAGGCTGCGCCCGTTTGCATGACCTGCCAGGGGAGAGAATTGATGGCGAAGATCGAGTTCTATTTCGACTGTTCCAGTCCGTGGACGTATCTGGGGATCAGCCGTATCGGCGATCTGGCGCGGCGCAACAATGCCGAATTGCACTGGCGACCGGTGCTGGTCGGCGGAATCTTCAATCAGGTGAACGAGCAGGTCTACCAGAACCGCGCCAACCCCGATCACCCGAAGTACCGGTACATGCGCAAGGACCTGATGGACTGGGCCGCGATGCAGGGCGTGCAGATCGGCTGGCCGACGATCTTTCCGGTGAATGCCGTGAAGGGCATGCGGGCGGCGATCCATGCGCTGGACGAGGGCAAGGCGGAGGCCTTCGCCATGCGGCTCTGCCACGCCTACTGGGGCGAGGATCGCGATATTTCGCAGGATGCCGAGGTGGCGCGGGTTGCCACCGAGGTCGGACTGGACGGGGACGCCACCGTGGCTGCGACCGCTGATCCGGCGATCAAGCAGCGACTGAAGGATTACACCCAGCAGGTGGTGGATCGCGGCGGTTTCGGGTCGCCGACAATCTTCATCAACGACACCGACATGTTCTTCGGCAACGACCGCATGGATCTGATCGAATGGGCGGTTCAGGGCCGCCCGGCGGGAGGGCCGCGCAAATGACATCACCATTGCTGATCGAGCGGAAGGGCGATGCCGAATGGGTCACGCTGAACCGGCCCGATGCCTACAACAGCCTCAGTCCCGACATGATCGACGCGCTGCTGGAGTATTTCCAGAGCCTGTACTTCCGGCACGAGGTGCGGGTGGTGGTGCTGCGCGGGGCCGGTCGCGGTTTCTGCGCCGGTCTGGACCTGAAACAGCGTGTGGAGAGCAACAGTACGGCGGATGACCAGCGGTCCAGCGCCGACGGCCTGCGGTCCCAGCGCCGCATCTCGGAAATCGTGATGCGGATGCGCCGGGCGCCGCAACCCATCGTTTCCCTGATCCATGGCGGCTGTTCAGGCGGTGGTTTCGCCATTGCACTGGCGAGCGATATCCGTATCGCCGGGCGCAGCGCCAAGATGAACGCCGCCTTCATCCGTCTGGGAATCTCGGGCTGCGATATCGGGGTGTCCTACTTCCTGCCGCGACTCGTGGGAGTAACGGTCGCGTCCGAGCTGCTGATGACCGGACGCTACATCTATGCCGACCGGGCGCTGGCGACCGGTCTGGTGTCGGAAGTGGTGGAGGACGCCGAACTGGAGGCAACGGGTGAGGTCATGGTGGGTGATCTTCTCAATGCCTCGCCGCTGGGTCTGCGCCTGACCAAGGAATGCATGAATTTCTCCACCGATGCGCCAAGCCTGGAGGCTGCCGTGGCGATGGAGGACCGCAACCAGATTCTCTGCGCCCAGGGCCCGGATTTTCAGGAGGGTGTGCGCGCCTTCATCGAGAAGCGCGCGCCCGTCTATACGGGGACATGATGATGGCTGACCGACAGGATGTGATGATCCCGGCCAACGGCGTCGAGCTGGCTGGCTGGTTCTACCCGGCGGGAAAGTCTGCGGAGGCTGCACCGACCGTGGTCATGAGCCATGGTCTGTCCGCGATCCGGCGGATGAACCTGGATACCGTGGCGCGTGACCTCAACGCTGCTGGCCTCGCCGTGCTGCTGTACGACCACCGCAGTTTTGGCGACAGCGGTGGCAACCCGCGACAGGAGGCTGATCCCTGGGCGCAGGTGCGCGACATGCGCGATGCGATCAGTTTCGCCATGACGCTGCCCGGTGTCGATCCGGCGCGGCTGGGCATATGGGGCACCAGCTACTCCGGTGGCCATGTCCTGACCGTCGCGGCACTGGACCGGCGGGTGAAGGCTGTGGTTTCGCAGGTCCCCTTCACCCACGGGGAGCGGACGTTCGGAAGTTGGGTGCCGGAGAAGGCACGCGCCCGGCTGATGCAACGTTTCATGGACGACCGCGCGGCACGCTACGGCGGTGCTGAGCCGGAGACCGTGCCCGCCGCCATCGAAGGCTCGGAGACCGCGGAATGGGTGGCTGAAACGGATGTCGAGGGGAAGTACGTCAATGCCCTGACCCTGCGCAGTCTGGAGATGCTGCGGGAATACGAACCGCACAGTTTCGTTTCACGCATTGCACCGACGCCCCTGCTGATGGTGATCGCGGAGAACGATACCCAGACGCCCACCGCCTGGCAGGAGGAAGCGTTCGCACTGGCGGAGGAGCCGAAACAGGCGGTGCATCTGCCCTGCCGTCACTACGACCCATACAGCAGCCATCGCCAGGCTGCTTCCGGTGCGGCACGGGACTGGTTCCTGAAACACCTCTGAGAGGTGCCGCAGCGGGTTACCAGGAGCAACCGGTCTCCAGCATTGCCTCTATGTCGAAGCGGGGCCAGGGACGGGCCATCAGGAAACCCTGGCCCAGGGCACAGCCGGAATCGCGCAACTGGTCGAAATGATCCTGCGTTTCGATCCCCTCTGCCACGGTCGTCAGACCGAGGTCGTCCGCCATGTGGATGATGGAGCGCACCAGACGGCCACTGGTGGTGTCGTTCAGCATGTTGAAGACAAAGGACTGATCGACCTTCAGCGTATCGATGGGAAAGCGGTGCAGGTAACTCAGGCTTGAATAGCCGGTGCCGAAGTCATCGATGGCTATGGAGACGCCCAGCCCCTTCAGTTCGGTCAGCGCTTCGACCGCCGCCTCCGGGTCATGGATCATCAGGCTTTCGGTGACTTCCAGCTTGATCTGTTCCGGCGCCACGCCGGAGTCCAGGATGATTGCCGAAAGACGCGCGATCTCCCCCGGTTCGATCAACTGGCCGCTGGAGACATTGATGCTGACGAAGGGCATGGGCCGGTCCGGCCAGCATCTCTGCCACACCGGCATCATCGCCGCGTGATCGGCCAGCGCCTTCTGCAGCGCCCAGCGTCCCATCTCGACGATCATGCCGGTTTCCTCGGCCAGGTTGATGAAGTTGCCTGGCGAGATCTGGCCCTTTTCCGGATCGTTCCAGCGCATCAGCGCCTCGTAACCGGCGATCGTGCTGTCGGTCATGGAGATGATGGGCTGATAGTGCAGTTCGAACTGGGGTGCCTCGACGGCGCGGCGCAGTTCCCGTTCGATCTGCACCCGACGCAGGGCAATGTCGCGAACTTCCTCGAAAGCCTTGCGCCGTGCATCCTGCATCTCCTGGGGCACCATCTCGTTGGTGCCGGTCAGCGAACGGGACGCATCCGTCAGCCGCTCCACGATCATCTGGATCATCAGGCGCATCACCGGATCGGCGTTCTCGATGGGTTTGGTCAGGCGTCCGCGGCGCACGACAAGCAGGCGTGTACGTTCGCGCGCCAGGGCGCTGGCGGATCGTGGTGTGTTGGCGATCAGGGCCATCTCGCCAAAGATCTCGCCGGGACCCAGCGCGGCGATCAGTTTCCGGTCACCGTCGGACTTGATCGATATCTCGATCAGTCCCTCTTCGATGATGAAGGCGTCATCGCCCCGATCCCCTTCCTGAAACAGAAGGGTTCCCGCGTCGACATCTCTGGCGTGAATGAACTCCGGCATTCATACAACATGGGTAGGAATGGTTGCCAAACCGTGAGTCTACGCGCCTGTTGTGATGGTGGCCACCTTGATGTGCGGTATTATGTGACCACCGGCACGATGACCTGCTGTCAGAACCTGAAGACGCCGTAACCCGGATCTTCCAGCGGTGCGTTCAGCGAGGCCGTGATGGCCATTCCCAATGCGTTTCGCGTATCCACCGGGTCCAGGATGCCGTCGTCCCAAAGCTCCGATGTGGCGTAATAGGCGGAAAGCTGGTCCAGATAGGCCGAGCCGGTTTCCGCGCGCAGGGCCTCGATCACGCCGGCATCGACTTCCTGACCACCACGACGCATCTGCGCGGCCTTCACATCGGCCAGCGTGTTCACCGCCTGCTCCCCGCCCATGACGCCGATCTGGTGGTTGGGCCAGCTGAACAGCAGGCGGGCATCAAAGGCGCGGCCGCACATGCCGTAGTTGCCCGCACCGAAGGACCCGTGACACATCACAGTGAACTTCGGCACCCGCGAACAGGCCTGGGCCATGATCATCTTCGCGCCGTCCTTGGTGATGCCCTTCTGCTCGTATTCCTTGCCGATCATGTAGCCGGTGATGTTCTGCAGGAAGACAATCGGCGTGTTGTTCTGATTGCAGAGTTCGATGAAGTGCGCACCCTTCAGCGAGCTGTCATTGAACAGCACACCGTTGTTGGCGAGGATTCCGACCTTCCAGCCCCAGATGTTCGCGTATCCGCAGATCAGGGTCTGGCCATAGTTCGGCTGATATTCGTGGAAGCGGCTGCCATCGACGATGCGCGCAATGACCTCGCGCATGTCAAAGCCCTTCTTGATGTCGTCGGGCAGGATTCCGTAAAGCTCGGCCGGGTCGTAGTAGGGGGCTTCCACCGCATCACGCTGGCAGTCCCATTTCTTCGGCCTGTCCCACTGATCGACGATCTCCCGCCCGATGGCGATGGCCTCGTCTTCCGACGATGCCGCGTAGTCACAGACCCCGCTCACCGACGTGTGCATGTCGGCGCCGCCCAGTTCCTCGACGCCCACTTCCTCACCCGTCGCGGCGCGCACCAGCGGTGGTCCGCCGAGAAACACCGCGCCCGTGCCGCGCACGATGACGTTGTAGTCCGACAGGGCGGGAATATAGGCACCACCCGCAGTGCACTGGCCGAAGACGAGTGAAAGCTGTTTCACGCCCATCTTCGAAAGCCGGGCCTGGTTGCGGAAGATGCGACCGGCCATGTGCTTGTCGGGAAAGACCTCCGACTGCAGCGGCAGGAAGCCACCGGCGGAATCGCAGAGATGTACCACCGGCAACCGGTTCTCGATGGCGATGTCGAGACAACGCACGATCTTCTTTACCGAATGCGGATACCAGGCGCCGCCCTTGATGGAGGAATCATCGGCATGGATGATCACTTCCCGCCCCGAGACCATGCCGATGCCGGTGATGATGCTGGCGCCGGGCGACTCGCCGTCATAGGCGCGGTTGGCGGCCAGCGTCGAAAGCTCCAGGAAGGGGGATCCGGGGTCGAGCAGTTTCTCCACCCGTTCGCGCGGCATCATCTTGCCCTGTTTCGCCAGACGCTGGACGTCGCGTTCCGGGCGGACGTGCCGGGCCTTCTCCTGCATTGCATGCAGTTCGTCGGCGAGGCGGCGATTGTGTGCCGAGTTGGCGCGGAAGGTGGCATCACTGGTGGAGAGTGCGGATGATATGCGGCGCATGGTTCAGCCCTCCTCCGCCAGCGGTTCCAGACGCGCGACTGCGGCGTCCTTGTTGAATGTTTCACCGACGGCGAACAATACCTCAGCCAGCACACCATCGCGCGGCGCGGCCAGGGTGGTCTGCAGCTTCATGCTCTCGATCACCATGATCTTGTCGCCGCGTGAAACATGATCCCCGGCGGTCTTCAGGACCTCGATCACCGATCCGGGCATGGGTGCGCGCAATTCGTCGGAACCACCCGCCTGATCCTGCGCGGCAGCGACCGGGTCCTCTACCTGAACCCGATAGGTGCGCCCATTGTGGCGTACCCAGGCCAGGTCGCCGTCGCGCGCCACCTGCACGTTTCCGGCAACACCTGCAGTGACCGTCCGTGTGTCATCCACACGAAGTATGGTCTCTGGCTTGCGCGCAACGATATCAATGGAATGCGTCGTGCCGTCCAGATCCAGACGAAACGTCATCCGTGCCTCCCTCTCCTGCCCGGGCGAGAGGGTAGCGCGAGCAATGACCTGGCAACAACAGCCAGATTTGCCGGACTGTCATCACCTGATCGCGAGACAGTTCAGTCTGCGGCGTCAAGTTGCACTGGCGGCTGGTTCTCGCTGTTGGCCAGCATCTTCTCGTCTGACGTACGCAGGATCGCCTCGTAGACCTTCGGCGGATAGTTGGTCATGTGCGGTCCGGGGGCGTCGATGCCCGGCTGCGGGACCGGGGGACCATCATTGCGATAGTCCGAAGACTGCTTGTAGCGCGCCAGTTCGTCGGCACTGATGCCGCAGAGGCCAACGACCTCCGGGTCGATCCAGGCTTCCGCGTTGATCGGCTCGGCGGAGCAGGAAAGTTCCAGCGACAGGTTCTCCGGCCCGGCGAAGTAGATCGACATGCAGAATCCGTGATCCTTCGGACCGACGACGGGAACTCCCTTCGACCGCAGACGGTCGCGCATCGCCAGCAGTTCATCCTCGTCCGCCACCTTGAACGCCAGGTGCTGCATCGTGCCCCTGGCGCAGTTCGCGCCCGGATTGCCGGAATGGGTCCGACCCAGTTCGACCGGGATCTCGCCGATCTGCGGGTTGTGGACGAAGGCAACCGAGCTTTCGTCATTGAGGCGCAGGAAACCGTGAAACGTGTTCGCCACCCCATGCATCCAGTAGAGCGCGACCAGCTCCATGCCCAGCTTGTCTGTGAAGAACTCGATCTGACCCTTCATGTCCGCCGTGGTGATCGCGATGTGGTGCAGTCCGCCAACCTTGTTCATCGTGCGTCTCCTCTGTCCTGGCCGTCATGATACCACTGTCGCAGGGATGGCGTCAGATGCCCGTGTCACCCGTGCTGGCAGCGGTCAGGGCGTTGTAGGTGTACAGCCATTCGAGTGTCTGGCGATGCTGGGTGCCCGCTGTGCGATTGCGTTCCGCCGCCGCATCGCCATGCATGTGAAACAGCTTCGCATTGCGGCGTGACCCGGCCTGGATCGCGGCTGTCCGTGCCCTGCGCAGACCTTCGTAGCGCTGGAAGGCGGAAATCGGATCACCGGTTTCTGAGACGCATCCCGCAAGCACGGCCGCATCCTCGATCGCCATCACCGCGCCCTGTGCCATGAAGGGCAGGGTGGGATGGCAGGCGTCGCCCAGCAGGGTCACCCGCCCCCGGCCCCATTGCGGCATCGGGGGGCGGTCGAACAGCGCCCACTTGAAACAGGCAGTCGGGTCCATGGCGCTGATGAGTGTCCCGATGTCGCCGTGCCAGCCATCGAAGTCGGCCATCAGCTCTGCGATATCGCCGCGTTCGGTCCAGGACTCGACCTCCCAGCCTTCCTTCTCGACCACGGCAACGCAGTTCACATACGCGCCGCCCCGGACGTAGTAGTGGACGAAGTGCCGCCCCGGTCCCCACCACGCGGTTGCCGCAGGGCGGACCAGTCCTTCGGGCAGGGAACCGACGGGGATCAGGCTGCGCCAGGCGATGTTGCCAGTGAAACTGGGAGCCTGAACATCGAACAGGCCTTCCCGGACCACCGACCGGATACCGTCAGCACCGATCAGCGCAGAGGCTCTCAGGTCGGTGCCATTGTCCAGCGTGATGCTTGCCTGATCGTCGTCCTGGGCAAGGCCCAGCACGCGAACACCGGTTCTGACCGAGATGTTCGGGCTGCTGGTCGCGGCCTCGGCCAGCACGCGGATCAGGTCGGCGCGATGGATGTGGTAATAGGGAAAGCCGTAGCGGTCGACGACCGACTGGCCCAGTGGACCGCCCGCCAGAACCTCCCCGCTCCGCCAGTCCCGACGCTCCGACATCTGCGGCAGGAAGGCAACGGCCTCCAGGGCATCGCGCAGCCCGAGATGATGCAGCACGCGATTGCCGTTCGGGCTGATCTGGATGCCGGCCCCGATCTCGGTAATGCGGTCGGACTGTTCTGCAACAGTGACCTGAAACCCCTTCGCCGCGAGGCAGAGCGCCGCCGTCAGTCCGCCAATACCGGCCCCGGCGACCAGAAAGTCCGCTGTATCCAATTGAATTCTCCCCCGGCTGTATTCTCCGGGAGGATCATGCGATGGCAAGTGTTCATGGTAGCAGGTTTGACCTGCATCAAGAAGGCTCCGGCAACAGGTGTGCAATACTTCGGGATTGGTGCTGGTGAAGGGGGAAGTCATGCAGGATGACGAGACCAAGGGGGTGGAGGATGCGGCAGGCGACGAAGTGGCCAAACCGGCGGAGCCTGTCGCTGATCCGGGCGCGCTGGTCCCCGCGGTCTCCGCGTCCCACCGGGTGGCGGAGATGCGGCATGATCCGGCGACGGTCCGTCGGCTGTTCGAGACCGGTGAATATCCATATCGCACCAAGGTCAGGCGGCCTGACTACGAACACCACAAGGCGGAGTTGCAGGTCGAACTGCTGAAACTGCAGGAGTGGGTGAAGAATTCGGGAGAGCGGGTGGTTCTGCTGTTCGAGGGACGCGATGCTGCCGGCAAGGGTGGCACCATCAAGCGCTTCACGGAACACCTGAACCCCCGTGGCGCGCGGGTCGTGGCCCTGGACAAGCCGACGGAACGCGAACAGGGGCAATGGTACTTCCAGCGCTATGTGCAGCATCTGCCCTCTGCGGGCGAGATCGTGATGTTCGACCGGTCCTGGTACAACCGGGCAGGCGTGGAGCGGGTTATGGGGTTCTGTGAACCGCGCGACTACCTGGAGTTCATGCGGCAAGCCCCGGAGTTCGAGAGGATGCTCGTCCGGTCCGGCATCCGGCTGTTCAAGTACTGGTTCTCGGTCACGCGGGACGAACAGCTCCGCCGGTTCAACGCGCGCGAACGGGAGCCGCTGAAACGCTGGAAACTGTCACCCATCGACCGGCTGTCGATCAACAAGTGGGATGAATACACGGAAGCGAAGGAAGCCATGTTCTTTCATACGGACACCGCTGATGCGCCCTGGATCATCATCAAGTCCAATGACAAGAAGCGCGCCCGTCTGAACTGCATGCGCCACTTCCTGGATGCCATGCCCTATGACACCAAGGACCGGCATGTCGTAGGTCATCCCGACCCGCTGATCGTCGGATCCGGCTCCTATGTGATCAACGGCGGTTCAATGCCGGGCGGTCCGAAGAGCTGAAGTGGATCAATAGACCGGCGGCACCGGCAGCAGCTTGAAACCCAGCAATGACAATGTTCCGTCCTGGACAGTCAGGGGCAGGGTAACCACACGATTGCCTTCCTTGTCGGTCTTTTCCAGCGCCGACACGGCCATGCGCAGGCCGACACGCGCAAGTTCCGACATGCGGCCCTGACTGGTCAGGGCATCGATGAACCGGTCCGCGCCATGGACGACGAAGGTCATGGCGCCTTCCGGACGGCGGTTCAGGTCCAGGGCAATGGTGCCGTCCCCGCTGACCCGCAGCCTGTCGGTCAGGAACGCGACGCGCGAAATGTCGATGACCCCCGACTCGTCGCGCCAGGCATCCAGTGCCTCGGGACTTGCCGCCCTCGGCACCGGTCGGACAAGTACAGACAGGGCAGCCTGCTGAAAGGTGTCGCTGACCGGGACAAGACCGGGCACCAGCACGATATCGTCACCGGTCAGGGCCAGATTGACGCTGTGCTCGGGGCGTTCGGGCGTCTGGCCGTCATTCTCGCGGTAGTGGATCTGCAGCCGCCCGGCCTGCCGGACAGGGCTGTCGCCATCCGCCACCACGTCGCGCATGTCGGTGGCGATGGTCTCAAGCCGGCCCGCCGCGTCGAACCGCACCGACGCGCGGGTATCGGCAGTCTGGATCACCGTTGCCTGGCGTCGTTCTGGCGGACCCCAGCCCAGTTGCTGGGCGCCCTGCGGCTGCAGGATCACGTGGTGAAGGTTCCAGGGCTGGAAGTAGATGTCCAGCGCCGCCGCCGACCATGATGGCGCGCCGGCCCGTTCCGGGGCCGCGACCTCCGGTGCGCTGACCGTCAGCAACAGGCGATAGGGGAAGCCGGATACCTCCACCGGGCCATGCCGCACGTCGATGCCGTCGGCACGTCGGTCCACAACCCAGCGGTCAAGCCCGGCCCGCAGCCCCTCCGCCAGATGGTTCCAGTAGAACCAGTAGCCTGTGCCCCCGCCGAGCACGAGCAGCAGGACAAGCGGCCCGATCCAGCGGCGGAGGAAGGTGCCCATTCAGGTCCTCAGCAGTTCGTTGATGGAGGTCTTGGCGCGGGTGCCCGCATCGACCTTCTTCACGATCACGGCGCAATACAGGCTGGGTGTCGGCTTGCCGTCGACGACAGGACCCGGCAGCGCGCCCGGCACGACCACGGAGTAGGCCGGCACGCGACCACGATGCACCTCGCCGGTTTCCCGGTCGACGATCTTGGTGGAGGCCCCGATGTAGACGCCCATGGACAGCACGGCGCCCTCTTCGACCAGCACGCCTTCGGCCACCTCCGAACGGGCACCGATGAAGACATTGTCCTCGATGATCACCGGCTCCGCCTGCAGCGGCTCCAGCACGCCACCGATACCGGCGCCGCCGGAGATATGGCAGTTCTTCCCGATCTGGGCACAGGACCCGACGGTCGCCCAGGTATCAACCATGGTGCCGCTGTCGACATAGGCGCCCAGATTGACAAAGCTGGGCATCAGCACGACGCCCGGGGCGATGTGGGCGCTGCGCCGCACGATGCAGTTCGGCACGGCACGGAAAGCCGCCTTGCGGAATTCCGCATCACCCCAGCCCGCGAACTTGCTCGGCACCTTGTCGAACCAGTTGGTCATGTCGCCGGGACCACCGCTGATCGGGGTCATGTCGTTCAGGCGGAAGCTCAGCAGCACGGCCTTCTTCAGCCACTGGTTCACCACCCAGGTGCCCTTCACCTTCTGCGCCACGCGGGCCTCACCGGAATCCAGCGCATCCAGCGCCTGGTTGACGGCCTCGGGAATCTCGCCCGTGGTCGTGGTGTCAATGCTGTCCCGGTTCTCCCAGGCGGCTTCGATGGTCTTTTCCAGTGCGTCCAGGCTCACGTCTGCCCCTCCGGTATGAACAAGTTCAGGATGCGGCCGTCCGGCGGCTGCGGTTGGCGCGGAACCTAGCCGGTTCTGCCGGGAAGGAAAAGACGGCCCGCAAGGGAATTCGGTGCAAATCGTTTCATCGGATGATGGAATTGCACCGGCCCGCGCCCCCACCCGGCCACCCTTTCAACATGATCCCATGGATGGCCGGGTGAGGGAGCGGACCGGTGCCGCAATCAGACAGTGGAACGCTTCAATCACGCAAAGCGGGCCTGAAACGGAACGGGGCTGATCAGGTTTCCCCGACCAGCCCCGGCCAATTCAGCATTTCAGGACCCGATCAGACGAGACCGATGAAATCGTCCTCGTCCAGGTTGTCGGCCCGGAAGTCCTTCAGGGTGATGGAGCCACCACCCTCGACCTCGATCACCGTGTCGCGGCCCCACCAGCCCGAGCGGGAGATGTTGAGGTCATCGAACGACAGGTTCAGGTTCGACATGTCGATGCGGTCACCTTGATAGCTGGAGAAGTCGGTGATCGTGTCGTTGCCGAAAGCGCGGTCGTCATAGACGAACACATCGGCACCGGAGCCACCGGTCAGACAGTCATTGTCCGCGCCGCCGTTCAGGGTGTCGTTGCCCCAGTCGCCGGAAAGCACGTCGCAGCCCTCGCCACCCGCAATCATGTCGTTGCCGCTGCCGCCATAGAGGCGGTCGTGGCCGTCTTCACCGGCAATCGTGTCATCACCGTCATTGCCGCGCACGAAGTCGTTGCCGCCGCCAGCCAGGATACGGTCATCATCATTGGTGCCGTTCAGGTAGTCACGACCACCCGTCCCCGTGATCAGATTGGCATCCAGCCCGTCGATCTTCAGGATGTCATCCGTCAGGCGCAGGCCTGCGGCGCCTTTCAGGCGCACCGAGTTCTCGGCATCCAGCGTGATCAGCAGGTCGTAGCCATCATTGCTGATCGTCAGGTCGGAGAAGGTCAGACCCGAGTTGCTGAAGTCCAGCACGTCGCGGCAATCGTCGAAATCCTTGATGACATCGTTGCCGAAACTGCCGTTCTCGTAGACGAAGGTGTCGCTGCCGTCGCCGCCATACATGCGGTCATCGCCGGCACCGCCGGTGATCAGGTCATCGCCCTTCTCGCCGGACAGATAGTCGTCACCGTCGCCACCGTTGATCACGTCGTCGCCACGGCCTGACCAGATCGTGTCGTTGCCCTGGCCGCCATCGACCGTGTCTTCTGCCAGGCTCGTGTCGTTGGTGTCGAAGATGTCGTCACCTTCGTTCAGGGTGAACTTCATGCTGAAGTCTGCACCCTGGATCGTGTCGTCGAAGCAGGAGCCGTTGATTTCCTCGATCTCGATGAAGCTGTCGCCCTCGGCCTCACCGGCCAGGCCACCTTCCTCGGCGCCCTTGAAGTGGCCGCCGATGCCGTAGTGATCGACGTCCGAGAGGGTCAGTGCAACGGCTTCGGACGCGCCGTGATAGTCGGCGATGTCATAACCTTCGCCGCCATGCAGCGTGTCCTGGCCGGTACCGCCGACAATGGTGTCATCACCATCGCCGCCACAGACCAGATCATCGCCCTCACCGCCGTCCACCAGGTCGTTCTGGTCGCCGCCGTCAACGAAATCCTCACCGGCACCGCCATAGATTGTGTCATCGCCCTCGTTGCCGAAGAGCTCTTCCTTGTGGACTTTCTTCAGTGATGCATCCTGCAGCACTTCACCGATGTTGCGGCCCACGATCTCGATCTCGGTCGTGCCGAGCGGGATCAGAACGTCAAAGCTCAAGTGCTGTGCGCCCGCGCTCGCGGCACTGACAACCGCGACGACTTCGCCGCCGACGCGTATCTCGATATCGCCATTGTCGCCGCGCCGGCCCCAGCAGTTCGAGGACTCGCTGGTCAGGGCAAGTTCGAGCCGGAAAATGCCGGTGCAATCGACGTCGACTGTCTGGGACAGGGTCTCATCGCTGTCGTTGTCGTCGTGGCGCCCATGCTTGTCGTGCTTGTCATGCTTGTCGTGCTTGCTGCTCTTGCCCTTGCCGTATTTGCTGCCCTTCCAACTGTTCCAGCCGCCGCCCCAGCCCCAGCCGCCGTGCGAGCCCCAGCCGCCATGCGAGCCACCGCCGTGGCCACCGTATGATCCGCCGCCCGAGCTGTTGTCGTCCGCGTCACTGGTGAACTCGCCAAGCAGGTCCTCGCCCAGGAACGTGCGATTGTCGCCGCCGCTGATCAGGTCGTTGCCCTCACCGCCGGAGATGGCATCCAGGCCGTCACCGCCGTAGATGGTGTCGTCACCTTCATTGGCGAAGACGGTGTCATCACCCGCGTCGCCGAAGACGACATCGTCGCCATCCTCACCGAATATCTCGTCATTGCCGTCGCCGGCGTTCACGGTGTCGTTGCCGGCACCGCCGTCGATCAGGTCGTCGCCTTCGCCGCCGTCGAGTGCGTCATTGCCGGCACCGCCATCCAGCTCGTCGTTGCCTTCGTCACCGAACAGGGCGTCGTCGCCGTCGGCACCGGCAAGGATGTCATTGCCATAGCCGCCGTGGGCAACATCGTCGCCCGCTTCGCCGCGCAGCACGTCGTCGCCGCCGTCGCCGAACAGGGTGTCATTGTCATTGCCACCCAGAACGGTGTCGTTGTTCTCACCGCCCGACAGCAGGTCGTTGCCCGCGCCGCCGGAGATGGTGTCCTCGCCGCAGTCACCCGCCGCGACATCATCACCGTCATTGCCGCGGATGTCATCGTCGCCCAGGCCACCATCCATGGTGTCGTCGCCTTCGTCACCGAACAGGGTGTCGTTGCCGGCGTTGCCCGTCAGAATGTCCTGACCCAGTCCACCGGTGACCGAATCGTCGCCGTCATTGCCTGCAACGACATCGTCACCGTCGTCGCCGCGCACCGTGTCATTGTCCTGATCGCCATTCAGCGTGTCGTCACCGTCGCCACCGCGCAGGATGTCCTGACCGGCACCGCCCTCGGCGAAGTCATCTCCGAACAGCAGTTGCAGGATGTCGTCGCCCAGCCCGCCAAAGGCCACGTCGTTGCCGTTGCCGCCGTTGATCGAATCGTTGCCGTCACCACCGTCCAGATCGTCGTCTCCGTCCTCTCCGAACAGCGAGTCGTCACCCGCGTCACCGTTCAGGACGTCATTGTCCTCGCCGCCGAACAGCAGGTCATTGCCGATGCCGCCGACCAGGTCATCCAGGCCGCCGTTGCCGCGCAGGGTGTCGTTGCCGTTGCCACCATTGGCGAAATCGTTGCCGTTGCCGGCGGTGACATTGTCGTCGCCGTCGCCGGATTCGATGGTGTCGTCGCCATCATTGCCGCGCAGGTTGTCATTGCCGTTGCCGCCGTCGATGTCGTCGTTGCCGTCGTTGCCGTTGATGGTGTCATCGCCATCACCGCCGATCAGGTAGTCGTCGCCCTCGTCGCCCGACAGGGTGTCGTTGCCGTCGTTGCCCAGCAGTTCGTCCACGCCGAGACCACCGAAGAGGTCGTCGTTGTCGGCACCGCCTTCGGCATAATCGTCGCCTTCTCCGCCACGGACGGTGTCCTGGCCATTGCCGCCGAACGCCTCGTCGTTGCCTGCGCCACCATCCAGCAGGTCATCGCCGTCATTGCCGACCAGAATGTCGTCGCCACCACCGCCGTAGAGTTCCTCGTTGGCATTGTCTCCGGCGATGAAGTCGTTGCCGTCGCCGGTCTTCACGATCTCGATGGATTCCAGCGTGTCGGTGCCGAAATCGTCGCTTTCGGCCAGGCCATTGTCATTCCCGCCTGCGCCGAGATCGACATTCACGTCGCCGTCGGTGTCGCGATAATCGACTTCGTCACGGCCCGCGCCACCGGCGATATCGTCGTCGCCCGCATCACCCTTGATCGTGTCGTCGCCATTGTTGCCGCGCAGGTCGTCTTCGCCCGCGCCGCCGGACATGGAGTCGTTGCCGTCGTCACCCTGGATGACGTCATCACCGCCGCCGCCGAACAGCCGGTCATCATCATCACCGCCGCGCAGCACGTCATCGCCGCCGCCGCCATTGATGTTGTCATTGCCTTCGTCGCCGCGCAGCGTGTCGTCACCGGCAAGTCCGCCGATCGTGTCATCGCCACCGCCACCGAAGATCCGGTCGTCGTCGTTGGTCCCCTGCAGGCTCTCGTCGGTTCCGTCACCATTGATGGTTGCGAATGAAATCCGCTGGTTGGCATCAAGGCCAATCATCTGTGCGAGTAGTGACATACCAAACTCTCCTGCATCTGTCCCGTTTTCGGACAATTTCCCAACTTGCCCCTCCGGAATGTCGCGCTTTCGGACAGCGCAGCCCATTCCGGACCCTGATGACAGGAAGGTTGCCAGTTTCGTACCAGCAGCCTGAAGCGGCGGGAAACCTGTCCCGGTTCGCGGTCATTGAAACGCCAGAGTCTGAATAAATAGTATAAGTATTTGTTTTTATTGATAAATATAAAATGATACGGAAATTTGAGTGGCATTTTATGGATTTGGGATGCTCACAGCGGGCAGACGCCCGGAGCCCACAAGGGCCCGGGTCGTCGCCGCGCGGCGGGACAGGCTTCGCATTTTGCAGATCGGTTTCACGCCGGATCAACCGCGGACAGGCACTGTCGGTTTCAGCGGTCGAGCGTGATCGCCGGACCGTCCGCAGCCTCCAGATCCACGTCAAAGGTGTTCAGCAGACGGCTGACCATCATGTAGCAGCCGATACCCATCGTCAGCTCCACCATCTGCTGATGATCCATCCGCGCCGCCAGTGGCTGAAACGTCTCGTCGCTGGCGCGGACATTGGCGACGACATCATCGGTGTAGCGAAGGATCAGGGTCTCGACCTCGTTGAACACATCGGTTTCAGGCCAGGCAGGGATGGCGGCGATCTTCTCCGGCGTGCCGCCAACTGCGGCGGCCATGGGCTCGTGCTGCTGTATCTCGTAGGGCGCATTCGACAGATGCCCGACCCGCAGGATGGCCAGTTCGAGCAGCCACTTGTCCACGGCCGACTTGCGCAGCAGGGCATCGGAGAAGGCAACGAAGCGCCGAAATTCCGGTGCCGCATGGGCCAACATGCGAAAGACATTCATCGCGGGAAGCTGTTGCAGCAGGTCCGCGACCTTTTCCGGCGCGCTGGCCGGATCGACGTAGGGTATGCGTG
This sequence comes from Minwuia sp., assembly GCA_029213165.1. Taxonomy (GTDB): domain Bacteria; phylum Pseudomonadota; class Alphaproteobacteria; order Minwuiales; family Minwuiaceae; genus Minwuia. Next base: position 38,348 of record JARGNO010000034.1, read on the forward strand.
CCATGTGCTGTTACTCCCCCGTGAACACGGGACGGCGCTTCTCGCGAAACGCATTCACCGCTTCCTGATGATCCTTTGACCGGTTGGACAGCGACTCATAGGCCAGGGATGTATCCATGATGCTGTGGGCGAGCTGTTTCAGGCCCACGTTCACCGATACCTTGGTCCAGCGGATCGCCTGCGCCGCGCCACTGGCAAGACGGGTCGCCATGCGATCGGTGGTCTCATCCAGTTCACCTGCAGGCACCGCATGGTTGATCAGGCCCATGGCAACAGCGTCCTCCGCATTCATCAGCTTGCCCGTCATCAGGTATTCCTTGGCGCGGGCATAGCCGATCAATTGCGGCCAGATCACCGCCCCGCCATCGCCTGCGACCAGGCCTACGGAGACATGCGGGTCGCCGATACGGGCGTCATCGCGGGCAATGATGATGTCACAGAACAGGGCGATGGTGGCACCCAGGCCAACCGCGTCACCGTTCAGGCGACAGATGATGGGCTTCTCGCAATCCAGCAGGCCGAAGATGATCTTCTTCGCCTCGAAGACCACGGAATCGAACCCGAGCGGGTCGTCGACCCCTGATTGCATCCAGTCGATATCGCCGCCCGCGCAGAAGGCCCGGCCCGCGCCTGTGAGCACGATGATGTCCGCCGGGTCGGTCGCCACGTCATAGAAGACGTGGCTGAGTTCCGTATGCAGGTCACCGTTGACGGCATTCAGCACGTCCGGACGGTTCAGGGTGACGGTCAGAACCTTGCCGTCGCGCCGGAAACTGATGGTCTTGTAATCTTCGAATTTCATGATTGTGCCTCCCCAGTCACAGGTGGAGTATCCGGCGCAATGCAGGCAAAGGTCAATCGGATGAGGGGACGATGATGAACAGCGGTGGCGGCAACCAGTGGAATCCCGATCAGTACATGAAGGGTGCAATGGGCGATCTGCGTACCCGTCCCGCCGTGGATTTGCTGAACAGGGTGATGCATGACGCACCACGACGGGCGGTTGATCTGGGATGCGGCCCAGGCAATTCGACCCGGCTGCTGCGTGCGCGATGGCCGGGGGCTACGGTCAGCGGCGTCGACAATTCTCCTGCCATGCTGGAGAAGGCGGCCGACCTGGACGATGCGATCAACTGGCACCTCAGCGATATCAGGGACTGGCAGCCGGAGCCCGAAACGGATGTCATCTTTGCCAATGCGTCCCTGCATTGGGTGCCGGACCATGCCGCGCTGTTCACGCGGCTGGCGCTTGCACTGCCTTCAGGCAGCGTACTGGCGGTACAGATGCCGAACAATTTTGCGGCCCCTTCGCACACGCTGATCGCGGAGGTTGCCGAACGGCCCGAGTTCCGGGCCAAGCTGGCTGGCAAGCTGGTCGGCGACTTCGTGCAGTCGCCGGCGTTCTATCACGGGCTGCTGCGTGCCTTGCCCGGGGCGGTCGATGTCTGGGAAACCGAGTATCTGCAGAGCCTGACAGGCGCGGACCCTGTGCTGGAATGGGTGCGCGGCACCGCGCTGCTGCCGGTGCAGCAGAACCTGGCACCGGCTGACTTTGCCGCCTTCACCGAGATGTACCGCGCAAGGTTGCGGCAGGCCTATCCGACCGGGGCGGATGGGGTGACGCTGTTTCCGTTCCGGCGCATGTTCATCACCTTCACGGTTGACTGAGCCGCACCAGCGCCTGCATCAGGATATCGGCCTCCCGGTCTGACAGGCGCGCGAAAAGGTCCTGTTCGTAGGCGCGCGCCATCGGCACGATCCGACGGTAGATCTCCTGCCCGCTGGGCGAAAGCGACAGCATTGTCCGGCGCCTGTCCGCCGCGTCGGCGCGTCTGTCCAGATGGCCACTGCGGAGCAGTTGCGCCACGGCGCGCGAGACCTGGACCTTGTCCATGGCGCTGCGCTCCGCGACCTCGTTGGCGGAGATTTCGGGGAACCGCGCCAGCACGGCCATCACGCGCCACTCCGGAATGCTGAGATCGAACTCCTCCCTGTAGCGGCGCGCCAGCCGCCCGCTGACCGCATCCGTGGCGACGGCCAGGCGATAGGGCAGGAAGTTCGGCAGATCGATGACATCAGGATCAGGCATTGAAATTAGTTTCAAATGAAACTATCGTTGCGTCAACCCTGAATTCTTGTGGAGGAGAGCGGAAATGGCTGATCTCTGGGAAAACCCCATGCAGACCGATGGTTTCGAGTTCGTGGAGTTTACCGCGCCTGAGCCGGAGAAGCTGGGCAAGGTGTTCGAGATGCTGGGTTTCGTGGCCGTGGGACGGCATCGCTCCAAGGATGTGACCCTGTATCGGCAGGGTGATGTGAACCTGATCGTGAACGGCGAGAAGTCCGGGTTTCCCCGTTCCTTCGCCGCGCTGCATGGTCCCAGTGCCTGCGCCATCGCCTTCCGCGTCAAGGATGCCGCCGCAGCCTACAGGCGTGCGCTGGAACTCGGTGCCTGGGGTGTCGAGACCCATGCCGGGCCGATGGAACTGAACATTCCGGCGATCAAGGGGATTGGTGATTCACTGATCTATCTGGTGGACCGCTATGGCGCGAAGGGATCGATCTACGATGTGGACTTCGAACCCGTTCCGGGGGCGGAGGTGAAGCCGGCGGGCGCGGGCCTGACCTATCTGGATCATCTGACGCACAATGTGCATCGCGGGCGGATGGACGAATGGTCGGACTTTTATGAGCGGCTCTTCAATTTCCGCGAGATCCGCTATTTCGATATCGAGGGCAAGGTGACGGGGCTGAAATCCAAGGCCATGACCAGCCCCTGCGGCAAGATCCGCATCCCGATCAACGAAAGCTCCGACGACA
>JARGNO010000035.1 GCA_029213165.1 Minwuia sp.
TGCACCTCGACCGGGGTGACAGTTTCATGTTTCAGCCCCTTGCCGACGGCACCGTTGAACGGCTGGCCAACGTGGTGAAATCAACCGGCAAACCCTATGGGTTCGGCGGTATGGCGCGGCTGGGCCATGGCGATCTGGATGCCGGACTGATCCTGGCGGAACATGTCAGGCTGGGTTCCACGTCCGTCATGCTGTCCCGCAAGTTCAAGGACCGTGCGACAGGTCCGTTTGACTGGCAGGGCGAGATCGGACGGATCCGGCAGGCCATCGAGCGTCTGGCCAGGCGCAGTGCTGACGAGGCAGAGCATGACCGGCTGAGTCTGGTCCAGGCTGTGGAGCGGATCGTCAGACGCAAGTCGCCAGCCGGAGGACGGGCCTGATGTGCGGAATTTATGGTTACTTCGACCGCTCCGGCGCCGTACTGCCCGACGCGACCCTGCAGCAGATGGACCATCTGCTGACCCATCGGGGACCGGACGACAGTGGTCATGTCCGCTTCAGCCATGGCGCGATCGGCAACCGGCGCCTGTCGATCATCGACATCGAAGGCGGCCACCAGCCGATGACCGCTGCGGAAGGCAAGGTCTCCGTCGTGCAGAACGGCGAGATCTTCAATTTCGTCGAGCTCGCCGAGATGCTGCGGCGCGATGGCATCACCCTCCGGACGCGGTCCGATACCGAGGTTCTGCTGGCGCTGTATCTGCGCGACGGTGTCGATTTCGTGCGCCATCTGAATGGCATGTTCGCCATCGCGGTCCACGACGGACGCGGCGACCGGCCCGTGCTGCACCTCTATCGCGACCGCATGGGGGTGAAGCCGCTCTACGTCCATGATGACGGAACGCGGCTGGCCTTCGCCTCCGAGATCAAGCCAATCTTCGCGACCGGTGTCCGGCCAGTGGCGAACCAGGAGGCACTGCATCACTTCCTGGTCCTGAACTATGTGCCACCGCCGCTGACGGCCTTCGTCGGCATACGCCATGTACCCCCAGGGGGGCGCTTGTCCGTCAGCCCCACCGGCATGGTCGAAGACCGCTGGTGGCGACTGTCCGACATCGAGCCGGAGCCCATGAAGCTGGCCGATGCCTCCGCTGAGTTGCTGGCACTGCTCGACGATGCCGTCAGGATCAGGTTGCGCGCGGATGTGCCATTTGGTGCCTTCCTGTCGGGCGGCATCGATTCCAGCACGGTTACCGGCCTGATGGCGATGCACATGTCCCGCCCGGTCGATACCTTCTCCATCGGCTTCGAGGATCAGCGCTTCGACGAGACCCGGCACGCCCATGCCGTGTCGCGCCGTTTTGGCACCAACCACCGCCACGAGATCGTTTCCCCACGCATGTTGGGACGCTGGCCGGACGTGCTGCACCATCTGGAGCAGCCCCATGGCGACGTGTCCTTCATGCCGACCCTGCGGGTGGCCGAGCTGGCGGCGGCGGAAACCAAGATGGTCCTGACAGGTGACGGCAGTGACGAACTGTTTGCGGGCTACGACAAGTATCTGAACTTCTTCGGGTCAGATGCCACGTTCGGCGATGACGCCGCCTTTGCACGGTCATACGCCGACAGCGCACTGACCCTGTTCCCGGAGACGGCGCTGCATTCCGACCTCTACTCCGGCGGCGCCGCAAGGGCTGTTGCAGGGCTTTCGACACAGGACCTGATTGCCGGACATCTGGCGGACGTGCCGCAGTTCGACCACCTGACCCGCGCACTCTATCTGGATGCCCTGCTGTTGCTGCCCGGAAACAATCTGGTGAAGCCTGACCGGATGGGCATGGCGGTTTCACTGGAGGCGAGGACGCCCTTTCTGGACTACCGCGTTGTCGAACTCGCGTTCCGCATGAAGGCCGAGTTGAAGCTGAGCCAGGGGCGCACCAAGCACATCCTGAAACACACGGTCCGCCCCCTGCTGGGTGCCGCGCTGACCGACCGGTCAAAGCAGATGTTCACGGTACCTGTCGGTGAGTGGCTGAAACAGGATCTGGCCGGCCATGCACGCGAGATGCTGTTGTCGGACCAGTTCAATGACCGGGGGCTGTTCCAGCCCGACACGGTCCGCCTGCTGCTGGAAAGCCATATCCAGGGCAGCCGCAACAATACCCGTGAGGTCCGTGCCCTGATGGCGCTGGAGCATTGGCATCGGTTGTTCATCGACACGGACGACTGAGGATCGAGGGCGTTCAGCCCAGCAATCTGTCCATCAGCCAGCCAAAGGGACAGGACAGCAGCAGACCAGGGCTACAGCACATCGGGGACACTCCCGCCGGTGATCTGCCTGCAGATGCTGCATCCACGCCAGGTCCCGGTAACCGCTGCCGGTCGCTCCGGTCTGATGAAGACCGTCGGCACCAGGGCTGCGGTCGCAAAATGGTCCAGCAGCCGTTCCATGTTATCGCTCGCGATCCGCCGTCCCGTGCCGTCAACCAGCAACGAAAGCACACTTGCGGACAGGGTACGCATTCCCGCCCCCATGGCGCCGAAGGCACGCAGCAGGATGACCTCGTCCGGACTGATCGCCGCGGTCCGGCGACGCTGGATATCAATGTTGCGTCGCGCACAGGTGGCAATGGACATCATGAAACCGTCAAAGGCTGTCATCGCCTCCGGTATCCGATGCGCCAGCAGCCCTGCCTCGATCTCATGCTCGACTTCGATGCTCTGGTTCAGCCCCTGGACCCAGGTGCGGACCATCCAGAGAAAAAGGCGATCCGCCTCCCCCAGATCCTGCATCCCGATCCGCGCGTTCGGTGGCTGAATGGCCACGATCGTACCCATGACGGTCCCCTGTTTGTCCAATTGATATGCAAATGATAATCGTTCGCATTATGAACTGCAACAGGTTCGGATCATCCGGAGTCAGTTGACCCTTTCGAGAAGGTAATTGTGATGCTTGTCCCCTCTCCCGGGGCGCTCACTATCCGCATCCGGGCATCGTGCAGGCGAACCAGAACCGAAACGATGGACAGCCCCAGGCCCCAACCAGGCCGGGAGCGGGTATCGCTCTCCTCCATCTGTTCGAATGGCCGAAGTATCCGATCCTGCTCCGATGCCGGAATACCGACGCCGGTATCATCGACGCGCAGGAACCCCTCCCCGGAACCGGTACGACCGATATGAATGTCGATCCGTCCACCCGACTGGGTGAACTTGATGGAGTTCGAGACCAGGTTCAGCAGCACCTGCCGCATCGCGCGCTCGTCGGCGCGGATCACGACGGCCTGATCTGCCATGTGAACCTGGACCACCAGGCCGGCGTCCAGCGCCTGCGGCGTCAACATCCTCGCCGTTTCATCAGCCAACCTGCCGAGATCGACCGACTGAAGATGAAGCTCCTGCGCACCGGCTTCGATCTTGGCGAAGTCCAGCACTTCATCGATCAGCGACAGAAGGTGCTTGCCGCTGGCACCGATGTCATTCGCATACTCGGCGTACCTGGCATTCCCGAGTGGCCCGAATATCTGATGGCTCATCATCTCGGAAAAACCGATCACTGCATTCAGCGGGGTACGCAGTTCATGGCTCATGTTGGCAAGGAATTCCGACTTGGCCCGGCTCGCGTCCTCGGCCTGCTGCCGGGCAGCAACCAGTTGCGCCTCCGCCATGTCGCGCCGTTGCAGCTCCAGGTAATTGAGCCGCTCCGCCCGATTCACCTGTCGCGCCGTGAACAGTCCCAGCATCAGCGCAACGCCGCCCCAGACCGACATGCGCAGGACTTCGGGACTGGCCGCGACCTGCTGGAACCAGAAATTGATGAAGAAAAGCAAATTGAAACCAAAGATGGCAGGCACCAGCACACGCAGTGACAGTGGATAGAAGATCAGACCGAAGACACTGATCAGGATCTGCTGCATCAGGATGCTTTGCTGGTTCTCTACATAGATGACGGAATTCATCACGACCTGAAACAGAACGGCGCAGCCAAGAAGAAAGACGGCCGAGATGATGATCCGAAACCTTACGTTTCGAAATGTCAGGTAAAGGACCAGGGCCGCCATCAGGACGATGAATGACCTGGTGATGGTGAGCAGCAGGAACTCCCGGGACAAACCGAGATTGAGATAGTCAACAACCTCAAGAGGCCCGACAGCGCACAGGACAGTCAATGCAATGAGGCGCAGCTTTCGCTGACCCGTCGTTCGGCGGGTCAGCAGAAAACTGCGCTCCTTGTCCCGATTGCGGAATTCGCAATAGACAGGAGACAGCGCCGCGCGGTCATGCACGCTGGATGTGCTATCTGGCGTGGAGATTTTTTTTCACCATACGAAAACCAGGATACGGGACCATCAACTATTTCTTGTCTTTGCCCTTGACCGCCGGCGCAAGTCCTGTCGGGTCGATCAGCATTCCATGAACCTGCATATTGTGACTGTGCGCAACATGATGCAGGGCGAAAGCCGTCTGCATGGCGTTCTGGCGCCCTGAACAGTCCTGCGCGGCGTTGACAGCCTCCTTCGCCAGTTTCAGCGCGAACAGGGGCTTGGCGGCGATCCTTTCGGCCATGGCCAGGGAAAAGTCATTCAGTTCCGGGGCCGGCACGACATGGTTCACCATCCCGAGTGCGCGCGCGTCTTCTGCCGAGAGCCAGTCTGCCGTGAACAGCATCTCCTTCGCCTTCCGCGCGCCGACCTCCCAGGGGTGCCCGAAGTACTCGACACCGCCGACACCCATGCCGACAGTATTGTCGAGGAACATTGACCCTTCGGCTGCAATGATGATGTCACAGGGCCAGATCAGCATCAGCCCCCCGGCGATCACCTTCCCCTGAACGACGGCAATCGTCGGCTTCGGAATGTTGCGCCAGCGTTCCGAGAACCCGATGTAGATCTCCCGTTCCCGTGCCATCTGCGCCTCGGCACCTGCGCAGTGCCAGCCACACCATGTGCCGACCGTGGTGTGGTCATCCATGTTGTCGTAGCTGTTCGCCTCCCGCAGGTCGTGACCCGAGGAGAAATGCGGCCCGTTTCCGGCCAGCATGATCACCTTCACCTCATCGTCCCGTGCCGCCTTGTCGAATGCGCCATTCAGGTCATAGAGCAACTGCGTGTTCTGCGCGTTTCTGGCGTCGGGTCGGTTCAGGACGATGCGCGCCACATGTTCGGCGGGACGCTCGTAGAGGACAGTTTCGAATTCGGACATGGCTGTTGCCCCTCCCCTGGGCATTTCTGACATTCAGCAGGATGATATGTCCGGGGGTGTGGCAGAGCCATATTGAACTGGCGGATGGTCGGTCAGGACGCTTCCTTGCTGAAGGTGACAGCGGTTCCGCCGGTCACATCGGGCGGCACGAAGACCGATCCATCCGCCTGATCCGAATACACCACGCCATTCCCGGTCAGGACATCGCGCGTCGCGGCGATATCGGAGACGGCCAGCCGCATGGCAATCATCCGGTCGATTGCCGGAACATCATCGGTCGACAGGCCAGGCAGCACGGCCGATACCGTATCACGCCGCACGATCTCGACGACATGTGGTCCGATCTGCATCGCGACACCGGAATCCGTCTCGTTTACAATGTCGCCCCCCAGCAACCGCGCCCAGTCTGAGCCAATTGCTGCAGGACCGGCGGCGACAGCGACCAGACCAAGGATGCGGGTAACCCCGTTCGCATGGGTCAGCCAGGCGGGCCGTCGCGTGATCTCCGGCGTGTCGTGGTAGCAGATGAAGCCATTGAGCAATCGGGTCTCGTTGCCATCAAAGCGGATCAGCCTGAACCGCGGTTCGACCTCGCCCTCCGGCAGTTCAAGCGGGCGGCGCAGTTCAATCGGACCATTCACCTGGAACCCCGCATCGCGCAGCGTCGCGAAAGCAGCATCCACGTCATCAACGGCAAAGGCACAGCGGTCCAGCCCCTCACCCTGCGCCGCCATGCGATCCCGCAGGCCCCGGTCGGGCAGGTCGGGGGCAATGATTCCCATCAGCTCGATATAATCATCGTCGAACATGATGCAGTAGTTGCCTGTCGCCATGCCGCGGTGTCGACCGCGTGGCGTCAGCGTGAAACCAAGACGGCGGAAATCGTCGGCGCAGCCCTCCAGATCATCGACGGCATGGACCAGATGGTCGATGCCGCGAAGCACCCCCGCGACCGGTGTCGGTTCACCCATCGGCCTATTCCCCTTCGAAGGCACACAGGGCCATGACACTCAGCCCCATGTCCTGCAGGCGTTTCATGCCGCCAAGGTCAGGCAGGTCAACGATGAAGCAGCAGCCGACCACTGTCCCGCCCGCGCGGCGGATCAGTTTCACCGCCGCCTCCGCCGTACCACCGGTTGCCAGCAGGTCATCGACGATCAGCACGTTCTGCCCTTCGGTGATGGCATCATCATGGATTTCGACGCGGTCGGTCCCGTATTCCAGGTCATAGTCTTCCCCGATCGTCGCGCCGGGCAGCTTGTTCTGCTTCCGGATCGGAATGAAACCGACCGAAAGCTGGTGCGCGACGGCCCCGCCGATGACAAAGCCCCGGGCCTCGATGCCCGCCACCTTGTCGATTCGGACACCGGCATAGGGCTGGACCAGCAGGTCTATGGCAGTGCGGAAGCCGCGTGCATCGTTCCAGAGCGTCGTCACATCCCGGAACATGATCCCGGGCTTCGGATAGTCGGGAATGGTGCGGATACGGTCGCGAATCTCGTCATTCATGCGGTAATTCCCCCCGGTCAGGAAAGAACGCGGCCAGCAACCGCATCAAGTCTGTTCACCATGGCCTCTTCCCGCGCCTCCGGCGGCGTGATCAGGGCCACTTCGAGTGCCCGGTCGCAACCGGCGGTGCAGGTGTGGCGCTGACCGGCAAGCTTTGGCACGACAGCGGAAATCAGGTTCTGGGCCTTGTCCGCGTTGCCATGCAGGATCGCCAGCACGGCCTCCACATCGACATGCGCGTCGCCTTCGCGCCAGCAGTCATAGTCCGTCACCATGGCGACGGTCGCGTAACAGAGCTCGGCCTCGCGTGCCAGTTTCGCCTCCGGCATGTTCGTCATGCCGATCACGGAGCACCCCCAGTCCCGATACAGGAAACTCTCGGCCCGGGTAGAGAACTGCGGCCCCTCCATCGCCAGATAGGTCCCGCCCCGCGCATGTTCGATTCCGCATTCGGTTGCCGCTGCCTCCAGCGCATCGCCAAGGCGCGAACAGACCGGATCAGCCATCGAGACATGCGCCACGAGGCCGTTGCCGAAGAATGTCTTCTCCCGCGCGAAGGTGCGGTCGATGAACTGGTCGACGATGACAAAGCTGCCCGGCGCCAGTTCCTCCCTGAAGGAACCGCAGGCAGACACGGAGATCACGTCCGTACACCCCGCGCGCTTCAGCGCGTCGATGTTGGCGCGGTAGTTGATCTCCGTCGGGCTGATGCGGTGGCCACGTCCATGACGCGGCAGAAAGACCATCCGGACGCCGCGCAGACGCCCGAAAAGCAGTTCATCGGACGGGTCACCGAAAGGGCTCTCGATACGTCGCCACTCGGTATCCTCCAGTCCGTCCATGCCATAGACACCGCTGCCCCCCAGGACGCCGATGACAGTCTCGCTCTCGGTCATGCATTCTCTCCCTGTGTCTCGTCTTCATGCCTGTTGTGGCGATTGGCGGTCATCGCAATGGTGGCACAGGCGCCTCGATGGCACTGGATTCAGCCATCAGCTTCCGGCGCACACGCTTTGGTACGCCAACAAGCTGCTCGAATGCCAGTGACAGGATTCCAACCGCAATCGTGTAGAGCAGGATGCGGGGCAGGATCGCCAGGACCAGGTCGAGGAACTGCACATCGGAGTTGCTGTTGCCGGACAAGACGGTCTGCGGTGAATCGAACAGGAATGCCAGGACGAAGGCGGGCAGGCTGGCCAGCAGATAGGCGAGCACAAGCCGCGCACCCTGCCCCCGCGTTGCCGTCGCCGATTGCGAGAAACCGAATGGCATCCCGATTGCCGCGGCCGGCAGGACCAGGAAGAAGCGTGCCACCAGTATTCCGACGATCAGCGCCACCGCTGTCCAGTGCACCGCTGCCTGGCCATAGCTGGCGATGATGCCACCAACATCCAGCCCCTCCCTCGCGGCCCAGAGCAAGGGACCGCCGATCAGTGGTCCATAGATCTGTTCCACCAGCAGCCCGATGACATAGCCCAGCCCGTAGAGCGCCGCCGCGCCCTTGAAATACGACCATTCCGCACTGCCGATCCGGTAGGTGGCGCGCGCCTCCGGATTGTCGGACCCGAGCAGGATCATCCGATGCCAGGCGGTAATGACGGGAACCACGACAATCAGGGCCACCAGTGTATAGCCGAGCGTCGCGAGACCGACACCGACAAACGGCACAAGCTCCACAGCCGCAAATGCAGCCAGCGCGGTGGCGGCAAAGGGACGCCACATCAGCGCCAGGAAGACATCGAGATTGATCAGGAACAGCCGCCAGGACTTCAGGATCAGGATCCAGGGGGAGATCAGGTCGACCTCCACCTTCGTGTCCGAACCCGACGAGAACAATGCATCCTGAGCCCGGTCCGCATGCAGCACCTGATGCGTGTCCTGTTTCACGGAAGAAGGCTGCGACGGCAATGCAACGTCCGCCACAGGGGCGTCTGCCGTTGCAGCATCAGGCTTTGCATTGGGCGGCACTTCGTCTTCCCTGGACCCTTCAGGTGTCATCCGATGAACATGCCACGTGATGCCGTTCCCAGATACAGAAAAGGGGCGACGGTCCGACCGCCACCCCTGTCCTGTTCTGCGATTGCGTCCGGCACATGGCGCCGGAAGCGATCCGTATCAAAGCCGGTCAGTGCAGGCGTGCCCAGATCCGGCGCTTGGCGGCATAGAGCAGGCCACTCATGATCAGCAGGAAGATGATCACCTTGAAGCCCATGCTCTTGCGCTCTTCCATCTTCGGCTCGGCGGCCCAGGTCAGGAAGGCGGAGACGTCCTTCGACATCTGGTCGACCGTGGCCGGCGTGCCGTCCACATACTCGATCAGGTCGTCGGCAATCGGCGACGGCATCGCCAGGCAACTGCCCGGGAAGTACGGGTTGTAATAGGTGCCGGTGCCGCATTCATGCCCATGGCTGTCTTCGCTGTAACCGCTCAACAGCGAATACAGGTAATCCTCACCACCTACCCGTGCCTTTGCGATCAGCGACAGGTCCGGGGGATAGGCGCCGCCATTGGAGGCCTTGGCCGCATTGTCGTTCGGGAAGGGCGAAGGGATCTTGTCGGAAAGGCGACCGGCACGGGTGAACATGTCACCGTCCGCGTTCGGGCCATCCTCGATGTCCTTCTCCGCCGCAATGGCCTTCGCCTGTTCCTCGCTGAAGCCGATCTCCATCAGGTTGCGATAGGCGATGTACTTCAGGCTGTGGCAGGCCGCGCAGACCTCGGTAAAGACCTGGAAGCCACGCTGGACCTGGGCACGGTCGTATGTGCCGAACGGGCCGGAATGATGCCAGTCAACCGACTTCAGTTCCTTGGCGTCACCGGCGGCAAGGGCGCTGCCGGTCATCAGGCCGATGCCGAGAACGGCACCCGCGAGAACCTTGATGCTGCGATTGATCATCATGCGTTCTCCCCGGCTGAGGTGCTTGCCTTGCCTGCCAGCACGGCCTCCGAGATGGAAGTTGGCAATGGCTTTGGTCGTTCGAACCAGCCCAGTACCGGCATCAGGAAGATGAAGTGGACGAAGTAGTAGATCGTCGCGATCCGGGAAATGACCAGCATGTTGCCCTCTGCCGGCTGGCTGCCAGCGTAACCGAGCACGATGCAATCCAGCGCGAAGATCCAGAAGAACCACTTGTACTGCGGGCGGAAAGCTGCCGACCGGACCCGGCTGCGATCCAGCCAGGGCAGGATGAACAGCACGCCGATGGCCGCGAACATGGCCAGCACACCCAGCAGCTTGTCCGGCACCGACCGCAGGATCGCGTAGAACGGCAGGAAGTACCATTCGGGCACGATATGCGCGGGCGTCACCAGCGGGTCTGCCGGGATGTAGTTGTCCGGATGCCCCAGGTAGTTCGGGAACCAGAACACGAAGATCGCGAACAGCACGCCGAAGGCGGCAAAGCCGAAGAAATCCTTCACCGTGAAGTACGGGTGGAAGGAGATGTAGTCGGCCGGCCCCTTGATCTCGATGCCCAGCGGGTTGGTCGAACCCTTCTGGTGCAGTGCAACCAGATGCAGGAAGACCAGACCGAAGATCACGAAGGGCAGCAGGTAGTGCAGGCTGAAGAACCGGTTCAGGGTCGGATTGTCGACCGCAAAGCCACCCCACAGCCAGGTCACGATGGGATCACCCACCACCGGCAGGGCGCTGAACAGGTTGGTGATGACCGTGGCACCCCAGAAGCTCATCTGACCCCAGGGCAGCACATAGCCCATGAAGCCCGTCGCCATCATGACCAGCAGGATGACCACACCGATCATCCAGATCATCTCGCGCGGGGCCTTGTAGGATCCGTAGTAGAGGCCGCGGAACATGTGGAGATAGACCGCGATGAAGAACATCGACGCGCCATTGGCATGCATGTAGCGCAGCAGCCAGCCGTAGTTCACGTCACGCATGATGTGCTCGACCGAGTCGAACGCCAGCGAGGTATGGGCCGTGTAGTGCATGGCCAGAACAATGCCGGTGACGATCTGCAGGGTCAGCATGACGCCCAGGATCGAGCCGAACTGGTAGGCAACGTTCAGGTTACGCGGATAGGGATGCTGCACGAAGGTGTGGTGCATCACGGAGACCAGTGGCAGACGGTCGTCGAACCACTTGATCAGCTTGTTGTCGGTCTGAAATGACATGTCTGTTCCCTCAACCGATCTTGATCTGGGTGTCGGTCAGGAATTCGTACTCCGGCACCTCCAGGTTGGCGGGCGCCGGACCCTTGCGGATACGTCCGGACGTGTCGTAGTGCGAACCATGGCACGGGCAGAACCAGCCATCGTATTCACCGGCGAAGCCCAGCGGCACGCAGCCGAGGTGGGTGCAGATACCCAGCACCACCAGCCACTCCGCCTTGCCATCCTTGTGGCGCTCCAGATCGCTCTGCGGATCCGGCAGATCATCCATGTCGACCGATACAGCGGCCTCGATCTCTGCCTCGGTCCGGCGGCGCACGAAAACCGGCTTGCCGCGCCAGCTGATCGTCACGCTCTGGCCAGGCTCGATCCCCGAGATATCGACTTCCGTCGACGACAGGGCCAGCACGTCCGCGGATGGATTCATCTGGTCAACGAACGGCCAGACCAGTCCGACGGCACCGACGCCGACAAACGCGCCAGCCGTGATCACCAGGAAGTCACGGCGTTCGCCGCCGTCTCCCCCATGGGAAGCTGCACTCATGGGCTCAAACCCTCTTGTTCATTCAACTGCACACCGGACTCGCACGCGGCGACCCCCGACCGATGCCGGAAGTACCGTAACAATCAGGAATGGCGGGCCAAGTCCAGAAGACGGACTCTGTTGCGACAGTGAGCCGCATCGCTGTCGGAGGCCCCGGAACGCAGGGATAAGCCCCCGTCAGCAGAAGGACAAACCAATGCGCCTGGCCATGTTTCAACCGGACATTCCACAGAATCTCGGGGCCGCGATCCGGCTTTGCGCCTGTCTGGGCATCGCACTTGATGTGATTCGGCCCGCCGCCTTCCCCCTGGACGACCGCGACCTGCGCCGGACGGCAATGGATTATGCGGATGCGGTGGAGATTTCCCTGCACACCGGATGGCAGGCGTTCCGGACCGCGCAGGCCGACAGCAGGCTGATTCTGATGACCACGCGTGCAGCCGCGAATCTCCATGACTTCACGTTTCAGCCCGATGATGTCCTGCTGATGGGGCGGGAAAGCGCCGGTGTTCCCGACTCTGTTCATGACAGCGCCAACGCCCGTATCCGCATTCCGATGGCGGCGGGGGCGCGTTCGCTCAATGTCGTCACCGCGGCGGCGATGGCACTGGGTGAGGCCATTCGGCAGATTCGCTGACCGGATCGCACCTGACGATTGACCTCGATCAAGGTGCTGGCGTTCATTGCGCGCCAGAAGGCGGCTTCGGCCAGCGCTACCGACGGCCAGCATCACGGATGGAACGCGAAAGGGGAACGGCATGAGTGACAGCACAGAGATCGACCGGCAGCGCAAGGAAGCCGCCAGTGCCTGGTTCCGGGAACTGCGCGACCGCATCTGTTCCACGTTCGAGGCCATAGAGGACGAACTGACCGGCCAGATGTCGGACCTGCCCCCGGGCCGCTTCGAACGCACGGCCTGGGATCGCCCCGGTGGTGGGGGTGGTGTCATGTCGGTGATGCGGGGACGGGTGTTCGAGAAGGTGGGCGTCAATATCTCCACCGTCGACGGCACCTTCTCCGATGATTTCGTGGGCCAGATCCAGGGCGCGAAGGAATCCGGCGGGCGGTTCTGGGCCTCCGGCATCTCGCTGGTCGCCCACATGCGCTCCCCCCGGGTGCCGGCCGTTCACATGAACACCCGCCACATCCGCACCTCCGTCGGCTGGTTCGGTGGCGGGGCCGACCTGACGCCGATGGTCCCGAACGATGCGGACACGAACGCGTTCCACGCCGGACTCAAGGGCGCCTGCGACGCACATGGCCCGGACTACTATGCAAGGTTCAAGAAGTGGTGCGACGAGTACTTCCACCTGAAGCACCGCGACGAGCCGCGCGGCGTCGGCGGCATCTTCTACGATCACGTGGACAGCGGTGACTGGGATGCCGACTTCACCTTCACCCGCGATGTGGGCCAGGCTTTCATCGACACCTATGCCCCGATCGTACGGGCCCACATGAACGAACCCTGGACGGCGGAGGAGCGTGAGCACCAGCTTGTGCGCCGGGGACGTTACGTGGAGTTCAACCTGCTCTATGATCGCGGCACGACATTCGGACTGAAGACCGGCGGCAACACGGAAGCGATCCTGATGAGCCTTCCGCCGGAAGTGAAATGGCCCTGATCTCGGGGTGATGTGACACAGGGGAGCGGGAAATGATGCGCAAGACTTTTGGACGGATGCTGGCGGCGGCGACGGTTCTGGTCCCGCTGGCGGTCGCCTCACCCGCGATGGCCAAGGACCTGAGCATCAAGGCGTTTCAGGGCCTGTGGAAAGGCAGCGCTGTCTCGGAGAGCGAGGTCAGTTCCCACTTCCGGGTGACCGCACGTGATCTGGATGTGGAAATCCGCCCCTTCGCGGTCGGCGGTTTCTCGCTGCGCTGGTCAACGGTCCTGCGCCAGGCTGGCGACCCGAATGCACCGAAAGAGGAACTGAAGCAGGCTGCGGTGGCATTCATCCCAGACCCGACCCGCAGCAATGTCTGGCGGGAGGACAGGACGGTCGATCCGATGAGCGGGGAAGCCGTCCACTGGGCCCGCATCTCCGACCAGACCCTGACCGTCTACAGCCTGGGTGTCAGGGAAGACGGCAAGGCCGACCTGCAGGTCTACGACCGCACCCTCTCGGCGCTGGGCATGAAACTGAAATTCACCCGCCTGATCGATGGCGAGGAAGTCCGCTCGGCCTCAGGGCAACTGGTGAAGCACGCGAACTGACACACAGGAACCGTCCGCAACAGTTGTCACCTGCTAACAGTCAGCTTGACGGTGACGCAGGGGCGAATTGATCCGGGAAACCGGCTTCTCGCAACAGGAACCGAACCGACCCGGGACTGCGACTTTGCGAGATTGCGCAATCAACATCCGCATCGGACCCGAGCAGGACCCGCCAGATCATGGCCTTGCAGTCATTGTCAGTTGGACGATCCTTTTCGTCACGGACAAGGCGAGGTGCCAGCATGTCATGCAGCAGGCCGTTCAGCGCCAGCCGCCGTGGCGGCTTTTCCAGCAGCATCTGAAGTTCGTTTTCGGAAATATCAAATCGATACCCCGACGACACAAAGCTGACATCGACCGAAACGTGGATGTACAGGCCGGTCTCGTCACGGAACGCGCAGAGTTCATGATTTTCGCCAACGAGTCGTGTCACGTTCCCGGCTTCCGTCAAATCAGGTGGTGCATGTCAGCTTGCCGAAAGCAAATACCCTGAAACCAGCGACAGGATCCACGCGTCACAAATCCGCAGCGACTGGCGGCCCAGGTCAGGATCGTGAATATCTGGCGCGGCATCAGGTCCTTCAGCCGATTGCAGAAGTCGATGACGACCTCCGACAGCGCCAGCCTCCACCTCGGTGCGATCGCCGGCGAAGGTCAGATTGACCTGGACGCCGCGCTCTTGCTCGCATGGCTTCAGGGTCGACCCGAGGAACTCTCCCGGACACATCACCGTCGCCTTGATCCATGGCTGCTCGGTCCGGTCGATATGATATGCGGCGCCGCTGGACATCAGGCGGATCTTCGATCCCTTCTTCATGCAGCCGTCAAAGATGCGAACCAGCACGACCACGCATCGCGAGATTCCCATATGTCCAACTCAACTCGGAATTGGAAAACGCCAGTCAGAAAGAAGCAACACTCCGACCAACACCATACCGGTATTTCAAAAAATCCAACTGCCCCTGTTACGAAAGCATTTTCATCTGGTTTGCAACATGAAGCGTGATTTCCACGATCGAATATGTGGGATTCGCATACCCCCCTCTTGGGAAGACACTTGATCCGCATATGAAAAGATTATCATGGCCGAATACTTTGCAGTTCCTGTCGACCACCCCGGAGCTCGGTGACGATCCCATCTTGGTCGTGCCTATGTGATGATTGCCAACAAGTTCATGCGTCTTCTGGTTCGGCCAATCAATTGAAGCATCCAGCACCCATGGCTCGACCTTGATCCGCCCAAGATCGTTCTGAATAAAGAATTGGGCAATGGCCATAGCTGCCATGCGAAATGTCTCTCTATCCTGTTCGTGAATTTGCCAATTGAGATCAATTTTTCTTTTCCCGAAGATATCGTTGCTGTTTCCGAGCGTGATCCGGCTTTCGAAATTGGGCATACATTCGGAAACAAGGCGCAGACGACCGACGGTTGGGCGCCTTATTCGGCGGCAAAAAATATCGTACCCAAGCAAGTTCGACAGACTTTGAAAGATATCACTGCTGCATGCCAACTCCTTGACGTCAGCAACAGCATGATCATTTGCCTTGTTTTCGAAGGGTCTCAGGGCTTCCCAACCAAAATTGAACAGACTGTGGCGTTCCAGGAAACCTGGGGTTGGCTCAATAAATTTTCCGCCACTCAAATTTTCCACTTTTTCAGGATCAAAAGCGACGTACCAGCCAAACTCCAAGTGCAGATGGTCGGCAAAGTACCTACCGACCAAGTCATGCTTGTTCCCGATACCACCCTCGATGACAGAATTGGAATTGAGAAGCATTCTCGGATTTTCAATCCCGCCCAGGCAAATGGCGAACAAATTTGCACTCAGTTCTGCGCGAAATGTGTCATCCAAATTTGCTACGATTGTCGACCTTATTCGACCCGATACCCGATCAGGGATCAATTCAATGACATTTGCGCCCAACACCAGGTCAATATTACTTGTGTTTGAAATAATGTCTTCATATTTTTCCCGAAAATTGACTGGAGATGATGCTCCGTAAGACACTCGAAACAAACCCTCCGATCCAGGCAAGATTGGCTTACCCGGGTCGCGCCCAAAAAATGGCAAATCAAGAATTTCAGCGGCCTGTTCGGCATATTTCCGAACGTCATCGCTTCCGATGGGCCAAGGATCGATTCCGTTGATGTCGCGCCGATCAAAATCATGATCCGACAATGGCAGACAATAACCTGCCCAATGATTTGACGATCCACCCAATTGCCGCAAACGCGTCACATCCAGATCGGTATATGTACGACCGGAACTGGATCCGGTATACAATCCTTGAGACTTCTCGTTGTAATCTTCACGCCCACCCTCCAAAAGAAGGACGCGCTTTCCCTTGTCTTTCGATAACTCGAGAGCCAATGTCGTGCCCGCAGGACCAGTCCCGACAATACAATAATCATAAATTCCATGAATTTCTTTTGCGAAATTTGCGAAACTCCACTTCATCCGCGATCCTCACCAAGATCTCTCGCATCAAGCAGCCAACCATCGCGAACGACAATTCTTGCACGAGAAAAAGAAAACCTCTGCAACGCAAATAAAGTACCCAAAAATCCAATCAAAAAAACTCTTCGCCTCACCACAACCTCCAATTCACAAGACCTGCCGCAATCCCGAAAACATCTGAATAGCAAATACGAAGACCAAAATCAGACCACTCGATACGCAAACGAAAGCAGCGGAATTCAGGAATTTCCGGTTGAAATCACGCACCCACACACGATTCACAAAAAACCGGAAAACAATTGCCAATACAAACGAAATCACAAACAAAAAAACAGATCTATAGATCAGGATATCAGCCTGAATGAAAGCACTTCTCAACTTCCACAACGATACTGATAGTGAAGTTGTTGCGGCGTGATAAGCCAACAAGGCATCAAAAAGCACAATCGCGACAGAAAGCAGAAAAGACAAGCACGACAATACCAGTACCAATGGAGTCATTTTACATTCCAAAGATGAACAAGAACCATCCTGTCATGCCCGATTCCCAATACGCACCACTCTCAGAGCTTCATAGCCGCATTTTCCGGGTCGCAGAATCTTTGCCCGCCACCCAATTCATAGCACCTCAAAGTCCATTCGATCCAGTTGTCTGAACGGATACAAGTGGGAAATCGCCCGCCGATCCAGTCAGCCTATGTCCAGGAGCCTGCATGGGCTACCGATCCGGTGGAAACCTTGGCAGCGCCCTACTCATCCCCCATCCGCAGCGCGGCGAGGAAGGCTTCCTGGGGGATGTCGACCTTGCCGTAGGTGCGCATCCGCTTCTTGCCTTCCTTCTGCTTCTCCAGCAACTTCTTCTTGCGGGTGACGTCGCCGCCGTAGCATTTGGCGGTCACGTCCTTGCGCATGGCGGAGATGGTCTCGCGGGCGATGACTGAGCCACCGATGGCGGCCTGGATCGGGATCTTGAACATCTGGCGCGGGATCAGGTCCTTCAGCCGCTCCACCAGTTGCCGCCCGCGCTCATAGGCACGCTTGCGGTGGACGACCATGGCAAGGGCATCGACCGGCTCGGCATTGACCATGATCGACATCTTCACCAGGTCGCCTTCGCGATATTCGATGATCTCGTAGTCGAAGCTGGCATAGCCGCGGCTGACGGACTTCAGCCGGTCATAGAAGTCGAAGACGACCTCCGACAGCGGCAGTTCGTATTCCACCATGGCGCGGTTGCCGACGTAGGTCAGGTTGACCTGAATGCCGCGCTTTTCCTCGCACAACTTCAGGATCGACCCGAGGTACTCGTCGGGGCACATGACCGTCGCCTTGATCCACGGCTCCTCGATCCGGTCGATCTTCACCGGATCGGGCATGTCGGCCGGATTGTGCAGTTCCTGCAGCGTGTCGTTCGTCATGTGCAGCTTGTAGACAACGCTCGGGGCCGTGGTGATCAGGTCGAGGTTGAACTCCCGCTCCAGCCGTTCCTGCACGATCTCCATGTGCAGCAGGCCGAGGAAGCCGCATCGGAAGCCGAACCCCAGCGCCGCCGAACTCTCCGGCTCGAAATGGAAGCTGGAATCGTTCAGCCGCAGCTTGGCCAGGCTGTCGCGCAGGTCCTGGTAGTCATTGGCGTCGATCGGGAACAGGCCGCAGAACACCACGGGGATGGAGGGCTTGAAACCCGCCAGCGGTGCGGCGGCGGGCTTGCCCTCATCCGTCACGGTATCGCCGACATCCGTCTCCGCCACCGTCTTGATGGAGGCGGTGAAGAAGCCGATCTCCCCCGGTCCCAGTTCCGGCACCGTCGCCATCTTCGGCGTGAAGATGCCCACCCGGTCGATCTGATGCGTGGCACCGCTGGACATCAGGCGGATCTTCGATCCCTTCTTCATGCTGCCGTCAAAGATGCGGACCAGCACGACAACACCCAGATAGGCGTCGTACCAGCTGTCCACCAGCAGCGCCTTCAACGGTGCATCGCGGTCGCCCTTCGGTGCGGGCAGCCGGGTCACCAGCGCCTCCAGCACGTCGGGGATGCCGATGCCGGTCTTGGCGGAGATCATCACGGCGTCGGAGGCGTCGATACCGATCACATCCTCGATCTGTTCCTTCACCCGGTCGGGTTCGGCGGCGGGCAGGTCGATCTTGTTCAGCACCGGCACGATATCGAGATCGTTCTCGATGGCCAGATAGACATTGGCCAGCGTCTGCGCCTCGACACCCTGGCTGGCATCCACCACCAGCAGCGCGCCTTCGCAGGCCGACAGGCTGCGGCTGACTTCATAGGAGAAATCGACGTGGCCGGGGGTGTCGATCAGGTTCAGCACATAGGTCTCGCCGTCCTGCGCCTTGTAGGACAGGCGTACCGTCTGGGCCTTGATCGTGATGCCGCGTTCCCGCTCCAGATCCATGGAGTCGAGCACCTGCGCCTGCATCTCGCGGTTATCAAGGCCGCCAGTCGCCTCGATCAACCGGTCGGCAAGTGTGGACTTGCCGTGGTCGATATGGGCGACGATCGAGAAATTTCGGATGTTCTTGAGGTCCATGGCGGCGGAGTATTAGGTCTGCCTGCCCATGCTTGCAAGCGCGCTGTGAGGCTGAGGCTCATGGCGTCACACCATCAGTCGGAAATGACCACGTCCAACTGTTCCAGCAGCCGACGCGCATCCTCCGCCACGGCTGCCTCGTCATCCTGTGCGATGACACTCAGCAGGTCCTCCCGCGCACCACGTATATCCCCCGCATTGGCGCGGGAACGGGCACGCTCCACCAGCGCCTGCGGCTGGTCCGGCTGCAGGGCCAGCGCGGTGACGATGTCGGTTTCCGCCGCCGCTGTCCGCCCTGTCCGGCGATTGATCATGGCGCGCAGGGCATAGGCCTCCGCCGAAAGGTCATCGATGGAGAGCGCCATGTCTGCCGCCTTCCGCGCCTCATCAAACCTTTCGAGACCGGCCAGCACATGTGCGCGATCCAGATGCAGCAACGCATCGCTTCCCTGCCATTCCAGCGCGCGGTCCAGCGCTGTCAGCGCCCGCGCATCCTCACGCGCCAGTACCCACAGCGCCGCCGCCTGGGACATTATGGTGGCCGCCATGTCAGGTCGCGCAACACCGAACGCCTCGGCCAGGTCCTGCATGCGGGCGGCAGCAAGGCGCGTATTGCCGTTCGCCGCCAGCGCCAGCGCCACACAATGCTCCGCCGCCCTGCCTCCGCCAAGGTCGCGCCATTGCAGCGCCGCCGTCATCCCCGTCTCCGGGTCACGGTCGACGGCCTCCGTACAGGCCTGGTACGTCTTCACGGTCGGGATCAGGGCCTGCGCGAGCGCCGCACCTGCCGACATCACCCAGCCGGCAAGCAGCAGCGCCAGCGCTTGACGCATGGGGCTGCGGCGGTTCAAGTGCCGCCTCCTGCCAGCATGGACTGACCTCTCATGATCGCCTCGCAACGCCATCTGTTCGAAATCCCGGACGACATCGCCTACCTTAACTGTGCCTACATGTCGCCCCTGATGAAGCCGGTCGTGGCGGCAAGCAACACCGGGCTGCAGCGCAAGGCCAGCCCGTGGACAGTGACACCGCAGGACTTCTTTACCGAGAGCGAGCGGGCACGGGGGCTTTTCGGCCGCCTGATCGGTGCGCCCGCCGATGATATCGCCATCGTCCCTGCCGCCAGTTACGGTATCGCCACTGCCGCCGCCAACCTGCCGGTCCCTGCCGGGCAGGAGATTCTGGTGCTGCGGGACCAGTTTCCGTCCAACGTCTACAGCTGGCGCGACCTGGCCGCGGATTCGGGTGCCGAGCTTCGCACGTTGCAGCGTGGTCAGGACGGCGACTGGACCCGGGTCATCCTGGACGCGATCTCCGACCGCACCGCCATCGCCGCCCTGCCCCACAATCACTGGACCGACGGCAGCCTGATCGATCTGGTGGCTGTTGGACGAAAGCTGCGGTCGGTTGGTGCAGCCCTGGTGCTCGACCTGACGCAGTCGCTTGGTGCGATGCCGTTCTCGGTGCCGGATATCCAGCCCGATTTCATGGTATGTGCCTGTTACAAGTGGCTGCTCGGTCCCTATTCCATCGGCTTCATGTATGTCGCGCCGAAGTGGCAGCAGGGTCGGGCACTGGAGCAGGGCTGGATCACCCGCGCCGGATCGGAGAATTTCGCCCGGCTGCTGGACTACACGGACGCCCTGCAGCCGGGCGCGCGGCGCTTCGACATGGGGGAGCGGTCCAATTTCGCGCTGATGCCCGGTGCCATCGCGGCGATGGAGCATCTGCTCGACTGGACCCCGGAAGAAATTTCGCAGACCCTGGGTGCCCGGACCCGCGATATCGCGGCAAAGGCATCAAGGCTTGGCCTGCTGGCCCCGCCGGACAATGCGCGGGCACCGCATTTCCTGGGACTGCGGTTCCCCGACGGCGCGCCGGAGACGCTGGTGCAGGACATGGCGGCGCAGCAGGTCTACATCAGCCAGCGCGGGGACTCGATGCGCGTCACCCCTCACCTCTACAATACCGATGCGGATACGGATCGCCTGATCCACGCCCTGTCATCGATCATCTGAAGCCTGCGGGAGAACAGCCATGAGAATAGCAATTGCCGGTGCTGCCGGACGCATGGGGCGGATGCTGCTGACCGAGGTACATGAGACCGAAGGTGCGGAGATCGCAGGCGGGCTGGAACGCCCCGGCACGGACGGACTTGGCCAGGACCTGGGCAAGCTGATCGGTATCGACCCGGTGGGCGTGAGCCTGAGTGATGATCCGGACGCTGTGTTTGCCAATGCGGATGTCGTGATCGACTTCACCGTCCCTGCGGCGACCGTTGCCAACCTGGATCATGCCCGGCGGCATGGCACGGCCATGGTCATCGGCACCACCGGCATGACGCCGGCGGATGATGCGAAGGTCGATGATGCCGCACGTGCGATCACGGTCATGCAGGCAGGCAACATGTCCCTGGGGGTCAACCTGCTGGTGCAGGTCACCGCGCAGGTCGCCGCCGCACTTGGCATCGACTGGGATGTCGAGGTGACGGAGATGCATCACCGCTGGAAGGTGGATGCCCCGTCCGGCACCGCACTGATGCTGGGCAAGGCGGCAGCGACAGGACGCAGACAGGATCACGACGCGGTTGCGGTCGGTGGTCGCCATGGCATCACGGGCGAACGCCGGACAGGCGAAATCGGCTACTCGGCGCTGCGTGGCGGCAATGTGGTGGGCGAGCATTCAGTCGTCTTCGCCAGCGACAATGAGCGGGTGGTGCTGAACCACGTCGCCAACGACCGGCGCATCTTTGCCGCCGGAGCCGTTCGTGCCGCGCTCTGGTGCGCGAACCGACCCGCCGGCCGCTATGACATGATCGACGTCCTGGGCCTGCGCGGCACCTGATCTGACCGCAGGGTAGCTGCCTGCCGATGTCTCTTCCCTTGCCCGTGAAGGCCGTTAAGAATGGCCAACGGGACGACTGACTGGGGAGGAAGCTGGCCATGGATCAGGATTGCATCCGTTCGGGCGATCGGAAACTGGATCGCGAGACACTGGAAGCCAACGTCGCCAAGGCGGCGGGGGGCTTCAAGGCGCTGGGGGTGGGAGAAGACGACGCCGTCTGCCTGATGCTGCGCAATGACTTTGCCTTCTTCGAGGCGTCGATGGGGGCCACCAACGCCGGGGCCTATGCGGTGCCGATCAACTGGCACGGCACGGCGGAGGAAGCAGGCTACATCCTGGACGATTGCGATGCGCGGGCGCTGGTGGTCCATGCTGACCTGCTGCCTGCCATCGAAGCCGGGATTCCCGACGACTGCATCGTCCTGGTGGCAGAGACGCCACCCGAGGTCATGCAGGCCTATCGCATCTCCCCGGATGAGTGCAGCGTTCCCGCAGGCCGCACCAACTGGAACGACTGGCTGCAGCAGCAGACGCCGATGGTCGGTGAACCTGCTACCACGCGCACCAACATGATCTATACCTCCGGCACCACCGGCAATCCGAAGGGTGTCCGCCGCCAACCTGCGACGCCGGAGATACAGGACAAGATCTACGGCCTGTTCACCCACGTCTTCGGCATCAGTCCCGATCCGTCGATCCGTACCGTCATCACCGGTCCGATGTATCACTCCGCCCCCAACGCCTATGGCCTGTTCGCGGCGCGTTGCTGCGGCCTGGTCATCCTGCAGCCACGCTTCGACGCAGAGGAACTGCTGGCACTGATCGAGAAGGAGCGGCTGACCCACATCCACATGGTTCCGACCATGTTCGTGCGGCTGCTGAACCTGCCGGAGGAGGTGCGCAACCGCTACGACCTGTCATCGCTGAAGTTCGTGGTGCACGCAGCGGCGCCCTGCCCGGCGGACGTGAAGCGGCGGATGATCGAATGGTGGGGACCCGTCATCAATGAATACTACGGCGGGACTGAGACCGGCGCGATGTTCTTCCATACCTCCGAAGATGCCCTGCGAAAGCCCGGCACGGTGGGGCGACCGCTGCCACATGCCGATGTCCGCATCGTCGACGAGAACATGCAGCCACTGGGACCGGGCGAGATCGGCGAAGTCTACATGAAGATGATCGGCTGGCCCGACTTCACCTACAACAAGAACCCCGAGAAGAGGAAGGAAGCCGGACTGGACCACCTGGTGACCTGCGGCGACGTGGGCTTCATCGACGAGGAAGGCTTCCTGTTCCTCTGCGACCGCAAGAAGGACATGGTTATCTCCGGCGGCGTGAACATCTATCCGGCAGAGATCGAGGCGGTGCTGATCGGCATGCCCGGCGTGCGCGATTGTGCGGTCTTCGGCATTCCCGATGACGAATACGGCGAATCGCTGGCCGCGCACATCCAGCTCTCCGATACATCCGTGACGGAGTCCGATGTACGCAGCTTCATCGCCAGTCACCTGGCCCGCTTCAAGGTGCCGAAACAAATCGTCTTCGCGAAGGACCTGCCACGGGAGGACTCCGGCAAGATCTTCAAACGCAAGCTCCGCGCCCCCTATTGGGAAGCAGCCGGACGGCAGATCTGATCACCCCAAAATGGGGGGACGAACCCACGCCGCCAGGAGGCGGGGCGGTCCATCAGAGCAAACCGGTTCCGTGCTGTGCCGGGAACTGGGCTCGCGAATCAGGTCCGCGAGCGTCGTGGGTAGTTGGAGGGGGTGAGTTGCCCCTGCCAGCCCCACCACGCCCTGCCAGCGCCACCGCTCCACCACGCCTTGCCGGCCCCACCGTGCCACGCCAGTTCCACCACGCCTTGCCCGGACTTGATCCGGGCACCCAGGAGTGCCGCACAGGCGCCGGAAAGTCGGGCTTGCGGATCAGACCCCCATCGACCTGTTGCGGCTCAACCCTCCAGATCGCGGATGTAGTAGAGCAGATCCAGCTCCGGTGCCTTGCCCGTCAGGTGCGTGAGGATGCCATGGGCCTGGCCGCGATGGTGGGTGTGGTGGTTGAAGAAGTGCGCCAGGGTCTCCGAAAGCGGCTGTTCGAACGCGTGTCCCGCAATGTTGCGATAGCTGAAGGTTCCGGCCAGATCGGCCTCGCTGCGTGAACCAATGAAACCGCTTATCCGACTGTCCTCGGTGTTCCGCAGGGTGCGCAGTTCGGCAAGGTCATGGGTGATGATCCGGTTCAGTTGCGACTCCTCCGGGCCATCCCCCAGAAACCGGCGCAGCCAGACCCGGTCCGCCACGATCATGTGGTTCAGCGTACCGCTGAGCGAGCCGAAGAACGCGCCGACATCGCGGGTGAGGTCGGCAGCCGGAACATCAGCGGCCGCATCATAGAGCTTGCCGTTTGCCCAGATGTTGTAGGCCGCAAAACGTGCAAAATATGGTTTGAACATCTCATGCTGCTCCTTGCTGTCCCCAGCATGGAAACTAGTGCCTGGGTGGTGGTTGGCAACGCGGCCATGGACATTGCCCGACCTGAACGCCATTCTCCCGCCGCCGGTCCGGGCCGGCACTGAGAGTCTCAACTCCACGACGGGATCAGCGGATGCTGCGACGGCTGTATGACTGGACACTGGGGCTGGCCGCCCACCGTCGCGCCACGCCTGCGCTAGGCATCATCAGCTTCATCGAAAGCAGCGTCTTTCCGATTCCGCCCGACGTGATGCTGATCCCGATGATCCTGGCGGATCGCCAGCGCGCCTTTCGTCTGGCCCTGATCGCGACCATCTGTTCGGTGCTGGGCGGTTTCGCCGGTTACGCCATTGGCGTGTTCCTTTTCGATCAGATCGCCGAACCGCTGATCCGGCTCTATGGCTATGATCACGCATTTGCGGATTTCAGTGCGGGCTACAAGGAACACGGCGGCTGGGCGGTGTTCGTGTTCGGGGTCACGCCCTTCCCCTACAAGGTGATCACCATTGCCAGCGGCGTGACCCGCCTCGACCTGCTGACCTTCCTGGTCGCCAGCCTGGCCGCGCGGGGGCTGCGGTTCTTCGTCGTTGCGACGCTGCTCTGGTATTTCGGTGAACCGATCCGGGCCTTCATCGAGAAGTACCTCGGCCCCCTGTTCATCCTGTTCGTGGTCTGCCTGATCGGCGGGTTCGTGGCGGTGCGTTTCCTGTTGTGACGCGCGCTACCAGGTCTCGCCAAACGGCCTGACCTCGACCGCGAAGGACCACGCCGAACGATCCTGATGCGCGACGTGAAACACTTCCTCCGCAATGGCCGATGGCTTGGCGAAGAAGTCATCCGGCTTGTCGGGAAAGATCGTTGGCCGGGTCCAGGGCGTGTCGATGGCCGCGTCGATGGTCACATAGGCCACGTGGACACCCTTCGGCCCGAAATCGCGGGCCATGGCTTCCGCCAGGATGCGCTGCGATGCCTTGGTCGGTGCGAAGTGGGAAAAGTGCGGCTTGCCGCGCCAGGCCGCCGTGTTGCCGGTCACGACAATCGATCCTTCACCGGCTTCGATCATGTCGGGCACGGTTTCCTGCGCCAGCACCAGCAACGCGGTTGTATTGACGCGAAACATCTTCTCCATCTTCAGCGCGTCGCCTTCCAGCACGAAGCGCGATCCGCCCATTGCCGCATTGTGGATCGCGGCGCGCGGCGCCCCCATCTCCGCCTTCACACGCGCC
The DNA here is from genome assembly GCA_029213165.1 of Minwuia sp. Classification (GTDB taxonomy): domain Bacteria; phylum Pseudomonadota; class Alphaproteobacteria; order Minwuiales; family Minwuiaceae; genus Minwuia. The sequence continues at coordinate 25,088 of JARGNO010000035.1, forward strand.
AGCACCTCGCGCAGGGCGTCCAGATCGCTGACATCGCACTGATAGGCGCGTGAGCCTGCGATCTCCGCTTCCATATCAGCCAGCCGGTCAGCCGACCTGGCCAGCAGCGCCACGCGATAGCCACCCGCCGCGAAACGGCGGGCGATTGCGGCGCCTGTTCCCGCGCCTGCCCCGGTCAGGACACATACCGGCTCCGTCATTTCCATATCCTCCCCTTATCTTGCGAACGCGACCAGTATAGACCGCGTGATGCGTCCTGGGGGCGCTGTCGGTTGCAGATTGGATGCGGGATGTATGATTGCGTCATCATCGGAGCGGGCGCGGCGGGCCTGATGGCGGCGCTGACAGCGGGGCAGCGTGGCCGCCGCGTGCTGCTGCTGGACCACGCGGAGAAGGCGGGAAAGAAGATCCTGATCTCAGGTGGCGGACGCTGCAACTTCACGAATCTCGGCTGCGCGCCGGAGAACTTCCTCTCCGCCAACCCGCATTTCGCCAAGTCTGCACTGGCCCGGTACACGCCATACGACTTCCTGGAAATGGTCGAACGCCACGGCATTGCCTGGCACGAGAAGACGCTGGGGCAATTGTTCTGCGACGGCTCCGCCCGCCAGATCGTGCAGATGCTGCTCGATGAATGCGCGGCGGGCAGCGTTGATATCAGACTGAACTGCCAGGTCACCGGTGTCAGCCGTGCGGATCATTTCCGGGTGGTGACGACGCTTGGCGAATTCACCTGCCCCGCCCTGATCCTTGCCACAGGCGGTCTCTCGATCCCGAAGATGGGGGCCACGGGGTTCGCGCATGATGTGGCAAGGCAGTTCGGACTGACACTGCGCGACCTGCGCCCCGGCCTGGTTCCCCTGACCTTCCAGGGCGAGACCGGAGCGATGATGCGCGGCCTCAGCGGCGTCTCCCTGCCCTGTTCGGCCAGTGCAGGGGGGGCGCTGTTCGGAGAAGCCATGCTGTTCACCCATCGCGGGCTCTCCGGCCCGGCAATCCTGCAGGTCTCATCCTACTGGCGTGAAGGAGAGGATATCGCACTCGACATCCTGCCGGGTGTCCCGGCGACTGAAGTGCTGCTGGACGCCAAGCGAAACCGTCCGAAAGCCCAGCCTGCCACTGTTCTGGGCGACCTGCTGCCCGCGCGTCTGGCCACCGAACTGGCGACACGCCATCTGCCGCCCCGCCTGATGGCCGAGATGCCGGATGCCGCCCTGAAACAACTGGGGGACATGCTCAATCGCTGGTCCCTGCGGCCCGCCGGATCGGAAGGGTATGCCAAGGCCGAGGTCACCGCGGGTGGCATCGACACCAATTGCCTGTCATCGCGCACCATGGAAGCCAGGACTGTCCCTGGCCTTCATGTAATTGGCGAGGCTGTTGATGTAACCGGCTGGTTGGGCGGATATAATTTTCAATGGGCATGGGCCAGCGGGCGCGCAGCCGGTGAGGCTGTGGCGTAGCGGACCTGATCTCCCGAAAGCGCAACCGGTCTTGTCGTTTCACCCCCGCAGTTCGCGCGTCGCATCCATGTCCACCGACCGTCCGTCCGCCGCGATCGCCACCGCATAGGTCTCACGCGCCGCCTCCGCACTGATGATCTCGTCGCGCACGTCACGCAGGACCAGCGCGGGATCGCGCTGCTTAGGATCGCCCCACCCGCCACCTGCCGGGGAAGAGGCCTCCAGCCGCGCGGGCGGGAAATCGCGGACACCATACTTCGGGGCAGTGAAGGCGGTGCCGTCGCTGGCATGGACCTGCATCGCGCCTGCTGCTCCGGTTCCGCCGCCCTGGATGCCGAACCCGGAGGGTGTATCCAGCCCCTCCCCCCGGAAGGAATAGGTCGCGTCACCCGTTACATCGACGGCGTAGTGGACACCGCTGCCGCCGCGGTAGGTTCCCGCCCCTGCCGCGTCCGTGCGGAATTCCTGACGGCGGATCATGGCCGGATAGATCCGCTCATAGCCTTCGGCGTTCGGCAGATGCAGGCCACCTAGCGCGATCAGCAGACCGATCTGGTTGAAGCCGTCACGCCCCTCCACAGCGCCGCCTGCGGCATTGGCGGCCCAGTTGTACATCACATAGGGCTCCGTACTGCCGGGCTGTCGGCCCGAGGTGATGTTGTGGATCGTCTTGCCCCACCCTGCGCAGGCACGGGACGGCACGGCCTCCCCCAATGCGCGCCAGATCGCGTGCACGATCTCATGCGCGATGAAGACGGTGCACATGGTCAGCGGTGCGGGCGGGCGCGGGTTCACCACGCTGCCGAGCGGGGCCACGATCTCGACGGAGCGGAAGGCCCCTTCGTTGCGCGGCATGTCGGGGTCGAAGAAGGAGGCCAGGGCCATGTAGACGGCGGAATGGGTATTGGCGAGGGACGAGTTCTTGAAGCCCCGCATCTGCGGATCGGAGCCTGTGAAATCCACCTTCACACTGTCATCTGTCACGGTCAGCGCCACGCGGACCTTGATATCGCGCTGTTCAAAGCAGTCGTTGTCAGTGATCTCGGTCGCCGCATAGGTGCCGCGCGGCAGTTCCTCACAGGCCTGTCGGAAGCGTTGATCGGCATAGGACAGCAGGGCGTCGAAATAGCCCGCCCCGGTCTCTCGCCCCAGTTCCGTGACCAGCTCTGCCAGCCGTTCCGCGCCGATGCGGGTGGAACCGATCATGGCGCGCAGGTCACCATCCAGCAGTTCAGGTGTGCGGCTGTTGAGCAGCAGCATCTGCCAGAGATCGTCCCGCACTTCGCCCCGTTCGAACAGTTTCAGCGGTGGCAGGCGGATGCCTTCGTGGAAGATCTCGGTGGCTTCCGGATTGTAGGTGCCCGCCGCGCCGCCGCCGATGTCCGACTGATGTGCCCTGTTGCAGGTCCAGGCAGCCAGTTCGCCGTCAACGAACACCGGCCGGCTGATCACCCAGTCCGGAAGATGGTTGCCGCCCGCCACATAGGGGTCATTGGACAGGAAGATGTCATCAGGCTCGATCCGGCCCGCGAATGCCTTCAGCAGCGCCCTGACCGTGAAGCCGCCACCACCGGTATGGATCGGAATGCCGTCGGCCTGGCTGATCAGGGTGCCGCTGGCGTCGGCAATGAAACAGGAGAAATCGTGGCTCTGGTTGAAGATCGGACTGCGGGCGGTTCGCGTCATCACGAAGCCCATCTGGCGCGAGATATGGTCCAGACGGTTCTGTACCAGGGCCAGGGTCACCGGATCGATGTTCATGCTGCACCTCCCGCTGCAATGCGGATCAGATAGTTGCCGTGATCATCCACGCTCAACTGATCCCCCGCGCCGACAAGAACAGTGGTCGTCGGGGCCTCGATGATCGCCGGGCCGGTGAGCTGGTGGCCCGGCAGCAGGGTATCGGAGGCATGGACCGGCACATCGGTCCACCCGGTCGATGCATCGACGAAGGCACGGCGGTGATCCTGTGGCACCGGGTTGCTGCCGTCCGACCGGGTTGCCATGCCATGCGGCGGCTGCCGTTCGATCCGGCCCGTCGCGACGGCGCGCAGCGCGGTGATGAGCAGTTTTCCATCCGGCTGGATATGGCCGAAGCGGCGTTCGTGATCTGCCTCAAACGCCTGCCGGATGGCCGCGCGATCAAGTGTTTCACCGGTCTCGGGAACCACCGTGCGCAGCGACCATTGCTGACCCTTGTAACGCAGGTCGAAGACCCGCTGGACGTCAGCCTCCGCCGCCGTGAAACCTTCCCTTTGCAGGGCCTGTCTGGCGGTGTCGAGCAGCGGCCCAAAGCCGCCTGCCACATCGTCAGGTGTGATCTGGTCGAGGTCGCCGTCCATGACCCGGAGCGAATCCAGCCGCACATCGGACCAGAGCATCCCCAGCGCACAGAAGGCCCCGGCCTGTACCGGCACGAAGACCCGTTCGCAGCCAAGCGCACGGGCAACCGCCACACCATGCATCGGCCCGGCACCGCCCGCCGCAACCAGGGTGAAACGCTTCGGGTCGTAGCCGCGTTCCACCGACAGTCGTTCGACGGCGTGCAGCAGGTTCTGCTCCAGCAGGCGCAGGATACCGATCGCCGCCTGCTCCACCGTCAGGCCGAGCGGTCGGGCCACATGCTTTTCGATGGCCTCAACCGCACGGGCCTGGTCCAGCGTTACCGCCCCGCCCGCCATCGGACCGGGTCGCAGCCGCCCGAGCACCAGATGCGCGTCGGTCGCGGTGGGGCGGTCGTTGCCCAGACCATAAGCGGCAGGTCCGGGGTCTGCTCCCGCCCCCTCCGGCCCGACACGCAACATGCCGCCACCGTCCACGCCCGCCAGCGTCCCGCCACCGGCACCGACGGTATGGATATCGACCGCTGGCGTGGCGAGGTGATAGCCATCGATCTCCAGCGCATCCGAGACCGGGACATCACCGTCGGCCATCAGGGTCACATCGCAACTGGTGCCACCGATCTCCATCGCCACCAGATCGTCGATGCCGGTCAGGGTCCGGTAGAGATTCAGCGCACCGACACCGGCTGCCGGTCCCGAAAGGGCGAGATTGACAGGACGGGCCGCGGCCTCCTTCGCCGAGACGACACCCCCGTTCGATTGCACCAGCAGGATCGACTGCTGCAGCCCCGCTGACTGCAACTGCTGCTCCAGCCGCTCCAGATACCCGACGACCTTCGGCGCGATCCAGGCATTCATCACCGTGGTGGATCCGCGTTCATACTCCCCCACCACAGGGTTGATTTCTGACGAAAGCGACAACCAGCGCCCGGACCATTCGGCGGAGATGACCTGCGCCACCTGCCGTTCATGCACGGGATCGACATAGGCGTTCATCAGGCACACGGCGATGGATTCCACCCCTTCTGCCTCGAAGAAGCGGACGGCATCGCGGACATCGTCGGTATTCAGTGGCGACTCCTGGCGACCGTCGCGGTCCAGCCGTCCCCGCACCGGGCGGCGCAGGTAACGCGGCACCAGCACCGGGGGAAAGGGCGCACGGTGATCCCATTGGTCAGCACGCAGGCCACGCCGGATCTCCAGGAAGTCCCGGAACCCATCCGTCACCAGCATGCCCACCGAAACACCCTTGCGCTCCAGTATCGTATTGGTGGCGATGGTCGATCCATGCACGAACAGGCGGCACTGGCCCAGCAGGTCGCTGACCGCAACGTCCAGCGCCCCAGACGCGACGTTCAGCACATTCACGACACCCCTTGCCGGATCAGCGGGTGTGGAGGGGGACTTGAACACCCGCAGCGACCCGCTGGCGTCGATCAGTGCCATGTCCGTGAATGTGCCACCAATGTCGACGCCGATGCGCCATGGCGGTGTTATCGCTGCCTCAGGCTTCATGTATCGTCCTCCCCGACGGCGCAGTCTGGACGTTCAGGCCCGGCGCATCAATCACGGGGAGCGGATGGCAGCCATGGCGAAGGAAATCGAGTTCTTCTGGGATATCGGCAGCACCAACACATATTTCGCGCTGCACCTGATCCGCCCCCTTGCAGCCCGTCACGGCGCATCGATCCACATGCGCCCGTTCAATCTCGGCTACGTCTTCCGTCACCACAACTATGTGCTGATGGAAGAGCCTGCGGCCAAGATCAGCAACCGAAAGCGAGATCTGGAGCGCTGGGCGGCGCGCTACGGTCTGCCGTTCCGGTTTCCCGACACATTTCCGATCAAGACCAGTCGCGCGTTGCGCGGATCACTGGTTGCCCGCACCCTTGGCTGCGAGGGTGCCTACCTCGACGCCATCTTTCGCCACTACTGGGAGCAAAATGACGCCAGCATCGCGGAACTGGACGGGCTGGCCCGTATCGCGACCGAGATCGGACAGGACGCAGATCGCTTCGTCAGAGAGATCGAGTCCGACGCAACCCGAACCGCCTTGATCGAAGAGACTGACGCCGCCCTGAAACGCGGCATCTTCGGTGCCCCGTCATTCGTCATCGGTGAGGAGCTGTTCTGGGGCAAGGACCGCATGGAGTTCATCGACGATGCCCTGCGGGACATGGGCTGACATGCGGTTGCGGCTGCATACGCGTCACCAGAACTCCGCCGGGGAGCGGGTTCGGATCGTGTTGAACCTGAAGGGCATAGAATACGACTACGTCGCCGTCGCATCACCACGCAGCGAGGGATACCGCACCATCAACCCGCAGGGACTGATGCCCGCTCTGGAGATCGACGGTCACGCCATTGCGCAATCGTCGGCCATCGTTGAACTGCTGGAAGACCTGTACCCCGATCCGTCGGTATTTCCTGCCGACCCGATTGAACGGGCCAGGGTGCGTGCCTTCGCCAGTCTGATCTGCGCCGACCTGCATCCATTGAACAACCAGCGTGTGCGCCGCTATCTCTCTGGCCACATCGGGGCATCCGATGCCGCTGTTCAGGATTGGTATGCGCATTGGATCGCCGAGACCTTCGCGGCACTGGAGGCAGAAGTCGTCGCCCACCCGACCGGCAACCCGTTCTGTTTCGGTGAACTGCCGACCTTCGCCGACGCCTGTCTGGTGCCGCAGATGGCGAACGCCCGCCGTTTCGGTTGCGATCTCTCCCCCTACCCTGCGCTCGTGCGGATCGACGCGAACTGCAGCGCACTGGACGCCTTCGCGAAGGCACGTCCCGACAGTCAGCCGGACGTGCCCTGACAACGGCTGCGCGGCGTCAGGAAAGTATTCCTGTTGCGAACCGGCAGGATTTCTCGCTTGTCCGTCTTAAAAGCAGACCTGATGCTGCGCCTGCAATCGAACCTGACGGGACCTGTGTCGCAATGCGCTGGAATGAACTGGACGAGCAGCGATGTGCCGTCGCCCGTGCCGAGTCGGTGTTGGGCGACCGCTGGACCATGATGGTGGTGCGCGATTGCCTGCTTGGCGTCAGACGGTTCGAGGATTTCCAGTCCCGGCTCGGCATCGCCCGCCGTGTACTGACAGAGCGGCTGAACATGCTGGTGGAGAAAGGCGTGTTGCGTCGCGAAGCCTATTCGCAGCGCCCGCTGCGGGAGGAATACCGCCTCACCGAGGCCGGGCGCGATCTGATGCCGGTCATCCTGGCACTGTCAGCCTGGGCCGACCGGCACCTGCCCCATCCGGACGGAACAGCCGTCGCCTATCGTCATGCCGATTGCGGCGAGGTCATCGAACCCCGCATCGACTGTCCGCAATGCGCCAGTCCCCTGACAACCAGAAACACGCGCGCCGTTGTTCGCGGCGGCGTCAGCGAACAGGAACACAGATCATGAATGCTCCCACCTCACCGAAGGAAATGACCGGCCTGCAGGCGCTGGAGATGGCGTTCAGGAATTCCGGCAGCGCGCCCAGCATCGGGCGGACGCTCAATTTCACCGTGGCCCATGTCGAGCACGGGCGCGTCGATTTCGAAGGGGAGCCGAACGAGAATCACCTGAACCCGCTGAAGACCGTTCACGGCGGCTATGCGGCAACCCTGCTGGATTCCTGCATGGGCTGCGCAGTGCATTCGACGCTGCCTGCGGGCAAGAGCTACACGACGCTGGAGCTGAAGATCAATTACATCCGCGCCATGCGACCGGGTATCGGCAAGGTGCGCGCCATCGGCAAGGTGATCCACTCCGGACGCTCCACGGCAACAGCGGAGGGCAAACTGGTCGATTCGGAGGATCGGCTGATCGCGCATGGCACCACGACCTGCATCATCATGGACATGTGATCGGGTCGAACTATCTGGCGGAGACCGGCGCGCCGCGCCGTTGGGGAGAACAGGTAAATGACTGCAACATCTGAAACATCCGCGCTGGTACGGCGCTGGCCGCTCTGGCTCATGGTCATCTCGGCATCACTGATCGTGTTCTTCGGCATGGGCACGCGGAACATGTTCGGCCTGTTCCTGGACCCGATCTCCGATTCCATGTCCTGGGGGCGGGAGGTCTTCTCCATGACCCTGGCCCTGCAGAACATCATGTGGGGCGTTACGCAGCCCTTCGCCGGGGCCATCGCCGACCGCTATGGTGCAGGCAAGGTCATGGCGCTGGGTGGCATCCTCTACGCGGTCGGCATCCTGGCGATCAGCTTCTCCGGCGTGCCGGTGGCCATGCATCTGGCAGGTGGCGTGCTGATCGGTGTCGCGCAGGGTTTTGCCTCCATGAACATCGGCATGGCCGTCGTGGCCCGCCGCACACCGATGCACCGGCGCACCCTGGTCATGTCCATCGTGACCATGGGCGGTTCCGCCGGGCAGATGGTGCTTTCCCCCCTCGCCCAGACCTTCATCGAAGGCTACGGCTGGGTGACGGCCCTGCTCATCGTCTCCATGATGGTGCTGATCATCGTGCCGCTGACGATCCCGCTTGCGGGTCGACCGCAGGCGACGGTCGGCAGCACCCAGACCTTCGGCGCCGCCCTGCGGGAGGCAAGCCGGCATCGCGGCTATATCCTGCTGATAGCGGGGTTCTTCGTCTGCGGCTTTCACGTGACCTTCATCGGCAATCACCTGCCGTCCTACATCCGCGACCTGGGGCTTGATCCCGGACTGGGAGCCGTCGCGCTGATGATCATCGGCATGTTCAATATCTTCGGCACGCTGATGGCCGGTGTGCTGGGCGATCGCTACAGCAAGAAGTACATGCTGAGCTTTCTCTATCTCGCCCGGTCCGGTGCGATCCTGTTCCTGCTCTACTCGCCGGTCAGCGAAATCACGATCCTGATCTTCTCCGGCATGATCGGACTTCTCTGGCTCTCCACGGTGCCGTTGACCACCGGGCTGGTGGGCCAGATCTTCGGCGCGCAGTACATGGGCATGCTGGCAGGCATCGTCTTCTTCAGCCATCAGGTCGGGGCCTTCCTGGGTGTATGGCTGGGCGGGCTGCTGTTCGACCTCTATGGCAGCTATGACATCGTCTGGTGGCTCAGCATCGCACTGGGTGTACTGGCGGCACTGGTCCACTTCCCCATCGACGAGCGGCCCCTCGAACGCAAGGCGGCGGCCTGAGTCTCCGCCACGCATCGTCACGTTTCATGTCCGCTTCGTAGCATGATAGGTTGCCCGCCAATCACGCGTCAGAAGCAAGGGAGAGCGTCATGAACGACCAGACACCCATGGGCGTGCCGGCCATCGGCATGAAGGATGCGGACCTGTTCCGCGAACAGTGCTTCATCAACGGCGAATGGTGCGATGCAGACGGTGGCGAGACGATCGACGTCACCAATCCGGCATCCGGCGCCAAGCTGGGCACGGTGCCGAAGATGGGCGCGGACGAGACCGCGCGCGCCATCGCCGCCGCCGAGGCCGCGATGCCCGGCTGGCAGGCGAAGACGGCCAAGGAACGGTCGGTGATCCTGCGCCGCTGGCACGACCTGATGTTCGAACATCAGGATGACCTGGCCCGCCTGATGACCGCCGAGCAGGGCAAGCCGCTGGCGGAGGCAAAGGGCGAGGTCGCCTATGCCGCCAGCTTCATCGAATGGTTCGCCGAGGAAGGCAAGCGCATCTATGGCGACACCATCCCCAGCCATCGCGGCGATGCCCGTATCGTCGTCATCAAGCAGGGCATCGGCGTCTGTGCCGCCATCACGCCATGGAATTTCCCCGCCGCGATGATCACGCGGAAGGCTGCACCGGCGCTGGCCGCCGGGTGTGGCATGGTGGTGAAGCCCGCGACCTCCACCCCCTATTCGGCTCTGGCCATGGCAGAACTGGCGCATCGCGCCGGCCTGCCTGCCGGGCTGCTGTCGGTCGTCACCGGTTCCTCGTCGGCCATCGGCGGGGAGATGACCAGCAATCCGACGGTGCGGAAGCTGTCCTTCACCGGCTCCACGGAAATCGGCAAGATGCTGATGAAGCAATGTGCCGACACGCTGAAGAAGACCACCATGGAACTGGGCGGCAACGCACCGTTCATCGTCTTCGACGACGCCGATCTGGATGCGGCGGTCGAGGGCGCGATCATGTCCAAGTTCCGCAATACCGGCCAGACCTGTGTCTGCGCCAACCGGATCCTTGCGCAGGACGGCATCTATGATGCCTTCCTAGAGAAGCTGACCGCCGCTGTGGCGAAGCTGCGCGTCGGGGACGGCCTGCTGGGCGAGACCGATCAGGGGCCGCTGATTGACGATGCCGCCGTTGCCAAGGTGGAGGAACACGTCAACGACGCGGTCTCGAAGGGCGCCCGTCTGGTGCAGGGCGGCAAGCGCCATGAGCTGGGCGGCCAGTTCTTCCAGCCCACCATCGTCGCCGACGTGACGTCGGGCATGAAGGTCGCGCGGGAGGAAACTTTCGGCCCCCTCGCCCCCGTGTTCCGCTTCACGGACGAGGCACAGGCGATCCAGATGGCCAACGATACCGAGTTCGGCCTCGCCGCCTATTTCTACGGCCGCGACCTGGGCCGTGTCTGGCGGGTGTCGGAGGCGCTGGAATACGGCATCGTCGGCATCAATTCCGGCATCATCTCCACCGAGGTCGCGCCGTTCGGCGGCATGAAGGAGTCCGGCTTCGGCCGCGAAGGCTCCAAATACGGCATCGATGACTATCTGGAGATCAAGTACATGCTGATGGGCGGCCTCGACAGCTGACCCTCACGCATTGCTGAAAGCGGCATTCAGGCGGCGGGACTTGGCTCCCGTCGCCTGCTGCCTATCTGCTGACATGAAGACCAACCCATCCGTTCCGACACGACCGCAAGGAAGCCCCGCACATGAGCAACTATGATTACGACCTCTTTGTCATTGGCGTCGGTTCCGGCGGCACCCGTGCGGCGCGCATGATTGCTTCCACCGGCGCGCGGGTCGCGGCGGCAGAGCAGCAGTTCCTGGGCGGCACCTGCGTCAATGTCGGCTGCGTGCCGAAGAAGCTGATGGTCTTCGCCAGCCATTTTGCGGAGGATTTCGAGGACGCGGCAGGCTTCGGCTGGGATGTGAAGCCGGACCGCTTCAACTGGGACCGCCTGATCGAGAACAAGAACACGGAGATCAGCCGCCTCAACGATGTCTACCGCCGCCTGCTGGACAACGCCGGTGTGAAACTCTACGAGGCCCCGGCCAAGATCCTGGACCGCCACACCATCCTGGTCGGCAACGAGACGGTGACCACCGACCGGATCATCGTCGCCACCGGCGGCTGGCCGACGATGCCTGAGATTCCGGGAATCGAGCACGCCATTTCCTCCAACGAGGTCTTCTTCCTGCCGGACCTGCCGAAGCGCTTCGTGGTCGTCGGCGGCGGTTACATCGCGGTCGAGTTCGCCGGGATCATGAATGGTCTGGGCTCACAGGTGACGCAGATCTACCGCAGCGAGAAGATCCTGCGCGGCTTTGACGAGGACGTGCGCGACGTGCTGTCGAAGGAGATCGTGCGCAAGGGCGTGGACCTGCGTACCGGTGTCAACATCACCGCCATCGGGAAACAGTGCGAGACCCTGGTGGCCACCCTGACCGATGGCTCGACGCTGGAGGCCGACTGCATCATGTACGCCACCGGTCGCCATCCGCGCACCGAAGGCATCGGACTGGAGGAAATCGGCGTCGAGCTGGACGCGAAGGGCGCCATCAAGGTCGACGACTATTCCCGCACCAATCTGGACAATGTCTGGGCCATCGGCGACGTGACGGACCGCATCGCCCTGACCCCGGTGGCCATCCAGGAAGCCATGGCGCTGTATCGCACGGAATACCTGGGCGATCCGACACCCTGCGACCACGCCAATGTCCCCTCCGCCGTCTTCAGCCAGCCACCGGTCGGCTCGGTTGGCCTGACGGAGGCCCAGGCGAAGGAACAATTCGGCACACTGGACATCTACCGCTCCACCTTCACGCCGATGAAACTCAGCCTGACGGAGCGGGAGGAGAAGACCCTGATGAAGATCATCGTCGATCAGGCAAGCCAGAAGGTCGTGGGCGTCCACATGGTCGGCCCCGATGCCGGAGAGATCATCCAGGGCATCGCCATCGCCGTGAAGATGGGTGCCACCAAGCGCGACTTCGACCGCACCGTCGGCATCCACCCGACCGCGGCGGAGGAATTCGTGACGATGCGGGAGAAAGCGGCCTGAAGATCGGCATGATGAAGCGAAAGAAAATTACAATTAAAGGTCAGTCTTTCTGACCTTTAATTGACTTTGCGTCACCCGGCAGATAGCTTCTGATGGAACGTCGGAAACTCTGACCGCGGGAGCGCAGACAATGGACCTCGCCCAGGTATCGCTGAACGACAAGTACGAGTTGGAGGAAGGCCGGGTCTTCATCACCGGCACGCAGGCCCTGATCCGCCTGCCGATGATGCAGCGCAACAGGGACATCGCCGCGGGGCTGAACACGGCCTGTTTCATTTCCGGCTATCGCGGCTCCCCGCTCGGCACCTATGACCAGCAGCTCTGGCAGGCGAAGGAGTACCTGGAGAAGAACCATATCCGGTTCCAGCCCGGCCTGAACGAGGATCTGGCCGCGACCTCTGTCTGGGGCTCGCAGCAAACCAATCTCTATTCGACCGCGAAGTATGATGGTGTCTTCGCCATCTGGTATGGCAAGGGCCCGGGTGTCGACCGTTCCGTCGATGTTCTGAAACACATGAATTCCGCCGGCATGTCGAAGAATGGTGGTGTGCTGGTTCTGGCCGGTGACGACCACGCCGGTGTTTCATCCACCCTGCTGCACCAGTCGGAACATGTCTTCATGTCCGCCATGATTCCGGTGCTGCACCCGTCCAATGTGCAGGAGTACCTGGATTTCGGCCTGCTGGGCTGGGCGATGAGCCGCTATTCCGGTCTCGCAGTCGGGTTCAAGTGTGTCTCCGAAACCGTTGAAAGTGCAGCGAGTGTCTATATCGACCCTCATCGCGTGAATATCCAGATGCCGGATTTCGAGATGCCGCCGGGGGGCCTGTCCATCCGCTGGCCCGATGACCGGTTTCAGGAGGAATACCGCCTGCACCGGCACAAGGTCTACGCCGCCCTCGCCTTCGCCCGGGCCAACGGCATCGACAAGACGGTGATCGACAGCCCGAAGCCACGCATCGGCATCATCACCACCGGCAAGTCCTATCTGGACGTGATGCAGGCGCTGGACGACCTGGGCATCGACGAGGAACTGGCCGCCGAGATCGGTATCCGCCTCTACAAGGTCGGCATGCCCTGGCCGCTGGAGCCGGAGGGCGCCCGCCACTTCGCCGAGGGACTGGAAGAAGTCATCGTGGTCGAGGAGAAGCGCGCCGTCATCGAGAACCAGTTGAAGGAACAGCTCTACAACTGGCGCGAGGACGTGCGCCCGCGCATCGTCGGAAAGTTCGACGAACACCGCAAGTGGCTGTTCCCGAGCCACGGTGAACTCAGCCCGGCGGAGATCGCCCGTTTCATCGCTGCCCGCCTGAAACCGTTTCACAGCAATCCGGATATGGAGGAACGGATCGAACAGCTGGACGCCAAGGAGCGGATGAAGAAGATCGCGGCCGAGACCCGTGACGCCGGGGACAAGCTGGAACGCGTGCCCTACTTCTGCTCCGGCTGCCCGCACAATACCTCCACCCGTGTGCCGGAGGGGTCGCGTGCGACGGCAGGCATCGGCTGTCATTTCATGGCCTTGTCGATGAACCGCCAGACCCAGACCTTCACCCAGATGGGCGGCGAAGGCACGCCGTGGATCGGTCAGGCCCCGTTCGTCACCGACAACCACATCTTCACCAACCTGGGCGATGGCACCTATTTCCATTCCGGCCTGCTGGCGATCCGTGCCGCCGTCGCCTCCGGCGTCAACATCACCTACAAGATCCTCTACAATGATGCCGTGGCCATGACCGGCGGCCAGCCGCATGACGGCCAGTTGAGCGTGCCGCAGATCGCGCAGCAGGTCTGGGCGGAGGGCGTCAAGAAGCTGATCGTCGTCACCGACGAACCGGACAAGTATCCGGGCGATGCGGGCTTTCCCGCCGGCACGCGCATCTACCACCGCAGCGAACTTGACGACGTGCAGAAGGAACTGCGCGACACGCCGGGCTGCACGGCGCTGATCTATGACCAGACCTGCGCGGCGGAGAAGCGGCGCAGGCGCAAGCGCGGCACCTTCCCCGACCCGGCCAAGCGGGTAATGATCAACCAGGAGGTGTGCGAAGGCTGCGGCGACTGCTCCGTCGCATCCAATTGCGTTTCCGTCGAACCGGCAGAGACCGAGCTTGGCCGCAAGCGCCAGATCAACCAGTCGTCCTGCAACAAGGACTTCTCCTGCGTGAACGGCTTCTGCCCCAGCTTCGTCACCATCCACGGCGGCGGGCTGCGCAAGCCGAAGGCCGCATCCAAGGGCAAGCAGGGCGCGGCGGCGAAGGATCGCTTCGCCGAACTGCCGATGCCTGAAAAGGCTCCGGTGGACGACGAACCCTTCGGCATGGTGGTCACCGGCATCGGCGGGACCGGCGTGCTGACCGTCGGTGCCCTTATGGGCATGGCGGCACATCTGGAGGGCAAGGGCTCCTCCGTGCTCGACTTCACCGGCCTGGCGCAGAAGAACGGCGCGGTGATGAGCCATGTGCGCATCGCCAACGCACCGGAGGACATCCACGCCGTTCGCGTCGCCTCCGGCAAGGCCAATCTGGTGCTGGGCTGCGACATGGTCGTCGCGGCCTCCGATAACGCCATCGACACGATGGAGAAGGGCGGCACCCGCGCCATCATCAACAGCCACCTTGCCCCGACCGCTGCCTTCACCCTGAACCCGGACATGAAATACGGCTCCGGCGCGCTGGAAGACACGATCAGGGAAGCCGCGGGCGGCAACCAGACGGAATTCATCGACGCCACCCGCATCGCCACCGCACTGCTGGGCGATTCCATCGCCACCAACCTGTTCATGCTGGGCTATGCCTTCCAGCGCGGGCAGTTGCCGGTGGGTCTGGACTCCCTGATGCGGGCCATCGAACTGAACGGTGTCGCGGTCGGCATGAACAAGGAGACCTTCAACTGGGGCCGCCTTGCCGCGCATGACATCGACGAGGTCGAGGCTGCGGTGAAGCCAGCCAGTGGCGCTGTGCTGCCGTTCCACAAGCCGCTCACCGATCTGGACGACATCATCGACCACCGACGCAAACTGCTGACCGCCTATCAGGACAAGGCCTATGCCGACCGCTACGAGGCACTGGTGCGCGATGTTCAGAAGGCGGAGCAGCAGAAGGGTGATGGTGCCACCGGCCTGGCCGAGGCGGTCGCCCGAAACTACTACAAGCTGCTCGCCTACAAGGACGAATACGAGGTGGCGCGGCTCTACACGGACGGGACGTTCCGCAGGCGTCTGCAGAACCAGTTCGAGGGCGAGGACAAACTGAAGTTCCACCTGGCACCGCCCTTGATCAGCACGCCCGATCCGGAAACCGGCAGGCTGTCGAAGATGGAGTTCGGCGGCTGGATCATGCCCGTGTTCCACGTTCTCGCCGGGCTGAAACGCCTGCGTGGCACCCGCCTCGACATCTTCGGCCATACGGCGGAGCGCAAGCAGGAACGGGCGCTGATCACCGACTATGAAGAGGTCGTTGCGGAACTGATCGCGAAACTGTCAGCGGGCAACCACGCCATGGCCAAGGCCATCGCGGAAGTGCCGCAGGACATTCGCGGCTATGGCCACATCAAGGAACACAATATCGAAGGCGCGAAAAAGCGGGAGGCCGACCTGCTCCGCCTGTTCCGCAAGCCCACGAGTTCCGGCGATCGGGCCCAGGCGGCAGAGTGAGGTCCGCACAACCGGTGGAGCGCCAGTTACCGCCACCCCACTGACGCCCGCCCGGACTTGAGCCAGGTACCCAGCGATGCCGCGCAGATGTGGGAGTCTGGGCTCTCGGGTCGAGCCCGAGAGCATCGTGACAGTGGGGGCGGCGGTGCCCGTTCACTTCCGCCACCCCCCCCCACCAACGCCGTGCCAGGGCTTGACCCGGGTAGCCAGGAGTGCCGCGCAGGTGTGGGAGACTGGGCTCTCGGGTCCGGCCCGAGAGCATCGGGACAGTGGGGGCGGCGGGGCCCGTGCACTTCCGCCACACC
>JARGNO010000036.1 GCA_029213165.1 Minwuia sp.
CGCCCAGGCGCCGCCGGCAATGATGCCGCACTGGTGTGCCGCATAGAACATCACTTTCGCGCCGACTTCGTCCGCGATCTTCCTGATTGCCCGCACCGGGTGTTCGAACAGGTTCAGGCTGCTGCCCACCGTGATCAGTTTCGGACGTTCCCGCGCGGCCAGATCGGCCAGCGCGGTGACATCAATGGTGTATCCGTCCGCATCGACCGGTGCCGGAACCGTGCGCAGGCCATAGAGACCGGCGCAGCCTGCCAGATGATGCGTGACGTGCCCGCCGATACCGGGCGGCGGGGCGATGATCGTGTCACCGGGCTTGCAGGTCGCCATGAAACCGAAAAGATTGGCGATCGCGCCGGACGGCACGCGGATCTCCGCGTGGGCGGCATCGAAGACTTCGTCGCAGAGTGTGGCGCAGATGACCTCGATCTCCTCGATCGCTTCAAGCCCCATCTCGTACTTGTCGCCGGGATAGCCGAGGGAGGGGCGGGAACCGATACCCGAGGCGAGCAGCGCCTCCGCCTTCGGGTTCATGACATTGGTGGCCGGGTTGAGGTTGAAACATTCCCGCTCGTGAATTTCGCGATTCCTGTCTGCCAGGGCCGTGATCCGGTCCAGGACAGCCGCCGAGGTGGCATTCGCGGTTTCATCGGCAATCGACTGGACAAGGTCTTCGCTGTCCTCCGGCACCCAGGCCCGCCGCGCGATGGTCATCCGTTCTCTCCATGCTGCCGTCGTGAAACCTGAGCCAGTCAGGGTCTCAGTCGCGATGATAGGGGTGGCCCGACAGGATCGTCTGTGCCCGATAGAGCTGTTCGGCCAGCATGGCGCGGACCATCAGGTGCGGCCAGGTCAGGCGTCCAAGGCTGAGGGAAAGGCTGGTGGTGGCCCGCGTCGCGGCCTCCAGGCCGTCCGCCCCCCCGATCAGGATGGCAATGTCCCGGCGACCGTCATCGGCCATGTCCTGCAGCCGGCCGGCAAAGCCCCGGCTGTCGAGCAGTTCGCCGCCTTCGTCCAGTGCGATGACGGCCTGGGCACCCGCTGAGCGTTCCCGCAGCATCTGGTTCTCGCGGGCATTGCGCTCCGCATCCGACCCGCCCTTGCGGGCCTCGATCTCCTGCAGGTCCAGCGGCCACGAAAGACGCCTTGCATAGGTGTCGAACAGGTCACGTTCCGGCCCGCGCCCGAAACGCCCGACGCTCAACACCGTGACCTTCAGCATGGTGGAATCAGGACGCCGCCGGTTCTCCGGCGGCCCCCAGGTCCACCGCCCACATCTTCTCCAGATTATAGAATTCCCGCACTTCCGGCCGGAAGACGTGAACGATGATATCGCCCGCATCGACCAGCACCCAGTCGCAGGTCGGCATGCCCTCCACTTTCGGTCGCCCGTGGCCACCCGCCTTCAGCTTCTCGACAATGTGGTCTGCGATTGCGGCGACGTGCCGTGAGGATCGACCCGATGCAACAAGCATGTAGTCGGCGATCTCGGTCTTGCCCTGCAGATCGATGCGAACGATCCGCTCGGCCTGGTCGTCATCCAGTGACGTTTCAATCAGATCCAGCAAGTTCCTGTCCGGTCCCTTTTTGCCAGTGACGATATCCATTCTCCTGATTCGCGGGCCTTGCACCAGCCCGTTGTCTTTCATCGTTCCGTCGCGAATTGCTGTGGCGGACAATGCGTTCCGGCGCATTCGGATGAAGGTGAGCGCCGGCGGTGTCCTCCGCCAGAGGTCGCGCGCCCGGTGCTGCGGCAGCATCGCGCGGCGGTATCGGGTCGCCGCCTGCCCCGACAGGGCGTTGTGAGAATAGGGCGCGCGGTCGAGCACGGCAACGGGAACGCTTTCTACCAGATCCGGCCAGCGTGCCCAGCGTGGCAATTGCGCCAGATTGTCAGCGCCCATCAGCCAGACGAAGTGATGCGCGGGGAACCGCCGCTGCAGGGTGCGGACCGTATCACGTGTGAAACGCGTCCCGAGGTGGCTTTCGATGTCGGTCACGCGAATGCGTGGATGTGCGGACACTGCAATGGCCCCGTTCACGCGTGACGCCAGCGGTGCCATGCCGTCATCGCTCTTCAGGGGATTCTGCGGCGAGACCAGCCACCAGACCTCGTCCAGCCCCAGCCGTTTCAAGGCTGTCAGGCTGATATGTCGATGGCCGTCATGGGCCGGATTGAAGGATCCCCCCAGCAGACCGATCCGCAGACCCCGGACGCGTCTCATGCCATCACGGACGCGCCTGTCCGGAACCATGGACCAGGTACTTGAAGCTGCAGAGCTGTTCCACGCCCACGGGGCCGCGGGCGTGCATCTTGCCGGTGGCGATGCCGATCTCCGCCCCCATGCCGAATTCCCCGCCATCGGCGAACTGGGTGGAGGCATTGTGCATCACGATGGCTGAATTGACTTCCGCCATGAACCTGGCCGCCGCCGCCGCATCGTCTGTGATGATGCTGTCGGTGTGCTCCGACCCGTGATCGCGGATATGCGCGATGGCCTGGTCGAGACCGTCCACGATCCGCGCGGAAATGGTGGGGCCAAGCCACTCGGTGTCCCAGTCCGCGTCCGCTGCCCCCTGCACGCGGGGGTCTAGTGCCTGCGTTTCCGCATCCCCCTTCACGGCACAACCGGCGGCGAACAGGTCTTCCAGAATGGGTTTCATCAGGGTCGGTGCGGCGGCACGGTCAACCAGCAGGGTCTCCGCCGCGCCGCAGATGGAGGTCCGGCGCATCTTGGCGTTGACTGCGATCTCCCGTGCCATGGCCGGATCGGCGGCGGCATGGACATAGACCGTGCAGCGGCCCTCCAGATGGGCGAAGACCGGCATCCGCGCCTCTTCCTGCACCCGCGCGATCAGTGACTTGCCGCCCCGGGGCACGATGACGTCGATCAGCCCGGCGCTGCGCAGCATCAGGCCGACGGCTTCCCGGTCGGTGGTCGGAATCAACTGGATCGCGGCCTCCGGCAGTCCGGCGGATTTCAGGCCCTGAACCATGGCGGCGTGCAGGGCACGGTTGGTATTGATCGCCTCCCGCCCGCCGCGCAGGATCACGGCATTGCCGGCCTTCAGACACAGGCCGCCCGCATCGCAGGTGACATTGGGACGGCTCTCGTAGATCACACCGACGACGCCCAGGGGAGTGCGTACCCTCTGGATACGCAGGCCGTTGGGGCGGGTCCATTCGGCGATGGTGCTGCCGACAGGATCTTCCAGCGCGGCGATGTCCTCCAGCCCCTTGGCCACGGCTTCCAGCCGGTCATTGTCCAGCCGGGCACGGTCGATCTGGGGGGCGGCGAGGCCTGCCGCCTCCGCCGTTGCGACATCCCGCGCGTTGGCCTGCAGAATGGCTTCGGCGTCAGTGCGGATTGCCGCAGAGGCAGCGCGCAGGGCGTTGTTCTTCTGGTCAGCGGTCGCCGTGGCCAGAGCTTGTGCGGCGGACCGCGCGGCCAGGCCCATCTGTTCGATCAATGCCGGCAGGTCCCGGGCGTCCCCAAATTCGGCTTCAACGACACTCATGTTGCTGCGTCCTCCTTCACGGGCGCGTGCTGCGTCTCCAGCACAAGATCATCGCGATGGATCATCTCATCACGACCACGGTAACCGAGCAGTTTCTCGATATCACGGCTGTTGTGCCCCGCGATGCGGCGCGCGTTCTCGGCGGAATAGGCGGACAGCCCGCGCCCGAGCGTGTTTCCGGCAGCATCGGTCACCCAGACCGCATCGCCCCGGTCGAACTCTCCCTTGACTGTCCGGACACCGGCGGGCAGCAAGCTGCGTCCGGCCTTGAGCGCACGGGCGGCACCATCGTCCACCACCAGCGATCCCGCGGGCTTCAGCGCGCTGGCGATCCATTGCTTGCGTGCGGTACGCGGTGTCGCGGCAGCGGTGAACCAGGTGCAGGCACCACCATCGGCCAGGTGCTGCAGCGGATGCTGCACGCGACCGTCACAGATCGCCATGTTGCAGCCTGCGGCCATGGCGATCTCTGCCGCCTGCAGCTTGGTGGACATGCCACCGACACCCAGGCCACTGCGGCTCTCACCCGCCAGCGCCATGATGCTGTCGTCAAGCTGCCTGACCTCCGGGATCAGGGTGGCGTCAGGGTCAACCGTGGGATCTGCGGTGAAAAGTCCGGCGACATCGGAGAACAGCACCAGACAGTCGGCGGAGATCATCTGCGCCACCCGTGCGGCCAGCCGGTCGTTGTCGCCGTAGCGGATCTCCCGCGTGGCCACCGTGTCATTCTCGTTGATCACGGGCACTGCGCCCATGTGGAACAGGGTTTCCAGCGTTGACCGGGCATTGAGATACTGCCGCCGGTTTTCCGTCGCGCCAAAGGTCACGAGGATCTGGCCACAGGTGAGACCATGCGCCTCCAGCACTTCCTGCCAGGCGCGGGCCAGCTGGATCTGGCCGATGGCGGCGGCGGCCTGGCTTTCCTCCAGCTTTGGACGCGCGCGGCGCATCCCCACCTGGTGACGGCCCAGCGCAATGGAGCCGGAGGAGACGATGGCCACATCCTGTCCCCGTTGCCGCGCCGCAGCGATATCGGTGGCGAGTGCGCGCAACCAGTCTTCACGAACCCGACCGGTGGCCGGATTGACAAGCAGGGATGAGCCGATCTTGATCACCAGGCGACGGGCACCGAGCAGTCGATTGTCTTTCTTCAGGGCTGCCACGGCTGAACCTCCGACGGTTGTGGAGCCTCCGCCGCCTTGTCACGGTCGATCGCCCGGCGCAGGCCGCGCAAGGCGTCCTCGATGCCCAGCCCGGCAACGCCGGACAGCAGAAGGGGATCGCAGCCGGCAGCTTCCGCCAGTGCCGCGCGCCGCTCCGCGATCAGTTCCTCGTTCAGGGAATCGCACTTGTTCAGGGCGACGATCTCGGTCTTGTCGATCAGACCGCCACCATAGGCTTCCAGCTCCGCGCGAACGGTATGATAGGCCTCCGCCACATCTTCCTGCGTGCCATCGATCAGATGCAGCAGCACGCGGCAGCGTTCCACGTGACCCAGGAAACGCGTGCCCAGGCCGATGCCTTCATGCGCGCCCTCGATCAGACCGGGAATGTCGGCGATGACAAAGCTGGTATCGTCGGAGATCACCACGCCCAGATTGGGATGCAGGGTGGTGAAGGGATAGTCGGCGATCTTCGGCGTGGCCTTGCTGACGGCAGCAAGGAAGGTCGACTTTCCGGCGTTGGGCAGACCGACCAGACCGGCGTCCGCAATCAGCTTCAGACGCAGGACAACCGCCGACTCTGCGCCGGGGCGGCCCGTGTCGGCGCGGCGCGGTGCGCGATTGGTGGAGGATTTGTAGTGCGCGTTGCCGAAGCCACCGTCGCCGCCATGCAGCAGCACGATGCGCTGGCCAACCTCTGTCAGGTCGGCGAGCAGGACATCGCCTTCCTCGTCAAACACTTGGGTGCCGACCGGAACCTTCAGGATGGAATCCGCACCATCCGCGCCCGTGCGGTTGCTGCCCTCGCCCGGGCGTCCGTTCTGGGCCTTGAAATGTTGCTGGAAGCGGAAGTCGATGAGCGTGTTGAGGCCTTCGACCGCAATCACGATGACATCACCACCACGCCCGCCATCGCCGCCGTTCGGGCCGCCATATTCGATGAACTTCTCGCGCCGGAACGAAAGACAGCCATGGCCGCCGTTGCCGGACTTGATGAAGACCCGTGCCTGATCCTGGAATTTCATTTGCCGCTCCGCCTGACTGGGAACGGTCTGGCGGGCGCCTGTGTCACCCGCCTGTCCATTCTGGGGCGGGCCTTACTCTGCAGCTTCCGCCGACGGGACCACGACATTGATCGTGTTCCGCCGTCCGCCAGCGATGAAGAGCACTTCGCCCTCCGCCTTTGCGAACAGGGTATGGTCCTTGCCCATGCCGACATTCTCGCCGGGATACCACTTTGTGCCGCGCTGGCGCAGCAGGATGTTGCCGGGGATCACGTGCTCCCCGCCGTACTTCTTCACACCAAGCCGACGACCGGCTGAGTCGCGACCGTTGCGGGATGAGCCGCCTGCCTTCTTATGTGCCATACCGGAAGTCTCCGCTGCTGCGCTGGTTCAATGCCGGGCCGCTGGTGGCCCGGGGGCCTCAGCCCGCTTCGATGCCCGTCACACGGACAACCGTCAGATACTGGCGGTGGCCGTTGCGGCGGCGATAGTTGTGCCGACGCTTCTTCTTGAAGATGATGATCTTGTCACCACGGGTCTGGTCAACGACTTCCGCCTTGACGGACGCGCCATCGACGACCGGCGCACCGATCTTCATGTCTGCGCCATCGCCAACGGCGAGGACTTCGTCGAATGAAATGGCGTCGCCCGGTGCGCCTTCGAGCTTCTCGAGCTCGAGCACATCGCCCTCGGCAACGCGATACTGTTTTCCGCCGGTCTTGATGACTGCGTGCATGACTTTGTATCCGGTCTTCTCAAGCGTGACACCGGATCAGCCTGTCCCTGGAAGGGCGCCGGTCCGGCAAACGATAATCTGGACGCGTCAGGGCCGCCCGTGGAACTTCCCCGGGACGCGAGCGGCGCTTATTAGCCCCCGCCCCCTGCCGTGTCAACCGCTGCGGCGAGATCCTGATGCAATGCAGCGCGGAATTCCGCAGGCGGCGACATGCTCTTTCCGTCCTTTGCGTAGACCAGAACTGTACGCGCGGTTGCCACGCATGTCTCGCCGACAAAAAGTCCCGTGACCACAGTCCATGATGTATTGCCTACGGCAACCGTCCGGGTGCCGGTCACGACAGTGGACGGAAAGTGCAACTCGTGCAGGTAGTCGACCTCCAGCCGGGCGACCACCCAGTACTGGATCGCGTCTGATCCGGGTTCCAGCGTTTCGATCAGCGATACCCGTCCGACCTCGATGAACTGCGGCAGCACGGTGTTGTTCACGTGTCCAAGCTTGTCGGTATCGCTGAAGCGGACCGTGCTGGTCACGCGATGGGGGTAAGTCGCGAGGTCGCGCAGCCTGGCGCGATCCGACGTGGCATCAGTTTTCATTTCTTCTTTCCATCGCTGCTTGTCGGGCCAGGTATCGGCGGCAGGGCGCGGGCATCGTTGAGTACATGGGCCTGCACGGTACGTGCATTCCCCCGGATGCTGACCGGGCGGGAAGGGGAGATGCCCATGTCCAGCCCGGCAGCGGTCGCAACCGCTTCGGAGAAGATCAACTGGCTGCCATGCTCCTTGTTCGCATCCTCCAGCCGGCTCGCCACATTCACCGGGGCACCGATGGCGGTGACGGACATGACATTGCGGTAGCCCATCTCACCGACGACGACATCCCCGATCTCGATACCGATACCGATGCGCAGTGGCTGGCCCAGTTCGGCGCGCAGGGTCTCGTTCATCTCCTCCAGCGCCACGGACATGGCGCGGGCTGCGGACAGGGCTTGCCGCGCGCCATCCTCCGGCGTGCTGCCCACGCCGAACAGGGCCATGACGCCATCGCCGATGAACTTGTCAAGGATGCCGCCGTTCTTCTCCACGGCCTCCCCCATGTAGCGGAAGTACTGGTTGATCAGGAACACCACATCATAGGGCAGCTTCTGGCGAGAGAATTCGGTGAAGCCGCGAATGTCCGCAAACAGGATGGCAATGCATTCCTCCGCCCCGCGTGCGGCGCCGCCACCACTGGTATAGGGCGCATGGGATGGGGCCGGCGCGGGCAGCAGCGGATAGACCCTGACGTCGCCGGTCGGGCGCAACTGGCAGGCCAGCCGAACACCGGGGGCAGCGGACAGGCGACGCAGCACGCGCGCCTCGATCTCCTCCGGCTCCGGGCAGTTCTCGAGCCCCTCGAGCACCTTCACCCGACAGGTGGAGCAACGCCCGCGTCCGCCGCAGATGCTGGCGTGGGAGACACCCGCACGACGGCTGGTTTCCAGCACCGTGACGCCGGGCAGCACGGTCGCCTTCTCACCCTCCGGATAGCGGATGGTGATGCGCTTGCGCTGGCGCTCCACCAGCAGATGCACGCCCCGCACGGCACCGATCAGCACGACCGCGCCAATCATCCCGTTCCAGGCGATGTCGCGGGTCTCGTAGACCCACGCGGCGGCATCCGCGGGCAGTTGGGTGTTCAGCATGTAGGCACTGCGCCAGACGGGGTCATCCCAGAGGGTCACGACTTCCTGCCCGCCATTGACGAAACCGACCAGCGACAGGATCACGGTCAGAAGGGCGGCGGTGTAGAGGCTCGGAATGCAGGGCTGATACCATTTCTTCAGCCGCAGCCAGAGGTGAATGCCGGTGCAGCCATGCGTCCAGGCCAAGATGGCAACAATCGCCTGCTGCAGCCCCTGCAGGGGGTCGAGATGCCACAAGGCCATCAGGACCCATGCATAGGTGTCGTCCAGACCATAGACCTCATGCAGGCCACGGTTTGCCAGCAGATGCAGGGCCAGCAGCGGGGGCAGCGCGAAACCGGTGACGATCTGCACGATCTCGCCGATGGAGATGCCTTCCCAGATGCGCCGCCGATAGACAGCGACGACGGCAAGCAGCATGTGCGCCACCGTCGCACCGATGACGACGACCGTGCCGATGGTCGAGCGCCAGAGGAACAGGAATACCTCCCGCCCCATTTCCATGGCGGGCAGGGAGATGATGCCCAGGGCATGGTTCAGCAGGTGCGTGGCGACGAACGCGAACAGGATCAGCCCGGAAATCAGTCTGATCCTGCCGATGGTTTCCATGCCTGTTCTACTGTCCGGTCAGCGCTTCTGTCAGATTCCGGTCACGAGCTGTTTCAGATCCGCTTCCGGTCGCGCACCATAGTGACTGATGATCTCCGCAGCCGCCACGGCGCCGATCCGGCCCGCATCGACCAGACCGCGCCCCGATGTGACGCCGTGCAGGAAACCCGCAGCGAACAGGTCTCCCGCACCTGTCGTGTCCACAAGTGCGGTCGGGGGACTGGCCGGAACGTCGTGCACCCCGTCCGGGGCAACGATGACGCATCCCTTCTCGCTGCGGGTCAGTACTGCCAACTGGACCTTGCCGCGGACGGCATCAAGCGCGGTTTCGAAGCTGTCGGTCTGATAGAGCGACATGATCTCCGCTTCATTCGCGAAGACAATGTCCAGCGGCCCTTCCACCAGTTCCAGGAACTCGGCCCTGTGGCGATCAACGCAGAAGGCGTCGGACAGGCTCATGGCCACCTGACGGCCCGCATCCCGGGCGACACTGGCGGCACGGCGCATGGCCTGTTTGGCCAGGGGCTGATCCCAGAGGTATCCTTCGAGATATGTGATGCGTCCGCTGGCCACCAGGTCGGCATCCACATCATCGGGTCCGATCTCCGCACTCGCACCCAGGAACGTGTTCATGGTGCGCTGCGCATCGGGAGTCACCAGGATCAGGCAGCGCGCGGTCGCCGGACCGGGCTTTGCGGTCGGGGGGGCGTAGATGACGCCAGCGGCGCGGATGTCATGGGCGAAGACTTCACCGAGCTGGTCGTCCTGCACCCGGCCTATGAAGGCGGAGCGACCGCCAAGTGCTGCGACGCCCACAGCCGTATTGGCTGCGGAGCCGCCTGAATGCTCGACCCCCGGTCCCATCGCCCTGTAAAGGGTGGTTGCCTGGTCCTGGTCGATCAACTGCATGCCACCCTTGGCCAGGTCCCGCTCGGCCAGGAAGGCGTCGTCTGCATTGCTCAGGACATCGACGATAGCATTGCCCAGTGCCACCACGTCCAGGGTCGGTTCGGTCATCCCGATGTTCTCCGCTCATCATTGTTCTGTCTGCTTCTGGGCCGGTTTACACGGTTCAAGGGCTGACGCAAACTCATCGAATCATGACCGAATACCATCGCTGGACTGCTGTGGAGGCGGTGAGTCGCCTGCGGAACGGCGATGTCACCCCGCTGGAACTGATCGACGCTGCAGCGGCGCGCATCGCCGCTGTGGAGCCCGCCGTCAATGCCCTGCCGACACTTTGCCTCGACCGCGCGCGGGAACGGGCGCTGAAGCTGCCGCGTCCGGTGGACGATGATCCGGGGCATCTGTTCGGGCTGCCGGTCGTCATCAAGGACCTGACGGAGGTCGCGGGTGTCCGCACCACCTTCGGTTCCTCCGTCTTCGCGGGGCACGTGCCGCAATCCAGCGATATCCTGGTTACCCGGTTGGAGGACCGGGCCGCGTCGATCATCGGCAAGTCGAACACGCCCGAGTTCGGCGCAGGGGCACAGACCTTCAACGATGTCTTCGGCATCACGCGCAATCCGTGGAACACCGCACTCACGCCCGGCGGTTCGTCAGGCGGCTCGGCTGTGGCCGTGACGACAGGCGAGGCATGGCTGGCCCATGGTGGCGATCTGGGCGGTTCGTTGCGCATTCCCGCGAGTTTCTGTGGCTGTGTCGGGCTTCGCCCCAGCCCGGGACGGGTGCCGCGCGGGCCTGTGGCCCTGCCGTTCAACCCGAACTGGGTTGACGGACCGATCGCACGCACGGTCGGGGATATCGCGCTGTTTCTCGATGCCCTGGGGGGCATCCATGACCGTGATCCGATTTCCCTGCCGCGACCTGCGCAAGGCTTTCAGTCCGCCCTCGGTACGGTCAGGCCACCGCGCCGCGTTGCCTTCTCCATGGACCTTGGGGCATCCCCGGTGCACGGAGATGTTCGGGCAGGGGTTCAGGCCGCGCTGAGGATTTTTCAGGACATGGGCACGGAGATCGTGCCGCTGGACATGGAATTCGCCGACGCAGAGCCCATGTTCCAGACATTGCGGGCCGCGCAGTTCGCCGGCGACCACGGCGAAACGCTGGCCCGGCACCGCGAGAAGCTGAAACCGGAAGTGGTCTGGAACATCGAGAAGGGAATGGCGCTCACCGCAGACGAGATCGGCCAGGCCGAGCGGGCACGGGCCGACCTGTACCAGCGCTTCGTGCGTCAGTTCGATGACGTGGACCTGATTGTCCTGCCAACCGTGAACACGCCGCCTTTTCCTGTCGAGGTGCGGTATCTGGAGGAGCTGGATGGGCAGAAGTTCGACAGTTATGTCAGTTGGCTGCTGATGACATTTGCCATCAGTCTGACAACCTGTCCTGCGATCTCCGTTCCCTGCGGCTTCACCGGCGACGGGTTGCCACTCGGACTTCAGCTTGTGGCGGGACCACGTGATGAGGCAAGGCTGCTTGGCATGGCACGTCACTTCGAGGATGCCGCGGGGCTGCGTGACCGTCTGCCGATTGATCCGATAGTGAGGCACTGATGATCGGAACCATCATTTCCGGTGGCCTGAAGGGGCTGACCCAGATCCTGGCCGACCGCGCATTGCGCCGCATCTTCTGGCGGACGTTGCTGCTGGCCCTCGTCGCCTATGGGATCGCGGGCGGGCTTGCGTGGCTGGTCGTCGACTACTTCCTGAACTTTGACGTTTCCTGGCTTCCCGGCTTTGTCGTCAGCTGGCTGCGTGGTTTCCTGGAAGCCAGCGTGATGCTCGGCGTGATCGGCCTGATGTGGGCAATCTTTCCGGCGGTCTTCACCGGACTGTCGTCCATCTTTCTCGATGAGGCGGCGCTGGCGGTGGAAAAGCGACACTACCCCATGGATGCGCCGGGCAAGGAACCGGCGTTCTGGCCATCCATGCGCCGCACGCTGCAGTTCACGCTGCTGGTGGTCTTCATCAATATCCTGCTGATGCCGCTCTATCTCATTGGCATGTTCCTGCCGCCGCTGAACCTGGTGCTCTACTACGGCGTGAACGGTTACTTCCTCGGGCGGGAGTACTTCGAACTGGTGGGCTACCGGCATCTGGACGAGGGCGCGGTGTTCACGACCCGTCGTCGCAACAGCACCGTGACCTTTCTTGCAGGCGCGCTGATTGCGTTCGCGCTCACAATTCCTTTTCTCAACCTGCTCGTGCCTGTAGCGGCTGCGGCAATGATGGTGCATGTTTACAAGGAATTGGGTCGTCGGGGGCGAATCGTCACTGCGCAGGACAGCCTGTCTGTCCGCTGATGCAGGGACCGAAGTACAGGGATCGCTGTGTTCAAGAACCGTAACGAGACGCCGGACGGGTCCGGCGAGGAAAAGGCCGATACCGGGTTGCCGAAGCGGGAGGATAACCGGGGCGGATTTCGCGCCGACCATCGTGCCGTCAGTACCCGCCCGGCCCCGAGTTCGTTCACAGCTGTCAGTCAGGAGCGTGACAAGGTGAATGCCGAACCCAAGACACTTGTCGTCGGCCGCGAGATCCGCATGAAGGGCGAGATCGGCAATTGCGAGCATGTACTCATTCATGGCTTCGCGGAGGCGGCGCTGAGCGACTGCAAGGCTTTCGAGGTGTCGCAGAGCGGCACCCTGAAGGGCAGTGCCGAGGTGCAGGCGGCGGAGATCAGTGGCCGTTTCGAGGGAACGCTGACGGTGCGCGGACGATTGCATATCCGGGCTGGCGGACGGGTCAGCGGCGAGATTTCCTATGCCGAGATCGAGATAGAGCCCGGTGGCAGGCTGGACGGCGAGATCCGCTCCATCGAGCCGCAACTGGTGCAGTCCCGTCAGGCAGCGGGGTGACTTCTGCGTGCTGAAACTTCTCTCTGCCGTCCTGACCGCTGGTCTGCTTGCCGGTTGCGCCGATATCGGACTGCAATCGGACGCGACGCCCCGGTCATCCGCTGCGGTGGTGTCCACTGGCGGCACGACGGTCGGTACGGCAGGGGCAGCACGGTCTGCCGACAATGTCGGCACTCCGCGTCGCCTGGCCATGACCTTCGTCGGCGAAAGCCGCCATGATCTGGTGGCATGGTTGGGCCAGCCGGATCTGGAGTTGAGTGAAGGACAGGGCAGTCTGCTGCAGTTTCGGCGCGGTCAATGTGTTGCCCTGGCGATGGTCGACGAGGGCGACGCCGTCGCGGCGATCGAAGTCTCGGGCATCGTTTCCCGCGCCGACCGGGACTGTGCCGAGACACAGTTGACGAAGGTCACCCTGCGTTAGATCTTCGCGTGATCAAAATATAGGCATATTTTTGAGCCTCGTTTTTGATTGCCTATAATTTAGCCATATTTATGCCCTGTATTCATGCGGCCTCGTCGCCTGAATTCTCCAACCTATTGAAAATAAATAAACTTCATTCGATCTCCGATTCCGGCACAGGGCTTGAAACCCATGGGCATCGAGGGGTGCCCGTTGGCATCCAGTAACTGTCCAGAAGAGGTTGGCGCATGAAACTCGTCATGGCTGTCATCAAGCCATTCAAGCTCGACGAGGTCCGGGAGGCATTGACGTCCCTCGGTATCGACGGGCTCACCGCGACTGAGGTCAAGGGGTACGGTCGTCAGAAGGGGCATACGGAAATCTATCGTGGCGCGGAATACGCCGTGAGTTTCCTGCCGAAGGTGAAGATCGAAGTAGTCATCAATTCCGACATGGCGGAACGCGCCGTCGAGGCGATCAGGCAGGCGGCAGGAACCGGCCAGATCGGCGACGGCAAGATCTTCGTCATCGATGTCGCGAACGCAATGCGGATCCGCACGGGTGAAACCGATGCGGATGCGCTTTGAGCAAGAGGGAACCACACACATGAATTCCGGAAAACGAGCCCTGCTGGCCGGACTTGGAGCGGCATTGCCGCTTGGCCTGCTGGCTTCGCCCGCTCTCGCCGAGGTTAGCGGCGAGTCGGCATTTGTCTTCAATACGCTGTCGTTCCTGATCTGCGGCTTCCTCGTCATGTTCATGGCGGCGGGCTTTGCGATGCTGGAAAGCGGCATGGTGCGTTCCAAGAACGTTGCCACCATCTGCGTGAAGAACATCGCGCTCTACTCCATCGCCGGCCTGATGTTCTGGCTGATCGGCTATGACCTGATGTACGGCATCGACGAAGGTGGCTACATCGGCAGCTTCTCGCTGTTCTGGGCCGCCGATGACAGTGCCGCGCTGGCCGAGGTTGCCGACTTCAGTGGCGGCTATTCCGCGTCATCCGATTGGTTCTTCCAGATGGTCTTCGTCGCGACTGCCGCGTCGATCGTTTCCGGTACGGTGGCGGAGCGCGTGAAGCTCTGGCCGTTCCTGATCTTCGTCGCTGTCCTGACCGCCATCATCTACCCGATCCAGGGTTCCTGGGAGTGGGGCGCGGGTTGGCTGGATGCCGAGTATGGCTTCTCCGATTTCGCCGGTTCCACGCTGGTGCATTCGACCGGTGGCTGGGCTGCCCTGATGGGTGCGCTGATCATCGGCGCGCGCAAGGGCAAGTACACGGCTGACGGCAAGGTCAATCCGATGCCGGGTTCGTCCATGCCTCTGGCGACGCTGGGTGTGTTCATCCTGTGGCTGGGCTGGTTCGGTTTCAACGGCGGCTCGCAGCTCGCGCTGGGCTCTGCCGCTGATGCCATTGCCATCTCCAACATCTTCGTGAACACCAATGTGGCTGCTGCCGCCGGTGTGGTCGCGGCGATGATCGCAAGTCAGCTGATGTTCAAGAAGGTCGACCTGACCATGGCCCTGAACGGTGCCATCGGTGGTCTGGTGTCCATCACTGCGGAGCCTCTGGCGCCGAGCATCGGTGCAGCCGTGCTGATCGGTGCCGTCGGTGGCGTTCTGGTCGTGGTCGCCGTGCCGCTGCTCGACAAGCTGAAGATCGACGATGTCGTGGGTGCCATTCCCGCCCATCTGGTCTGCGGCATATGGGGCACCCTGGCGGTTCCGATCACCAATTCCGACGCCAGCTTCGGCGGCCAGATCGTGGGCATCATTGCCATCGGCCTGTTCGTCTCCATCACCAGTGCCATTGTCTGGATGATCCTGAAGGTCACCGTTGGTGTCCGGGCATCCGAAGAAGACGAGGAACTGGGTCTGGACCGTGCCGAGCTTGGCATGGAGGCCTATCCCGAGTTCGGTCGCGGTTCGCAGTTCGGTTGATTGCACCACGACCTGCTCTGACCAGAGCAACCGCGCACTCTCCCCCTCTCCCTCGGAGAATGCGTTGAACTGAAGCCCGGCAGCCTCGGCTGTCGGGCTTATTTTTTGCGCAAATGCCTATCTGGTTCGCAAAATATTGGCGACAAAGTAGGCAGTGGATCGGTGAAGCAGCATTTCAACCGATAAGTATTTGAAATTATTGTTGCAATATGATTTGCCTAATTGGCATGCAGTTTGATGGTCAAGGATCAGGTTGTCAGGTGCCCGCAGAGGCACCGCTTTTTTTGAGGAGGGAACCGTCATGGAGTCTGTCCAGTCGGGGTTGGATGTCTTCTTCGTGCTCATGGGCGCGATTCTGGTGTTCGCGATGCATTCGGGTTTCGCGTTCCTTGAGGTCGGCACCGTGCGGCACAAGAACCAGGTCAATGCGCTGGTCAAGATCCTGGTGGATTTCGCGATCTCGACCGTGGCCTATTTCTTCATCGGCTATTCGGTGGCCTATGGGGTCGACTTCCTGATGAGTGCTTCGGCGCTGACGGGTGATGTGGAGAACGCCGTATTCTCGAAATCAGGCTTCGATCTGGTCAAGTTCTTCTTCCTGCTGACCTTCGCCGCCGCGATCCCGGCGATCATTTCCGGCGGCATTGCGGAGCGCGCGAAGTTCTGGCCGCAGGCCATGGCAACCGCCGCAATCGTCGGTGTGGTCTATCCGCTCTACGAGGGCATGGTCTGGGGCAATTCGTTCGGCTACCAGGACTGGATCACGGAAAGCTTTGGCGCACCGTTCAATGACTTCGCCGGCTCGATTGTGGTTCATGCGGTCGGTGGCTGGATTGCGCTGGCCGCCGTGATCCTGCTGGGTGTGCGCAAGGGGCGCTATCGCAAGGATGGCTCGCCCGCTGGTATCCCACCGTCGTCCATCCCCTTTCTGGCACTGGGATCGTGGTTGCTCTGCATCGGCTGGTTCGGCTTCAACGTGATGAGCGCGCAGTCCGTGGAGGGGGTCAACGGCCTCGTCGCCATGAACTCCCTGCTCGCCATGGGCGGCGGTATCCTCGCGGCCCTGATCGCAGGCCGCAATGACCCGGGCTTTGTCCACAACGGTGCCCTTGCCGGACTGGTGGCGGTCTGCGCCGGGTCCAACGTGATGCATCCGATCGGGTCATTCGCTGTTGGCGGTGTTGCGGGCGCGCTGTTCGTTGTCATGTTCCAGCTCTGCCACAACCGCTGGAAGATCGATGATGTTCTGGGTGTCTGGCCGCTGCATGGCCTCTGCGGCCTCTGGGGTGGCATCGCATGCGGTATCTTCGGGACCGAGGCACTCGGTGGTCTGGGTGGCGTCACGTTCATGTCGCAGCTTGTCGGCAGTCTGATCGGCGCGGCCTATGCCCTGGTTGCGGGTTTCATCGTCTACGGTGTGCTGAAGGCGGTGACCGGTATCCGGTTGAGCGAGGAAGAAGAGTTCAACGGCGCAGATCTGACCATTCACAAGATCAGGGCGAACCCGGAGTCCGATCTCAACTGATCGGTCGTGATCTCAGCGGTCGGACGGACTTTCGTCCTCCACCAGCATCGGTCGCCAGGCGAAGGGCGGCGTGGCTGACGGGTCTATCGTCACCATGACCGCGCCTACGTCCGGTGCGCCGGGAACTTCCAGCCGCCAGACATTGTCGACGCGGTTGTCGTTCCGGTCCCGCAATGGCCGATCCGTGCGGTAGTGGTGCGTGTCACCGTGGATCAGCAGCACCGGTCCGCCATAGGCCTGTGCGCCCCTGGTCAGCGCGTCCAGTGTCCGGACGAAACCGCGATCTCCCTTGTCACCCGGCACGAACTCCGGGTTCGCGTGAATGGCAACGACAAGGGCGGGCGCCTTTTCCCTGATGGCGCGGGCGAAGGCGTGATCCAGCCATCTGATGTTTGCGTCATCCCTGGCGTCGAACAGTTTCTTCGGACCGACCTTGCGTTTCCTGCCGTTGCTCGAACCGACAACATGCGCCGTGGCGAAGATGACATGGCCCTCGGTCCAGAGCGCATTCTCCACCATTGCGGGTTCATGGCGGGCGTCCGACTGGCTGAGGTAGCTGCGGCGGTTGCGCCCGAAACTCACCGGTTCCGAGAAGAATATCTCCCGTATCCGTTGCAGGCGTTCGTGCGGGTCATACTCGCCCGCCTTCGCGCGATGGCAGTCGGTCCATTCATTGTCACCGGGGGTATAGAAAAGCGGGGCTTCGAAGCGGGTGAAGTGATCCCGCACGTTCAGGAAGGCCGCGTCGGTGCAGGGGGTGGATCCCGCCTTGATATCCCCGACATGGATCGAGAAGGCGGGGCGCTGTTCGTTGATGCGTTCGATCAGGCGCGCGAACAGCGCATCATCGCGGGGCATCAGGTAAGGCGTGTCGCCCAGCGCGGCAAACCTGACTTCCGGTTCCGCGACAGCGGGCAGCGCCCCGGCGAGAAGGGCGCCGAACGTCAGGCAGAATGCGATCCGGCGAAACATGTGCAGCCTCCGGTCTGGCAGGGTCGGGTCAGATCCTGGTCACCCGACCCTGCCATCGGATCATGACACGGGCATGGCTTCCGGTGCCAGCAGGGGTGCCGAATCATTCATCTGCCCGGATTCCGCCCCAGGTGCCGCTGCCGAAAGGCCGAGCGGTGCGAGGGCGGCGGCAACGGACGCAAGGTCCGGCGTTTCGGCTTGTGTCAGGAACTCGGACGGGAAGCCATTGCGCTTCAGGAAGTCGCGCAGATAGCCGGCACGGTCGATGACCTGGTCGAGAAGATCGGGAAAGGCCGTTGCCGCCTGCATGTAGGCCCCCTGTGCGGCGGTGGCATCGGCGATCTCCTGCAGCCGGACCAGGGGCGAGGTGGGTTTCGGCCTGACCCGTTCGCCATCCACTTCGAACGGCGGCACGTAATAGGGCGATCCCACCATGGCCGGGCTGGTGAGGATGGAAAGCACACGGTTGGCCAGCGGAAAGTCGAGTTCCGTCAGCAGGCGCAGCGACATGGGCAGTTCCACAGCCTCGAACTCCTGCTGGCGGACATCGATCTCGAATGCCGTGCGTCCACCGGCATTCGCGGGCGGCAGTCCCGGCCCCATGATTGCGTCGCGGATACTGCGCTGCAGGTTCTCCAGCACAATCTGGCTGACGTCGAAGCGCCCCGGCGCATCCAGCGGCGTCAGGCCCTGTGATCCCACCGCCTTCGGAATGATGGCACCCGGCACGAGCTGGATGTTGGCGGGGTTCAGGACGCCGTCGTCCTCCGCCTGCCAGATGCCTGTCACGGCAATGGAAGCGTTCTTCAGGATCAGTTCGACAACCTTGTTGGCTGTCTTGATATCCGCCAGTGCATTCAGCACCGGTCCCCGACCCATCCATTCGCCGGGTGCCTTGTCCGTGCGAAAGGCAATTACGGGGGATGCTGAGAATGGACGCTGCAGCAACAGGTTCTCACCTGTTGCACCGGGCTGGGCCACACACCAGACCTCATAGACCGCAGGCGCACCGGGGTCATCGGCCAGAATGGCCTCGATCACCTCGATCTCCGTATCGGGCTGCTTCTCCGCGATCCCGGCCAGTTCGACCGGCAGTTCGGCATCGGGCCAGCGGGTGCGAATGCGGCGGGCCGGCAAGGACATCTGGCGGAAGACCGTGGCCAGCATGCCATCCCGGCCTTCTTCCGGTGTCAGCTCCTGGGCGGGGACGGCCTCGAAACGCAGCGGGCGGTTCAGCGAACCGGCGTGAACCATCAGCGCCCCGGTGGAGATCAGCGCATCACCAAGGGCCGGATCAATCTCGATGTGGAAGTTGGAGGCTTCGATGGCGCCGTGAAACTTCTCGCGCACTTCCGCCGCATAGAGGTCGAAAGCCTGCCGGGCTTTGGCATCATGCATCAGCGAATCCGGGGCTTCGAAGTCCATCCAGGACTTGAAAGGCGGAAAGAGCTGGCCGTGCAGGCGTGCCTTCCGCCAATGCAGGGCCTGCACGGCGGTATTGTCGAAGACTTCCCGGTCCTTTCGCTGGCCCACCGTGCCGCCGCGCCGGGCCGCATGGTTCGGCAGGGCAAAGGCATAGGCGTCGTCAAGCAACTGGTCCCAGCTCTGGCGTCGCGCTGCGGCACGGGAGAAGCGCTGGAGCGTCTCTGACTGGAAACGGTCGCCACCTGAATGTTTCATGAGTAGAAATTCCTTTCACTGTTGCAACCTGAAAAGAATAGGTGGCTGAAACGAACTGAGTTGTGCGCGCGCGAAGAATCCGGTGTGGGTACTCGACCTGACCGGAGACAGCGCTAGACTGCCGGAACAGGGCCAACACGACAGGGGAGCGGGCGATGGGACTGATCGACGATGTGCGCAGGCAGCTTCAGGCGGACATGACCGACTGGCGGCGTGACATTCACAAGCATCCGGAGACAGCGTTCGAGGAGCACAGGACAGCCGACAAGGTCGCCGGGTTGCTCGAATCCTGGGGCCTGGAAGTCCACCGCGGCCTGGCCACCACCGGTGTCGTCGGTACCCTGAAGGCGGGAACCGGAAACCGGGCCATCGGCCTGCGTGCCGACATGGACGCACTGGACCTGACCGAATTGAACGGCTTTGACTACAAGAGTGTTCACGACGGAAAAATGCATGCCTGTGGCCATGACGGGCACACGACCATGCTGCTTGGTGCCGCGCGCTATCTCGCCGAGAATCCGAACTTTGACGGCACCGTGCAGTTCATCTTCCAACCGGCGGAGGAGAACCTGGCCGGTGGTCGGGTGATGGTGCAGGAAGGCCTGTTCGAGAAGTTCCCGGTTGAAGCGGTCTACGGGATGCACAATTGGCCGGGCCTGCCGGTTGGCAGCTTCGCGGTCTGCACCGGGCCGATGATGGCATCGGCGGACTTCTTCGAACTGAAACTGACCGGTCGGGGCGGCCATGGGGCCTTTCCGCATCTGGCGAAGGATCCGATTGTTGCGGCGGCCCACGTCATCACCGCCTGGCAGACGCTTGTCAGTCGCGATACGGATCGGATGAAGGCAGCCGTGATCAGTGCCTGCGAGATCACTGCCGGCTTCACCGGCAATGTCATTCCGGAAACGGCCGTGGTCCGTGGCACGACCCGCACCTTCAACGAAGGTGTGCAGGACATGATCGAGAAACGGATGCGCGAAGTCGCTGACGGTATCGCGCAGGCCTTCGGCATGCAGGCCGAGTTCACCTATGACCGCCGCTATGCGCCCACCGTGAACACGCCGGAGGAGACGGGCCATGCCGTCGCCGCGGCGCATGAGGTCGTCGGCGCGGAGAACGTCAACGACAAGCTGGTTCCCGTCATGGGCGCGGAAGACTTCGGCTGGATGTTGCGGGAGCGTCCCGGATGCTACATGTTCGTCGGCAATGGTGAGGGCGAGGGCGGTGGCTGCGAGGTTCACAACCCGAACTACGATTTCAATGACGAGACATTACCGGTCGGCGCCGCCTATTGGGTCAAGCTGGTGGAGATGCAGTTGCCTGCAGCCGATGGGTGAATAGCCATCGCCGACAATCACCCGCAAATGGTGCGGATCTTGCTTCCTCAAGAATGTGTGAGCAGGATCACGGTCTATTTGTCACGAAATGACCACAGTTGCGATCAGGTCCTGTGAGCGGTGTCACAGGTGCCGGTGCAGAACGCAACTCGGTGCACGAACTGGAACCATGCAGGCGAGGACCAAAAAGTGAGTTTCAAGGTCAAATTCTGGGGCGTCCGGGGCAGCATTGCCACGCCCGGTCCGCGCTATGTGTCATTCGGCGGCAATACCAGCTGCATCGAGGTTTCATGCGCCGGCCAGCGCCTGATCTTCGATGCCGGTACCGGCATCCGCAATCTGGGACACTGGCTGACGAAGAAGAATGTGCACAACGCCCATCTGTTGCTGTCCCACACCCATTGGGACCACATCAACGGCTTTCCCTTCTTCTCGCCTGCCTTCAAGAAGGAAAATCACTTCACCATCATGGCCGGGCATCTGGCGCCGGAGACAGGCGGTATCCGAGAGGTGCTGGCGTCGCAGATGAACCAGCCGACCTTCCCCGTGCCGATCGACATCATGCAGGCTCAGCTGAGCTTCGAGGATTTCACTGCTGGCGATGTCCTGAACCTCGGACCCGACGTCCGTGTCACGACGACGCCGCTGAACCACCCGGACGGTGCCACTGGATACCGCGTTGACCACAACGGCCATGCCTTCTGCTACGTCACCGATACCGAGCATGTGCCGGGCAAGCCGGATGAGCGCATCCTGGCCCTGATCGAAGGGGCGGACATCGTCGTCTATGACTGCACCTACAACGACAAGGAATTCGCGTCGAAGGTCGGCTGGGGCCATTCAACCTGGCAGGAGGGCATGCGCCTCTGCCAGGCCGCGAACGTCCGCCAGCACGTCATCTTCCACCACGACCCGGACCATGAGGACATCTACATGGAACGGCTTGAGGAAGAGGCGCGCTACGAATGGATCGGCAACACGGTCGCGCGCGAGAACATGCGACTGCGGGTGGGTTGACCCGGATCGTTCCACCGTTTGATTGGAGGATCGGGCCGGTGCGGATCCATCATCTGATGGAACGAGCGATCTAGGCTTCGATACCCAGGTTCATTCCCTGCGCCGCATCCGCCATGTAGATCGAACTCTTCGGCTTCTCGAACACGCGATGCACCATCGGCCGGAAATCATCCAGCTTCATTGACTCGTAGGCCGGGTCAAAGGCGGGTGCGTCATAGCGTTCGCAGAAGATTGCGGTCTTCTCGAAATCCGCATGGCCCCGGAACTGTTCACGCATGTCGCGATCCAGGCCGAGATGCTGGAAGAAGTAATAGCCCTGGAAGATGCCATGCTGTGCCACCATCCAGTGATTGGACTCTGAAACGAATGGTTTCAGCACCGTCGCGGCCATGTCGGCGTGATTGTAGGAACACAGCAGGTCGCCGATGTCGTGCAGCAGCGCGGCGACGACATATTCCTCGTCTTCGCCCGCCTTGTGGGCGCGGGTTGCCGTCTGCAGGCTGTGCTCCAGCCGGTCCACCTGAAAGCCGCCGTAGTCACCGCCCAGCAGTTCCAGATGCGCCAGCAGACGATCCGGCAGCCCGGCGCTGAACGGCTTGTAGTGGCTGCCGATGATCTTCCAGTCCTCGGCGGTGCCGTCCGCCATGTCGGTAAAGCGTGCGCTGTCTGCCATTGGTTCGTTCCCACCCCGTTGCGTTGACCCGGTTTGCAGTGTCCAGTATCTCCGGTGCGGTGGCCTTCGGGCAAGGCGCATCGACGGGGGAGGTAAAGATGACCGGGTTGACCGAGGACCAGATCGCGTTTCAGGACGCTGCGCGCAGCTTCGCGCAGGCGGAAATGGAACCCCATGCCGCGCAGTGGGACGAGGAGAAGATCTTCCCCGAGGACACGCTGCGCCAGGCCGCCGAACTCGGCTTTGCCGGCATCTATGTCGACCCCGCGCACGGTGGATCGGGCCTGACCCGCGTCGATGCTGCGGTGATCTTCGAGGAACTGGCGGCCGGCTGCACCTCCACCGCCGCCTATATCTCCATCCACAACATGGCGAGCTGGATGATCGACCGGTTCGGCGATGACGCGGTGCGGGCGAAGTTCCTGCCAAGGCTCTGTTCGATGGAGTGGTTCGCCAGCTATTGCCTGACGGAGGCGGGGGCAGGCTCCGACGCCGCCAGCCTGAAGACGAAGGCGGTGCGCGACGGCGACCACTATGTGCTGAACGGCGCCAAGGCCTTCATCTCCGGCGGCGGACGCTCCGACGTCTATGTGGTCATGGTGCGAACCGGCGAGGCAGGGCCGAAGGGCGTCACCTGCATCGCGGTCGAGAAGGACACGCCCGGCCTCAGCTTCGGCGCGCAGGAGCGCAAGATGGGCTGGAACTCCCAACCCACAGCGATGGTCATGTTCGACGATTGCCGCGTGCCGGTTTCGAACCGCATCGGTGACGAGGGGCAGGGCTTCAGCATTGCCATGGCCGGTCTGGACGGCGGACGCATCAATATCGGTGCCTGTTCCATCGGTGCGGCGCGCGCGTCGCTGGAGCGGACCATCACCTACGTCAAGGACCGCAAGCAGTTCGGCCAGGCCATCGCCGGGTTCCAGAACACCCAGTTCAAGCTGGCCGACATGGCGACGGAACTGGAGGCGGCACGGATGATGATCCACGGCGCGGCGGCCAAGCTCGACGCCGGTGCGGCCGACAAGACCGTCGCCTGCGCCATGGCCAAGCGCTTCGCCACCGACACGGGTTTCAACGTCTGCAACGATGCGCTGCAACTGCATGGCGGCTACGGCTACCTGCGCGACCACCCGATCGAACGCTACATGCGCGACTGCCGCGTCCACCAGATCCTGGAAGGCACCAACGAGATCATGCGCGTGGTGATCAGCAGGCAATTGCTGAAGGACTGACCCTCTGCCCGGAGGCGTTTCACGGGCGTGACCCGATCCGATACGCGGGACTTTCTGTGTCCGTCACTTGGCCTATGATGCGGCGAGCAGTCAGGAAGACGCACAGGGAGATGAGACATGGCACGCGAGGATCTGTTTCCGACCACCGTCGCCGGCAGCCTGCCGAAACCGGCATGGCTGGCCGAGCCGGAAAAGCTGTGGGCGTCCTGGCGGGCTGATGGCGCGGAACGGCGGGCGGCGCAGCAGGACGCTGCCCTGATCTGGCTGAAGACCCAGGAAGACGCCGGTATCGATATCGTCTCAGAGGGGGAGCAGTTCCGTATCCATTTCGTGCATGGATTCCTGGAGCATATCCAGGGCATCGACTGGGAAAAGAAGACCAAGATGGGCATCCGCGACAACCGCTATGTCGTTGATGTGCCGACCGTTACCGGTCCGGTGACGCGCAAGGGGCCTGTCCATAGCGAAGACGTGCGGTTTGCCCGCGCCCATACTGAGCGGAAGCTGAAATTCACCCTGCCCGGACCGATGACGATCTGCGACACGATTGCCGATGATCACTATGGCCGCCGCGCCGACATGGCGATGGCGTTTGCCGAGATCCTCAATCAGGAAGCCCGTGAGCTGGAGGCGCTGGGGGCAGACGTCATCCAGTTCGATGAACCGGCTTTCAACGTCTTCATGGAAGATGTTCAGGAGTGGGGCGTGGCGGCGCTGGAGCGCGCTGCGGAGGGGCTGAAGTGCCAGACGGCGGTCCACATCTGTTACGGCTATGGCATCGAGGCGAACAATACCTGGAAGGAAACGCTGGGCAGCCAGTGGCGGCAATATGAACAGACCTTCCCGGCCCTGAATGCCTCGAAGATCCAGCAGGTTTCTCTGGAGTGCGCCGGGTCGAAGGTGCCGATTTCGCTGATCGGACTGCTGTCAGACAAGCAGATCCTGGTCGGTGCCATCAATGTCGCCACCAACGAGATCGAGACACCGGAACAGGTTGCAGCAACCCTGGGCGAGGCCATGAAGTACGCCGACGCGGAACGGCTGCAATGCTGCACCAATTGTGGTCTGGCGCCCCTGTCACGCCCCGTCGCAGCCGCCAAGCTTCAGGCATTGGGACAGGGGGCCGCGCTGCTGCGCTCACGCGCCTGACGCTCGGGACCTGCCGTTGCGCTCAATCGGCTGAGAGCAGCGATTCCGGGTGCGCGGAATCGAACACCACCGGTACGTCCAGATTGGCGTGCAGCCAGACGCGGTAGTGGTCGATCAGGCCGTCTCTCAGCCGGAAGAAGCTGAAGGCGGTGCAGGAGATTGCGTCGCCGGTCGGTGTGCGGCCCAACCATGGGCCCACCAGCGTACCGGTGAAGGACCATTGCGCCATTACCTCATCCTCATCCGCCACAATCTGGTCGATGGTGACCGACACGTCCGTGATATTGCGCCGGAAGCCCTTGGCGTGGGCGACCAGCCCGTCCCGGCCGGGCGGGCCATTGAAGGCCTGGTTGGCCTGATCGACCATGTCCGGTTGCGCCAGTTCCTCGATCAGCTCCAGGCGGCCATTGACCACGACTTCTTCCAGATAGGTTTGCATTACCTGTCGGGGTGTACGTTTCGGTGTGCTGGTCATGGTGGCATGTCCTGTCCGGGTGGATCGGCGAAGCCGACTGATGAGTGATCCGCAGCGCAATGGCCCGTGGCCTTGCCCTTCCACCGACCGCTGGGCGGTCGAAGGTGAAGAGGCAGGTGCAGTCCGAGCGGCACGGCCTCAGAAGAACGCCTGCAGGCCGGTCTGGGCGCGGCCCAGGATCAGGGCGTGGACGTCGTGGGTGCCTTCGTAGGTGTTCACGGTCTCCAGGTTCATCAGGTGGCGCATCACGTGATATTCCTCGTGAATGCCGTTGCCGCCGTGCATGTCGCGGGCGGTGCGGGCGATGTCGAGAGCCTTGCCGCAGGAATTGCGCTTGATGATGGAGATGGATTCCGGCGGGCAGGCCCCGGCGTCCTTCATCCGGCCCACCGCCAGGCAGCCCTGCAGGCCGATGGCGATCTCCGTCTGCATGTCGGCCAGTTTCTTCTGGATCAGCTGGTTCTGTGCCAGCGGACGGCCGAACTGCTTGCGGTCCATGGTGTAGCTGCGTGCCGCGTGCCAGCAGAACTCGGCGGCACCCAGCGCGCCCCAGGCGATGCCGAAGCGGGCATTGTTCAGGCAGCCGAAGGGGCCGCCAAGGCCGCTGATGTTGGGCAGCAGGTTCTCTGCCGGGACAAACACGTTGTCCATGACGATCTCACCGGTGATGGAGGCACGCAGCGACAGCTTGCCCTCGATCTTCGGGGCCGACAGGCCCTCCATGCCCTTCTCCAGCACGAAGCCGCGGATCTTGTCGTCGTCGGTCTTGGCCCAGACCACGAAGACATCGGCGATGGGGGCATTGGAAATCCACATCTTCGCGCCGCTGACGCGATAGCCGCCATCGACGGATTTCGCGCGGGTCTTCATGCCGCCCGGATCGGAACCGTGGTCCGGTTCGGTCAGACCGAAGCAGCCGACCCATTCACCGGAGGCCAGCTTGGGCAGATACTTCTCCCGCTGTGCCTCGTCGCCATAGGCGTAGATCGGGTGCATGACCAGCGACGACTGGACACTCATCATGGAGCGATAGCCGCTGTCGATCCGTTCGACTTCCCGGGCGATCAGGCCATAGGTGGTGTAGTTTACACCGGCGCAGCCATAGCCGTCGATGGTCGGACCCAGCAGGCCAAGCTCTCCCATCTCGCGGAAGATGTTGCGGTCGGTCTTCTCCTCCCGGAACGCCTCGATCACGCGGGGCATCAGCTTGTCCTGGGCATAGTCGCGCGCGGTGTCGCGGACCATGCGTTCCTCCTCCGTCAACTGGTTGTCCATGTCGAACGGATCTTCCCAGTTGAATGCGGCCTTCGTCTTCGTTGGTGCGTTCATGCCATCAGGCTCCTGCTCGTTGCGGTGATCAGTCCGGGATCACTGCGGTGGTCTCGATCTCGATCTTGGCGCGGTCTTCCATCAGCGCGGTGACTTCCATTACCGCCATCGCGGGGAAGTTCTTGCCGAAGCAGTCACGGAATGCCTGACCGACTTCCCTGGCCGCGTCCAGGTATTCACGCTTGCTGGTGATGTACCAGGTCATGCGGACCATGTGCTCCGGTCCCGCCCCGGCTTCCTGCAGGACACGCAAGGTATTGGCGAATGCCTGGCGTGCCTGGCCGGTGAAATCATCGGTCTCGAAGACCTCCTCACCCGTCCAGCCGATCTGGCCCGCGACGAACACCATGGAGCCGCGCGCGACAACTCCGTTGGAATATCCCTTCGGCCGTTTCCACTCCGGTGGGTTGATGAGTTTCATCCCTGTCCTCCCGCAACCTGTTGCTGGGACAGTTCTAGTCTGTCCTGCCAGCAGCGGCAATCAGCGCGGCGGCAGTCGCCGCGGGTCAAGCCGGGCAAAGGGCAGGATGGCAAATCCCAGAACGCAGGCGTTCAGCATGTGCCACATGAAGTGTGTACCGCTGGGAAAGGCCTCGCAGACCGAAGCATCAACCGACCGGA
Organism: Minwuia sp.; assembly: GCA_029213165.1. Taxonomy (GTDB): domain Bacteria; phylum Pseudomonadota; class Alphaproteobacteria; order Minwuiales; family Minwuiaceae; genus Minwuia. The sequence goes on from JARGNO010000036.1 coordinate 26,887, forward strand.
ACAGGAAAGACGGAATGAAACAGGCGATTCCGATGGCCACATCGCGCCCGGCGGGGTGTCCGCGCGTGATCAGCATTCCCGCCATCAGCAGGCCGGTCACGAAAGGTCCGAGGTAGGCCGCCCCATCCACAGGCACGACGCTGCCCAGCACGAAGGCGCCGACAATCATCCCGATGGGCCAGAGCGCGGCCTGCCACCAACCCTGATGCAACCAGACGCGGGCGCTGAACAGGATGGCGGCCAGCAGGCAAAGGGTCAGCGCCAGTGAGTCCAGAATGACGCCGATGACGTTGGCGAAGGTATGGAAGACCAGACTGAAGACACCCGTCGCGAACAGCAGGATGACCAGTGTGCGCAGCATCCAGGACCGGTCGCGGCCATGGCGCCGGGCAATCCGCCAGAGCCAGATCGCGGCGATCATGAAGGCCAGGTTGGTGATGGCGTTCAGCGGTTCGCCCAGCAGCCCGGGGGCGACGCGTTCACAGTAACTGTCGATATATTCATACATCGCTTCAGGCTCTCAACAGTGCGGGAATGTCACCGACATCACCCATGGCATGGCGCATGAAGAAGCGCCGCAGCGGGCCGGATCGGTGCACGGCCGCAAGTCCCAGGTCGCGCGCCAGCCTGACCGGCGGCAGATCGTTGGAGAACAGCCGGTTCAGGATATCCGTGACTGCGGTCAGTGCCACCGAATCCGTCCTGCGCCACCGCTCGTATTGCGCCAGCACCGTGGCATCGCCGAGGTCGAGGCCAAGCTGCGCTGCCTCCGTCAGACATTCGCCAAGCGCCGCCACGTCACGCAGTCCCAGATTGAACCCCTGACCGGCAATCGGGTGGATGCCATGTGCCGCGTCTCCGACCAGAGCCAGGCGGTCGGCACGGAAGGCATGGGCCAGAACAAGGCTCAGCGGATAGCGGAAGCGGTCACCGACGACGTGCACGGGACCCAGGAAACCCCCCACACGCCGCTGGATCTCCGCTGTGAACTCTGCTTCGGGAAGGTCCATGAACGCGGGCGCCAGATCGCTCCGTTCGGTCCAGACCAGTGACGCGCGGTTCGCGGTCAGTGGCAGGATCGCGAAAGGACCGGCGGGCAGGAAACGCTCATGCGCGATGCCGTGATGGCTCTCCGCATGGGCGATCGTGCAGACGATACCGTCCTGCGGATAGCGCCATTGCAGGGTCTCGATCCCGGCGTCCTGGCGCAGGCGCGACATGCGCCCGTCCGCACCGACACAGAGTTCCGCGCGGACAATGTCACCGTCACTCAATACGGCCTCGACACCGGCGGGCGAACGCTTCATCCGACCCACGGTGACCGGCGCCTTCAGCGTGACGCTCTCCAGTTCCGCGATGGTCTGGAACAAGGCCAGACGGGTAAAACGGTTCTCCACCATCTGGCCGAGGGGCTCATCGCCCACGTCCCGGTGGTCGTAGTGCAGGAACAGCGGTGCATTGCCGTCGGAGACCCGGATTTCGTTGATCGGTTGCACGTCGTCGATCCGGGCCGCGATGCCAAGACGATCCAGCATTCGCCAGCTTGCGGCAGCGATGGCCGAGGCCCTGCCATCGAAAGGGGGGGCCACGAGTTCCGCAGGCGATTCACGGTCGACGATCAGCGTCGTGATCCCGGCGCGGCCCAGCGCGGCGGCAAGGCTCAGTCCCACCAGGCCGCCCCCAACGATCAGTACGCGTGCGTGAATGTCTGTCATGGCGCCAGTGTAGCCAAACCAGTGCAGGTGCAACATGCGACCTTCGGGCCTTGGCGGGGTGGAAGTGATTGTGCTCTATAACCGTCAGGGCCATGGCGGCAGCAGCGCATTCCGGAGGAGCGGCAAGGATGAGTACGGCAACGGGGACCATCACCGAAAAGGGCAAGACCTGGTCTCTGGATGACATCGAGGTCGGGATGGTCGGCAGCTACACCGCCGAAGTGACGGAAGACCTGATCCAGGCCTTTGCCGACGCATCCGGTGACGACAATCCGCTGCACCTGGACGAGGATTACGCGAAGACGACGATGTTCAAGGGCCGCATCGCCCACGGCATGCTGTCGGCCAGTTTCCTGTCGACCATCTTCGGCACCATCTTCCCCGGACCGGGCTGCATCTACATGTCCCAGAACGTGAAGTTCACGGCGCCGGTCCGTATCGGCGATGTCGTGACCGCGACGGCAGAGGTCGATGAGGTCATGACCGACAAGGGACGGGTGCATTTCAATTGCGTGTGCATGGCAGGCGACAGGAAAGTCGTTGTCGGCGATGCCTGGATCATGCCGGCTCGTCGGGGCAAGTGACCGGCGACATGCGTATCGCCAGACTGAGCGGTGTTGCTCCGGCGGAGAGCCGCGGTGCTGCTGTGGCGATCGGCAATTTCGATGGCGTGCACCGTGGGCATCGCGTGCTCATTTCCCGGGCGCAGCAGATCGCCGCGACGCTGGGTTGTCCCGCCGGTGTCCTGACGTTCGAGCCGCATCCCCGGGAGTATTTCGCGGCCAGGGCCCCCGCCTTTCGCCTGACCAATTTCCGCGCCAAGGCCATGAGCCTGTGTGATGCCGGGGTCGAGGTCATGGCCGTTGCCCCCTTCGGTCGGGCGATGGCCGAAATGAGCGCCAACACGTTCATCGACGAGGTTCTGGTCCGGCGACTGGGTGTGGCGCATGTCGTTGTTGGCTATGACTTCGCGTTCGGCCACAAGCGGGCCGGGAACGTGGCGCATCTGCAGGTCATGGGACGGGAACGCGGTTTCGGTGTCACGGTTGTGGAGCCGGTACGCGAGGGGGAGGAAGTGTTTTCCTCGACCCGTATCCGCGACGCACTCTGGCAAGGCGCGCCACGCCGTGCCTCGGCACTGCTGGGGCATGACTGGGAAGTGCATGGGCGGATCATCAAGGGCGACCAGCGCGGGCGGACCATCGGATTTCCCACAGCCAATGTGGCGCTGGGCGGCTACATCGAACCGCAGTTCGGTGTCTATGCCGTCCGCATCGGCTGGGAGGAAGACGGGAAGACTGTCTGGCATGGCGGCGTCGCCAATCTTGGCCGACGTCCGACCTTCGACAAGTCCGATGTCCTGCTTGAAGTACACGTGCTGGATTTCGCGGGTGACCTCTATGGTCGCCATGCCCGGGTGCGGTTCCTGGACTTCATCAGGCCGGAGCAGAAGTTCGACGGCCTCGATTCACTCAAGGCGCAGATCGCGGCCGATGCGGACAGCGCGCGGAAGATCCTCGCGTCGTCCTGACGGTCGTCAGGGGTCAGTCGCCACGGATCGCCCGCTCGACCATCCACAGGGCGAGTGCTTCACCGGTCCCGATATCGGTGAACGCCAGTCCCGTGCCACTGGATCGGTGATTGACGACACGGGCCTCCAGGACTGGTTCGAAACCGTCGACGCGTACCACGCAAAGGGCGTCCTCCGGGGCTTCGACCGCCGGACTGGCGAGCAGACCACCGGCAGAGACGTTGATCGCCGTATGGGCGGAGGTCGATGCATCGCCCAGGTCAATCATCACCGGCATCCCCACGCGGGTACGAACGAAGCGTCTGCGGTCCTTGCCCGGCGGCGGCGCGGTTTCCTGATGTTCCGACATTGAGGGATCATAAGGCTTGATGAGGTAACATGCCACCGCTGATCACGGCGGCATTCCTCACGATCAATCTCGACGGTTCAGACGAAAGCGGCGGCCTGCAGGCGCTCCATCTGCGGGCTGCGTCCGTACATCTCGCGATAGCACTTGGAGAAATGCGAGGCGGAAACGAAACCGCAGGCAATGGCAACATCGACAATGGGCATGTTCGACTGCAACAGCAGGTGCCGGGCGCGGTCGATACGGATCTCCAGATAGTAGCGCGCGGGCGAACGGCCCAGGTGACGGCGGAACAGCCGCTCGACCTGACGGCGCGACAGGCCGACATATTCCGACAGCTCGGCCAGTGACAGCGGCTCCGCGACGTTGGCTTCCATCAGTTCGATGATCAGCAGCAGCTTGGCGTGATGCAGGCCCAGACGTGCCTGCAGCGGCAGGCGCTGCCGGTCCCGCGGATTGCGGATGCGGTCGATCATGCACATCTCGCAGACCTGCGTGACGACCTGCTGCCCGTAATGGCCTTCGATCACATGCAGCATCATGTCCAGTGCGGCGGTACCGCCAGCGCAGGTGTAGATCCCGTTGTCGATCTCGCAAAGGTCGGCATGTACCTCGGCGGTGGGGTATTTCTCGGCGAAGGCCGGCAGGGTCTCCCAGTGAATGGAACAGCGCCGCCCGTCAAGCAGTCCGGCATGGGCCAGCAGCCAGGCGCCCGTGCACAGGCCTCCGACACCGGTGCCGTGGCGATGCATCGCCCTGATCCAGCCGTCGAATTGCGGATTGCGGAAGGCTTCCACCTGCAGGCCGGAACTGACAAGGATCAGTTCCGGCTTGATGTCGTCCAGCGACCGCTGGCGCACCTGGTCGAGCGACATGTCGACACCGACGGTGAGGCCGTTTGATGCGGCGACCGGCTGCCCGTCCGTGGAGGCAACGATCCAGTCATAGGCCTTGCGACCCAGGGTGCGGTTTGCCAGGCGCAGCGGCTCGACAGCAGAAGAGAAGGCGATCATGGAGAACTGGGGCACAAGGAAGAAAAGGATGCGATGCGGCTTCAGCGCTTCGAAACCCTGGTCAGCCATGGTCATCCTCCGATCAAGAATCCGACAGCCCCCCTGTCGGATAACGACGTGATCAATGCACGTCAGAAGTCAGAACGGTTACAGCGGCACAAACTTCCCGGATCGTCAATCCATGGCGTGCGCCAGGCGATCTGTTTGCGACATGGAATCCGGCGCAAATGTCATTGTGCAGCATCCGCTTGACCCTCATGCTGTGTCGCGCTTGATACACCCTGTGTCGCGGGGGGCTGATCCCCGTTTCGACACCACTGCCATCACAGCGAAGATGGCAGTCTGACCTTGACCCTTTGCCTGTGCGGGTCGGGAAGGGTCGGCGTAACCCGCCTGAAGGGGGATGCTCGGGACATGAAACGATACTCGGCACTTGAACTGATCCGGCAGGGCCTGGGTGGTCACCGGGGCTGGGATCGTGTCTGGCGCAAGCCGGAGCCGAAGCCGAGCTATGATGCAGTGATCATCGGCGGCGGTGGACATGGGCTGGCGACGGCCTACTACCTGGCCAAGCTGCACGGCATGACCAATATCGCCGTGGTCGAGAAAGGCTGGATCGGCGGCGGCAACTCCGGTCGCAATACGACCATCATCCGCTCCAACTACCTCTTCGACGAGAGTGCGGCGATCTACAACCACGCGCTGGACCTCTGGAAGGGACTGGGGCAGGAACTCAATTTCAACATCATGATGAGCCATCGCGGGGTGCTGAACCTGGCCCATGACGAGGGCGAGATGCGGCAGTTGAAGCGGCGCGTCGAGGCCAATCGGCTGAATGGTGTCGATTCCGAATGGCTCGACGCGAAGGAAGTGAAGAACTTCTGCCCGTCGATCAATATATCCGGCCATATCCGATACCCCGTGCTGGGCGGCACCCTGCAGCGGTCTGGCGGCGTCAATCGCCACGATGGTGTCGTCTGGGGCTATGCCCGCGCCGCCGATGCCCTGGGCGTCGATATCCTGCAGCAGACCGAGGTCACGGGGATCCTGACGGAGGCCGGGGAAGTGACAGGTATCGAGACCACGCGCGGCACGATCCGTACACCGAAGGTGGCTTCGGTCACCGCCGGGCATACCTCCGTGATGGCGAACATGCTTGATATCCGCCTGCCGGTGGAAAGCCACCCCCTGCAGGCGCTGGTGTCGGAGCCGATCAAGCCGATCCTGAACTGTGTCGTCATGTCCAATGCGGTGCATGTCTACTGCAGCCAGTCGGACAAGGGCGAACTGGTCATCGGTGCCGGTATCGACGCGCAGCTTTCCTATACCCAGCGCGGCAACCTGGACATCATCGAGCATCAGATGGCGTCGCTGATGGAACTGTTCCCGATCTTCTCGCGGTTGCGGATGATGCGGCAGTGGGGCGGCATCGTCGATGTCTGCCCGGACGCCAGCCCGATCATTTCGAAGACGCCGGTCAAGGGTTTCTACGTCAATGGCGGCTGGGGCACTGGCGGCTGGAAGGCGACGCCGGGGTCGGGTCATGTCTTCGCCGACCTGATCGCGAAGGATGAGCCCAATCGCATCGCGGCACCCTTCGCGATCGACCGTTTCACGACAGGCGCGCTGGTGGCGGAGCATGGTGCCGCCGCGGTGGCGCACTGATGGCCAGGCAGGAGCAGCACTGATGTTCGTCATCGATTGCCCCAATTGCGGGTCCCGCGACCAGTCGGAGTTCACCTATGCGGGCGAGGCCCATATCGCCCGCCCGACAGAGTCGGAGAACATGACGGACGCTGAATGGGCGGAGTTCGTGTTCATGCGGACCAACACCAAGGGCCTGTTCGCGGAACGCTGGTGGCATGCCACCGGCTGCCGCAAGTTCTTCAACATGCTGCGCAATACGGCGACGGATGAAATTCATGCCGTCTACCGTATTGGTGAGAAGCCGCCGAAGGTCACCGCCAATCTGCCCCTGACCCCGGCGGGGGAATCTTCGATCGGTTCCGGCAATGATGCGGTCAAGATCATGACCCGCGATGAGGAGAACGCATCGTGAGCCAGCCAAACAGGCTTCCCGGACGCGGGCTGGTCAATCGCGACCGCCCGGTCAGCTTCACCTTCGACGGGCGCGAGATCGCGGGTTACGAGGGCGATACGATCGCGTCGGCCCTGCTTGCCAACGGCGAGATCATGGTGGGCCGCAGCTTCAAGTATCACAGGCCGCGCGGCATCGTGGGCGCAGGCAGTGACGATCCGGCGGCCATGGTCCAGATCGGGTCCGACCCTGCCTCCACCGATCCGAACGTCATGGTGACGACGCGGGAGATCCATGCGGGGCTGGAGGCCCGGCCGCAGAACTGCTGGCCGAGCCTGAAGTATGATGTCGGCGTGCTGAACGACGTCTTCATGCGCTTCTTCCCCGCCGGGTTCTACTACAAGACCTTCATGGGGTCGGACCGGTTCCGCTGGCTGAACTGGATGACCTTCGAACCCTTCATCCGTCGCGCAGCGGGGCTTGGCAAGTCGCCGACGAAGCCCGACCCGGACACCTATGAATCCGTGAACCGCCACTGCGATGTGCTGGTCATCGGTGCCGGACCGGCGGGTCTGACGGCGGCGGCGAATGCCGCCCGGTCCGGCGCGCGCGTGATCCTGGTGGAGGAGAGTGAGCGGCTGGGCGGCAGCCTGAATGCCACCGATCCGGAGGGCACGACCATTGGCGGCAAGGCACCGGCTGACTGGATTGCTGCCCAGACGGCGAAGCTGGCCGAGCACCCGGAAGTCACGGTGCTGACCCGGACCACCGCATTCGGTTACTACGCGATGAATTTCGTCGGCCTGATCGAGCGGGTGAGCGATCACCTGCCCGAACACCGGCGGGACCGGCGACAGCCGCGCCAGCGGGTCTGGCGGGTGCGTGCGAAGCAGGTCGTTCTGGCCACCGGCGCCATCGAGCGCCCGCTGGTGTTTCACGAGAATGACCGGCCCGGCATCATGCTGGCTGGTGCAGCGCGGTCGTTCCTGCACCGGTATGGTGTGCTGGCAGGCAAGCGGGTTCTGGTCTTCGCCAACAACGACAGCGCCTGGCAGACCGCCTTTGACATCCGCGCTGCCGGGGGTGAAGTGGCGGGGATCGTGGACATGCGGCGGGAACTGAACGAGGCCCTGGCGCTGCGGGCGCTGAAGGCCGGGATCGCCGTCTATCCGCGCACCGCCATTGTCGGCACCCATGGCCGACACCGGATCGACAGCGCCTTCGTCTCCAGTCTGGATGACAGTGGCAATGTGCGTGGCTCCCGCAGCCGCATCGAATGTGACCTGATTGCGGTCTCGGGCGGCTGGAACCCCAACGTGGCCCTGTTTGCCCAGTCGCGCGGCAAGCTGAAGTGGGATGCGGAAATGGCGAGCTTTCGTCCCGGCCTTTCCTGGCAGCAGGAGCGCTCCGCCGGGGCCTGCAATGGCACATTCGAGTTGCAGGAGGTGCTGGCCGAGGGGTCGAAGGCGGGGCTGGAGGCCGCGCGCGCAGCCGACTTCACTGTCCGCGCAGTCAAGCAGCCTGAAGTCGAGACCAGCGTGGTCCAGAGTCTGAACCTGGTGCCGGTCTGGCAGGTGCCATCCGGTCAGCCGCGGGAGAAGACCAAGGCATTCGTTGATCTGCAGGACGATGTGAAGGCATCGGATCTGCAACTTGCTACGGAAGAGGGCTATGACTCGGTCGAACATGCCAAGCGCTACACGACCCAGGGCATGGGCACCGACCAGGGCAAGATCTCCAACGTCAATGCCTTCGGGATCATGGCGGAAGCGCGAGGCATCACGGTGCCGGAGGTCGGGACCACGACATTCCGCCAACCCTGGCGGCCGGTGACCATCGGTGCGCTGGGTGGCCAGCACGTTGGCGCGCATTTCATGCCGCGTCGGGGCACGCCGATGCACGCCTGGCACCGGGAGCAGAAGGCGATCTTCGAACCGGTCGGTGACTGGCTGCGTGCCCGCGCCTATCCGAAGCCGGGCGAGAGTTTCCACGACGCTGTTCAGCGGGAGGCGAAGGCCGCGCGCACAACGGCCGGAATTCTTGATGCCACCACGCTCGGGAAGATCGACATCCGCGGCAAGGATGCGCGCACTTTCCTGAACCGGGTCTATACCAATGCCTGGTCGAAGCTGGCGCCGGGGCGATGCCGCTATGGGCTGATGCTGGGAGAGGACGGGATGGTCAGCGATGACGGTGTCACCGCCTGCATCGCGGACGACCATTTCCACATGACCACCACAACGGGCGGCGCGGCAAGCGTGCTGCAGAAGCTGGAAGACTATCTGCAGACCGAATGGCCCGAACTGGATGTCTGGCTGACCACGGTGACAGAGCAATGGGCCGTGGCCGCGGTCTGTGGCCCGAAAGCGGAGGAGATCGTCGCTGCCGTGGTCGATGGGATCGACCTTGATCCGGAGGAATTTCCCTTCATGACCTGGCAGGACGGCACCGCCGGGGGCATCCCCGTCAGGGTCTTCCGTGTCTCCTTCACCGGTGAGACATCCTACGAGATCAATATCCCGGCGACCTACGGGCGCTGGCTGTGGGAAGAGCTGGTTGCGGCGGGCAAGCCGCATGGCCTGACGCCCTATGGAACCGAGGCGATGCATCTGCTGCGGGCGGAGAAGGGTTTCATCATCGTGGGGCAGGAGACGGACGGCACCGTGACGCCGGGCGACCTGCGCATGGACTGGGCCGTCGCGAAGAAGAAGGGCGACTTCATCGGCAAGCGTTCCCTGTCCCGCAGTGACACGATACGCGATGACCGCAAGCAACTCGTCGGCCTGCTCACCAATGATGGTGACCATGTGCCGATGGAGGGGGCGCAGATCATCGGTACGCCGGAAGAACCTGCACCGCCGGTGCCAATGCTGGGCCATGTCACGTCGGCCTATTTCAGTCCCAACCTTGGCCGGTCCATCGCCATGGCGATGGTGAAGCGCGGCGGACAGCGGATGGGCGAGACCGTCTGGATTGCCCGTCGGGGTGACAAGCCCGTGCCTGCGAAGATCGTGCACTACGACTTCCTGGGTGATGCCGTGGGAGAAGGCGCATGAATGCGGTCAAGAACACGCCCGTCCGCCGGTCCCCGCTGGCGCACCGCACGGCCATGTCGGCACCTGATGACGTGCTGCACCTCAGCGAACGGGCCTTTGATGCCAAGATCGTGCTGCGTGGCCTGCCGGAAGCGCTCGGTCCCGCGGTGGCGAAGGTCACCGGACTGGAACTGCCGTCGGCGACACGCAGTACAGCGAGCGAAACCCATCGCCTGCTCTGGCAGTCACCGGACGAGTTCCTGCTGCTGGGGCCGATGGACAGCGAGTCGGCGCTGATGTCGGCACTTGCGGTCGAACTTGAGGGACAGCACGTGCAGACCGTCAATGTCACGGACTATCACACGACGCTGGTTCTCTCCGGCCCCAGGGCACGCGAGACCCTGATGACCCTGTCCACGCTGGACCTGCACCCGCGCGGTTTCACGCCCGACCAGGTGGCGGGCACCACCTTCGGTCACGCATCGGGCTGGCTGGTTCAGACGGTGGACGACGGGGCGGAGGGCGGGCCATCGTTCGATATCCTGGTGCGCTGGTCCCACGCCGACTATCTGTTCTGCGAACTGACGCACGGTGCCCGTGCCTTCGGTATGCCTGAGGCGAAGCCGGTCAGCGGCGAACTGATGGAGATCTGATACCCGGTTTGAACGACCCTGCAATTCCGTTTCAGGGATTGCCTGACCCGGTTCGGTCCGGCATCGTTCTGACTGATGGTTCTGCCAAGCAAACGCGCGGCGGATTGAATGGGAACATGGTGAGGACGACCCCAGAGGGACCGAAACCATGGCTGCCCCCGCAACTGTGAGCGGCAAGCGACACCCGATGAACCACTGGCCCCGGGCGGGGCTGGGAAGGGGGGTGAAGCGCATTGACCCGCAAGCCAGGAAACCTGCCATCACCGTCCGTGCGCACAGCGCACGATTTCAGAAGCCGCACGGTGGGTGCGCGAAGGAGGCTACATGCATATCGAACCCGGTGTCGTTGATGGCGCCAGGATAATCCTCAGCTATGGCACGGCGGCTGCGTCCGTTGGCCTGCTCGGCAAGATGGCGCTGGATACCATTCGTCACGATGGTGGGGTTACCGCTCTGGCCACACGCAGTCTGGCAACGACAGCCCTGGTCTTCTGCTTCTTCGAACTGCTGCCGCATTATCCGGTCGGGGTGTCGGAGGTTCACCTGATCCTTGGCTCCACCCTGTTCCTGATCTTCGGCGCGGGTCCGGCAGCGATTGGCCTGTCGCTCGGATTGCTGTTGCAGGGCTTGCTGCTGGCACCTTTCGACCTGCCGCAGTACGGCATGAACATCACCACGCTGGTGGTGCCGCTCTGGGGCCTGAGCCTGCTGGCGCGGAAGATCATTCCGGCGCGGACGCCCTACGTCGAGGTGAAGTACTGGCAGGCACTGGCGCTCTCCACTGCCTATCAGGGCGGAATTGTCGCCTGGGTTGCCTTCTGGGCCTTCTACGGCAACGGTTTCGGTGCGGAGAGCCTGGCATCCGTTGGTACCTTCGGCGCCGCTTACATGACCGTCATTCTGGTGGAGCCGCTGGTGGACCTGGCCGTTCTTGCGCTGGCCAAGGGGCTGACCCCGCGCGCGAATGGTCCTCTGTTTCAGAACCGGCTGCATCACGCCGCAGCCTGATGTGCCCCGCCTTCCCGGTGCATTGCTGTGCCGGGAAGGTGATCAGGTCTTGTCGAAGGTGCCCGTCAGCTTGCTGATGGGGTCATCCATGAACAGCAGTTCGCACCGTTCCCCGGCAACCTTGCGGGCCTGCGCCTCTGTCAGGTCGGTCCTGGTTCCAACTGCGTTGGTCAGCGCATCGACGCAATGTGTTCTGGCCTGTGCCAGGGCAAGGGACTGGTTCTGTTCCGCTGTCGGCGCGACTGGCGTCACGGCGAACGGAGTCATTGCAGACATCGCCACGCCACAAAATGTGACACAGAAAGTGACTGCGATCAGAATCCGTCGTGTGCGTCGGGTCGACATGCCTTGGCAAGCTTCCTCAAAGGGGGCGTTGGTGCCTCTTGAGACAGGACACCGCAAATGCCAGGCCAGAATTCCAAGCACATCATGGCGACATGTTGAAGTTAACGGAATGACCGGGGTCACAACACGTCAACGAATTATCAACCATTCGGGTTTCGTGGCGCGAGGTGCGGCAGATCGCCTGAAAATTGTGGAATTGCCCTGGTGGCGATGCTACGCCCGACTGGTCCCCGCGCGGGGAGCCTGACCTGAAAGCAGTTATCCAGAGGATGATATGCCCGACACCCTGAGCCGCCGCAATCTCTACCCCCGGATCGACCCCTACGATCAGGGGTTCCTGGCGGTTTCCGACCGGCACACGATCCACTACGAGCAATGCGGCAACCCTGTGGGCAAGCCTGTCGTGGTTGTTCATGGTGGACCCGGCGGCGGCAAGAAGCCCGACGACCGCCGCTTCTTCGACCCGGAAGCCTACAGGGTCATCCTGTTCGACCAGCGTGGTTGCGGCATGAGCCGCCCGCACGCGGCGTTGCAGGAGAACACGACCTGGGACCTGGTGGCGGACATGGAAAAGCTGCGGCAGCACCTGAGTATCGATAGCTGGCAGGTCTTCGGCGGTTCCTGGGGCAGTGCGCTGGGCCTTGCCTATGCCGAGACCCATCCTGACCGGGTGAGCGAACTTGTGCTGCGGGGCATATTCACCCTGCGGAAGTCTGAGTTGCGCTGGTTCTACCAGGAAGGCGCCGGTGCCATTTATCCCGACAGCTGGGAAGGTTATGTCGCGACGATACCGGAAGATGAACGCGATGACATGATCGCGGCCTACTACCGGCGCCTGACCTCCGATGACCGGGAAGTGCAGCTTGCAGCGGCGCGGGCCTGGAGCATGTGGGAAGGCGGCACACTGAGTCTCTATGCCGATCCCGGTCGCGTCAGCGACTTTGCGGATGCGGACTTCGCCCTCGCCTTCGCCCGTATCGAATGCCACTACTTCGTCAACCAGGGGTTCTTCGAACATGATGGCTGGCTGATCGACAATGTGGACCGGATCCGTCACCTGCCCTGCACGATCGCGCAGGGCCGGTATGACGTTGTCACGCCGATGATGACCGCCTGGGCATTGCACAAGGCCTGGCCGGAGGCTGATTTCCGTGTCGTTCCCGATGCGGGCCATGCGGGATCCGAGCCTGGAATCGTCGATGAACTGATCCGGGCGACTGACGCCTATCGGATGAAGGTCTGACTGCCGACATGACTGATCTCAATTTCTCCGCGCTGCTCTGTTCACGTCTCTGCCACGATCTGGTCGGTCCGATTGGTGCTCTGTCCAATGGTATCGAACTCATCGAACTGGAAGATGACCCGACCATGGCGGTGGACGCGCTGGACCTGCTGAAGATGTCTGCGGGCAATGCGGCCACCCGGCTGAAGTTTCTCCGCCTCGTGTTCGGGGCTTCTGGTGGTGACGCCATGCCGCTGGCGGTGTCGGAGGCGCGGGCGACCACGCTCGAGTTCTACGCCGATCACCGGCTGAAGATCGACTGGCCAGCCAGCGATGGTCCGGACCCGGAAAAGAACCGTGTGCGCTTGCTGCTGAACATGATCATGACGGCGGCATTCGGCATGGTGCGGGGCGGAGTGCTTTCCGTGGTGCTGGCCGACGACGAGCTGCGTGTCGTCGCGGAGCACGAGCGTGCCGAACTGCCGGAAGAAGTCCTGACAGCCCTGTCGGGCGCGCGTTCCGCCACGACGGTCGAGGATGCCCGGATCATCGAGGCGTTTCATGCCGGCCTGCTGGCCCGGGCGTCCGGAATGACCTTGCACACGGAGAAGGGCGAGGGCCGGTTTGTCATTTCCGCATCCTGATCTACGTCTCAGGTGTGAGTTGCAGGAGCTGAACCATGGATGCGCTTGATCTGATCACCAACCGGGCTTCCGTGCCGCCGCGTCTGCATGAGGAGACGCCGCTGGATGATGCGGTGCTGGAGCAGATCTTCGCGACCACCGTCACTGCCCCTGACCACGGATTGCTGCGGCCCTATCGCTTCGTCACGATTCAGGGGAAGGCGCGGGAGGCACTTGGTGAGGTCTTCGCCGAGGCCGTGAAGCAACGGATGCCGGACGCGGAGCCGGGGGTGGTCGAGAAGGACCGCCAGAAACCGCTGCGGTCCCAGACGCTGGTCGCGGTCATCGCCTG
>JARGNO010000114.1 GCA_029213165.1 Minwuia sp.
AAGAGCAAGGATCGGGTTGTCATCGCCGGTGGCGGTATCGGTGGGCTGGCCACGGCGATCGGGCTGGCGCAGCAGGGCGTCCGTTCCATCGTTCTGGAGAAGGCGCCGGAACTCGGGGAGATTGGCGCGGGCATCCAGTTGGGGCCAAACGCGTTCCATGCATTCGACTATCTCGGTGTCGGTGACGCGGCCCGGGCAATGGCGGTCTATATCGACAATCTGCGCCTCATGGATGCCTTGAGCGGGGAGGAGATCACCCGAATTCCGCTGGATGAGGCATTCCGGACCAGGTTCCGCAATCCCTATGCCGTGGTGCATCGGGGCGACCTGCACGGGGTCTTCCTGAAGGCCTGTGTCGATCATGACCTGGTGGAACTGCGCACCAGTGCGGGCGTTGCAGGCTATGCACAGGACGGCGGAACAGCGACCGCATTGCTGGAGAACGGGGAGCAGGTCACGGGCCGCGCACTGATTGGTGCGGATGGTCTCTGGTCGAATATCCGCAAGCAACTGGTCGGTGACGGCGCGCCACGTGTATCCGGACATACCACTTATCGCAGTGTCATCCCGGTGGAGCAGATGCCGGAAGACCTGCGCTGGAACGCGGCGACACTCTGGGCCGGGCCGAAGTGCCACATCGTTCACTATCCGCTCTCGGGCTGGAGGACGTTCAATCTGGTCGTCACCTATCACAATGATGCGCCGGAGCCGGTGGCGGGCCAGCCAGTGGAGCGAGAGGAAGTGGAGAAGGGTTTCGAACATGTCAGCCCGGTCGCCCGCCAGATCATCGAACGGGGCCGGGACTGGAAGCTCTGGGTGCTTTGCGACCGCGATCCGGTCATGGACTGGGTGGACGGGCGCGTGGCGCTGCTTGGTGATGCGGCGCATCCGATGTTGCAGTATTTTGCGCAAGGTGCCTGCATGGCGATGGAAGACGCGGTCTGCCTGTCGCATCTGATGGGGCAGGGCGGTGATACCGAACGGGTTCTGGTCGATTACCAGAACCGGCGTCGGTTGCGGACTGCTCGCGTGCAATTGCAGTCGCGCGAGATCGGGGAGCATGTCTATCATCCGGCGGGTGCCCATGCGGCCCTGCGCAATGCGGTGATGAGCGCCAGAACGCCGTCGGACTGGTACGATCAGATCGAATGGCTCTATGGCAGTACCGGTCTGGAGGGGGCAGTCTCGGGCGAGACACGGAACAGGGAGCAGGTCGTCAAATAGTTCTTGCAGTATTTTGCAAAAATGCGCAAAAGACGCATTATCATGCAACAATAAGGTCAACAGGGAGAAAACAATGACCATGTACCGATCACTCATCAATCTCGCGGGCGGCGCCGCACTGGCGCTGGGCCTTGTGTCTGCCGCTTCGGCTGCTGACTACGAGTACAACCTGCAGAGCTTCCTGCCCGCGCAGGCCACCATCCCGGCGGATATCATCGATGTCTGGGCCGACAAGGTGGAGGCTGCATCGGGCAATCGCATCAAGATCAACCGTTTTCCGTCGATGCAGCTTGGGGGCAAGCCGCCACAGCTGATCGATCAGGTGCTGGACGGCGCCATCGACATGACCTGGAACGTGGTCGGCTACACGCCGGGCCGGTTCCCCTCGACGGAAGTCTTCGAACTGCCCTTCATCGTCAATGATGCGCGTGCAGCCTCTGCCGCGTTCTGGACCATGATGAAGGAGCACATGGAGAATACCGAGTTCAAGTCGGTGAAGGTGCTCGGCACCTGGGTCCATGGTCCGGGCATGATCCATACCAGCAAGCCTGTCGTGACCCCGTCTGACCTTGGCGGCATGAAGATCCGTGGCGGCTCCCGCCAGGTGAACGCCCTGCTGAATCAGCTTGGTGCGACCCCGGTCGGTATGCCTGTTCCCGCAGTGCCGGAAGCGCTGTCCAAGGGTGTCATCGACGGCACCACGATTCCCTGGGAAGTCACCCGCGCGCTGAAGGTGCCGGAGCTTGTCCAGAACCACACGGAATTCACCGGCCCGATGCTCTACACCATCACCTTCGTGCTGGTGATGAACAAGGACAAGTTCAATGACCTGCCGGCCGATCTGCAGAAGGTGCTGGACGACAATTCCGGCCTGAACTTTTCGGTCTTTGCCGGTGGTACCCAGTCGGATGCCGATGGTCCGTCCCGCCAGCTTGCGGTTGATCGCGGCAACAACATCATCACGCTGGATGCGGCCCAGTCCGCTGTCTGGGCGAAGGCAGCGGCCCCGGTCTATGACACCTGGCTGGCGGAGATGAAGGACCGTGGCATCGACGGTCAGGCCCTGATCGACCAGGCCAAGGCGCTGATGGCGGCCTACAAGTAGGTCACGGGGCGCAAGCGGAACAGGCAGGCCGCGCGGTGGTGCCGCGCGGCCTGCGCATTCCGGCCTGACGGGAGTTTGCGATGCACAGGGCAATGGCGGTGCTGGCCAGGAACATGGCCATACTCGGCGGTATCGTGCTGGGTCTCCTGATCCTGCTGATCTGCGCCTCCGTGCTCGGGCGCAGTCTCAACGGGTTTCTGCATACGGTGCTGGCGCCTGTTGCGCCCGACCTGGCGCAGGCACTGCTGGACTCAGGTGTCGGGCCGATCAATGGGGACTTCGAGCTGGTGGAGGCAGGCATCGCCTTTGCCATCTTCGCCTTCCTGCCGCTGTGCCAGATCACCGGTGGCCATGCCACGGTGGACATATTCACGAACTTCCTGCCAGGCCGCGCGAACCGCGGGCTGCGCATGGTGACGGAGGTGGTCTTTGCGGTGGTCCTGATCGTGATCGCCTGGCGCCTGTTCGAGGGCATGTGGTCCAAGATGAGCTACGGCGAGACCACCTTCCTGCTGCAATTCCCGATCTGGTGGGCCTATGCGGCCAGTTTTGCCGGGGCGGTCGTTGCCGCAATTGTCGGCACCTACACGGCCGTTGTCCGCTGCCATGAGGCTTTCACCGGACAGGCCGTGCTGACTGACGGACCGGAGACGGACCATTGAGCAACCTGGAAATCGGTCTGCTGTCCTTTCCGGCGCTGATGGTGCTGATCTTCATCCGCGTTCCCATCGGGTTGGCCATGTTTCTGGTCGGGCTGGTCGGTCTCTATGCGGTCACCGGCAATTTCAACCTGCCGCTGGCCCGGCTGAAGAGCGAGACCTATTCGACGTTTTCGAGCTATTCGCTCTCCATCGTGCCGATGTTCCTGCTGATGGGGCATTTCGCGACGCTTGGCGGACTGTCCTCAGCCCTGTTCAAGGCGGCGGAGAGTTTTCTGGGACACCGCCGTGGCGGCATTGCCATGGCCGCGATCGGTGCCTGTGCCGGGTTCGGGGCGATCTGCGGCTCCTCCCTCGCGACGGCGGCAACAATGAGCCGGGTGGCGCTGCCGGAACTGCGCCGGTACGGCTACACGGGCGGGTTCTCGACCGCGACACTGGCGGCTGGCGGCACGCTGGGCATCCTGATCCCGCCGTCTGTCGTGCTGGTGATCTACGCGATCCTGACGGAGCAGAACATCGCCAAGCTGTTTCTGGCCGCCTTCATCCCCGGCATCCTTGCCGCATTGGGATACATGGCTGCGGTATCGATCTATGTCCGTCTGCATCCGGATCAGGCCGGCGTGGCGGAGCGGGTGCCGTGGGCGGAACGGGTGACCGCGCTGCTCGCCGTCTGGCCGGTGCTGCTTGTC
>JARGNO010000037.1:0-9923 GCA_029213165.1 Minwuia sp.
GTCTCGCTGGCCGTCATACCGTTCCTCTGGATGGTACGGTGGGAGGGGAACCGTTGAGTTGACGCCGGAGATCGTACGCTGGATCATCAAATGCAGAGCCAGGGGAGGCGCAGCATGAACGACCGTAGCGAAGCCGACATTGCGGAATGTCTGAAACCGACGGACCTGATCGATTCCGATCATCCCGGAATCATTGCCTTCGCCGAGAAGGTGGTGGGGTCTGAAACGGACCCGAAGACCAAGGCAATCAAGCTCTATTACGCCGTCCGTGATGATTTCTACTACGACCCCTATGGGGTGCGCATGACCCCCGATCATTTCCGCGCCAGCGCCTGCCTGGAGCGCAACAGCGGGTTCTGCATCACCAAGGCCGGTCTGCTGGCAGCGGCGGCGCGGGGGCAGGGCATTCCGGCACGGCTGGGCTTTG
Organism: Minwuia sp.; assembly: GCA_029213165.1. Taxonomy (GTDB): domain Bacteria; phylum Pseudomonadota; class Alphaproteobacteria; order Minwuiales; family Minwuiaceae; genus Minwuia. The sequence continues at coordinate 428 of JARGNO010000037.1, forward strand.
CCGATGTGCGCAATCATGTCTCCACGAAGCGGATGACGGAGCAGATGGGCACCGATGTCTTCTACTATCACGGCTTCACGGAACTGTTCATCGAAGGGAAGTGGGTGAAGGCGACACCGGCATTCAACATCGAACTGTGTGACAAGTTCCGGATCATGCCGCTCGACTTCGACGGCGAGAACGATTCCGTGTTCCATCCGTTCACTGCCGATGGTGACCGGCACATGGAGTACGTGCAGGAACGCGGGCATCGCAATGACATGCCCTATGACGAGATTCGCGACTGCTTCCGCGAGATCTATCCCTACATGTTCGATGACGAGACGGCGATCGAGGGTGATTTTGCGGCCGAGGCGGAGGCGGAGAACGCCTGATTTCCAAGGGGTTGGACCGTTGGCTGCGGACTGCGGCGCTTCGTCCGGGGTTCCGGGTAGTCGTGGAACTGGTTGCAAAGCCTGACTGATGGCATAAGTCGCACCACAATCAATCCAGCCCGCGTCTGCCGCGAACGGAATTTTCTCCTGTTCCGCGCCTGTTGGGCTACTCCGTTTCCGTCGCTGACGGAACCGCCATAGGAGTTCCGACGTGATCACGATCCGTGAAGCCCTCACTTTCGATGATGTCCTGCTCGCCCCGCGCGAATCCGGCGTCCTGCCGGGCGAAGTCAGCACCGCCACCCATCTGACACGGGAGATTGCGCTTGGCGTTCCCGTGCTCTCCGCCGCCATGGACACCGTGACCGAGGCCCCGATGGCCATCGCCATGGCCCGGCTGGGCGGCATCGGCGTGATCCACAAGAATTTCGGCATCGAGGAGCAGGCGGAGGAAGTGCGCAAGGTCAAGCGCTACGAGTCCGGCATGGTGGTCAATCCGGTCACCATCTACCCCGATGAGCCGCTGGCCAACGCGCTGGCCCTGATGGATACTCGGTCGATCTCCGGCATTCCGGTTGTCGAGCACAGGACCCGGCGTCTGGTCGGCATCCTCACCCACCGTGATGTCCGCTTTGCCACGGACAAGCGACAGCCGGTCTCCGAACTGATGACGCGGGAGAACCTGATCGTTGTTCAGGACAGTGGTGTGAACCGCGAAGAGGCAAAGCGGCTGTTGCACCAGCATCGCATCGAGAAGCTGCTTGTGGTGGACGCGGACTATCGTTGCGTCGGTCTCGTCACCGTCAAGGATATCGAGAAGGCGGAATCACACCCGAATGCATCGAAGGATGCGCAGGGTCGCCTGCGTGTCGCCGCTGCCACGGGTGTGGGACCGGAGGGAATGCGTCGCACGGAAGCGCTGATCGAGGCCGGGGCGGATCTGGTCGTCGTCGATACCGCGCATGGCCACAGCCTGCGGGTGCTGGAGGCGGTGTCCGAGATCAAGAAGCGGTCGAACTACACCCAGGTGCTTGCCGGAAATGTCGCGACCGCGGACGGGGCCCGCGCCCTGGTCGATGCTGGCGCGGACGCCGTGAAGGTCGGCATCGGGCCGGGTTCCATCTGCACCACTCGTGTCGTTGCCGGTGTCGGCGTGCCGCAGCTGACGGCCATCATGGATGCGGTCAGTGTCTGTCAGGACGCCGGAATTCCGGTGGTTGCGGACGGTGGCGTGAAGTTCTCCGGCGACCTGGCCAAGGCAATTGCCGCCGGTGCGTCCTGCGCCATGATCGGCTCCCTGCTGGCCGGCACGGATGAGTCACCGGGTGAGGTGTTCCTCTATCAGGGCCGGTCGTACAAGTCGTATCGCGGAATGGGATCACTCGGCGCCATGGCACGCGGCTCCGCAGACCGTTACTTCCAGGAAGACGTGAAGAACGAACTGAAACTGGTGCCTGAGGGGATCGAGGGGCGGATCGGCTACAAGGGTGCAGTCAGCCAGGTGGTGCATCAGCTCGTCGGCGGGCTGCGGGCAGCAATGGGCTATACCGGCTGCGGAGATATTCCGACCATGCATCAGGATTGCGAGTTCCTGCGCATCACCAATGCGGGCCTGCGCGAGAGCCATGTCCATGACGTGGAAATCAGCCGGGAGGCTCCGAACTATGGCGGCGGGCACTGATCGCGGCGGCGCTGGCTCGTGACCCCCGCCGCCAGGCTGCAGGCTGCCATCGAACTGCTGGACCGGATCGAGACGGAGGCCCCCGCCGCCGACTGGATCATGCGCGACTATTTCAGAAAGCGCCGCTACGCAGGCTCCGGTGACCGCCGTGCAGTGGGCCAGATCGTGTTCACGGTGCTGCGGCAACGCGGGTTGATCGACTGGCGATTGGCGCAGGTCAATCTGTTGAATGACAATCGTTTGCGCACCTTTCTTTCCGTTCTCCTTGAATCCAATCCCACAGGATTGCCAATTGAGCCAACGGCCCACGGCCCGGTGCCGCCGACTGCGGAGGAGACTGCGGCACTCGAACATGCCCGGACCCTTGACGCCGCCGAAGCCCCCTTGCCTGACCGGGCCGGTTTCCCGTCGCATCTGCTGGCTGATCTGACGGAGACATACGGGCCGGAACTGGAGCAGGAACTGCGCGCCCAGACCCAGGATGTTGCTGCGGTCGATATACGCGTGAACAGCCGCAAGTCGGATCGGGATGCCGTGCTGGCGCGTCTTCAGGCCGATGGGATCGGCGCGACGGCAACTGGCTGGACCGAATGTGCGATCCGCCTCTCAGGTCGCCCGAACCTCGACGCGCACCCCCTGATGCAGGACGGCACCATCGAAATCCAGGATGCGGGCAGTCAGCTCGTCGCGGCTCTGGTCGGGGTGGAGCCAGGCCAGCAGGTTGCGGATTTCTGTGCCGGGGCAGGGGGCAAGACCCTGGCGATGGGCGCACGCATGGAAAATCGCGGGGAGTTGCATGCGCTGGACGTGGACGTGCGTCGGCTGGAGCGTCTGCGTACCCGGGCAACGCGGGCCGGGCTGCGCAATGTGCAGAGCCGGCGGATCGATCCCGAGGGCGACCTGCCTGAAGAACTGGTCGGACGCATGGACTGGGTTCTGGTCGATGCGCCATGTTCCGGCAGTGGCACCTGGCGCCGCCAGCCGGAGCAACGCTGGCGTCTGGATCCGGCACGCCTGGAACAGCATCAGCTACGGCAGATTCAGATCGCCGCGCGTGCTGCCAGGCTGCTGCAGCCCGGTGGTCTGCTGATCTATGTCACCTGCTCCATCCTGCGTGCCGAGAATGAGATCGTGATCACAGAACTGCTGCGGCAGCTTCCGCATCTTGTGCGCGTCGATTGTCGGGAGGCGGCCCAGAACGCCGGAGTATTGCTGCCCGAAGATGCTGTGACAGAAGTCGGAGAGACAAGGCTGTCACCGTATTGTCACGGGGTGGATGGCTTTTTTGCGGCTGTCCTGCGCAATGATATCCGGTAGTCTCAGCACCAGCCCGGTCACGATCAAACCACGTGAAGGAGTATGATGATGTCGAAGTTTACGCGCGGCGTTGCGGTGGCCGTCACCATGGGTGCGCTTGCCCTGACACCGGTTGCGGTTTCGGCCATGGGTTCAAGTTCCAGCGATGATTCCTCCTCCAGCAGCAAGGCGAAGCCGTCAAATGCTGCCTATGACCGCGGGGTCGCCGCGGTGGAGGCCCAGGACTGGAAGACGGCAATCACCAACCTGGAACTGGCCACGGCCAAGGATCCGGGGAACGCGGACGCCTTCAACTATCTCGGCTATGCCTATCGCAAGAGCGGCAATTATCTCGACGCCCTGTCAACCTACCGTACCGCCCTGGACATCGATCCGGAGCACAAGGGCGCGCATGAGTATATCGGTCAGGCCTATCTGGAGATCGGCAACCTGGGTGAGGCAGAGAAGCACCTGGCTGCCCTTGATTCGATCTGCACCTTCGGTTGCGCCGAATATACCTCGCTGAAGAACGCCGTGGCCCGCGTAAAGGGTTCCTGAGACCGCGTTTTTCGGCTGGCCTCTCTGCCTGCTGGACAAGTCATGGTCATCCGCGTATCGGGTGACCATGACTGACAGCGTTCTGATCGTCGATTTTGGCTCCCAGGTAACCCAGCTGATTGCACGGCGCGTGCGAGAGGCAGGGGTATTCTGCGAGATCGTGCCTTTCGACAAGACCACCGAAGGGCTGGCGCGACTGCAGCCCAAGGGGATCATTCTTTCCGGCGGCCCCGCCTCCGTTACCTTTGACCACACGCCCCGCGCGCCCCAGGCCGTCTTTGACGCCGGTCTGCCCATTCTGGGCATCTGCTATGGCCAGCAGACACTGGCGCAGCAGCTTGGTGGTGAAGTCTCGCCCAGCGAGGAAAAGGAATTCGGCCGCGCCGATATCGAGGTCGTGGACGGCTGCGCCCTGTTTGATGGTGTCTGGTCGACAGGTGGCAGGTATCGGGTCTGGATGAGCCATGGGGACCATGTCACCACGCTGCCGCCCGGGTTCCGTGTCGTCGCCAGTTCCGCCAATGCCCCCATCGCGGCCATCGCCAATGAGGCGCGGCAGATCTTCGGGCTGCAATTCCATCCGGAGGTGGCGCATACGCCTGATGGTGCGCGCCTGCTGGCCAATTTCTGCCTTGGTGTCTGCAACTGCGCCGGCGACTGGACCATGGCCGCGTTCCGCGATGATTCCATCCGCCGCATTCGCGAACAGGTGGGCGAGGGGCGCGTGATCTGCGGCCTTTCCGGCGGTGTTGATTCCGCCGTGACCGCCGTTCTGGTGCATCAGGCGATCGGGGAGCAACTGACCTGCGTCTTCGTCGATACCGGTCTGATGCGGATGGGGGAGGCCGACGAGGTCGTCACCCTGTTCCGCGACCACTACAATATCCCGCTGGTCCACAAGAATGCCGAGCCGCTGTTCATGGGTGCGCTGGCGGGCGTCAGCGACCCGGAGACCAAGCGCAAGATCATCGGCAAGCTGTTCATCGATGTGTTCGAGGAAGAGGCGAAGGCCATCGGCGGCGCCGATTTCCTGGCCCAGGGCACGCTGTATCCCGATGTCATTGAATCGGTGTCCTTCGCCGGTGGTCCCAGCGTGACCATCAAGTCGCACCACAATGTCGGTGGCCTGCCGGAGCGGATGAACATGTCGCTGGTGGAGCCATTGCGCGAACTGTTCAAGGACGAGGTCCGCGCCCTTGGTCGCGAACTGGGTCTGCCGGAGATCTTTGTCGGTCGCCACCCGTTCCCCGGTCCCGGCCTCGCCATCCGGCTGCCCGGTGAGATCACGAAGGAAAAGGCCGATACGCTGCGCAAGGCCGACGCGATCTACCTGGAAGAGATCCGCAAGGCCGGCTTCTACGACGACATCTGGCAGGCCTTTTCCGTGCTGCTGCCGGTCAAGACGGTTGGCGTGATGGGGGATGAGCGGACCTATGAGAGTGTCCTCGCCCTGCGCGCGGTGAACTCCACCGACGGCATGACCGCCGACTTCTACCCGTTCCCCCACGATTTCCTGGGCCGCGTCGCAACCCGCATCATCAATGAAGTCCGCGGCGTCAACCGAGTCGTCTACGACGTGACCTCCAAGCCACCGGGCACCATCGAGTGGGAGTGATGCTTCCGGGCCGACCGGCACTGGCTTCGCTTCATCCAGGCGGCTGAAGGGAAGCGGGCGGTGAAGGTCTGTATCATTGGCGCTTCGGGGAAGCTGGGCCGCTACATGATCCGGCATTGCCTTGATCGGGGATACGAGGTCGTAGGCGTCTGTCGACAGCAGAGCGTCGGGAAGTTGCAGGATTTCGAAGGTCGGATCGAGATCATTCCCGGAAGGACTGACGACAGGGATGTCATCCAGCGGGCAATCGCGGACAGCGACGGAGTACTCACGGTGCTGGTGCCCTGGGGTGTTCATGGGTATGCGACAGGAACCGCACAGGCCGTTCTCGATCACGCGCGACCGGATGCGCGCCTGGTATTCTCCTGCGGTTGGCACATCACCCGAGACGGGCAGGATATCTATCCCCTGAGCATCAGGCTGTTCGTGCCGGTTTTCGGTGTGCTGGCAAGACTTTTCCGTTTCGCCGATCTGAAGGACCAGGTCGAGGCCTGCAACAGGATCTTCGCCAGCGAATGCCTCTGGACCGTCGTGCGCGGCAGTGACCTGGAGGAGGGTGACAGCGAAGGCCTGCCCGTCTGGAGCAGCCACGTAGGCGACCCTGTGCTGAAGCGGAACCGGACCCGACGCCGTGACTTCGCCCTGTTCATGGTCGAAGCACTGACCGATCGGGAACTTGTGCACCAGGCCCCCGCAATATCCGGCAAGGCCTGAATTTCGGTGGAGCGGGGGAGTAGACCCGACAGAATGTCCTCGCGCCTTACGTAGTCGGTTCAACCAACTGCATGAACGACGCCCAGTACCCGTGTCCACGCGACCTCCTGGGCCGCGCCGCCACCTCCATCGTCTGTGAGGTCCGTAGCATCAGCCGCATCGTCGGCTACATCCTCTTCAAGCCATCCGTCACAATCGAATAGCAATAGTAGAGGTACTTGTTTAGGTCGCTGTGAACAAACACTATGGGTTTGCTCGTCGAAAGAAGTGAGCCGACGCATCGCTGGACGTTCTCAGGAGGGCGGCATGGTATCTGATTTTTCTGTAGGTGGACCTGATCTGGGGAGAATTCACGCCAAGTCAAACAAGCGAAAAGCCAACCAATATTTCACTGGTTTTCTTGATGGTATTCTGGCCAGCAAGAGTATCGAGCATTTGGAAGTCGATCCCCTGCGAGCTGAATGCCATGGTTTTGCAAAATTATTCAATGATGACGATGCTGTTGAGATTTTGGCAGACCTTGATACGTCTTTTTCAGATTTTCATGGAGAGATCAGAGATGTATTGGATTGCATCGTTGACCAAAGATCAGCTGATTGTCCGGTCGAAAATGAAAAGGATTCCATCAATCGTTTTTATGGTTTCTTGGCTGGGATAGCGTGCGATGGTCGGATTTTGCCGAGAGAAATAGAAGAGATTTTTCATTTCACCAGTGAATACGAAAATGTTCTCAATGATCAAAGGGTGCTGAACGTCCTGTCTGCATGTGAGAAGGCAATTGCTGATGGTGTGATCACCGCCGAGGAAGAGGTGGATATTTGTTACTGGATTTCTTGCGTGGTCGGCGACAGCTATGCCGATACAGGGTTGGCTGGATGGGGTGGGCCACCGGTACTTGATGGTGCCATTTCCGATCCTTCAGAGGTGATATTCGATGGGCGCCTGTTTGTGCTGACGGGAGCGTTCCTGATTGGTCCCCGAAAAACCATTGCTCAGGATTTGAAGGCGCGGGGGGCCTTGGTAAGCAATCACATTTCCAGGAAGACAGATTACCTAGCTGTTGCGAATGAGGCGTCCCGAGACTGGCGACAAAGCCATGCGGGCACGAAATTGCTGAAGGCCTATGATATTCGAGCCAAGCATTCCAGACCGGATATCGTGCAGGAACACACGCTCAAACTCTGTATTGACGCAGTATGTACCGACTAGGTCGCGAGTACGTCTGGCTTGCCAGTGATCGGGGCTGTTGGCACGAACACCTTGATCGCATCATGCCTGTGAAGGCGGATCTGCTGTTGTGAGATTGCTTGTTTCCGCCGTCGTAGCACAGCGTCTCGCTTGCACAGTATGCAAATTGTTCTTATATTTCTGTCATGACAGAAATAATGGAAAATACGATGGCACTCCCGAAGGCGGTTGAGCATTTCGTGCTGCAGTGGGGTGATCTTGGTGGCCAGTGGGGGGTGAACCGGTCGGTTGCGCAGATTCATGCGCTGCTGTTCCTGGCTGAACGTCCGATGACGGCTGAGGATATCTCGACGCAACTGGGACTCGCGCGTTCCAATGTCTCGAACAGTATCCGGGAACTGATCGGTTGGAAGCTGATACGTCGTGTCCCGGTATTCGGTGACCGGCGCGACCACTACGAGGCCGAGGGCGACCTTTGGCAGATGCTGACATGCATCGCACAGGGGAGAAAGGAGCGGGAGATCGATCCTGCCATCGCCTCTTTGCGGCAGGTGCTGGCACTGGCTGCTGACGATCCGAAGGTCAGCAAGGTCGCCCGAAGCCGCCTGCATGAACTGAATGACTTCGTGACGACTCTCGATACCTGGTTCGGACAGATGATCACCTTGCAGCCAAGCACACTGATGCGGCTGATTCGGCTCGGCAGTCGGGTCGCGAACTTGCTGGGGGCGGGCAGAAAGGCGCTGAAGACTGAGACCGACTAGGCGGACGCCGTCTGGTCACTGTCCGCGCAGGCGAAACGAAGGATAGGAGAGGGTGAGGTGAGGGTATTTCCCGATTGCGATCCGGTCCACGAGAAGCGGAGTGATGCTGCGCTTCAAGACCATGCACGGCCTCTCCCTGATCTGCGGTTTCGTGCCCTTCTAGGGGCCACGGGCTGGGCGCTGCTGCCAGAGGCCGTGCGCGACAGATTCAGCAAGCGTCTCCAGCCGGGTCAGGCTGTCACCTATGTAGGCAGCATCGTGAATAGCCGCCGGAACTTCGCGGGACGACTGGTTACTGAGGTTGCCCGACTGGTCGGTGCGCCTCTGCCCCTGTCGGATGATATTGCGGTGCCAGCGGTGGTGTCGGTGACGGAGGATGCCGCCACGAAGGGCCAGTTCTGGACTCGTATGTACGGTCGCGCGCAGGGGTTTCCGCAGGTCATCCACAGCAGCAAGCGTTTCGCCGGTCCGACAGGGCTCGAGGAGTACATTGGCTACGGTTTCGGCATTGCGCTGAGGGTCAGTGCGGATGACGCGGCGCTGCATTTCCACAGTGATCACTATTTCCTGCAGTTGGGAAGCCGTCGCCTTCGGATACCTGGATGGCTGGCACCGGGCGCCTTGACGGTCAGCCACGTTGACCAGAATGATGGCCTATTTGCGTTTGTTCTCTCGCTGCGCCACCCGCTGGCGGGTGAGATGATCTTCCAGAAGGGAATCTTTCGCGAAGCGTCTGTCCGGGAAGCCGCTCCAGGCAGATCCTCCGGGCTGAAAGGTTCGCGTGCATTTTGACGTTTACAGACGGTTTACCCTCGTACCATACCGTATGTCGGGAAGCAGAGAGCCGGGGCAGGACGAAATCATGGCAAGTGTCATTCCGAGGATGGATCTGGACGAGTTCACTGACGCCGAGCGCTGGCAGGCCGATGATCTGGTGCGCCAGTACGGTGATGGTGCCGAAAGCATCACCACGGAGCGGATCATCGCGGCGCTGGAAGAAGGTCAGATCGACCGGATCGTATCCTCCGTCCGTGTCCGCCGCTGCGTCCGCGCTGTCATGCAGAAAGACCCTTACATGCGCCGACTCTCGGACAAGATCGCGGCGGCAGTGGAACAGGCCATGGAGCAGGGCAGGGTCCAACTCGCCCAGCGCCTGCAGCCTGCGTTCGCTGCTGCGCGTGATGCCGAGAAGCAGTTCGTCAGCGACCGTCGTCAGAAGGCTGCGGGCTGACGACCGCACGAAGTTTCTCCGGGTTGCGGACACTGTAGACCCTGCGGATCAGGTTTTCCGACACCTCGATACTCA
>JARGNO010000037.1:9933-28521 GCA_029213165.1 Minwuia sp.
CATCATCCCGTAAACTCTCAGGATCTGGTCCAGTTCACCGTTCAGATGAACCAGCAATGCCGGCCGTCCGTTCAGCATTGCGGGCTGGAAGTCCAGACTGGCATTGCGGTCCATGGCCTTGCGCGCGACACCGATATGGAACCTGGCGATCCTGTCCGGACCAATGATCGGTCTCAACGCCGACAGCCGGACACCGCCCCCATCGGCAAACGCTACGGCATCTTTCGACAGCAGCGCCGACAGTCCCTGCACATCGCCATTTCCGACGGCCCCGACAAACTGCTGGAGCAGCGCCAGATGTTGTTCGTCGGTCGCTGACTGCCGCGGCACATCCTGCCGCACCGCCTTGCGGGCCCGGCTGGCAAGCTGCCTGCAGGCGGCCTCCGACCGCTGCAGGGTGCGCGCGATCTCGGGGAAGGGGGTGTCGAAGACATCGTGCAGCAGGAATGCAGCCCGCTCAGCCGGTGACAGCCGTTCCAGTACCAGCAGCAGCGCGAAGGAGAGGTCGTCGGCCAGGGCCGTCGCAGCCTCCGGCGACATCTGCTCCGCATCGGGAACCGGTTCAGGTAACCATGGTCCGACATAGAGTTCACGCTGTGCCCGCGCGCTCTTGAGCTTGTCGAGGCACAATCGCGTCGCCACGGTTGTCAGCCAGGCGTCGGGCGAGCGCAGGGCCTGTGTCTCCGCACCCTGCCATCTCAGCCAGGTGTCCTGCACGATATCCTCGGCTTCCGAGCGGCTGCCCAACATGCGATAGGCCAGACCCAGCAGCCGTGGCCGTGCCGCCGTGAAGGCTGCTGACAACGGTGGGCTGTGGTCCATCCGGTCAGGCCACCTTCCGGTGCATGTCGATCACCCGCGACCCCAGCTGGATACGCTGGCAGGCCTGACCGAAGCCAAGCCCCGTCTTGATCATCGGGAAGATGCGCCCGATCTGTGTCGCGAATGTCAGGTCGACGACGGCCCGCTCCCCATGTGCTGCCCGCACGGCCTCCCGCGCGGTATCCAGGTCGGCAGTCCGTCCGACCAGCGCCGTGGCGAATTGATAACCCAGAGCCGTGTCGCTGCTCATGCGCGATCCGGCACCGGTCAGAACCGCATCGATCTGGTCGTCTTCCATTCCCGCTTCCCGCGCCATGTCGGTCGTGATCTGCAGGCAGGGACCACAATCCTCATGCATCGCGCCAACCAGCCTGGCGGCACTGGCCGCATCCCGCGGCACCGCCTCGCGATGGCGGGCCAGTGCCATGACCGGCCGAAAACCGAAGAAGCCGCGCGGGCTGATCCTCAACAGATGTTCCAGGTAGCTGACGTCGTAGTCATAGTGCTTGCCGAAGGCCCGCAGCGCCCGCCGGGCGATATAGGTACGCATGTCCGATCTCCTGCATCAGTTCATCAGTGACGGAGACATGACGAGCCAGACCTGCCGATTGTGACAGACCCGGTCAGATTTCCAGTCGGTAGACCCGTCTTGCAGTGTCATGAAACAGGTCGTCGCGTTCGGTATCCGAATAGGCGGCACCGATCAGCTTGAAGGCATTCCAGAGCACGGGATAGGAAACGGAGAGCTTGTCGACCGGGAAATTGCTCTCGAACATGCAGCGGTCCGGGCCAAAGCAGTCGATGGCATGGGCGTACCAGTCGCCGGTCGTGGCAACCAGTTCACGTGCGGTGGGGGGCGTATCGCGCTGGTGCCAGCCAAACCCGTTGATGCTCATGTTGATGCCACCCAGCTTGGCGACGACGTTGGGGCAACTCGCCAGTTCCGCGAAGTCCGCCTTCCAGACCTCGAAAATCTCGTCGCGCTTTCCGGCATAGGGCCCGATTCCGACCGGACCGATGAAATGGTCGGCGATGATCGTGGTCTCGGGGAAGGCGCGGGCAAGGTCCGTTATCTCGCTGACCTGATGATGATATGCCCAGGCTTCGAACGTCATGCTGCGGGGCGCAAGGCAGGCGAAGCCTTCACGAAAGGTGGGGTCGGCCAGCATTCCCGGGAACGGATTGGTGTGGGAGTTGCGGACCGCGTCACTGGGGTCGTACCCGGCGGCGTGACGGATGCCCCGGAACCGGGCCGGGGCCGCGCGCTGATGCGCCTCCAGAACTTCATCGACTGCCGCGCCCAGGTTCAGATCAGCCAGACCGACGATACCTGCGCAGGCCCGGATCGGGCCGTAGTCGCCGGACGCGCTCATGGCCGCGACACCATTGACGAACTCCGTCTCGCCAACCGGCTTCAGGGCCTCCGGCCCATCTGCCCGATACATCACGCCGCATTCGATGAACACGGTTGCCATGACGTTGTGGCCGCTGCCGGTGTCGGCCAGAAGCTCGTCGAAGAGATAGCGGCTGCCCGGCAGGGCCTTCACCGCCGGACGGTCCCAGAGGTGATGGTGTGGATCGATGATCGGCTGGCCGGGATCAATGATCTCCTCCTGAACCTGATCCAGCCATTCCTGATTGATTGCCATGCCTTCATCCTCCCCGATTGTCAGCATTCATCTTTTCAGCAGGATCGGGATCATGCCATGCTCCGCGCGCTGATGCATTGCATCTGCACCCCCTTCCAATTGGAGCGCCGCGATGACCTACGGTCTTGGTCTTTATCTGAAGGACGGAATCGTGATGACAGCGGACACCCGCACCAACGCAGGTGTCGATCACGTTGCAACCGTGCGAAAGCTCAACCTGTTCCAGCAGCCGGGACAATCGATCATGGCGCTGGCCAGTGCGGGCAACCTGGCGACGACGCAGGCCGTCGCCACCATCCTGGAGCAGCGCACGCGCCAGCCGGGTCATGCAACCAACCTGTTCGAGGCCCCGACGATGTTCGATGCCGCCACCATGGTCGGCAATGTGCTGCGAGAGGTCATGACCGCCCACGCCAACCACGTGCAGGGCTATGGCGACCCGAGTGCCAGCATGCTGTTCGGCGGCCAGATCAGGGGGGAGGGGCATTGCCTGTTCCTGATCTATTCGGCGGGCAACTTCATCCAGGCCACTTCCGATACCTGTTTCCTGCAGATTGGCGAACTGAAGTACGGCAAGCCGATCCTGGACCGCGCCTTCCGGTTTTCGACAACCAGCATGGCGGACGCGGTGAAACTGTCACTGCTCTCTTTCGATGCCACGGTCAGATCGAACCTTTCGGTGGCGCCACCGTTCGACATGATCTGCTATCGCGCCAACTCGCTTGAACCGCTGGAGATCAGACGGTTCGAGAAGAGCGACGCCTATTATTCGGATGTCCGGCGCAGCTACAGCCAGTCGTTGCGGGAGACGGTGGGGAACCTGCCGGTCATCGACTGGCCGGGGACCATCCAGTCGAACGGTTGATGCCCAGGAAACTCAGTCCCTGAACCGTCGGACATTGGTCACGGAGCCATAGCCGCCACGGGTACGGGAAAAGACTGTCCCGACAGGTTCGCGGGTCACCATCATGTGGGTGGCATTGGCGTGGATCAGGTGATCCGCACCGTCGGCGATCATGCAGTGACCGGGAAAATAGACCAGATCACCGCGCTGCAGGTCGTGCATGCTGTCGGGCTTCGACCGGTCTTCGCCCAGTTCGTCGCGCTGCATGTCCGAATCACGCGGTGGGCGGCCACCCAGCGCCTGCACGGCCACCTGTATGAGTCCCGAGCAATCGAGGCCGAGGCTGCTGCGGCCACCCCAGAGATAGGGGGCACCGAGGTTGCGCAGTGCGACCGCGACAATGTCGGCTTCTGGCTCGTCGATGGGCCGGATGTGATTGGCCATGACATGGCGGCCATCCGCCAGTACGGCAAAGCGGCCTTCGATGGCGACAATGCTCAGCCGGGCACCGAGTGTGACCCGGCCAACCGGCGGGTCCTTTATCGTGGGATCCCGGAACAGGTGGCTGAGCCTGGCGCTGACCAGGTGTGTCGGCGGGGGCGGAGCTGGATCATCGAAAGACAGCCCTGTGAGCCGGACATATCCGACATAGCCATCAAGCTCCCCCTGGACCCAGGCCCAGCCGTCCTGCTGTTCGAACACGGCCACGTCCTCTCCGAACAACAGCTCGGAAATCTGCATGGCACGGGATTCCGGTCGTGCCTGTATTGAAAGGGTTTCGTCCACGACGCGCGCCGCGACCGGTTCCGCGAACCGTGCCGCCTGCACCTGGCCCTGAAGGTAGGCAGCGGCAAGATCGTCACGGAACGGATGACGGCGATGGTCGAGTGGGGATGACTGGCGCATGGCGGAGATTGTTCACCGCCGGACGCCGGATCGCAAGCACAGCCCCAGTGCGCAACGGCAGGTGCAGAGACCTTCAGAAACGCAAAGGGCCGCTGCGCAAGCTGAAAACCTGCGCAACGGCCCTGATTGGCTGGAATTCCGGTACAGCCTCAGGCAGCAGGTCGCTGGGCGAGGCCTTCCATGATCGTGCGGTTGATGTCGATCAGCGGCTCGATGCTCTCGCCACCGCGCATGATGGCGCTGGAATACTTGTCCACCCACAGCGACAGGGAGATGACCGAGGCGCGGATGGCTTCCGGCAGCCCGTTCTCGTCCCGGCTGCAATCACTCAGCAGGGTGCTCCACAGCCGACGATTGCGATACAGCGCATCGACGACGGCGCGGTCATGCCTGGGTTTGTCCTTCACCTGCATCAGCTGACGCGTGATATCGGCAAAGAGGCGGTATTCGGTGTCCCGCGGGTTCTCGGCGACCCGCTGGGTCCGGCTATACGCTTGCAGGCTCATGATGCAGTCTCTCACTTTCGAAATCGAGCAGCTTCCGGCAGAGCGTCAGACCCTTGTAGTACTGACGGTCCATCACGCATTGGCTGACGGCGACACAGGTTGAAAGGGCTTCGGGGTCGGTCAGGACCCCCATGAACTCCGACATGCGCATGACGAATTCTTCGTAGAATCGCGGTCGGACCTTCTCGTCGAGATACATCGACATGATGGCGAAATAGATGCGCTTCGATGGCGTATCGACATCGTCGGCCTTCAGGATGTCCCGCTCCCGCAGGATCGAGGCCTTGTTGTGAAGGACCAGCGTGGCTCGACGGTCGCCATTTGCAATGACGGCACCGTTGATCACGAATTTCTCCCCTGGTTTCAGGGTCAGCTTCAGGGCCATTCGATTTTTCCGGCCGGACCACCGACCGCCTTCTGACGCAGAATGTTGACGGGTCCGTCTGCGGACCGTGAACGAACCTTGACCCGGCGCAGGTTGAATTATCGTTAACGCTACCGATAACCGGTTTTCCAAGGGATCAGGATCATTCGGCCATTGGCCTTAAACGTTTCTTAAGCCTGACAGGGCTGAATGCGGGACTGTTGATCAATCCCGTACGAAAGGTTTCGGCATGGCCCGCAACGCTGCGCGAAAGAAAAGCCAGGACGTCAGCCCGCGTCAGGACGCCCCTACGGTGGGGCGCCAGATCATGCAGGCCGAGACCTATCAGATCATGGCAATGCTGCAGAACGTCGATGACGACCGCAAGCCGACGCGCAGCGATCACAAGCGTGCCCTGCAGCATCTGAAGCAGGGCAGCAAGCTGGCTGGCCTGGCGAAATACGATGATGCCGCATTGTGCTTCATGCAGGCGCACGCGCTTGACCCCGCCAACGCCGACACGCTGCTTGTCCTGGGCAACAACCTGCGACACGCAGGGCAGGTCCAGGCGGCGGTGCATGTGCTCGAAAAGGCACTCAAGGCCTCCGGTGAGGATCCGGAAATCATCTATGGCATCGGTCTGCTTGCCCAGGATCTGGGTATGCTGAAGGCGGCGGAGAACATGTTTGCACTGATCATGCAGCGTACACCGGATGACAGCCGTGGCCCCATTGCGATGGCTGCCGCGAAGCGCGCGGGCGGCGATTACGAGGCCGCGATCGATACGCTGAAGTTCGCCGTCCAGGGCAAGGTCGAGGATCCGACACTCTGGCAGGCGCTGGCGGTCACGGTCGCGGAAGCGCAGGGCGCCGACCAGGCCCGCCCGTTCTTCGACGAGGCGCTGCGGCTGGTTCCGGAATTCGAGATCGCCTTCGCCAACGTTGGTCATGCCTATTCGGCGGAAGGCCGGTTTGCGGAATCACTGCCGTTTCTCGAAAAGGCGGTGGCGCTGCGCCCCGAGGACGCGAACACGCGTTTCAACTATGCCTCCGCCCTTCTTGGCACGGGCGACCTGGAGAAGGGCTGGCAGGAGTACGAATGGCGTCTGGACCGCAGCCGTATTGACTCCGTGGTCTTCGTCCATGACCTGCCGCGCTGGAAGGGCGAGGACATCTCCGACAAGACCCTGCTGATCTCCGACGAGCAGGGCGTCGGCGACGCGATCATCTTCGCCAGTGCGTTCCAGGAAGTCATTGATCGCGCCGGTCACGTCATCATCGAGTGTGACCGTCGGCTGGTGAGCTGGTTCCAGCGCTCCTTTCCCGCCGCGACCGTGCATCGGCATGTCACTTTCCGGTCCAACAACAAGATCCATCGCCACTACGGCTGGCTCAAGGATGATGATGTACCGAAGCCGGACCTGTTCATTCCCTCCGGCTCCATCTTCAGCCTTTTGCGCCCGGATCTGGACAGCTTCCGCCGTGGCGACAGCTATCTGATACCGGACCCCGAGCGGGTGGCATTCTGGCAGGCGCGCTTTGATGCGCTGGGTCCGGGACCAAAGGTTGGCCTGTGCTGGTCGGGTGGCTTCGTGACCCCGATCCGGGCAAAGGGTTACATGTCCCTGACCGACTTCCAGCCGTTCTTCGACCTGACCGAGAAGGGCGCGCACCTGGTTGACGTCATGTACAAGGATGCCAGTGAGGATCGCGCGCGTCTGAAGTCCGAATTCGGCATCGACCTGCACGACTGGGACGATATCGACCGCCGCAATGAACTCGACGAGGCGGCGGCCTATACCGCCGCGCTGGATTTCGTGGTGTCGATCTCATCCTCCCCCGTTGCCATCGCCGGCGCCGTGGGCGTGCCGACGGTTACCCTGTTGCACAAGCCCGACCGGTTTCACTTCGGTGTCGGGATCGAGCCGTGGTTCCCGAAGGCCGAGATCTTCGTGGCCACCAATCGTGCCGAATGGCCGGCCGTGCCCTGCAAGGCAGCGCGTGCGGCAACCGGGCACCGGCTGGGACTTGAAACGGCACCGGAACGCGGCGATGCATGACCTTGTTCCGATCATCGTTCAGGCGCGCACTGGTTCCACCCGCTGCCCCGCCAAGGTGATGCGTCCGGTCGCCGGGCGGCGACTGATCGATTACACGCTGGATGCGCTGGAACGGTGCCGCGTTGCGCGCCCGCTGATCGTGGCCACATCCGAAGATGCGCTGGACGATGCGCTGGCCGCGCATTGCACCGCACGCAATGTGCCTGTGGTGCGGGGTCCGCTGGACAATGTCGCAGGCCGTTTCCGGTCGGTGCTGGAACGGTTTCCGGTGCGTGCCTTCGTCCGGGTTTCCGGTGACAGTCCGCTGATCGACCGGCGCTTGGTCGATGATGCGGTGAGCCAGTTCCGCAACAGCGACGCCGATATCGTGACCAATGTCTTTCCGCGCACGTTTCCCAAGGGCCAGTCGGTGGAGGTGATCTCTTCAGACGTCTTTCTCGCCGCCGAAGCCGAGATGACGGATGCGTCCGACCGCGAACATGTGACGCCCTGGTTCTATCGCAGCCCCGACCGTTATCGCATCGTCAACATCACCTCCGAGTACGACAGCGGTGACACGTCCATGGTGGTGGATACGGAGGAAGACTTCGAGCGCTTCCGCGCCATTGCCCGTGATCTGGACGCGCCGAGCTGGCGCTACCACTGGGACGAGCTTGCCGATCTGCCCAGGATCGCAGGTCGGGTGAAACCGTGATCCAGGCGGGGATCATCGGCCTGGGTGTGGGGGAGCGCCATATCGGTGGCTATGAACGCCATCCGGAATGCCGGGTCACCCGACTGGCCGACTTCTGTCCGACAAAACGTGCCGATGTCCTGACCCGCTTCCCGGATCGTGAGATTGCGGCACATGCGGACGCGGTGCTCGACGATCCGGACGTCTCCATCGTTTCCATCGCCTCCCATGATCAGGATCATTTCGCACAGGTCATGCGGGCGCTCGACGCCGACAAGCATGTCTTTGTCGAGAAGCCGCTGGTGCTGGAGATCGATCACGCGCGCCAGGTTCGGGCAAAGCTGAAACAGAAGCCGCACCTGAAGATCTCCTCGAACCTGATCCTGCGCCGCTGCCCCCGCTTCCTGAAGCTCCGGGCCGATATCGCGGCGGGGGATTACGGTCGGCTGTTCCACATCGACGCCGACTATCAATACGGCCGCATCCACAAGTTGCTGGGTGGCTGGCGTGGCGAACAACCGGGTTACAGCCTGGTCCTCGGCGGTGCGGTTCACATGATCGACCTGGTGCTCTGGCTGACAGGCGACCGCGCCGTGGAAGTCACTGCGATGGGCAACAGCATTGCCACCGCAGAAAGCGCCTTCGCGAACTTTGACCTGGTGCAGGCGCTGGTCCGGTTCGAGAGCGGAATGGTGGCCAAGATCGGCTGCAATGGCGGCTGCGTGCATCCGCATTTCCACAAGCTGGAGGTCTACGGCACGGAAGCCAGTTTCGTTAACGGTTTGGAAAGTGCGTTTGTTTACCGTGATCGTCATCCCGGCAGAAGGCCGGAAACAATGACGGAGGCCTATCCCGGTGTCGACAAGGGTGACCTGTTACATGATTTCGTGGACGCGGTGCTGCATGACCGCGCGCCGGAGGTGAATGCCGATGACGTATTCCGCTCCCTCGCCGTCTGTTTCGCCATCGAACGCGCCGCTCACACCGGCAAGTCCGTTGCCGTCGAGCAGCTCTGACAATCCCGACTTCCGCCAGATCCATTTTGGCCGTCCGATCATCGGGGAGGCCGAGCGCCGCGCCGTGCTGGAGGTGCTGGAAAGCCCGATCCTGGTCCACGGTCCCCGTGCGCTGAAGTTCGAGGAGGATTTCGCGGCCTTTGCCAATGGCGGGCAGGCGATTACCGTTTCCTCCTGCACCGCAGGGCTGCATCTCGGCTACTTCCAGCTTGGTCTGGGGGCAGGGGATGAGGTCATTGTTCCGGCCCAGACCCACACAGCCACTGCCCACGCCGTCGAATACGTCGGGGCGAAGCCCGTGTTCGTGGATGCGGAACCGGAAACCGGCAATATAGACATCGACCGGATCGAGGCGGCAATCACGCCCGCCACGAAGGCAATCTCCATCGTCCATTACCTCGGCATGCCGGTCGACATGGTGCGCATCAATGCCATCGCGGCGAAGCATGGCCTGTTCGTCATGGAAGACGCGGCTTTGGCTGTCGGTACCTATCTGGACGGGATCCATGCCGGTCTGATGGGCGACATGGGCTGCTTCTCCTTCTACCCCGTCAAGCACATGACGACCGCTGAGGGCGGCATGGTCCTGACCCGGGACGATGACCTGGCGGAGCGCATCCGCCGCAAGAAGGCCTTCGGACTTGACCGCACGGTGACGGAGCGCAAGGAACCAGGCGTCTACGACGTGACCCAGCTCGGCTTCAACTACCGCATGAACGAGATGCAGGCGGCCATGGGGATCGAGCAACTGAAACAGGTCCAGGGTTTCCTGGACGCGCGCCACGCCAACTACGAACGGCTGGAGGCGGGTCTGAAGGAACTGGACGGCCTGCACCTGTTCCGGTCCAGCGGTGGCAGGTTCCAGAGCAGCCATTACTGCCTGTCCGTCGTGCTGAAGGGCGCACGGGCGACGCGGCGTTCCGACGTTGCGGCGGCGCTGAACGAACAGGGCGTGGGGACCAGTGTCTACTACCCCGGTCCGGTGCCGGCGCTGGCCTACTACAGCGACAAGTACGACCTCCGCGCGGAGGACTTTCCCAATGCGACCGAGATCAGCCGGTGTTCCATCGCGCTGCCTGTCGGTCCGCATCTGAACCATGACGACATGGATTTCATCATTCACGCCATGAAAAAGGCTTTGCACGATGTCCGTTGAAACCAACTTTCAGACAGAACAGTCGGCGATGATCGGCAAGAAGGTCGTGATCATCGGCGGTGCCGGGTTCATTGGCCACAACATGGCGCTGAAGATGAAGTCGCTCGGCATTGAAGTCGCCGTGATCGACAGCCTCGGCGTCAACAACTACTACGCCATTGAGCGGGAGCGGTACACGAACCCGAACGGCGAGATCTACCTGAACTTCATCAAGCAGCGCATGAACCTGCTGCATCAGGCACAGGTCCCGTTCATCGAGGCGGATGCCCGTGACTACCACGCCCTGTCAGAGGCGCTGGAAGACCTGAACCCGGACTACATCGTCCATCTGGCGGCGGTGGCCCATGCCAACCGCTCCAACAAGGACCCGTATTCGACGTTCGACCACTCACTGCGCACGCTGGAGAACGCGCTGGACGCGTCCCGCTCCACGCGCCTGAACGTGCAGCGGTTCGTCTATTTCTCCTCCTCCATGGTCTATGGCACCTTTGCCGACGGCATCGTTGACGAGGAAACCACCTGCAACCCGCTGGGTATCTATGGTGCGCTGAAGTTCGCGGGCGAGAAGATGGTGATTGCCTACAACCAGGTCTTCGACCTGCCCTATACCATCGTCCGCCCCTCCGCCCTTTACGGGGAGCGCTGCGTCAGCCGCCGGGTCGGCCAGGCGCTGATCGAGAACGCGCTGCGCGGCAATACGCTGACCATCAATGGCGACGGCACCGACTGTCTTGATTTCACCTATATCCAGGATCTGGTTGGCGGTGTGATCGGGGCGCTGGCATCGCCCGATGCGGCCAATGAGGTCTTCAACCTGACCTATGGCCAGGGCCGGTCGCTGAACGAGATGGTGGAGATCATCCGGGAGCATTTCCCCGGTGTCGAAGTCCGTCATAACGAACGCGACAGCCTGATGCCGGAACGTGGCACCCTGTCGGTGGAGAAGGCAAAGAGCCTGATCGGGTATCGCCCGAGCCATCCGCTGGATGTCGGCTTTGTCGATTACATCAACTGGTACAAGGACAACTGGGCAAGCTTCATCGGGGCGAACGCGGACCCCGAGGACGGGCAGGTTGTCTATCTGAAGCGGCGCGCCTGGGCGTGAATGCGAATGCACCCATGGCCCTTCGGCCGGACGACTGGCTGTCAGGCCTGTTGGGCAAGGCTGCCTGGCATCTGACGCCGTCCGCCGAGCCAGGGCGTGCGATCGAGCTGCCTGTCGGCGAACCCTGTTTCGTTGACGCCCGGTTGCCCGTGTCCCGTACTGAAGTCGCACGCCGGTTGGAGGACAAGGGCTTCCGCCTGGTCGATACGGGCATGAACTTCGAACGGCCAGTATGGGGAGCCGCGCACAGTCGCTACAGCCGGTCTGCCCTGCCGAAGGATCAGGCCGCGGTCGAGGCCTTGGCTGCGCGAAGCTTCTCCTTCAGCCGGTTCCACCTCGATCCCATGGTGACGACACAGACCGCCAACGAGATCAAACGCCAGTGGGCCGGCAACTGGTTCAGTGGCCAGCGCGGTGACGGCATGATCGTGGCGGAGGTTGATGGTGTGACAGCCGGATTCCTGCAGTACCTGCGCGCCGGGGATGTGCTGACCATTGACCTGATCGCGGTGGACAACCGCTACCGGGGCAGGGGACTGGCGCGTGACATGATCGCCTGGTCGGAGTCCATGGTGCCTGGAATCGCCATCCTGCGGGTTGGCACACAGTTGGCCAACGCGGCTTCGCTGCGCAGCTACATGGGCGACAACTTCCGTCTGATCGCCTCCAACTACGTCTTTCATTACCACGGGTGAGCGCCATGCAGATCGCAGGCAGGAACACAGACGACGCAACCTTCATCATCGCCGAAGTCGGCAACAACCATGAAGGCGACTTCGGTCTGGCGAAGGAGATGGTGCATCTTGCCGCCGATGCGGGTGTCGATGCCGTGAAGTTCCAGACCTTCAGCACCGACCAGTTCATCGCGCCGGTCGACGCGGCCAGGTTCCAGCGGATGAAGGGCTTCGAGCTGACCCACGATCAGTTCGCGGAGCTTGGAGTATTGGCACGGGCCGCCGGTCTCGCCTTCATTTCCACGCCGCTGGACATGGACAGTGCGGTCTTTCTCAATGACCACGTGGACGCCTTCAAGATCGCCAGTTCCGACAATACCTTCTGGCCGCTGATCGACTACGTCGCGGCCTCCGGCAAGCCCGCGATCATCTCCACCGGCCTGGCAGACATGGACTGCGTGCAGCAGTCGGTTTGCCGCATCAAGTCCCGCTGGGTGGCTGATGGCGTGGCGCCGGGCCTGGGCGTGCTGCATTGCGTGACCGCCTATCCGACCCCGCCGGAGCACGCCAACGTCGCTGCGGTGCGGACCATGATCGACGCGCTGCCTTCCTGCGATGTCGGCTATTCCGACCACACCAGCGGCAATGATGCTGCGGTTGTGGCCGTGGCCCTGGGCGCGCGCATCGTCGAGAAGCATTTCACCATCGCCCATGACCACAGCGACTTCCGCGACCATCAGCTCTCTGCCGACCCGGCGGAGATGAAGGAACTGGTGCAGCGCGTGCGCATGACGGGGACCCTGCTGGGTTCGGGTGAAGTCAGCATGGCCGCTATCGAACGGGATACCGCGCCGCTGGTGCGCCGCTCCATCGCCGCCCGCCGACCGCTGGCCGCAGGTCACGAGATCATGGACGGGGATCTGGTCTGGGTGCGCCCCGGTGATGGTCTGCCGCCGGGCCGGGAGCATGAAGTCATCGGTCGCAGGCTTGTGGCACCGATGGCCATGGGTGACCGGTTCACTGCCGAGCTGCTGGGCTGAACGGCGATGTGCGGGATCGCGGGACATTTCGGACCGGACCGGCCCTTGCCGCAGCGGGAAACCGCCTGCCTTGAGGCCATGGGACGGCGTGGACCGGATGCATCCGGTCGCTTCACTGCGGAGATGGGGTCGAACTGGCTGACCTTGCTGCACACGCGGCTGGCGATCATCGATCTGGATTCCCGTGCCGACCAGCCGTTTCGCCGCGATGGCCTGACCCTCGTCTTCAATGGCGAGATCTACAACTACGTCGAGGTACGCCAGACATTGCGCGCCCGGGGGATAACCTTCACCACCGAGTCCGATACCGAGGTATTGCTGGAGGCCTATCGTGCCTGGGGTGATCGCCTGGTCGATCATATCGAGGGGATGTGGGCCTTCGCCCTGCATGATGCCAACCGCCGCCGGTTGCTGATCTCCCGCGATCCGTTCGGGGAGAAGCCGCTCTACTGGCAGGATACCGGCCAGGGATTCCGTTTCGCTTCCGAAATCAAGGCGCTGGCGGCGCTGAATGGCGTCCGCCCTTCCGTGAACGAGGAGACGGTGCGCCGCTATCTCGTGAACGGCTACAAGTCGCTCTACAAGTCCGGCGACCTGTTTCATGCCAACGTGCATGAGCTGCCGCCGGGTCACAATCTGGTGGTTGGCGACAATCGTGGTGTCAGCATCGAGGAATACTGGCGGCCCGAGTATCGCCCGGAAACCGGCATGTCGTTCGGTGCGGCGGTCGAGGGGCTCCGGTTCCACCTGGAGGAAAGTATCCGCCTGCGCCTGCGCGCTGATGTGCCCATCGCATTCTGCCTGTCAGGCGGCGTCGACAGTGCGGCGCTGGCTTCCTTCGCTGCCAAGCGCCATGGCGCGGATGTGGCTTCCTTCTCCATCATCGACCCGGACCCGCGCTACGACGAGAGCGCCAACATCGCCGCCACCGTGCGCGACCTGGGGTGCCGGCACCACGAGATCCGGCTGGAGCAGGCTTCCGATCTGGATCGTTTCGCCGATCTGGTCGCCTACCACGACAAACCGGTCGTTACCGCGTCCTACTACGTCCACAGCATGTTGTCGGAGGCGATGCGGGCTGAGGGATTCCGTGTCTCGGTCTCCGGAACCGGCGCGGATGAGCTGGTCACCGGCTACTACGACCATTTCAACCTGCATCTGCAAGCCATGCAGGGGCATCCCGAGCGGGAGGCGCGGCGTGCAGACTGGCAGCGCCATGTGCGTCCCATCGTGCGCAATCCGCATCTGCAGGACCCGGACCTCTACAGCGCGCAGCCGCAGTTCCGTGACCACATCTATCTGAACCGCGACGTGTTCTCCGATTATCTGACCACGCCGTTCGACGAACCTTTCACGGAGAGCGCGCTGTCCGACGACCTGTTGCGCAACCGGATGCTGAACGAACTGCGGACAGAGGCGGTGCCGATCATCCTGCGTGAGGATGACCTGAACTCCATGCGCTCATCCGTCGAGAACCGCAGTCCCTACCTGGACCGGAAACTCTGTGACTTTGCCTATTCGATCCCGCCGGAGCACCTGATCCGCGATGGCCATGCCAAGGCGCCCTTGCGTGCAGCGGCCCGTGGTGTGCTGAACGACAAGGTTCGGTTGGACCGGCACAAGAAGGGCTTCAACGCTGCCTTCCGCAGCCTGTTTGATTTGGACAATCCAAAGACCCGCGAACGCATTCTCGATGACGGACCGATCTTCAATCTGGTGAAACGGGACAGGATCGAGGCCGCCATGAAACAATCCGATCTGCCAAACAGTTTCTCCAAGTTCCTGTTTTCCTTTATTTCCGCAAAACTCTTCATGGAGCAATGGGCATGACCGTCCGTTTCTGCCAGTCCTGCGTCCTGCCTGACAGCCGTCCCGGCATCAGCATCGGCGACGATGGTGTCTGCAACGCTTGCAAGGGCCATCAGCGGAACCGGGTGGAGATCGATTGGGCCGCGCGGGAGCAGCGCCTGAACGAGGTCGTGGACTGGGCGAAGGGCCGCAATGCCGCCTATGACTGCATCGTGCCCGTCTCCGGCGGCAAGGACAGCTTCTGGCAGGTCGCCCGCTGCCTGGAGATGGGGCTGAAGGTGCTGGCCGTGACCTGGAAGTCGCCGGGCCGCAACGCGCTGGGACAGTCCAATCTGGATGCGCTGGTGCGCCTCGGCGTGGATCACATCGACTTCGCCATCGACCCGTCGGTGGAGGCGCGTTTCATGCGCCGGACACTGATCGAGACCGGCTCCAGTGCTGTTCCGATGCATCTGGCGATCTTCGCCATTCCGATGCGCTTTGCCGCCCGTCTGGGCGTGCCGCTGATTGTCTGGGGCGAAAGCCCGTTCATGGAGTATGGCGGCGATGCCGGGGACAGTGACCTGGATCTGCTGAACCATGCCTGGCTGAAGCGCCATGGCATCCTGCAGGGGCGGGAGGCACAGGACTGGATCGGCGATGAACTCAGCCCGCGCGAACTCGAACCCTTCACGCCGCCGTCGGAGGCAGAATTCGATGCGGCGGACATCCGCTCCATCTTCCTGGGCTATTACCTTCCATGGGATCCCTCGGAGAGCCTTCGGGTGGCGGAGAAAAACGGATTCAGACGCCGCGCGGAGGGGCCGAAGGTCGGCCTTTATGACTACGCCGACATCGACTGTGACTTCATCTCGATCCATCACTGGTTCAAGTACCCGAAGTTCGGTTTCACCCGCCTGTTCGACAACCTCTCGCTGGAGATCCGCAACGGCCGGATGAGCCGCGATGAGGCCTTGGCCTGCATTGCCCGGCTGGGCGATCAGCGCCCCGACGCCGATATTGCGCGCGCGCTGGCGTTCATGGACCTGTCGCCGACAGTCTTCGCGGAACTGGAAGAACGGTTCCGCGACCGCGCGATCTGGCAGCAGCGGGACGGTCAGTGGGTCGTGCCGGGCTTTCCGGTCACTGACTGGCGCTGGCCGGCGGCAACGATGGAGCAGGCGGCATGAGGCTGGCCGAAAAGTCGCCGCCGCGAATGTTTCAACCGGCACCTGGCATCGCCATAGCCGACTGTGGCGACGTGCATCTGGCAGCGGATGAGCAGGTCACGATGGTCACCGTTTCCGGCCGTCGCATGGACGTGGCGGCGAAGGACTTCGGTTTCTATGCCACACCCTCCGTCAATGGCCGCCTGAAGGGAGAGGGTTTCAAGACTGCCCTTGTCCGCAACACAGCGGGCCAGATCTACGTGATGGTGGTGGAGGCGGACCGGATGGACCGTTTCGATGCCTATTGCGCCGCCGAGAACCAGACAGTGCTGGAGTGGCTGGATGAACGCCCCCTGGTCTGACAACACACTGCAGGGTGTCCTGTTCGCCAATCGGGCGCGGATGGGCCACAGCCCGTTCCTGACGCTGGTTCAGGGCGATGGTTCGGAACAGGCTTTCACCTACGACGATATCCACGTCCGGGCCGAAGCCTGGGCGGCACGCTACCATGATCAGGGACTGGGGCAGGGTGACCGTGTCGTGGTCGTGCTGCAGCACGGTATCGATCTCTACGCCGCCTATATCGGTGCGATCATGCTGGGTGCCGTGCCTGCCATGTTCGCCCACCCGTCGCCGAAACTGTCTGAGGACGTCTACTTCGAGACCGTGCGCAGCCTGCTGGAGGGCAGCCGGGCCCGCGTGCTGGTCACCTATGATGCACTGGCCCCGAAACTCTCGGCGCTGGTTGACGCGCTACCGACCTTCGATGCCTTGCTGGTCGCGCGCGATGAGGTCACGGCGCAAGCGGCGAAGCCGCACCATGGTGGCATCTCAGGTTCCTTCGTGCGCCCGGCCATCAGTCCCGACGATCCAGCCTTCCTGCAGTATTCCTCCGGCACCACCGGGCTGAAGAAGGGCGTCACGATCACCCACAGGGCCTTGCTCTGGCAGGTGGGTGCCTATGGCGACATGATCCGGGCAACGGAATCCGATGTGATCGTGAGCTGGTTGCCGCTGTATCATGACATGGGGCTGATCACCTGCTTCTTCCTGCCCCTGATCCGGCGCTGTCGGCTGGTGGCGATCTCGCCCTTCGACTGGGTGCAGAACCCGACGCTTTGGCTGGATGCGGTGAAACGGCATGGTGGCACCCTGAGCTGGCTGCCGAACTTTGCCTACAGCTTCATGGCGCGCAACACGCCCGTCGGCGACCATGACCTGTCGTCGCTGCGTGGTGTGGTGAACTGTTCGGAACCGATTACGGCTGCCGCACATCGGGCCTTTCTGGACCGGTTCGGTGCGGCGGGTTTCAGCCCGAAGGCCTTCGCCGGTTCCTATGCGATGGCAGAAGCGACCTTTGCCGCCACATCCGGCGGTTTCGAGGCGGCCCTGCGCACTGAAACGGTGGATGTCGCCGCCCTGGCGGACCGTCATGTGGCAGAGCCTGCCGTACGGGGACGGGAACTGGTGTCATCGGGCATCGCGTTGCCTGCAACACGGATTGCCATTCTGGATGAGGCGGGGGCCCCGCTGCCCGAACGCCATGTCGGTGAGATCGAGATCAGCGGACCGTCCATGTTCACCGGATACGATGGCCAGCCGGAGCGGACAGCCGAAGTGCTGCAGGACGGACGTTACCGCAGCGGTGATCTTGGCTACCTCGCCGACGGTCATCTGTTCGTGGTCGGGCGCAAGCGCGATCTGATCATCATCGGCGGCAAGAACATCCATCCGCATGATGTGGAGGCACTGGCCTGCACGGTCGATGGTGTGCTGCCCGGACGTGCAGTTGCCCTGGGCGATCATGACGAGGCTGCGGGAACGGAGCGTCTGGTACTGATCGTGGAGAGCGACCGTCCAAAGGCCGACTGGCCGGCAATTGGGTCGGCCATTCGTGAAACGGTTGCGACCGGCACGGAGATCGTGCCCGGCGACGTCCGCATCGTTGAACCGCGGTGGCTCAGGAAATCGACCTCAGGCAAGATGGCGCGGGGGGAAAACCTCAAGCGATACCATACGCTTCCGCCACTTGATTCGGATGCAACATCAATATCGGCCGTCGCCACGACAAACATGCTGATCGAGGATGTGCGGCGTGTGGTGATTGATGACGTGCTGTCCGGCCGCCGGGTCGATGATGATGCGTCCCTGATCCGTGGCGGGCTGGTGGACTCCTTCTCCACCGTGACCCTGATCCTTGCGCTTGAGCAGCGCTTTGGCGTTTCAATACCGGAGAATGTCACTGCCGACCCGACCGCACTGGACAGCATTCGCGCCATTTCGCGGACCATCGAGCGTCTGCGGGCCGGGCCGGTCGCGGCGGATGAAACATCCGAACTGACCGCAGATCAGGTGCCGATGCTCACCGATGAGCCGGTGGCCTTGCCGAAGGGGCGTGCCGGGTTCTGGACCTGGTACTATCGCTTCACCTTCCGCCGTCTCGGGATCAGCTATGGCCCCGGCCTCCGGGTGCTGGGACCCATCCTGCTGCGGCCAGACGGCGACCCGCGCAACATTTGCCTTGGCCGCTCGGTCACCCTGATGCCCTGGGTCGATCTGAAGGTGCGGGAGAATGGCCGCATCATCCTGGGCGATGGCGCGGCGGTGGATACGACGGCTCGGCTGGTGGCGGCGCGGGACGGCACGATCAGGCTGGGCGACCGGGCACAAGTGGCCTTTTCCTCGATCATCACTGCCGGGGCCGGGAACTATGCCGTTTGGGCGCATCGCTTTTTCCAACATAAAAAATATCGCACCCAGCTTGCCCCGACGAGTGGCGCGATGGGCTATAGCGTGCCCGCCGCGATTAGTGCGAAG
>JARGNO010000037.1:28531-39685 GCA_029213165.1 Minwuia sp.
ATCAAGGCGGGGGCCTATGTGACCATCGGGCGCGACAGCCCCACGGCAGGTCATTGCACCATCATTGCCTCCGAACATCGCTTCGACAGCCGGGAACCGATCATGCGTCAGGGTTATGTGCATGAGCCGGTACTGATCGGCGCAGATGTATGGCTCGCCTCCGGCGTCACGGTCACGCCGGGATCACGCATCGGCAATGGCGCGATCATCAGCGCCCGCTCCACGGTCTCCGGCGACATTCCGGGCTATCCGGTTGCTGCAGGCACACCCGCACGGGTGATCAAGAGCCGCGGCTGAGTCCGTTCGGGCTGCCCGCGTCACAACCGGGTGAGGCGAAGGGGTGTGTCAGCCAGGTTCGCCAAGACAGCCCGCAGCCTCAGCCAGCCAATTGCTTCGGGTCGCGCAGGAACAGCAGAATCAGAACCGCGGCCGACAGCGGCATGGCGGCGAAGGCGATCAGGGTCAGCGTGTAGTCGCCTGTCAGGTCATAGGCGATCCCGAGGGGCAGGGGACCCAGCGACGCGCCGACAACCCCGATCATCTGCCCTGTACCCTGGATCGAGCCGATGAACTTGCGCCCGAAATAGCGCGGCCACATGAAGCCGAAGAACGTCATCGAAACGGCGTTGTTCACACCGAAGATGGCGCCATAGACCAGTCCGCTCGTCAGGTCGGTGACATTGCCCGCCGCAACCAGGGCCGCCGCCATGACCAGCAGCCCCCCGGCAAAGACCCATTCCGTGCGGAACCGGTCCAGCATCCGACCCAGCAGGGGCATGCAGATCACCATTGCCACGGCTGATACGGGAAAGATGCGCGATGCGAGTTCGCGGCTCAGTCCCTGTGCCTCGAAGATCGAGATCTGGAACAGGTGCAGCATGGTGACCAGCATGGCGAAGCAGAACAGCCCGATGGCGACCAGATAGAAGGTCGGGGTTCGTGTCGCCTGCGCCAGGGTCAGGCCGAACTCCGGTGCCTTCTGGCTGTTCGCGCCATCCGCCTCCACCTTCGCGCCGTCCGGCAGCAGACCCAGGTCTTCCGGCTTGTTGAAGACCAGGAACAGCAGGCCGGGCAGCAGCAGAAGGGCGCTGATGACGCCCAGCCAGACGTAGGCAGAGCGCCAGTCGCCATTGTCGATCAGCCATTGCGCCAGCGGCGGATGGATGGCCATGGAGGCGGCGAAACCCAGCATCATCAGTCCCATGGCAAAGCCGCGCTTGGCGGAGAACCATTGCGAGATCAGGTTGACCGCGTTCAGCAGCAGCGCGCCCTGACCCAGAAACCGCAGGATGCCGAAGCCGAGCGTCAACCAGATCGCGATCTCGAAGACGCCAAAGACGCTGATGACCGTGCCCGTGACCTGGGAGAAGGCAACGCAGGCCAGGGCAAACAGGACCGTGATAACCAGCGCTGTCTTGCGCATTCCGTGGCGGTCAACCTGTCGCCCGACGAAGGGCAGCAGGAAGGCGGCGGCCAGGGTGGCGAAGCCATAGGCGAAGGAGACTGCCGTCGCGGAGATCCCCAGATCCTCCACCAGAATGCTGACGAAGACACTGATGGTATGGGACTGTCCGGGTCCACTGGCCAGCAGCACGATTGCTGCAACGCCCAGCATGACCCAGCCGTAGAAGAAGTGGTTGTTGAGCCGCAGCGCCAAGCGTTCGCGAAACCCGTTTCCGGTCACCGGTCTGTCAGTCATGGAAGGGCGCGCGCGAAGTCGAGCAGGTGCCGCGTGAAGGTCGCCGGACGCTCTGCCGGGATCAGGTGGCCGGCATCCCCGACGGTCACGGAGCGGGCGTCGGGGATCAGCGCGGTCAGTTCCTCCACATCCTCCGCCACCCGGAACACACGATCATGCAGCCCGGTCATGACCAGTGTCGGCAGGGTCAGGTCCGACCATGGGAAGTCCCAGTCGGTGGTCACCGACCGCTCCATCAGGCGGAACAGGCCATCGTCGGGCGACATGGGTTCGTACGGCGTGCCGGGGAACATGTCCGGCCGCATCGCGACGAGCTGGTCCGGGTTGACCAGCATGGGCAGGTTGGCCTCCATCATCAGGCGTGACCCGCCGTGGCGCGCCATCGCGACCATTGCCGTTCCCAGCCACTCGATGCGCGGGCCGGGCTTTCTGAGCGTGTTGATCAGCACCAGCCCCTCCGCCGCGACGCCGTCCCGCCAGGCCTCCGCCGCGAACAGTCCACCAATCGACAGGCCCACGAGTATGGGGCGCGGCGGCTGGACATGCGCCATCAGGCGTTTCAGATCCTCCGCCACCAGGGTTGGTCGCAAGTCGGTGTCCTTGCTGAATTCGGTCTCGACCTGTCCCCGGAAGTTGTAGCAGAGCGTGCCATGGCCGCTGTCGCGCAGTGCCGGGCCGATCTCCGCCTGCCAGGCTGCGGCATTTCCGGTCAATGCGTTGACGAAGACAAACGTGTGCTTGCCGCCGGTCGGCGGATCGTACTCGAAATGGAGACTCTCGCCCGGCGCAATTTCAAAGCGTGACATGTGATCTACCCCCCGGATGTGTCGTATTCTGTTTCCACGATCTTCCATGATTCAGGTCGCTCTGTGCAGCCTTGGAAGCACATGGCTGTGGCTTCTGTTTCACTTACCTTACGTAAAGGTAAATAGGTTGATCCAGCCTGAAAAATCGGCATCTAATGGGACCATCAGGATTCCGGGGAGTATTGATCATGGATGTCAGCTTTTCTGCCGAGGACATGGCGTTCCGCGACGAAGTGCGCGCGTTTCTGGACGACGCCTTCGACGATGAGCTCAAGGCCGCGATGAAGAAGACGCGTGCCGGTTACATGCCGAAGCATCTGCATGTGCGCTGGCAGAAGGCCCTGCACAAGAAGGGCTGGGCCACACCGCACTGGCCGGTTGAGCATGGCGGCTGCGGCTGGACCCCGACGCAGAAGTACATCTATGACGCCGAGATGTCGGCGGCAGGTGCCCCGATCGTCATTCCCTTCGGCCCGCGCATGCTGGCGCCGGTGCTGATGAAGTTCGGCTCCGACAAGCAGAAATCCGATTTCCTGCCTAAGATTCAGGCCGCTGACCTGATCATCTGCCAGGGCTATTCGGAGCCGGGTTCGGGTTCTGATCTCGCCAGCGTGAAGATGAAGTGTGAGGACAAGGGCGATCACTGGCTGCTGAACGGGTCCAAGATCTGGACCTCGGTCGCCCAGTACGCCGACTGGATCTTCTGCCTGGTCCGTACCTCCAACGAAGGCAAGCGCCAGGAAGGCATCTCCTTCATCCTGATCGACATGAAGTCGCCGGGTGTGACGGTCGATCCGATCATCACCATGGACATGCCGGAGAAGGATTATCAGGAGGTCAATCAGGTCTTCTTCGAGGACGTGAAGGTTCCGAAGGAGAACATGATCGGTGAGGTCAACAAGGGCTGGACCTACGCCAAGTACCTGCTGGAGTTCGAGCGTGGCGGGACCTACAGCCAGGGCCTGAAGCGGGGCATGGAGAAGGTGCGCCAGATCGCGTCGGAGGAGCAGGAGAATGGCGAGCGTGTCGCCGATGATCCGGTCTTCCGGAAGAAGGTCGCGGACGCCGACACCCTGATCACCGCGATGGAATATACCGAGCTGCGTGTTCTGGGTCGTCTGGCCGGTGGTCAGAATCCGGGGCCGGAAAGCTCGATGATCAAGTGCCGGGGTTCCGAACTGCAGCAGCTTGTGTCGGAACTGGCCTTCGAGGCGGCGGGCATCAAGCAGACGCCGTTCCAGCCGCTGAAGTGGGGTTCCAACGAACCGCCGATCGGACCCGACTGGGCATCCGGTGTCGGCCCGAAGATGTACAATTATCGCAAGGTGTCGATCTATGCCGGGTCCAACGAGATCCAGCGCAACATCATGGCGAAGCTGATCCTGGGTCTCTGATCCCGGTCCATCGCCTGACCGATCAAGCCCCGGCCATCGCGGTCGGGGCTTTTTCGTTTCTGACCTGCAAAGTACCTTGTGGACCACTGAAACCGCCGATTGTCGGGTCGTGGCGGGTTGGTGACGTGGTCATCCATGCCGATCTGCCGGATAGGGATCCGGTCACACGGAAGAGAGGGATCACGATGCAGATTCAGGAACTTCGGCAGGAACAGGGGTGGACGCAGGAGGAACTGGCCCTGCATTCGGGGCTGAGTGTTCGCACGATCCAGCGGATCGAGTCCGGGCGTCCGGCAACCCTTGAATCACTGAAGTGTCTGGCTGCGGTCTTCGCGACAAGTGTGGCGGACCTCACAATGGAGAAGCCGGTCATGACCGAGATGAAGGACAACGAAGGAACCACCCGGGAACGTGGGCTGGAGCGGGCTGCGATCAGATACGTGAAGCGCCTGAAGCGGTTTCATTTCCACTGGATCACCTATGCGGTGACCCTGCCATGCCTGCTGATGCTGAACCTGTATCTCAACCCTGACCGTCTCTGGGTCGTGACGGTTGCACTCGGCTGGGGCTTCGGGCTGATGCTGCACGCGGTGTGGCTGTTCGGCATGGCCGGACTGTTCGGCGCCGAATGGGAACAGCGCCAGTTCCGGAAACGGATGGAACAGATCAGCGGCAACTGAGCCGTCCCTGTCACTCCGGTCGCATGATCTCCTCCACCCCGCCGTCCCGCACGGCGCGGTAGAAACAGCTTCTGCGGTTGGTGTGGCAGGCCGGGCCGGTCTGGTCGACCAGCAACAGGATCGTGTCGCCGTCGCAGTCGTAGCGCATTTCGTGCAGGCGCTGGACGTGGCCGGAGCTTTCACCCTTGCGCCAGAAGGCCTGGCGGGAACGGGACCAGTAACAGACCTGTCCAGTCTGCAGTGTCTCGGCGATGGAGGCGCGATTCATCCAGGCCATCATCAGCACCTCACCCGTATCGTGCTGCTGGGCGATTGCGGGAATCAGCCCATCGGCATTGAACAGCAGGTCGCTGTCGTGTTCAGGCGGCAGGGCGGTCTGCGGTGTCATGGATGCGTTCTCTCTGGTGTGCGGGTGTGTGGCGCAGGGTGGCCTGCTTTGCAGCATCGGAAAAGCGTCTATTCTGCCGCCCATGTTTGATCCATTCTCCCTGCGCCCCACGGTCGATGTCCAGCCGCCTGCATTTCACCTGTTCAACGGACAGGGCAGGGCGCGGACCCTGTTGATCTGCGACCATGCCTCGAATGCCCTGCCGCGCGGATACGGCACGCTTGGCATCGACCCCGACAAGATGTTCGAACACATTGCCTGGGATGTCGGTGCCGCTGCCGTCACCCGTCATCTGGCTCAGATACTGGACGCTCCGGCCATCCTTGGCGGCACGTCCCGACTGTTCGTCGATCTCAACCGCTACCCGGATGACGAGACCGCCATCACCACCTTCTCCGACGGGACACGGGTCGTCGGCAATGCGGACCTTTCGGAGGCGGAGCGCGCGCACCGGCTGTCCTGGCACAGCCAGTACCACAACGAGGTGGAGCGTCAGGTGCTGTCCCTGACAGCCGAGACGCCGCCACCGCTGCTGTTCATCCACAGCTTCACGCCGATCATCCGCGATACCCGGCGTCCATGGCATCTGGGCGTGCTGCATGACCACCAGAGCCCGGAGAGCGACCGGCTGCTGGAAGTGCTGCGGCGGAATGGCAACATCACGGT
Source organism: Minwuia sp. (assembly GCA_029213165.1). Taxonomy (GTDB): domain Bacteria; phylum Pseudomonadota; class Alphaproteobacteria; order Minwuiales; family Minwuiaceae; genus Minwuia. The sequence goes on from JARGNO010000037.1 coordinate 34,165, forward strand.
CGGCGACAACCAGCCCTATGCCGTGAACGAACCCCGGTCCTATTCGATCTATCACCACGGCATCAGTGCCGGTCGGCCCTATGTGGCGCTGGAGGTCCGGCAGGACCTGATCGAGACCGAGGCGGGCGCGGAGGAATGGGCGGTCCTGATCGGTGACGCCTTCCGGGAAATGCTGCTGCCACTGGGAGTATTGCCATGAGTGACAGCCCGTCCTTCACCATCGGGATCGAGGAAGAGTACCTGCTGATCGATCCCGTCACGGGCAATCTGGCGTCGCGACCGCCGGACAGCATCCTGGAACATGCCCAGTCGCTGGCACCGGACCAGATCGTGACGCCGGAGTTCCTGCGCGCCCAGATCGAGGTCGGGACGCGCGTCTGCCGCACGATTTCCGAGGCCAAGACCTCGCTGATCGAGCTGCGCAAGGCCGTACACACCGCCGTGACAGCGGAAGGGCTGGCCTTCGCCGCCGCATCGTCGCACCCCTTCGCGGAATGGAAGGAACAGGAGCCGACACAGAGGGACCGCTACCTGACGCTCGCCCGTGATCTTCAGACGGTCGTGCGGCGTCTGCTGATCTGCGGCATGCATGTCCATGTCTGTATCGAGGATCCGGAACTGCGCATCGACCTGATGAACCAGGTGCGATATTTCCTGCCGCACCTGCTGGCGCTGACCACTTCCTCCCCCTTCTGGCAGGGGCAGCGGTCGGGTCTGCAATCCTATCGGCTGACCGTGTTCGATGCCCTGCCACGGACCGGAATGCCAGAGGCTTTCGCCAGTTGGGCCGAGTATGAACGGCTGAAGACCCAGTTCATCCGTGCCGGCGTGATCGAGGATGCGACCAAGCTCTGGTGGGACATACGACCCTCCGACCGGTTTCCGACGCTGGAAATGCGGATGACGGATGTCTGCACGCGGGTCGAGGACACGGTCGCCGTCGCCGCCCTCTATGCCTGCCTGCTGCGGATGCTCTGGCGGCTGAAGAAGCGGAACCAGCGTTGGCGGGTCTATCCGGCCGCGCTGATCCGGGAGAACCGCTGGCTGGCGATGCGGCACGGGGTGACCGGCACGCTGGTGGATTTCGGTCGCGGTGCGCAGGTGCCCTACGCGGAACTACTGGAGGAAATCCTGGAACTGATTGCCGAGGACGCGGAGGCACTGGGCTGCAGCGCCGAGGTGATGCATGCGCGCGAGATCGTGCGGCGTGGCACTTCGGCCGACCGCCAGATCGCCACCTTCGACACGGCGATGAAGGCAGACAGCAATCCGAAGGCGGCGTTCAAGGCTGTCGTCGATGAACTGGTCGCCGACAGCGTGCTGGGACTGGACTGAGCCACGGACTGGCCCACATGATGGGGTGAAGCGGTTCAGCGCGACCGATCATGCAGACACGGAGTGATGATCATGGATGACCAGACACGTACCGAACTCGAAGCTGCTGCGTTCCGCCGCCTCGTCAGCCATTTCAGGGAGCGGACGGACGTCCAGAACATCGACATGATGAATCTGGCAGGCTTCTGCCGCAACTGCCTGTCGAACTGGTACCGCGAGGCCGCCGATGACAAGGGCCTCGACCTGTCGAAGGAAGATGCCCGCGAGATCGTCTACGGCATGCCTTATGCGGAATGGAAGTCGAAGTTCCAGACCGAGGCAACGGTTGAGCAGCAGCAGGCGTTCAAGGATCAGAATCCGGGGCACTGACGGGCTGGGCTTTGGATCGTTCCACCGCTTGATTCCGAACCTTCAGACCCGCTGCCTTGCACCGGCCTCCACAACAGCCAGTGCGGTCATGTTGACGATGCCGCGTGCGGTCACCGATGGCGTCAGGATATGCGCAGGCTTGGCGGCGCCCACCAGGATCGGGCCGACAGGCAGCGCATCGCCCATGTACTTGATCAGCTGGTATGAGATATTGGCCGCATCCAGGTTCGGCATGATCAGGATATTGGCCTGACCGTTCAGGGCAGCGAGCGGGAAAGCGCGTTTGCGATAGGCTTCGTCCAGGGCAGCATCACCATGCATTTCACCTTCGACCTCCAGCCCCGGCGCGCGTTCCCGGATCAGTTGCACCGCGTCACGCATCTTCCGTGAACTCTCTGTCGGGCGGCTGCCGAAGGACGAGTGCGAGAGCAGGGCAATCTTTGGCGTGATCCCGAAGCGCTCCACCTGTCCGGCGGCGAGGATCGCCATCTCCGCCAGTTCGTCCGATGTGGGTTCGTAGGACACATAGGTGTCGGCCAGGAAATAGGCGCCCTTCGACAGCAGGATCAGGCTGATGGTGGAGAAGTCCCGGGCATTCTCGGCGAGACCGATGACCGTCCGGATATGGTCCAGATGCCGGTCGAACCGGCCTTCCAGTCCGCAGATCATCGCATCCGCGTCACCGCGCTGGACGGCCAGCGCCGCAATCACGGTCGGGCGGGTTCGTACCAGCGTGCGGGCGCGGTCTGCGGTCACTCCCTGCCGCCATGCGCGCTCCAGATAGGTATCGACATAGGACCGGTAACGCGGATCGCTCTCCGGATTCACCAGTTCGAAATCGGTTCCGGGGCGGATCGAAAGGCCGAAACGCTCCAGCCGCTGGTTCACCACTTCCGGGCGACCGACAAGCACCGGTGTGGCGATCTGTTCCTCCAGCGCGACCTGGGCGGCACGCAGGACACGCTCGTCCTCGCCTTCGGCATAGATCACGCGGCGGGGAGCGGCCTTGGCCTGGGCAAAGATCGGTTTCATGATCATGCCGGAGCGGAAGACGAAACGTTCCAGCCGCTCCTCGTAGGCTTCGTAGTCGGCAATGGGCAGTGTCGCGACACCGCTGGCCTCCGCCGCGCGGGCCACCGCGGGCGCGATCTTCAGGATCAGCCGCGGGTCGAACGGATTCGGGATCAGAGATCCGCGCCCGAACAGTTCGGCCTCACCGCTGTAGGCCTTGGCCGCGACCTCCGACGGGGCGGCGTGTGCCAGTTCGGCTATGGCCTCCACAGCGGCCAGTTTCATGGCCTCATTGATGGCAGTCGCCCCCACATCCAGGGCCCCGCGGAAGATATAGGGAAAGCAGAGTACGTTGTTGACTTGATTGGGAAAATCGGAACGCCCGGTGCAGATCATCATGTCCGGACGCACTTCGCGCGCGACATCGGGCATGATCTCCGGCGTCGGGTTGGCCAGCGCCAGGACCAGCGGATCCTTTGCCATCTTCGTCAGCAGTTCCGGCTTCAGGACACCGGCGGCGGACAGGCCGAGAAATATGTCCGCGCCGTCGATCACGTCGGCCAGGGTCCGTGCGTCGGTTTCCTGCGCGAAGACGGACTTCCAACGGTCCATCAGCACCTCACGGCCCTTGTAGACCACGCCCTCGATATCGGTGACCCAGATGTTCTCCCGCCTTGCGCCCAGGGAGACGAGGATGTTCAGGCAGGCGAGGGCGGCCGCCCCGGCACCTGAGGCAACGATCTTCACATCGGCCATGTTCTTGTTCGCGATCTGCATGGCGTTCAGGGCCGCGGCGCCGACGATGATGGCGGTGCCGTGCTGATCGTCATGAAACACCGGAATGCCCATGCGCTTCTTGAGCTGTTCCTCGATCTCGAAGCATTCCGGAGCCTTGATATCCTCCAGATTGATGCCGCCGAACGTGGGTTCCAGCATGGCGATCGCGTCGATCAGCCGGTCGGGATCGGTGCAGTCCATCTCGATATCAAAGACGTCGATGCCGGCGAACTTCTTGAACAGGACGCCCTTGCCCTCCATCACCGGCTTGGCCGCCAGCGGGCCAATGGCACCCAGACCGAGCACGGCGGTGCCATTGGTGATCACGGCCACCAGATTGCCACGGATCGTCATCTGTGCAGCGGCTCTCGGGTCGTCGACGATGGCCTCGCAGGCAGCGGCGACGCCGGGGCTGTAGGCCAGCGCCAGATCGCGCTGGTTGCCCAATGGCTTGATCGGATTGACCTCGATCTTCCCGGGGCGCGGGGCGCTGTGATAGACCAGCGCGCCCGACCTCAGATCATCGGAAATGTTGCTTGCCATGGTCGTGTTCCCCCTCGCTTACGCGGCTTTGATCTTCTTGTTGTTTCTGGTCAGGCAGCGTCCGGCAGACGCACGGAGGCACTGCCCTCCTGAAAGTTGCGCATCTCGAGTTTCCAGGTCTTTCCGGGCCAGTGCAGGGTCAGTCGCCGCTGCCGTCCCTCGTAGACCGCCGTGTAGAGTGTGCCGAAACCCTGGTTGAAGGCGAAGGAATAAAGTGGTGGCCGCAGGAAGGCCGAAACAAAGCGGTTCGCCGATTCCACGTGCAGTGTCAGCCGCTGCAGCAGATAGCGCTCCCGCTCCACGGTCGCCGTGAACCGGGCGTGGCTGGCCCATTCGACCTTTTCCTGATGGTTGGTGGCGACGGCGGCATGGGTGACGATGGCCGGTCGGTCGGGCGCCATGTGCACGGTCACGTAGTTCCGCTTCGCATCCACGGCGGTGACGTTATAGCTCATGTGCGTCGGGATGCGGGCCAGGGCCGCCGCCGCCTCATCGGCCGTATTGCAGGTCTGCAGCACATACCGCAGGATCAGTGGCACACCGAAGCCGTCGCCGACGACCTGTCTGCCACCAAACGTCAGGGACAGGGCAAGTCCGGCATCATTGACGCCATCCACCAGCCCGAACAGTCCGTCGGTCATGCCCATCACCGTCCTGCCCTGCCATTCCGTTCGCAGGACCAGACTGTCGAAGGCATAGGGGCTGTAGTCGTAATTGCGTACCAGCACGGGCCGCCCGCCCGGCCAGATCGCCTGACTGCACCCGGAAAGATAGGGGGGAGGGCAATAGTAGCTCAGGAACCGGGCCTGATCGTCCTTGCCGCCCGCGACTTCCACCAGTTCCTCGTACAACGGCACGATCTCCGGCATGTGAATGCGAAGGGCATCCAGCCCTTCCAGCCAGGTCGGGCGCGCAGCCGACCCCGACCGCGCCCACCACTTGCGGTAGTTCGGCCAGTATTCACGGAACAGGCCCCCCCAGACCGGGCCGGGGACAGCCTCCGCCCTTGCCCGGAACGTCAGCAGCATACCTGTTGCATATCCTCTCGATGTATCCGGTGAGAGCAGGGGCGCAGCATCCGGGACGCCGCACCCCTGGCAGTCCTACATGATCTTGAAGGCAGGGTCGGACAGTTCCGGTCCCGGCTCCGCTGCCGGCAGGGGCTTGGCGGAGAAACTCGACTTGATGCCGTCGATCCACTGCTTGGACCGGGGCGTCAGGCGGAACCGGTTGTTCATCGACCGGCCGCGGGTCACCAGAATACCAAGGTCCGCGCCTTCGTAGCGGTAATCACCCGGCTTCAGGATGCGCAGGAAGAAGGCTTCCCTGTCACTCTCGACCGCGCGGCGGTGATAATCGAAGCGGTCGAAGACCACGGAACCGTCATCCAGCATCTTGTAGATGCCGGACTCCGGTGCCTGGGTGAGGATGTCGACCGTGTCCTCGGTATGCTTGATGACCATCTGACTCCAGGAATCGATCATGT
>JARGNO010000038.1:0-23980 GCA_029213165.1 Minwuia sp.
GTCATCACCATGTCCCGCAGGCTCAGCGCATCGAAACCGAGGGAAATCACCGCGCCATCCGCAGTGCTGAACCCGACCGCGCGCAATCCATCAAGCTGACCGGATCCGACGATGCCCAGGGACTCACCATCCGCCTGGCCCTCGACCACAACACCGCTCCAGCTCACCCGGCCCACCAGGGGTGGCATGTCGCCGGCTGCGGTTGCGCTGCCGGTCTCGAAGACGGCCTGCAGGGCCGGCCAGTCATATCCGTCGACCACGATATCCCGAACCGTTACCAGTGTCGCGTAGCGGGTACCGTCAGGCCGCGGCAGATCGACGGGCAGGCGCAGTTCCTGCAGCCTCAGGTCGTCGTTCCAGTAGTCCAGCGACAGTCCCGCATAACGCGCCCCGCCAGAATCGGGCAGGCTGGCGATATGGTCATCCAGCGCGGCGGCGACCTGACGCTCCACCAGCAGAGGCAGGCCGAAACGTCCGGCCAGCAAGCCCAGCACGGCAATCAGGAACAGAGCAATCGCCACTTTCGTGCGGTTCATCGAATGGCTCCAGCAAGGGAATGGCCTGATCGGAAAGGGCATCGTGACTGCCCATGGACCTGCCCGCAGGACGCGAACCCGTCATCAGCAGCCATTGGAGAGGACCGGACCCCGGATCGCAACGAAAAAGGGCGCCTGCCATCTCTGGCAGACGCCCTGATCTTCTCGGTCGTTTCCGGCGTTCAGACCCTTGCGGATCGGCGCCGGAACCGGATCAGCAGCTTACTGGCCGCTGACCACCAGAACCGCACGACGGTTCTTGGCGTTCTTAACGCCGTCGCCCGTGCTCACGGCAGGCTGGCTCTCGCCAACGCCCGAGGCGGTGATGGCGGAAGCCGCAACACCGTTGTTCACCAGGAACTCGACGACCTGACGTGCACGCTGGTTGGACAGCGCCAGATTGTACTGGTCAGAACCGCTGGTATCCGTGTGTGCGGTCACAGCAACCTTGCCGGCCTTGCGCTTGCTCAGGTTGCCGATCACGCTCTGCAGCCGACCCTTCGACAGGTTGGTCAGGCTGGCCTGATCGAACCGGAAGTAGATCACCTGGGACATGTCGGACATCTTCGCGACCGGCTTCGGCGCCGGGGCGGGTGCCGGGGCAGGCTTCATCTTGGCCATTGCAGCCTCGAAACCATCGCGGCAACGGAAGATGTGCAGCAGCTGCCAGCCTTCTTCCTGCTCCTGAATCCAGCAATCCCACTGGGTCTGGGCCATGGCCAGATCCGCAGGCTGTGACTCGGCATAGCCTTCCGCATACTTCTGCATCAGGCGGACACGGGCCTCGCTCAACTCGGAGACCTTGCCGGCGTCCAGCGCACGGGAAGCCACCGTGTCGGGCAGGACTTCAAAGCCTGCCGCGGCATCAGCGGACTTGGCGCTGTAATGTGCCGCATCGGCTGCATCGCCCTCTTCCGCCTCATCAGCGGACAGCTTTGCGTACATCGGTGCCAGCTGCGCGTTCAGTGCCGGATACTTGGTCGCGACCTTGCCGGCGTTCGGGTCCGACGGTGCGTCGGACGCACACGCGGCCAGGATCAGGGCAGCCACACCGACTCCCCCCAATTTCAGCAATGCATTCATGCCTTGCTCCCTTTCGTTTCTGTCCCTCAGCAGCCGCGGCCCTGCACATCGCAGGATCCGGTGACTGCATCATTCAAACCGCAATCCCCGCTTCGGGGACCACAGTCGTGATGAACTGCTCAATAGCATATTACATACCAGTACTTGCGCTGCATACAACAGGGTTTCCGCGACTGTCGGCACTTCAGATGATACGAAAACGAGACAGGGGCGCCCGGAATGAACCGGACGCCCCATTTCGGGTCTCTTTCTGTGAAAGACCGCGTGGTTACTGACTGGAAACCACGATCTCGACACGACGGTTCAGCGGCTCGCGCACACCGTCAGCGGTCTCCACATCAGCCACCAGCTCGCCCAGGGCGGCCTCGTCGATCCGACCGGCGGTGACGCCACTTGCGGCCAGTGCATCCCGGACCGCATCGGCGCGGCGCTTCGACAGGGCACGGTTGTATTCAACCGAACCGGCGCGGTCGGTATGACCGGCAACATCGATGCGGGCATCGGTGCGGCGGCGGAACTCGGCCACGGCCTGCTGCAACACCGGCTGGGCTTCCTGCGTCAGCGCGGCGCTGTCAAAACCGAAGTAGACAGTGAAGCTGATGTTCTCGATCGCCTTGGCCTCGGCCTTCACTTCCGGCTTCGGTGCGCTGACCTGCATCGGACGGTTGATGGTGGCCATCGCCGTCTCGAAACCCTGGCGGCAGCGCTGGATATGCAGCAGCTGATAGCCCTCCTGCGCCTCCTGCAGGTAACAGTCATAGCTGGTCTGTGCGTCGGCCAGCACAAGCGGGTGCTTCACGGGGGCTTCACCGCCCAGTGCGGCCATCAGCTGACCATGCGCCGATCCGGCAAAGGCACGCTGACCCGCGTCCTCGATCGGGCGGCTGGTCGGGGCATCCGGCAGGACCACCAGGCCCTGCGACGCCTGGGCCGCCTTGTTGGCGAAATGTGCCTCGTCAGCGGCATCAAGCTCCAGTTTCTCCTCGGCAGCCATGGAGGCATAGCGGGAGGCCAGGGCACTGGTGAAGTTCTTGTGCTCCGACATGGCGGGCTTGGCGGAATGGGCCGCCGCAAACGCGCCGGACATGCCGAGCGTCAGGGCCAGGGCGGTCGCGACAGCGCCGCCTGCGAATTTCGTCGTCTTGTTCATCATCTTGTCTCGCCTTTTCTCTGAAAGGTGGGTCCCGTTGGAACGCGTCGGTGGCATGTCCCTGCCTCCGATGCGCCGCCCGACTGTTCTGTCTGGCTTGACTGCCATCTGGGACCGGCACCATGTCACGTCAGTGACGGCCCTGTGGCCAACGTGTGTCAGACGTTGCTGAGGGGTTACACTCGCCAAGCAGAACGCACAGCCGGTCTCTACCCTCGGAAAGGGATACATGGGCAGTACGGCGGGGAATTCAGCGGCTCTGTGACAGAATGGCCCGATATCGGGGAACCGCTGCCGCCCCCCCGATCAATCGGTTTCAGTGTCTGAATAGGGCAACGGTCGCCGCCCGTGACTGGTGTCCCGGTCAGCCGCGCATCCGGGTACCTGCGGGATCGAACAGCGGTTCGGGACACAGGCTGGCCCGTCGCCGCTCACCGATGATCTCCACCTCGAAGGGTGCATCCACCGCCTCGGCGAAGGCTGCAGGAACATATCCCTGGGCCACCGATGCGCCCGAGTGATGTGCGTGACCGCCTGAGGTCACCCAGCCCTGCACCCGGCCATCGATCCAGATCGGTTCATCCCCGATCACATCGGCGTCGCCAGCATCGACCTTCAGCGTCACAAGCCGCAGCTTCGGCCCCTCATCGCGTTCACGAAGCATCGCGTCACGACCGATGAAGTCATTCTTCGAAGGGGCCACGAACCGGTCCAGTCCGGCGGCGTAGGGGCCGTAGATCGGCCGGAACTCCCGCGCCCAGGTCCCGAAGCTCTTCTCCAGCCGCAGGCTGTTCAGCGCCCGCCCGCCGAAAAGGGTCAGGCCGTGTTCCTCACCCGCCCGACGCAGCATCCGGTAGAGGGTCAGCAGGTATTCGTGCGCCACCCAGATCTCGAAGCCCAGATCACCGGTGAAGGTGATGCGCCCGACCCTGGCCGGGACAAGACCCAGATCCATCTCGCGGAAATCCATGAAACGGAAGCTCTCCGGCGAGACATCCTCCTCGGTCACCTTCGCCAGCACGGCCCGGGCCTGCGGTCCGGCCAGCGACAGGCCGGTCAGCCCCAGGCCGAGGGGACGCACGGTCACACTGCCATCATCCGGCAACTGCGATCCGAACCAGCGCATGTGGTAGTTCTCGGCAACGCCTGAGCCAAAGACATAGAAGCGGTCGTCGGCTGCCCGCGCGACGGTGAAGTCACCGATCAGCCCGCCCTGCCGGTTCAGCATCGGCGACAGGACGATGCGACCCTGTCGGGGCAGCCGGTTGGCCAGGACGCGCCCGAGCCAGACATCCGCCCCCCGGCCCGTGACCTCATACTTGGCGAAGTTCGAGACCTCGATCATGCCGACGCCGCTGCGCACCGCCCGGCATTCGGCAGCGACCACATCATGGGCATTGGAGCGCTTGAAGGTCACATCCTCCTGCGGCTCCTTTCCCTTCTTCTGGAACCAGAGCGCATGTTCCAGCCCGAAGGAGGCGCCGAAGACCGCATTCTCCGCCTTCAGCGCATCATGGATCGCGGTGGTGCGCGCCGGGCGGGCGGCCTTCAGTTCCTCGTTGGGGAAGGTGATGGAGAAACGGCGCGAATAGTTCTCCCGCACCCGCGCATTGGTATAGGCCATGTTGGCATAGGATCCGAAGCGGCTCACATCCATGGCCCAGATGTCGAACCCCGGATCGCCGTCGATGATCCAGTTGGCCAGCGCCAGCCCGACACCGCCGCCCTGGCTGAAACCGGCCATCACCGCACAGGCGCACCAGTAGTTGGGCAGACCCCTGACCGGACCGACCAGCGGGTTGCCGTCCGGGGCGAAGGTGAAGGGGCCATTGATGATCTGCTTGATGCCCGCCCGCCCATAGGCCGGAAAATGCTCGAAACCCAGTTCCAGCGACGGGGCGATACGGTCGATGTCGGGTTGCAGCAACTCATGGCCGAAGTCCCAGGGGGTGCTCTTCGGGCTCCAGGGCCGACAGGCCTTCTCGTAGGTGCCCATCAGCATGCCCTTGCCTTCCTGACGGGTGTAGATCTCGCCGCCGAAATCGATGGCGTGGATCATCTCCTTGCCGCTGGATTCGTTGAAGGCAACGACCTCCGGCATTTCCTCCGTCAGCAGGTACATGTGCTCCATGGCCAGGACCGGCAGTTCCAGCCCGACCATGCGCCCCACTTCCCGCGCCCAGAGACCGCCGGCATTGACCACATGCTCGGCATTGATGGTGCCCTGCTCCGTCACCACGTCCCAGGTCATGTCGGGACGCTGGTTCAGTTCGACGACCCGGTTGTGGCGATAGACCTCCGCCCCGTTCAGCCGTGCCGCGCGGGCATAGGCCTGGGTGACGCCCGACGGGTCGACATGGCCGTCAACCGCATCATACATCGCGCCGACGAAGTACTTTTCCTCCAGCAGGGGGAACAGCTCCTTCGCCTCCCTGACCGAGATCAGTTCCGTGTCCATGCCCAGGTAGCGTCCGCGCGCATGGGCCATCTTCAGCCACTGCATGCGCTCTTCCGTGTCGGCCAGCATGACGCCACCGGTGACATGCATGCCGCAGTCCTGTCCCGACTGCTCCTGAATCTCCTTGTAGAGACTGATCGTGTAGGCCTGCAGCTTGGAGACGTTGGGATCGCCGTTCAGCGTGTGCATGCCGCCCGCAGCGTGCCAGGTCGATCCGGAAGTCAGCTCGGAGCGTTCGATCAGCACCACATCGGTCCAGCCTGCACGGGTCAGGTGATACAGCACACTGCATCCGACAACACCGCCACCGATCACCGCCACCTTCACATTGGTCTTCATCATCTGCCTTTCCGCGGGCTGTTCCATCCCGATCACAGCTTCGCCGACCGCCAGAGCGTTCCCCTGTCTGATTGCGGCACCGGCCCGGCGCGATTCCATCATTTGAGCGAACGTCTAGAGCCAGCCTTCCTCATACTCAAAACCCGAGAGTCGCCGGGCGCCGGTTTCCGTCACCAGCACCTGTTCCTCCAGCTTCACACTCTCCCGCCCGCCTTCACGGCCCACCAGACTCTCGATACACAGCGTCATTCCCGGCTCGATCACACCGTCGTATCCCGCGGTCGCGAAATCCTGATCGTAGACAATGGCCGGATACTCGTCACACAGGCCGACCCCGTGGGCGACAACGCAATAGCGGTTTGCCACACAGTCGGCGGGCAATTCCGAACCCATGGCACTGAACTCGCGGAAGGTCAGACCGGGTTTCAGGCGTTCGATGTTCGCCATGATCTGGTTGTAGGCCGTGGCGTAGAGCCAGCGCTGTTCGCTGCTGGGCCGGACCTCGCCGCAGATCCAGCTGCGCGAGATATCCGCGCAATAGCCGTTGGGACCGACCAGGTCAGTGTCGAAGGACACCATGTCCCCGGCCTCGATCACCCGATGGCTGCATTCCTGGAACCACGGGTTGGTGCGCGGGCCGGAGCTCAGCAGGCGGGTCTCGATCCATTCGCCGCCAAGTTCGATATTGGCCTGATGCAGCCGCGACCAGAGCGCGTTCTCGGTGATGCCGGGTTCCAGCACCGCGCGCATCCGGCGCATCCCCTCCTCACAGGCAGCGATGGCTTCACGCATGGCCTGCAGCTCGACACCGTTCTTGACCACGCGCGCCAGTTCCATGATCGACTGGCCGTGGCAGATCCGGATGTCGTGGCGTTCCAGTTCATGCACCCCCAGCGGTTCCACCACATCCACCGCCAGTCGACGGTTGCCGCCGCCATGCAGGTCGATCAGCTCCGCGATCTCGCTGCCCCACTTGCGCGCCCTGGGTTCCGCCTCCGATCCCGCGCCAAAGAAGAAGAAGGCGGTGGCAGGACGGATCTCCGTCAGGACTTCATTGGCCGCCGAGAGGTGCTCGCAGCCTGTGAAGTCGAACAGGATCACCGGTCCTTCGGTGGCGATGAAGCAGTAGCGGGCGGCGTTGTGCAGCGTCCAGACCTGCATGTTCGAGGTATCGGTCGCGTAGCGGATGTTGACCGGGTCCGTCAGCAGGATGCCCGCCACGTCGACACGTTTCATCTGCGCGCGCACGCGGCCCAGTCGCCACTGGCGCAGGGCAACCCGATCGACGGCGCTGTCATGAAACACGGCCATGGCTCACCTCCCTGGCTCAGAAATCCGTCGGCGCACCGCCTGCTTCGGTGCGACGGGTGACGAAGGCCTGCAGTTCCTCCGCCACGGATGCGTCCATCGGCGGCGCCTCGTAGGAATCCAGGATCTGCCGGTACAGTGTTTCAGTGCGGTCGCAGGCGGTTGGGCTACCCGCTTCCTCCCAGCTCTCGTAGTTGCGCCAGTCGGAGACCATCGGCGGGTAGAAGGCGGTGCGATAGCGTTCCTGGGTGTGGGCGCAGCCGAAGAAGTGGCCGCCCGGGCCGACTTCCCGCATGGCCTCCAGGGCCAGCGAGTCACGATTGACCTCCACCGGCGTCAGGAATTCGGCCACCATCTGCAGGATGTCCGCATCCATGACGAACTTCTCGAAGGAGGTATGCAGCCCGCCCTCCATCCAGCCCAGACCGTGCTTCAGCATGTTGACGCCGCCCATCACCGCACCCCAGAGCGAGAAGACGGTTTCATAGGCGGCCTGCGCGTCCAGTGTGTTGGCGGCATTCACGTTGGACGACCGGTAGGGCAGGCAATAGCGCCGCGCCAGCTGGCCACCGATCAGGGCGGTGCGCATGGCCTCCGGCGTGCCGAAGGCGGGCGCCCCCGACTTCATGTCCACATTGGAGGTGAAGCCGCCGTAGACGAAGGGTGCGCCGGGTTTCGTGATCTGGCTGATGACCAGACCGGCCAGAGCTTCCGCGTTCTGCTGCACCAGCGCCCCGGCAAGTGTCACCGGAGCCATCGCCCCGGCCAGCGTGAACGGTGTAACACAGACTGCCTGTCCCCGCCGGGCCAGCTGCATCACCCCGTCCAGCATCGGCGTGTCGAACCGGAGGGGGGAAGAAGTGTTGATGATGGAGATCAGCGATGGTTCGCGGTCCAGCGTCGCATTGTCGACACCACGCGCGATCCGCGCCATCTCGATACCGTCCTGAATCCGTTCCGTCCCCAGGCTGTAGGCGTGGATCGCCTTGTCCGACAGCGTCAGCATGTCCTGCAGCGCCACCAGATGCCGCACGGAGGCGTGAACATCCGTCGGCTCCACCGTGTAACCGCCCCACATGTGCACGGCATTCAGCATCTGTCCGAGCTTCAGGAAACGACGATAGTCCTCCAGATTGCCCGGGCGTCGCCCGCCTGCCCTGTCGGCGCAGTTCGGCGCGCTGGCGGCGGCGCAATAGACGATATGGTCCCCACCGAAAGTCAGGTCGTGCGCCGGGTTGCGGGCATGCAGGGTGAACTGCGACGGGGCCAGGCCGATGACACTCTCGACCAGTTGGCGGTCGAAGCGGACCCGGTCACTGCCCGGATCGACATCCGCGCCTGCATCCTTCAGCAGGGCCTTCGCCTCCGGATGCAGGAAATCCATGCCGATTTCCTGCAGCACATCCAGCGAGGCCTGGTGGATCTGTTCGAGCTGGTCGTCGGAGACCGCACGCATCGGCGCATAGATCATGCGCGGCTGGCGGAATGGCTGCTGCTCCAGCACCGGTGCCTCGTCACCGCCGCCGCGCCTGCCGCGACGCCTGCGACCGCCGCCCCGTTCCGTCGTTCCGGTCACTGCCATGCCTGGACCCCCCCGGTGGACCATCGCGCAGCCCGGGTGGCTGCTGGACCGGGAAAAGTCTGTCACAGGTACGGTCGAGGCAAAGAGGGCCAATTCCGGCTGTTCATGTTCCAAAAACGGCAGCTTCGCGCGGTCGTCTTCAGAAAAGCCGTTCGATGGGAAGTGGCGGAAATAGAAAGGGCGACCCGGGGAGGAGTGGGTCGCCCTTTCCGTACATCGAGCCGGGCGCTATTTGGGGAGGAGACGCAACCCGGTGGCTCGAATCTTCAATTCCATATACATCAAAGCGGCGTTGCAGGGGAGCAACAACTGAACAAACTATGGGCAATTCCCGTGAGCGCCTGTTCAGGCTTCAATGATGCAGTGCAACAGTGTTTTGCTGCACTGCAACGTATATCCGCCTCATGACCCCGAATGTCAAGGGTGGCTTTCCGGTCCGGAGAGGATTATTGCCTGCACCGACAGCAGGAGGGCAGAAACATGACAGCGGTCACGATCCAGGATATCGAGGCGGCGCAGGCACGCATGCTGGGTTCCGTAAGGCGGACGCCCATGCTGCGCGTGGCCCCGGCTGTCGGGCTGTCCCTGCCCTGCGACCTGGTGCTGAAGCTGGAAAACCTGCAACTCGCCGGCTCCTTCAAGGCGCGCGGCGCCGCCAATACGGCGCTTTCCCTGACGCGGGAGCAGTTGCAGCACGGTGTCATCACCGCGTCAGGCGGCAACCACGGGCTTGGCGTTGCTGCGGCTGCGAAGGCCGCAAGCGTCCCGGCAAGCATCCATGTTCCGGTCACGGCGGCACCCGACAAGGTGGCACGGATGCGTCGTTTTGGCGCAGAAGTGGTGGTGGAAGGCGAGGCCTGGGACGATGCGAATCAGTTGGCGCTGGCGCGCGTGGAGGCAGAGGGTCGCGTCTATGTGCATCCCTTTGCCCAGCCAAGCGTCATCGCGGGCCAGGGAACCGTCGGTCTGGAGATCCTCGAAGACATGCCGGATGTGGAGACGGTGGTGCTGGCCATCGGCGGCGGGGGACTGATTTCCGGTGTCGCAACCGCGCTGAAGGCCCGCAGACCAGATATCCGCGTCATCGGTGTCGAGCCGGAGGGGGCACCGACGCTGCGCCGCTCTGTCGATGCCGGTGAACTGGTGACGCTGGAACGCATCTCGACCAAGGCCCCGACCCTGGCACCGCGCCGGTCGGCGCAGATCAATCTGGAGATCATCCAGCGCACCGTTGACGACATCGTGCTGGTCAGCGATCCGGAGATGTACGCCGCCGCATCCTGGCTCTGGGACGAACTGGGGATCGGCACGGAACTGGCCGCCGCTGCTGGCATGGCGGCGCTGTTCAATGGGCGTTTCCCCGTGCGGGCCGATGAACGGGTCTGTGTCGTGATCTGCGGCGCCGGCGTCGACGGCTTCGAAAGCAAGGGCTGAATCCACGCCGGAATTCGCCATCGCTCGCGCAGTTGTCAGCGATCGGGCATGGCATGGCCTTGCGGTTCGGCTTATCTGAAGCCCATGAACCAGTTTCTTCTCGACAATGAGGCGACGCTGAGGCTTGGCGTCTTTGGCGGCATGTTGCTGGCCATGATCGTGGCGGAGCGGCTGGCCCCCCGGAGACGGCTGACGCAGGGTCTCGGGGGCCGCTGGTTCAGGAACCTGTCCGTCGTCGTGCTCAATACGCTGGTGCTGCGCCTCGGCTTCTTCTTCCTGCCAACCCTGGCGGTTGGTTTCGCCTTCCTGATGGCGGACAGCGGCGTGGGCCTGTTCAACATCATCGACCTGCCACCGGTGCTGGAGATCGTGGCGGCAGTGCTGCTGCTGGACCTCGCGATCTGGGCGCAGCATGTGGCCTTCCACAAGGTGCCGCTGTTCTGGCGGCTGCATCGGGTGCACCATGCGGACATGGATATCGACGTCACGACCGGCCTGCGATTTCACCCGGTGGAGATCATCCTGTCGATGCTCTTCAAGTTCGCGGTGATTGCCCTGCTGGGTCCGGCGGCGGTGGCGGTGCTGCTGTTCGAGGTGGTGCTGAACGGTGCCGCCATGTTCAACCATGCCAACCTGCGCCTGCCCGGATGGCTGGACCGGATGCTGCGCTGGATCATCGTCACGCCGGATTTCCATCGGGTGCATCATTCGGTGATCCCGGCGGAGACCGATTCCAACTATGGCTTCAACCTGACGCTCTGGGACCGGCTGTTCCGGACCATGACACCCCAGCCGCGTGCGGGGCATGACGGCATGGACATCGGTCTGGCCGAATATCGCGACGGCCCGCGTCAGGGTCTGGGCTGGATGCTGGTCCTGCCCTTCCGCCGGTCCTGAGACGGATGGTGTCCGGCCTGAGCGTTATCATTCCCTGCCTGAACGCGGCGGAGACGCTCGGACCGGTTCTGGCGACCGTGCAGGGCGCGCCGGTGACCGAGATCCTGGTGGTGGATGGCGGCTCGACCGACGGGACCCCGACACTGGCGACCGGACCGGGTGTGCGGCTTCTGGAGGCAGCGCGAGGACGCGGTCACCAGATGCGGCAGGGCGCACAGGCGGCGACCGGCCCGTGGCTGCTGTTCCTGCATGGCGACACACGCCTGGCACCGGAATGGCGACAGGCCGCATGTGACTTCATGGCTGATCCGGCGAACCTGGCCCGCGCGGGCGCGTTCCGGCTGCGCCTCGACAGCGACAGGCGCGCCGCGCGGCGGGTGGAGCGTCTGGTCGCCTGGCGCTGCCGCGCTCTCGGCCTGCCCTGGGGGGATCAGGGCCTGCTGATCCATGCCGACCTGCTGGCGACCCTGGGCGGCTATCCGGAACTGCCGCTGATGGAGGACGTGACCCTGGTGCGGCGGCTGGGGCGCAGGCGGCTGACCATGCTGGATGCCGATGCGGTAACCTCCGCCAGCCGCTATGAACGGGACGGCTGGTGGGCCCGCCCGCTGCGCAATGCCGTGCTGCTGACCCTGCATTTCCTGGGCGTGCCGCCCGGCATCCTGCACCGGCTCTACGGATGAAACCGCCTGTCATCATCATCTTCTGCCGCTTGCCGCGCATCGGCACGGCAAAGACCCGGCTGGCACGCGGTATCGGACCGGCACAGGCGCTGCGGTTCTACCGTGCCACCCTGCAGGCCACGATCCGTTCGGCTGGACGGCTGCCACGGTTCGAGACCGTGCTCTGCGTGACACCCGACAGCGCGCTGCACGCCCGCGACTGGCCCGGTGGCTCGCGGCTGGTGCCGCAGGGCAGCGGCGACCTGGGGCAGCGCATGGTGCGCGCACTCGACAGGTTTCGGGACCGGGACCGTATCCTGATCGGCGGCGACATTCCCGATCTCCGGCCGCACCACCTGCGTCAGGCAATGGCGCTGGCGCACCGCCATGATGTCACTTTCGGCCCCGCAGCGGACGGTGGCTTCTGGCTGGTGGGCCTGCGCGGCCGCGCCAGCCCGCCGCACCTGTTCCGGGATGTGCGCTGGTCGCACCCGGAAACCCTGGCGGACTGCCTGCGTGGCCTGTCGGGCGCATGGCGGGTCGGCATGGCCAGCCGCTTGAATGACGTGGACGATCTGGGGGACTATCGGCGGCAGATGAATCGGCGCTGAGCACAGTGAATTGGCGCTGAGCACAGGCACCGTTCCGGGGGGAGAGCACATCATGCGATATGGCATCGGACAGTCCGCGGTGCGGGTGGAGGACAAGCGGTTCCTGACCGGCAACGGACGCTATCTGGATGACATCACCCCTTCCGGCTGCCTGCACGCGGTCATGGTGCGGTCCCCCGCCGCCCATGCACGGGTGCGCGGCATCGACACCACCGCCGCGCGTGACCTGCCCGGCGTCGTGGCCGTCTATACCGACCGGGACTGGCAGGCGGCAGGGCTTGGTCCGGTGCCGACGCGCCCTGCGATCACCAACGTGGACGGTTCTCCCATCTGCAACCCGCCCCGCTGGCCACTGGCGCGGGGACGGGTGCGCCATGTGGGTGACGGCATTGCCTTCGTTGTCGCGACCAGCCGTGCCATCGCCCGGGACGCCGCCGAACTGGTGTCCTTCGATCTGGAGGAACTGCCTGCGGTCATCGACTCGGTCGTGGCCCTGTCCCCCGATGCCCCGGCGTCACTGCATGAGGAAGCCCCCGACAACCGCAGCTTCACCTGGGAGAAGGGCGCACGGGCCCCGGCAGAGGACGCCCTGGCCGCCGCCGCGCATGTGGCGGAGGTGCGCCTGCACAACAACCGCATCGTCATCAACCCGATGGAGACCCGCGGAATCCTGTGCATCTACGATCCGGAGCAGGATTTCTTCACCATCTCCGGCTCGATCCAGAACGTCTTCATGTATCGCACCATGCTGGCGGAGAAGGTCTTCAACATCCCCTTGGAACGCATGCGCGTGGTCGCCTATGACGTCGGCGGCGGCTTCGGCGGCAAGAACCAGGTACAGCCGGAGCACCTGTTGACCGTCTTCGCCTCCCGCGAGCTGAAGCGCCCGGTGAAATGGGTCGCCGACCGGACAGAAGGATTTCTGACCGACGGCCAGGGCCGCGACCAGCAGACCCGGGTGCGGCTGGCGCTGGACGCGGACCACCGCTTCACTGCGCTGCATGTGGAAACCACGGTCGATCTCGGTGCCTATGTCTCGACCAATGGCACAGGTGTGCCGACCGGGGCCACGACATCCGTGATGGGCGGGCCCTACGACATTCCCGATGTCTACAACATCGTCCACGGCGCCTTCACCAACACGGTCCCCACCGATGCCTATCGCGGCGCGGGACGGCCGGAGGCCTGCTTCCTGCTGGAGCGGGCGGTGGATGTCGCCGCCGCCGATCTGGGCCTTGATCCGATGGAGCTTCGGCGGCTGAACTTCATCCCGCCAACCGACATGCCCTACCGGGCATCGCTGGGCCACACCATCGATTCCGGCGATTTCCGTGCGCTGCTGGACCGGGCGCTGGAACAGGCCGATGTGGCCGGATTTGCGGCACGCGCGGCGGAGAGCCAGGCACGGGGCAGGATCAGGGGGCTTGGCGTCGCCAGCTATCTGGAGGCAACGCTGGGTGTGCCGACCGAGTACGCGCGGCTGGAGTTCGACGCCGAAGGTATCGTCACCGTCGCCGTCGGCACCCAGTCCAACGGCCAGAGCCATGAGACCACCTTCCCGCAGATCGTGGCGGAGAAGCTGGGTGTGCCGTTCGAACAGGTGCGGTTCCGCCAGTCCGACACGGATGCAACGCCACTCGGCAACGGCCACGGCGGGTCACGGTCGCTGCAACTGGCCGGCAGCGCCATCCTGAATGCGGCGACAAAGCTTGTGGAGAAGGCGAAGGCACAGGCGGCGGACCTGCTGGAGGCGGCGACCGACGACATCGACTTCGCCGATGGCACATTCCGCGTCGTCGGCACCGACCGGACCGTGAGTTGGGCCGACATCGCGGCGGCAGCATTCGACAGCAACCGCCCGGCGGCGGAACGCGGCCTGTCGGACGAGGACACCTATACCAAGGACGGCACCGCCTATCCCAACGGCTGCCATATCGCGGAGATCGAGATCGATCCGGCCACCGGCGTGCTGAGCGTCGAACGCTATACCGCGCTGGATGACTTCGGCCAGATCATCAACCCGATGGTGGTGGCCGGTCAGGTCATGGGCGGGATCATGCAGGGGGTCGGTCAGGCGGTGCTGGAACACACGGTCTACGACCCGGAAAGCGGGCAGTTGCTCAGCGGTTCCTTCATGGACTACTGCATGCCGCGCGCGCTGGACCTGCCGCAGACCGATATCGCCTTCTTCGAGGATGCGCCGACGCAGACCTCACCCATCGGCGCCAAGGGCTGCGGCGAGGCCGGCACCATCGCCGGTCCACCGGCCATCGCCAGCGCCATCTGCAACGCGCTGGGCCTGAAACATATCGACATGCCCTACACGCCGGAGAAGATCTGGCGGCTGCTGCAACAATAGTCGGGCCTGTTCAGGAGAATCATCTTCTCCTTCCCCCTCGACGGGGGAAGGTCGGGATGGGGGTGAATCGGCGAAGCCGAACGACGATGATTCGCCCACAGCGCTACAGCCTGCGGCTTTACCCCCCATCGACCGCTGCGCGGCCACTTCCCCCGCAAGGGGGGAAGGAAAGTGGGTAATCCGAACCCGTGATCAGGCTGCGTCGCTGGACTCGTCGGGGATGCGCAGGGGACGAAGCAGGAAGGCGGGGACGTGATCGCCCAGGCCGACCGGCGTGTTGTCGTTGTCGTCGCGACGGTTGCGACCGCCGGAACGGTTCGGGGTGGGACGGCTGCGGCCTGCCGGGCGACCGGCATCCGGTCCGTCACCATGTGGTACCCGACCGCCTGATGAGCGGCCTTCCGCTTTCGCCGCCTCCGCCTCCGGTGCGGCGTCGGCAGGGACTTCGGCAGGGGCTTCGGCGGTCTTCCGGCGCGGGGCGCGGCGGGTCCGGGGGGGCTTGGCCGGTGCGGATTCTGCCACGGTCGCATCCTCGGCAGGTGCTCCAGCCTCGACCGGTTCCGTCACGGTTGCCTCAGGCGCAGCCGTATCGGCGGCGGTCTCCTCGGCCACGTCCTTCGCTTTTGTCCGGCGCGGACGGCGGGCACGCTTTGGTGCCGGTGCCTCATCGCCATCGGCCGCTTCCGCAGCGGCGGGCGCCGGTGCACCCTTCTTGCCGAAGCCGTCGATCACCATCGGCTTGATATTGCCGCCGATCAGTTTCTGGATCGCGTCCAGGGCCTTGGATTCCTTCGCGGTGGCAAGCATGAAGGCGCGGCCCTTCATCCCGGCCCGACCGGTACGTCCGATGCGGTGAATGTAATCCTCCGCATGGAATGGCACGTCGAAGTTGAAGACGTGGCTCAGCCCCTGGATGTCGATACCGCGCGCGGCAACGTCGGAGCAGACCATGATCTTGGCCTGGTCGGTCTTGAACTTCTCCAGCGTCGCCATGCGGTCGAGCTGGTCCATGTCGCCATGCAGCGCCACGGCATCGTAGCCGTGTTTCTGCATCGACTTGTGCAGCATCTTCACGTCCGACTTGCGGTTGCAGAAGATCAGGGCGTTGCGGATGTTTTCCTGATTGATCAGGGCACGCAGCGCATCACGCTTGTCGCGTTCGTCCAGCATCGTCAGGTGCTGTTCGACCGTTGCGGCGGGGGATGCGGGCGGAGCCACCTCCACCTCGCGCGGTTCCACCAGGAACTTGTCGGCCAGCTTGCGGATCGACGGCGGCATGGTGGCGGAGAAGAACAGGGTCTGGCGACGCGGCGGCAGGCAGGAGACGATGCGCTCCACATCCGGCATGAAGCCCATGTCCATCATCCGGTCGGCCTCGTCGATGACGAAGAACTGGATCTGGCTCAGCATCATGCGGCCACGGTCGAACAGGTCCAGCAGGCGGCCGGGCGTCGCGATGATGATATCGCAGGTGCCGTCCAGCTCCGCTTCCTGTTCCTTCATGCCCAGCCCGCCGATCAGCAGCGCGCGGGAAAGCTTCTGGTACTTGGTGTACATGTCGAAACTGTCCGCCACCTGGGCGGCCAGTTCGCGTGTCGGTTCCAGGACGAGGGCGCGCGGCATCCGCGGCTTCGACCGGCCCTGGGCCATGACGTCGATCATCGGCAGCAGGAAGGCAGCGGTCTTGCCGGTGCCGGTCTGCGCCGTGCCGAGCAGATCCTTGCCCATCAACACGTGCGGTATGGACTTCTGCTGGATGGGGGTGGCGGTTTCGTATCCCGCCTCCGAAATTGCCTTGCAGACCTCGTCACTCAGACCGAGGTCCGGAAATGTCATTGCGCTAATGTGGGTGCTCCCCGTTGGGATGGTTCTTTCAGGTGATGGACTGCAGGGTTCGGATGAGCGACCGGCCTTGATACGGTCTGCAACCCTTCCGGAAATTCCGCCCTTGTCGTTGTCGGATACCGGCCCTGAACAGTTTACTTTGCAGTAGCGACAGTAACATGACAGGTCAGGCGCTTGTCGCACGGCTTTGGGGGAAGTACTGAAGGCGGAGTGCCCTGTCAATCACGAACACAGTGTTCGGGGTGTGGCGTCTGCGCACGTGTGGAGTATTTGATGACCCGACCTGCCTTGCTTCTGATCCCCGGTCTTCTGTGTACCGAACAGCTATGGGCACCCCAGGTGGATGCCCTGTCCGACCTGGCCGATGTTCATGTCGGTGACCATACGCGGGATCTGACCATCACCGCGATCGCGCAACGCATTCTGGCCGAGGCGCCGCCGACCTTCGCCCTGGCCGGACTGTCGATGGGCGGCTACATCGCCTTCGAGATCTGGCGCCAGGCCCCGGAGCGGGTCACGCGCATTGCCCTGCTGGACACCCGCGCCAGCACGGACACGGAGGCGGAGCTGGTCCGGCGGCGCGAACTGCTGGCGCTGGTGGAGAGAGGGCGTTTCACCGGCGTGCATGACCGGCTGATGCCGCTGTTCGTGCATCCCGACCGGCTGCAGGACACGCCACTGCTGAACACCATCCGCCAGATGGCGGAGGATACGGGCAAGGACGGCTTCGTGCGCCAGACCCGCGCGCTGATGGCCCGCAGCGCCGCGCATGACGTCTGCCGCAGTATCTCGGTGCCCGCGCTGGTGCTGTGCGGACGCCAGGATGCGCTGACGCCGCTTGCGATGCATGAGGAGATGGCGGAACTGATCCCCGGAGCCAGGCTTTCGGTGATCGAGGACTGCGGGCACCTGTCCACGCTGGAGCAGCCGGAGGCGGTGAACCGGGCACTGCGGCGCTGGCTGCAGGACTGAAGTGACTGGTTGTCGACCGCTCCGCCCCTCTCCTGGTCTGTATGCTGACCGTGCCTCCCCTCTCCCGAAGAGTCTGTTGGTGGGCCGTGCCTCCCCTCTCCCGAAGAGTCTGTTGGTGGGCCGTGCCTCCCCTCTCCCCCTCCCGGCCACCCATTTCAGGATACTTGCGTGGGTGGCCGGGAGGGGGAGAGGGGAGGCACGGCCAGGGAAAAATGCGACGGAGAGCAGGCGGGACAGCCGGTAATCAAGCAGATTCCGGTGGCCATCGTGACTTGATCGGCGCTAGAAAACCGCCTTCACTGGACATGTCGCCGATAGCGGCGATTCGGACCTGCCCGGAGCAGTAACGACGTGCGTCGTTCGAACAAACCACTGGCGTCACGGATGGCCAGCCCGATGGGGCTGCTGTTCAACCGGTTCGCTTTCGCGTTCCTGCTGGCGCTCGGCCTGACGCTGCTGGTTGCGGGCCGTTCCGGCATCGGCCCCGTGGAGCAGGTCCGCACCGGACTGCTGGATGTGCTGGCCCCGGTTCTGGACGTCATCTCCCGCCCCGTCTCCGCCATCAACGATCTGGCGACCGAGGTCGAGCAGCTTTCCCGCGTCTATGAGGAGAATGACCGCCTGCGGCAGGAGAACGCCCGACTGCTGCACTGGCAGGCCGCCGCCCGCGCACTGGAACGCGACAATGCGCAGTACCGCCGCCTGCTGAATGTCCGTGCCCGCTCCGATGTCACCTATATCACCGCCCGTGTCGTGGGCGAGTCCGGCGGCCCCTTCGTCAAGACCCTGCTGCTTGCCGCCGGTGAGCGGGATGGCGTCGAACCGGATCAGGCCGTGGTCAGCGAACTCGGGCTTGTGGGACGGATCACGGAGGCCGGGCGCAATGCTGCCCGCATCCTGCTGATCACTGACCTCAACAGCCGTATTCCGGTGATGCTGGAGGGCAGCCGCCGCCGCGCCATCCTGTCCGGCGACAACTCCGGCCGTCCCCTGCTGGCCTTCCTGGAGGCGGAGGCGGAGGTGCAGCCCGGTGACCGTGTCGTCACCAGCGGCCATGGCGGCATGTTGCCTCCGGGACTGGTGGTCGGTGTGGTCGCCTCCGTGACCGAGAACCAGGTCCGCCTGCGCCCCTTCGTCGATCTGGCACGGCTGGAGCGGGTGAATGTGCTGCGCTATCGCCGCCCGTCGCTGGTCAACGACCGGAACGGACCATGAGGCCGCGCCGCCGCAAGTCTGCCAGCAAACGCATCGGTGACGGCCCCGGCCTGCCGCAACTCGGGTTCTGGCGACTGGGGCTGGCCATCCCCGGGCTGGTGTCACTGGTTCTGGTGCTGCTCGGCAGCCTGCCGATCGGGGTCCCCTTCCTGGGTCCGGTGCTGCCCGCCTTCGGGTTGATTGCGGTGCATGTCTTTGCCCTGCAACGTCCCGACCTGATGCCACACTGGCTGGCGTTCGGCCTGGGCCTCGTCACCGACCTGTTGTCGGGTGGCCCGCTGGGCCTGACCGCGCTGGTCTTCCTGGGTGTCCAGGCCCTGTCGGCCAGCCAGCGCCGGGTCCTGATCGGTCGCCCCTTCGTGCTGGGTTGGGCGGCCTTCGTCGCGGTGGCGCTGGCAGCAGCAGGCGTTTCCTGGCTGATCGCCTGCGTCTATTTCCTCGATTTCGTCAATCCCGTCGCCGCCCTGCTGCAGGTCGCCGTGACAGTCACCCTGTTCCCGCTGGTCGCCGCGCCGCTGCTGCTGCTCAGCCATCGCATGACCGGGCAGGCGTTCGCATGACCGGGCAGGAGGGCGCATGAGGGGACGCGTGGAAAAGGCCCGCTATCCGGTCTTCACCCGCCGGGCGCTGATGCTGGGGGGCCTGAAGGCGGCGCTGTTCGCGGCCCTTGGCGCACGCATGTACTACCTGCAGGTGATCGAGGGCGACCAGTACAGGATGCTGGCCGACGAGAACCGCATCAATCTCGCCCTGCTGGCCCCGCCGCGCGGACGCATCCTGGACCGGCGCGGAGTACCGGTGGCAACGAACCGCCAGAACTTTCGCGTCCTGATCGTTCCGGAGCAGACCACATCGGTGGAGGAAACCCTGGATCGCCTGCACCGCATCGTGCCGGTCAGCGACCAGACCCGGGCACGCGTGCTGCGCGACGTGCGGCGCAAGCGCCGTTTCGTGCCGATCTCTGTCGTCGACAACCTGACGTGGGAGGAATTCGCCCGCATCAACGTCCGCAGCCCCGATCTGCCCGGCATCCAGCTTGATGTCGGCCAGACCCGCGACTATCCGCTGGGGGTCTATCTGGGCCACACGGTCGGCTATGTCGGCCCGGTGAGCGAGAAGGACCTGAAGGAAGGCGACGGCGACCCCCTGCTGGAGCTGCCGGGCTTCCGCACCGGGCGGCGGGGACTGGAGCGCAGTTTCGAAGGGACCCTGCGCGGTGTCGCGGGCAACCAGCGGGTGGAGGTCAATGCCTTCGGCCGGGTCATCCGGGAACTGTCGCGGACCGAAGGCCGCCCCGGGTCCGACATTCAGCTTACCATCGATGCGCGGCTGCAGCGGATCGCCACCCAGGCCCTGCGGCCCGAAAGCGGCGGCGCCGTGGTGATGGACATTCACAACGGCGATGTGCTCGCCATGGCCTCGACACCCGGTTTCGACCCCAATGCCTTCAATGTCGGCATCGGCAACAGCGAATGGCAGCGCCTGCTGCGCAACAGCCGCAAGCCCCTGACCGACAAGACCATCGCCGGGCGCTATCCGCCGGGTTCGACATTCAAGATGGCGGTGGCACTGGCGGCGATGGAGGCCAATGTCGCGGGCGCGGCGCACCGCGTGTTCTGCAACGGCAAGCATGTGCTGGGCAATCACACCTTCCATTGCTGGAAGCGCTGGGGCCACGGCTGGATGGACCTGAACGACGCCCTGGCGCAAAGCTGCGATGTCTACTTCTATGACATTGCCCGCCGCGTCGGGGTGGAGAAGATCGCCGTGATGGCGGAACGGCTCGGCCTCGGCCAGACCCTGCTGCCGGAGCTTCCGGGGGAGAGTGCCGGGCTGGTGCCGAACCCGGCCTGGAAGGAAGGCGCGATCGGGGAAGCCTGGCAGGGCGGCGAGACTCTGATCCTGGGTATCGGCCAGGGCTATCTGCTGGCCACGCCGCTGCAACTGGCGACCATGGCGGCACGGCTGGCGAATGGGGAGCGCGCGGTGTCGCCCCGGCTGGTATTCCGTGACGGACCGGATGTGGAGGCCCCGCCGCTGGGCCTTTCACAGGATGCCCTGCGCCACGTGCGCCAGGGCATGGACGATGTGGTGAACGGCAAGCGCGGCACCGCGCGGGCGCATCGGATCACGCGGGAGGGCTGGGAGATGGCGGGCAAGACCGGCACATCCCAGGTGCGCCGCATCACCCGCGCCGAGCGCGAGTCGGGCGTGCTGAAGAACGAGGATATCGAGTGGCGCAGCCGTGATCACGCCCTGTTCGTCGCCTTCGCCCCGGTGGACAAGCCGCGCTATGCCCTGTCGGTGGTGGTCGAGCATGGCGGCAGTGGCTCTGCCGCCGCCGCGCCGGTCGCGCGGGCGATCATGGAAGCAACACTGGAGCTTGATCCGGCCACCAACCGCAAGGAACGCGTCGCCTCCAACCCGGAACGGGAGGGCTGAGCCATGTCCATGGGGTATCGCGATGACGGTCCCGACCTGCGGCTCGGCCACAAGCTGCTCAGCCTGAACTGGGGACTGGTGCTGCTGATCGCGATCACGGCTTCCGTCGGCTTCGCGATGCTCTATTCGGCGGCGGGCGGTGACGTGCAGCCCTGGGCCATCCGCCAGATCATCCGCTTCGGTGGCGGGGCATTCCTGATGCTGGTGATCGCGCTGATCGACATCCGTTTCTGGATGCGCTGGGCCTATCTGATCTATGTCGTGGCGCTGGTACTGCTGCTGGCGGTCGAATTCGTCGGCACCACCGGCATGGGGGCGACCCGCTGGATCAGCCTCGGCTTCTTCAACCTGCAACCGTCGGAAGTCATGAAGATCGCGCTGGTGCTGGCGCTGGCGCGCTATTTCCACGGCCTGTCGCTGGAGGATACGGGGCGCATCACATACCTGTTGCCGCCGCTGGCGCTGATCGGGATGCCGACCCTGCTGGTGCTGAAGCAGCCGGACCTGGGCACGGCACTGCTGCTGGCGGCGGGCGGGTCCATCGTGCTGTTCCTGGCCGGGGTGAGGCTGT
Source organism: Minwuia sp. (assembly GCA_029213165.1). GTDB lineage: Bacteria > Pseudomonadota > Alphaproteobacteria > Minwuiales > Minwuiaceae > Minwuia. The sequence goes on from JARGNO010000038.1 coordinate 21,465, forward strand.
GGAAGTTCGCGCTGGCACTCGGCGCGGCGCTGGCGGCCATGCCCATCGCCTGGTCGCAACTGCATGAGTACCAGAAGGGTCGCATCATGACCTTCCTGAACCCGGAAAGTGACCCGCTGGGCGCGGGCTATCACATCATGCAGTCGAAGATCGCACTGGGATCAGGCGGTATCTCCGGCAAGGGGTTCCTGGAGGGAACACAGAGCCATCTGAACTTCCTGCCCGAAATGCGGACGGACTTCATCTTCACCATGCTGGCGGAGGAATTCGGCATGATCGGCGGGCTGGCCCTGATGGGGCTCTATATCCTGATCCTGATCTATGCCTATGCCATCGGCTTCCGGTCACGGCACCAGTTCGGGCGGCTGGTCGCGGTCGGCATCGCCACCACATTCTTCCTCTACATATTCATCAATGTCGGCATGGTGACCGGCATCCTCCCCGTCGTCGGCGTGCCGCTGCCGCTGATTTCCTACGGCGGGACGGCGATGCTGACCCTGCTGATCGGCTTCGGCCTGATCCTGTCGGTCTCCATCCACCGCGACGTGGAGATCCCGCGCAGCCGGGGATAGCGGGATTCTGATTGTGGGCGTTTGCTGACCGTGCCTCCCCTGTCGCTGCTTCTTCGTCTTCCCTCCTTGCGGGGGAAGTGGCCGCGCAGCGGTCGATGGGGGGTGGAGCCGCAGGCTGTTGCGCTGTGCCTCGGCCATCGCTGTTCGGCTTTGCCGATCCACACAACCGCCAACCCCATCACAAACCCTTGACGGATCAGGCGTGATCCCGCCAACTCCGGGACATGGGATTCTACTTCGCACAGGCCCTGACCGGGCTCGCCAGCGCGTCGTCGCTGTTTCTGGTGGCCGCCGGGCTCAGCCTGATCTTCGGCGTCACGCGGGTGGTCAATTTCGCCCATGGCTCGCTCTACATGATCGGTGCCTATGTCGCGATGGATGTCATCGGGCTGTTCGGCAAGGTGCCGGGATTCTGGCTGGCGCTGCCCATCGCGGCGCTGGTCTCCGCCGCCGTCGGCGGGCTGATCGAGGTGACGGTGCTGCGCCGCATCTATCGCGCGCCGGAGATGTTCCAGCTGGTCGCCACCTTCGCCATCGTGCTGATCGCGCAGGATGTGGCGGAATGGATCTGGGGCGTGGCCGACCGCTTCGGCCCGCGCGCGCCCGGACTGTCCAGCGTTGTCATCATCTTCGGCGAGCGGATACCTGAATACGACCTGTTCCTGATCGCCATGGGGCCGATCACGCTCGGCCTGCTCTGGCTGCTGTTCGCCCGTACCCGCTTTGGCGTGCTGGTCCGGGCGGCGACACAGGACAGGGAGATGGCGGCGGCGCTGGGCGTCGACCAGGCGAAGCTGTTCACCGCAGTCTTCTGCCTTGGCGCGGGACTGGCAGGGCTGGGCGGTGCGATGCAGGTACCGCGCGATGCCGTCACCCTGACCATGGATCTGGAGATCATCGCGGAGGTCTTCGTGATCACCGTGGTCGGCGGCATGGGCTCCATCCCCGGTGCCTATCTGGCAGCCATCCTGATCGCCGAACTGAATGCCTTCGGCATCCTGATCCTGCCCGAGATCACCCTGATCGTGGCCTTTGCCGCCATGGCAGTCGTGCTGGTGATCCGGCCCTATGGCCTGCTGGGCCGCCCGCCATCCGCCCCCGAGACACCGCCGGGGCCGGGAATGGGCACAATGCGCCTGCCTGCCATGGCCTGGGGCGGGCTTTTCCTGGTCATGGCGCTGCTGCCGCTGGTGGTGGACCAGTTCATGACCGTGCTGATCATCGACATCATGATCCTGGGCATGTTCGCCATGTCGCTGCAGTTCCTGATGGGACCGGGGGGCATGGTCAGCTTTGGCCACGCCGCCTATTTCGGTGTCGGGGCCTATGGAGCGGCCCTGCTGGTCCGGCATCTGGAGGCCGACATGGGCTGGGCGCTGGCTGTCGCCCCGGTCGCCGCCGCTGCAGCCGCGCTGTTCTTCGGCTGGTTCTGTGTCCGCCTGTCCGGTGTCTACCTGGCCATGCTGACGCTTGCTGCGGCGCAGATCGTCTGGGCCGCCGCCGTGCAACTGCAGGATATCACCGGCGGTGATGACGGGCTGACCGGCATATGGCCGGCGAAACTGTTGAGCGACGATCTCGCCTTCTACTATCTGGCGCTGGCCTTCGCGGTGATCGCGGTGCTGGTGCTGCGGCAGGCGACCCGCAGCCCGTTCGGTCGCGCCCTGACCGCCGCACGGGACGCGCCGCTGCGGGCGGAGGCGCTGGGCATCAACGTGCAGAACCAGCAATGGATGGCCTTCACCCTGGCGGGTACGGTCGCGGGCCTTGCCGGCGGCCTTTATGTCTTCAAGAAGGGCAGCGTCTTTCCGGACGTTCTGGCCATTCCGCAGTCGGTCGATGCGCTGATCATGGTGCTGCTGGGCGGCGTCGATGTGCTGGTGGGCGCGCTGATCGGCGCCACGACCTTCGTGGTGCTGGAGGATGTCTTCAACCAGTTCGAGG
>JARGNO010000038.1:23990-39557 GCA_029213165.1 Minwuia sp.
TGAACCTGCCGCGCGCCACCCTGACCCACACCCTCAACCAGTTCGAGGCCTGGCGGTCGATGCTGGGCGGCGTGATCCTGCTGATCGCCATGCTGGCACCGGGCGGCATGGCCGGTCTGGGCAGCCTGATCCGGCGGCGGAGGTCGGCATGAGCGCGCTGTTGCAGGTCAGCGATCTGGCGAAATCCTTCGGCGGCGTTGCGGCTGTCGATGGTGTCAGCTTCCAGGTCGGCGCGGGGGAACGGCTGGCCCTGATCGGCCCCAACGGTGCAGGCAAGACCACCTGCTTCAACCTGCTGAACGGGCAGTTGCGCGCCGACAGGGGCGCGGTCGTGCTGGACGGCCAGACCATCACCGGGCGCAAGCCGCGCCAGATCGTGCGGCTGGGAATCGGGCGGACTTTCCAGATCGCCCGATCCTTCCTCAGCATGACGGTGGCGGAGGCGGTGGAGACCGCGCTGGATGCCGCGACCCGACACACGCTTTCCTTTCGCCGCGCGCCCGACGCCAGTGTCCGCATCGCGGAACTGCTGGCACAGGTGGGCCTGCAGGACCAGGCCGAGCGGCCCGTCACCGAACTGCCCTATGGCGACGTCAAGCGGCTGGACCTGGCCATGGCCCTATCATCGTCACCACGCCTGCTGTTCATGGACGAGCCGACGGCGGGCATGGCTGCTGCCGACCGCGCCCTGCTGATGGATCAGGTCAGTGCCATCGTCGCCGCCTCCAACCTTGCCGTGCTGTTCACCGAACATGACATGGAGGCTGTCTTCGGCCATGCCGACCGTGTCATCGTCATGGCACGCGGACAGCTGATCGCGGAGGGCACCGTGGAGGAGATCCGCCGCGACCCGGAAGTGCGCCGTGTCTATCTGGGGCGCGCCGAGACCGGGGAGGCCGAGGCCGATGGGGAGGCAGGGACCGATGTCTGAAGCCATGCTGCGGATCGAGGGTCTGAGCGCCGGCTATGGCCCGGCGACAGTGCTGCACGGCTTTTCCTTCAGCCTGGCGCAGGGGGATTCCCTGGCGCTGCTGGGGCGCAACGGGGCGGGCAAGTCCACGACCATCAAGGCGATCATGGGGCTGGTGCGACGGGAAGCCGCCAATCTCAGCTTCGATGGCCAGTCCATCAGCACCCTGCCGCCGCAGAAGATTGCGCGGCTGGGGTTAGGCTATGTGCCGGAGGAACGGCGCATCTTCGCGGAACTGACAGTGGCGGAGAACCTGGAGGTGGGACGCCGTCCCGCCCGGTCCGATGCGCCCGAATGGCCGGAACAGCGGCTATGGGACCTGTTTCCGGAACTGCACGCCATGCGGGATCGCCGCGCGGGCCGCATGTCGGGTGGGGAGCAGCAGATGCTGACCATCGCCCGCACCCTGGCCGGAAACCCACGCATCCTGCTGCTGGACGAACCGGCGGAGGGGCTGGCCCCGGTGGTGCTGGACCGCATCGCCGATACGGTGGCCACCCTGCGGGCGGAGGGGCTGACCCTGCTGATCGCCGAACAGAGCCTGGGCTTCGCGGCGGAAGTCGCCAGCCGCTGCGTGGTGCTGGAAAGCGGCCAGATCGCGCATACCGGCGACATGGCGGAACTCGCCGCCGACCGTGCCCTGCGGGATCGGCTGCTGTCCGTCTGAGACTGGTCCGTACGGGATGGTCGGTTCAGCCTCGCCACCGCCCGCCACGCCGGTGCGGCACACTGGATACCCGGGTCAGGCCCGGTCACGGCGACTGTGTGGTGGTGGCGACATGTGAACCATGTCCATCCCCCACCACGATGCTCTCGGGCTCGACCCGAGAGCCCAGTCTCCCACGCCGGTGCGACACACAGGATACCCGGGTCAAGCCCGGGCACGGCATCAGTGGGGTGGTGACGATATGTGAACCATTCCGCCCCCCAACCACGAAGCTCTCGGGCTCGACCCGAGAGCCCAGTCTCCCACGCCGGTTCGACAAACTGGATACCCGGGTCAAGCCCGGGCAAGGCGTCCTTGGGGTGGTGGCGACATGTGAACCATTCCGTCCCCCCCAACCACGAAGCTCTCGGGCTCGACCCGAGAGCCCATGCGCCGCGCCCGGAACCATGGTCACCGGCTGGCCGGACCGCTCCCGGGCATCAGGATCTGCACCGGAAAATGGAGATCAGACCCCGGCGATCCAGCGCCGCGCCAACTGGTGGGCGAGGGAGAGGCGCGGCGGCATCCGCAGTCCCTCGCCGGTCTCCGAGCGCTCCAGCATCTCGATCACCTGATCGCGGCCGAACCACAGGGCATCATCCAGTTCCTCCGGATCCAGCGTGATTTCCGTCGTCTCCGCCTCCGCGAAACAGCCGATCATCAGGCTGGAGGGGAACGGCCAGGGCTGGGAGGCAATGTAGCGGACATTGCCGATCTTCAGGCCCGCTTCCTCCCAGATCTCGCGGCGCACGCATTCCTCGATGGATTCGCCCGGTTCCATGAAACCGGCCAGCGCCGAATAGGAGCCTTCGGGGAAGCGCGGCTGGCGACCCAGCAGGCAGCGGTCGCCGTCGAAGACCAGCATGATGGTCACCGGGTCGGTACGCGGGAAATGCTGGGCCTTGCAGCCCTCGTCGGAACAGGCGCGCATGTAACCCGCTTCCCGCATCTCCGACGGTGCGCCACAAACGGCGCAGAAGCCATGCCGCTGGTGCCAGTCCAGCATCGACCGGGCCTGGGCAAGGATTGCCGCCTCCCCCACCGGCAGGGCCGGGGCGATGGAGCGGACATCGATGAACTTGCCCTTGTCGGGCCAGACGGCCTCCCGCGGGGCGCGGCGGGGATCAGCCTCGATGGCGAAATGGGCGATGCCGTCGCGGGTGCCCAGCAGCAGCGGGCGGTTCGCCTCCAGCAGGTCGAGCACTTCCAGCGGCGAGCACCAGGCGATCTCCGGCTCCGCGCTGACATCGATGAAGGCGCGCAGGCGCGAGACCGGCATGAAGCGGCTGTCGCGGTCCATCATGCGGTCCGCCAGCCAGTCGCCATCCTTGCGATGCTCGGAGACGCGGTTCAACGGTGCTCCGGAAAACGTGATCGGGTCGTCGTAGGTCATGCTCATGCCGCGGCTGCCCGCGCGCAGGTGATCCGTGTCGTGTTCATCCTGGTTCCTCCCCCTTGTCGCCTCTGTCGCCGCGGTATCCGGGCCTGTTCGGCTGTTCAGACGGTGCCGCAATCGGACAGGAGTTCTGTCTACCCCATTTCGGCAGGACGGGGAATCCCGCAGGACAGTCCAGGCTCCGCGCCAGGCCTGCCGGGCCACTTTCGGACAATTTTCGGAAAAACAGCATATATATCGTTTCGATATATATTGATTTGCTATCTCGGCACACCATCTCCCCCTCATCGGCGGCACGGACAGTCTTCCACCGCCAAGGCAGCCACCGCCCAGGTGGCCAGACAGAGTTGAGGAAAGATCATGATGAGCCGCATTGTTCGACAGCACCTGGGGGTCTGGATCGTGACCGCCGCCCTGCTGGCGAGTCTCGGCGTCAGTTCGGCGATGCCGGGCAAGCACCACACCGGCGAAGACCAGACCAGCGCCACGCACCAGACCGTCGGTGTGCCGCGCGGCGGTATCTCGCTCTACCAGGATCATACCGGTGAGTTCTCCACCTACCGCCGCAGCATCGCCGTCGGCACCTACTGAGGACGGACACGAACCATATGAACCAACCGGGATGATACCTGACAGGCCCCTTCCCCGATCATTCCCGCGAGACCCCTGAAGCCGGTCATCCCCCCTCCCGACCGGTTTCCACCCTGCGGGCACCAGACCCCCCTCTCTGGTGCCCGCATTTTTTTTTGCGCGAGTTTCGTTTGCCGACCGCGCCTCCGCGATTCATCTGTGGACCGTTCCGCCCCTCTCCCCCTCCCGGCCACCCATTTCAGGATACTTGCGTGGGTGGCCGGGATGGGGAGAGAGGCGGAACGGTCAGCAGATCAGACCGCTAATCAGCCTTTCGAGGCGCGGCGGCCAGTTCTTCGCGAAACAGTGTCAGTGCCGCAATGGCAAAGCGGACCATGTTCGCGGGCCGGTCGCTGTCGCCTGTCTCCAGGGTGCGCCTGACGGTGGTCGCACCGGCAACGGCGCAGCAACTGTGTCCGGCCTCGTCGCCGTATCCGTTGCCCGTGGGGCCGGCCGCGCCGGTCTCAGCCAATCCCCAGTCGCCGTGCATGTTGGTCTTCACCGCCTCAGCCAGGCAGGCCGCGAAGGGCTCGGAACTCGACCGGACACCGGTCTGCATCAGGGCGCGGATATCCAGCCCCGTCAGTTCCCGGATCGAAGTGCGGTTATAGATGACTGCGCCGCCCCGGAAATAGGCGGAGGCCCCCGGCACAGCCAGAAGGGCCGCTGAAATCAGTCCGCCCGCGGAGGATTCGGCCACCGCCACGCGTTCCCCCCGATCCTTCAGCATCGCGCCGACTTCCGCCCCCAGCGCCATCAGTTCATCCATGCTGCCGTCCGTCATCGCGCTCTCCCCCACGTCACTAACCGGTTGAAACAACAGTCTCCATGCGCCAGAGCCCGGCCGTCAAGCGAGGCCGGATGCGCCCGCTGATCCCTACTGGGTTGTCTGCGGCGCCTCCGCCTGCTGCTGGCGGTTCTGCTGGTAGAGGCGCATGAAGTCGATGGGATCGAGCAGCAGCGGCATGAAGCCGCCGTCCCGCGTCAGGTCACCGATGACCCGGCGGGCGAAGGGGAAGATCAGGCGCGGGCATTCCACCAGGCAGGCGAGCTCTATCTGCTCCTGCGGGATGCCGACCAGCGTGAAGACACCGGCATAGGTCAGGTCGATGATGAAGATCGTGGTGTCGCCGGAACTGGCCTGGATATCGAACTTGATCACGACCTCGAAGGTCGCACCTTCCAGCTGCGCCGCCTCGACGTTCACATTGATGTTCAGGCCGGTATCCTTCGGCGGCTCCGCCAGCACCGCAGGTGAGTTCGGGTTCTCGAAGCTCAGATCCTTGATGTACTGGGCATTGATGCGGATCTGGGGGGCTGTCTGTTCTTCGGCCATGGTTTCCTGCCTGCGCGTGAGTTCTGATGGCCGGGGCGTAGCACGCACCGGTGGCACCGGACAAGCATCGCGCCGCGCCGCAGCCCCCCAATGATCACCCCGCCTCAGGTCTCCAGGCGGTAGGCGTCGCCGTCGCGTTTCAGGTGACCGGCGGTGACACCGGCGAAGTGGGTGCCGATGATCAGCACCGGCTGGTCGGCCAGTTCGTCAAAGACCCGGTCGCGCGTCGCCTTCGATTCCGTCGGGTCGTAGTCAACGGTGGCACACCATTCCGTATGCGCCATCTGGCAGGGGTGATGAACGAAGTCGCCGGTGATCATCGCCTTCTCGCCCTTCGATTCGATCATGACCGAGACATGACCCGGCGTGTGTCCGTGGGTCGGTTTCAGGGACACTTCCGGGCAGATCTGATGCGTCGTCGTGACAAAATCGACCAGCCCTGCGTCGAAGACCGGCTGGACGGAATCGTCAAAGATCACACGGCTTTCCTCATCCGTGTCCTGGTCCCGCCAGTAATCGAATTCCGGCGTGGCCATCAGATAGCGCGCATTCGCGAACGTCGGCACCCACTTCCCGTCCACCAGCATGGTGTTCCAGCCGACATGATCCACATGTAGATGCGTGCACATGACAGTGTCGATGCTCTCGACCGGGTATCCTGCGGCGGCCATATCCGCCAGAAAGGGCTTCTGCAGGTTGGTCCAGTTGGGATTGGCACGCTGCTTGTCATTGCCGATGCAGGTATCGACGACGATCCGGCGATCCGGCGTCTCGATCACCAGCGCGTGGATCGACATGATCAAACGCCCCTCCGGTGTCATGAAGTGCGGCTGCAGCCATTCGATGGGCAGGCAGGTCTCCTTCGTGGCCTGGGGCAGGATGAAACGGGTGCCGCCCGCGACCTCCATCTCCACGACCTTCGTCACCTTCACGTCACCAATTTGCCAGCTCTGCATGTTCCCGTCCTCCCCGACGATGAAAATTCCCGCGCAGCCGCGCGTCGACCCGTGACATTGGCAGTTTTTTCCGGTAGTCGAAAGCACCAAGCCGACGTGGCTCAATTGGTAGAGCAACCGCCTTGTAAGCGGTAGGTTGGGGGTTCAAGTCCCTCCGTCGGCACCATCCCTCCGATATTCTTGCCGATCAGGCCGCAACCCCGGTCTGTGGCGGCGCGTCGCTTTCGTCCAGCCCGTCGAACGGCTGCTTGCAGGCGATGACGAAACCGTCGATGTCCAGCGCGTTCATGCCCGGTTCCAGCGGAAACTCCAGCACCTCCGTCACCCGTGCCAGGCCGAAGAAGACATAGGCAGAGACAGCCACGATGACAGGCGCGAACCAGCCGGCAATGTCGATGGTCGCGAAGGGCAGCAGCAGGCAGAACAGGGTGCAGGTCCGCTTCACCAGCAGGGAATAGACGAAGGGCAGCGGCGTATTCTGCAGCCTTTGCAGACCGGCCTTCGCGTGTTCCAGCTGGTGCAGACGGTCGGAAAAGGCGCGCAGGCCGAATTCCGAAAGCTGCTGGCGTCGCGCGCATTCGTGCAGATGCGCCGCACTGGCGCCAAGCGCCGGACGATGCGGCGGCAATGGCAACCGCCCGATCGCCGCGATCTCGTCAATAAACCGGTGGATGTGTGCCTGCACGGCCTGGCGGTCCACTGCCGCGACCAGGAACAGGGTCGTGTCCCGGTCAATACTGCGGACCTGCCCGATGACACTGCCCCAGATCTTCCGCGCCTCCCACCAGCGCTCATAGGCGGCGAAGTTGCGGAAGCCAAGGAACAGCGACAGGGCAACGCCAAAGATCGCGAAGGGGGCGAAGCTGGTCTGCGGGACGGCCACCCCCATGCCACTTGCCGTGACCAGAGCAGCGGTCAGCGCAGCAAAACCGATGATGTAGGGCAGCACGGCAGGCACGACCGAGCCACGCAGGGCAACCAGTTGATAGAAGAAAGATGGATTGCGGCGCAGTGGCGTGGACAAGGCCCCGACCTCCGGATCAGTGCGACAGATGCGAGAGAGCAGCGGGTCGGGCCTCAGTCGAGGAAGCCACGCTCCGCGATGAGTGCGAGCAGGTGTTTCAGCGAGGTTTCGCGTGTCTGGCCGCTGGTGTCCAGTCGGGCCTGTGCCCGGTCATAGAGCATCTCCCGGCTTGTCAGCAGCGAACGCAATTGCGTCATGGCTTCCGGGTTGCCCGCCATCGGGCGCTCATCGCCCTGTGCCCTGACCCGTTGCATGTGCTCGTCGGGCGCGGCCTTCAGCCAGATGGTGTGGAACCGCGTCAGCAAGGTCTGATAGGTGCGCGGTTCCGCGACGATCCCGCCTGCAACAGCCAGGATCATCCGGTCATGGGTGGCGATGATGCGTTCCAGCGCCTCCGCCTCCAGTGTGCGATAGCCTTCAGGACCATAGAGACCCATGATCTCGGCGATCTCCATGCCGCCATGGGCCTCGATCTCGCGATTCAATTCGACGAATGGCAGGTCCAGCGCCTCCCCCGCCATCCGGCCGAGCGTCGACTTGCCTGCGCCGCGCAGTCCGATCAGGCAGATGCGGTTGGCGCGCTGCGAGGCCTCGGGCTCGGGACTGAGCGACCGCAGCACCGCCTCCTGCGTCTTGCGATCCGCGGAGCGGAACAGGTCCGCAACCCTCAGTGCCTCCGAACTCCAGGGGTCATCCTCCCCCACCAGCCATTCAATCCGGTGATCCAGCGCCAGGGCAACGCGTTTCAGCAGACCGATGGATATATTGCCTGCGCCACTTTCGAGCTGTGCCAGATATCGCGGGGAAACACCGGATATCTCCGACAGGACCCGGCGGGGGATGCCCTTGCGCTCCCGCGCCTTCCTGACCCGTTCGCCGACCTGCAACATCAGATCGGCGACAGCGCGATCCGGATGGGTCGCATCATCGACCTGTGTCACCTCTCCGCTGAAGGTCGCGATTTCCGCCATGCCCGATTCGCCCTTGCAATATAATGCAACAAATTAGCCCGGGTTCCGCCGAATGCAATGACGCAGATCAATCGGTCCGGTGGATCGTCGCCCGACCGATCGCCCCGCTTTCAGTAGGTCTCGACGTGATAACGGCCTTCTTCCCGCATCGCGTCGCGCATCGACAGCCACTGCTCGCCGATGCTCTCGGCGATATTCACGAAGGCCTTCTCCACGCCTTCCTCCATGCCCCGAAGCCCGCAGATGTAGATATGGGTATTGGGATCGACCAGCAGATCAGCCACCTTCTCCTGCTCCGCAAGCAGCCGGTCCTGAACATATTCCTTCGGCTGGCCATCAAGGCGGCTGTATACCAGATGCTGTTCCAGCAGGCTGGTGGGCACCTTCTTCAACGGCCCGAAATACGGCAGCGCCTTGGGTGACCGGGCACCGAAGAACATCGTCATGGCGCCGGAGTCGGAAGCCATCGCCCGCTGGCGCCGCATCGTGAAGGCCCGCATCGGCGCCGAGCCAGTGCCGGTACAGATCAGCAGCAGCCGCGCTTTCGGATCATCGGGCATCAGGAACGTCGCCCCGAACGGGCCGGTGACACGCACCTCGTCCCCCTGAGCCAGATCGCAGACGAAGTTCGAACAGAGGCCCTGGTCTTCCCGTTTCACGGTCAGGGAAAGGTTGTTGTAGTTGGCGCGCTCCCCGTCACGGGGGCTTGAGACAGAATAGAGCCGCGGCAGATGCGGATTGCCGTTCTCGTCCTCGCCCGGGGGGATGATGCCGATGGACTGCCCCTCCAGCACCGGAAAGGCCTGCCCGGCGAAGTCGAGGATGATATGGCGAACGTCATGGGACGGATCGTCGGTCAGGCGGTAATTGCCCTGAACCTTCGCCACGGCAGGCTTGCCGAGGTTGTACATGTTGATGGTCGGCTTCTGCGCCGAGGCCGGAGCCCTTGCCTTGCCACCCGCCCCCTTGTGCGCCTCCGCCAGCAGCGCGGCCATGGCATCGTCCAGCGCCTCGACACTTGTACTTGCCTCGTCCGCGCCCAGTTCCTCCTGCTCCGGCAGTTCGGCCCATTCATACTGGTCGGACAGCGAATAGGGCTCCCGCACCACGCGCCATTCATCGATGGACCCTGTCGGGCAGACGGGGATGCAGTCCATGCAGAAGTTGCAGATCTCCGCATTCACGACGACGTTGTTGTCATCATGCTCGATCGCCCCGATGGGGCATGTCATCTCGCAGGTGTAGCAGCGGATGCAGATTTCAGGGTCGATCAGATGCTGTTTCAGCGGCTTGTTCATCATCTCACCTCACTTGTCCTGATCGTCCGAACGACATGATGCCATTCCCTGACTGTCTGGCAGCACGTTTCTCCTTCCCCCTCGACGGGGGAAGGTCGGGATGGGGGTGAACCGGCGAAGCCGGGGCAGCATCTGAAATCTGTGGGACAGACTGCGGTTTCACTCCCCATCGACCGCTGCGCGGCCACTTCCCCCGCAAGGGGGGAAGAGGGAGAGGCCGAATCTGCCCCCTCCCCCGGCTCAGCCTCACGCTGCGTGGAGCTGCACGTATTCGAAGTCGCCGGGCTTGCTGTCAATCCCGACCTTCGGTGCGGCAATCCAGCTTGCATAGGTGCCCGGTTCCGTGACCGGCTTCATCAGCGACTGGATGAACTCTCCGTCGGCCCTGGTGGGCAGCCAGTGCGCAACATTGGCATCCCAGGTTTCCTGGCTGATCAGGTCGCCCGCCGGATTGGCCTTGACCGCAGAGAAGACACCGATCTGACGGTGGAAGGCCTCATCAGGCAAGGTCAGTTGGAAATCGACACCAGCCTTCTGGATGATCTTGTTCCAGCGGCCGACACCGCCGGCAGCGTCGCGGATATAATCGTCCCGAAGCCGCATGTTGATCGCCGTCAGGGCCGGAACCTCCTCCGCCACCACGGCACCGTCACGCACGGTACGCACGACATAGGTGTCGTTCTTCAGCTGGTGATCGTCGTCGATACGGGTCTCCATGTAGCGGCCCTTGATGCCCGAATTGAAGGCATTCGCGGCATTGGTGGAGACTTCCTGACCGAACAGGTCCAGCGAAAGGGAATAATGCAGGTTCAGCTTCTTCTGGATCGTCGGCAGGTCGATCACGCCCAGATCGCGGATCCGGCCGATGTCCGTGGGATCGGAGATCCCGGCATTGTTCATGGCCTCGACCGTTGCCTGAATGGTCCGCCCGACGCCGGTCTCGCCCACGAACATGTGGTGGGCTTCCTCTGTCAGCATGAAACGGCAGGTGCGGCTGAGGGGGTCGAAGCCGGACTGCGCCAGTGACTCGAGCTGCATCTTGCCGTCACGGTCGGTGAAATAGGTGAACATGAAGAAAGACAGCCAGTCCGGCGTCTCCTCATTGAAGGCACCCAGCATGCGCGGTGCCTCGTCGGAACCCGACTGCCGACGCAGCAGGTCATCAGCTTCCTCCCGTCCGTCCTTGCCGAAATACTTGTGCAGCAGATAGACCATCGCCCAGAGGTGACGCCCCTCCTCCACATTGACCTGGAACAGGTTGCGCAGGTCATAGAGGCTCGGCGCGGTGCGCCCCAGGAACCGCTGCTGCTCGACGGAGCCGGGTTCGGTATCACCCTGGATGACGATCAGGCGTTTCAGCATGTTGCGGTACTCGCCCGGCACTTCCTGCCAGGCAGGCTCACCCAGATGCTCGCCGAAGGGAATCTTGCGGTCTTCCACCTGCGGTGCCAGCAGCACGCCCCAGCGATAGTCCGGCATCTTCACGTGGCCGAACTTGGCCCAGCCCTTCGGGTCCACCGAAACGGCGGTGCGCAGGTAGACCGGGCTTTCCTGGAAGTTCTGCGGGATCAGGTTGTTCCACCAGTTGATGTAACCCGGGTGCCAGCGCTCCAGCGCCTTCAGCACCTTCCTGTCCGACGACAGGCCGACATTGTTGGGGATCTGCGTGTCGTAGCTGACATTGATGAGATCAGTCATTTGTCTCTCCTGTTTTCAGTCGGTCGCGGCAGGCAGCCCCGCAACGGCCGTGAAGGGTTCAAGCGCTCAGACACGCTCCATGTTGTAGGTGCCGCGGATACCGGTGCCATAGCGCTGCAACGCGCCCTCCGCACCCACGGCGTTGGGGCGCTGGAAGATCCAGTTCTGCCAGGCGGTCAGGCGACCGAAGATACGCGTCTCCATGGTCTCCGGCCCCGCGAAACGCAGATTGGCCTCCATCCCCGTCATCGCGTCGGGGGAAAAGCTGGCGCGTTCCTCCATGAAGATCCGCACCTCATCCTCCCAGTCGATGTCATCCAGGATCATGGTCACCAGACCAAGCTCCGACGCCTCCCCGGCCTCCAGTGGCACGTCCTTCTGTCCTTCGGCGGTCGCCACAGAGTCCGGCTCGCCAAGGAAACGGGTCTGCAACCGGGTCAGATCGTTGCCCATGGGGAAGGGGCCGAAGTTGGCATCGGTCAGGGTCACCGTTGCGAGCGGTCGGTTATCGCCCTCGAACTCGCCCTCCATCATGTAGGACCGGTCGACGGCGAACAGGATCTCCGCCAGGATGCCGGTGAAGCAGGATCCGTTCTCCACCAGCGCCACCAGGGAACGGGAAGTCACGTCGATCCGCTTCAGGATGCGCTTCCAGTACCGCAGCACCTCGTTGGCAAGCCAATGGTCGGCGTCGTTCATCAGCACCGCCTCATGCGCGGCAAACAGGGCCGGATCGCCCTGGGTGCGGAACACCATCAGCCCCAGATCCATCTCGTTCAGGCGCAGGTGCAGGATGGCGTCATCCAGTTCCCGCGCCATGCGCAGCATGTAGGCCTGATCACCCTGGGCCTGGAACGCGGCCATGTCGGCAGGTGCCTCCGCGTCGGGGCCATGGATCGTGACCACCGACTTGCGGCTGTCCCGATCAACCGCGACCTCCACGGATGAATAGGTCACCGACCCGTCATCGCCGAACGTGCGGTCCAGCGGACCGAGCTTCACGCCTTCCGCGACATCGGCTTTCGGCGACGCCGCCGCGAATTCCAGCGCGCGCTGCTTCACCGTCTCATCGAACTTCGAGTTCGCGATGACCTCGTCCACCAGCCGCCAGTCCTTCGCCTTGCGGCCCTTCACCCCTTCTTCGATGGAGCAGAAGATATCGGCCAGATCGCGGCGCACCTTGCGCTTGTCGGTCACGCGGGTCAGGCCGCCGGTACCGGGCAGGACGGCCAGCAGCGGCACTTCCGGCAGTGCGACGGAAGAGGTGGAGTCATCGGTCAGCATGATGTGGTTGCAGGCAATCGCCAGCTCATAGCCGCCGCCCGCACAGGCACCCTTGACCGCAGCGATGTACTTCTGACCGCTGTCTGCCTCCGCCGCCTCATAGGTGTTCCGGGTTTCGTTGGTGAACTTGCAGAAGTTGACCTTGTGGCTGTGCGCCGCGCCGCCGAGCATCCGGATGTTGGCACCGGCACAGAAGACCTTGTCCTTGCCGGACTGCATGACCACAACCTTGACCTCGGGATGCTCGAACCGCATCCGCTGGACAATGTCCGCGAGTTCGATATCGACACCCAGGTCATAGGAGTTCAGCTTCAGTTCATAGCCATCGAACAGCCCGGCATTCTCGTCCACATCCATGATCAGATTGGCGACGGGGCCATCATATTCCAGGCGCCAGTGATGGTACTTCGACGGGTCAGTCTGGAAGTCTATGACCTTGGTCATCTCGAAGTCTCCTCTCGTGTTCTGATGGCTGCACTATAATGCGCCAAGCCTTTTTTGCAAAGCGAAATATGCATCATATTGCACTATTTTATCTTATTATTTTTCAATAACTTAAAATCCTTTGGGTGGGAAAAATCCAGCAAATGTGCATTATGATGCATAAAAAAATTCATCCAGCGGCACGACGGAATCCTTCGATGTCCCGCGGATCGAGACCCAGTCGCCCCAGGCCGCCCCTTGCCGTGCCTTCAGCAATCCGGTCGTCAGCGATTGCCCGCAAACGGGCCGCCGCATTGTCGCGCTGCATGACCCGTTTCAGACCCGCATTCGCTAGCTGGATCAGTCCCTGGCAAAGCACCCGCTCCGCCGAGTTCGGCGGCAAGGCCAGCCAGACAGCCTCCAGCACCTCGTGCGCCTCCCAGAAATACCCGTCGCGCAGGAACGCCAGCCCGAAATGCCAGGCCGCCGTTGCCGCCAGATCCCTCGCCGCGACGCCTTCAACCGTCGCGCGGATACGGGCCAGTTCGGCACCCTGATGTGCCGGCATGCTGCCGGGCAGGAATGCTAATGGGGGTCGCCAGTCAAGTGACGGCAGCTGGCTCACGGTGGCTCAGGCGGACTGGCGCAACTTGAACCGCTGGATCTTGCCGGTCGCTGTCTTCGGCAGTTCCGTGACGACCTCGATCCAGCGCGGATACTTCCACTTGCCGATGCGTTTCTTGACGAAATCCTTCAGCGTGTCGGTCACCGCAGCGGCATCGTGGCCATCCTTGAGCACGATGAATGCCTTCGGCTTCTCCAGCCCCTCCGCATCGCGATGCGCCACGACCGCAGCTTCCAGAACAGCCGGGTGCGCACTCAGCGCCTGCTCGATCTCGAACGGGGAGACCCAGATGCCCGATACCTTGAACATGTCATCCGTTCGACCGCAGTAGACATAACGCCCGGCCTCCGTGATCTCGTACTTGTCACCGGTTCGGGTCCACTCGCCCTCGAATGTGGTGCGGCTCTTGTCGCGCTGGTTCCAGTAACCGTCGGCGGAGGATGCACCGCGCACCAGCATCTCCCCAATACCGCCGGGACCGACCTCCGCCCCGCTCTCGTCAACGCAACGCACCTCATAGCCCGGAACGGCAAGGCCCGAAGTGCCATAGATGATGTCGCCGGGCCGGTTGCTCAGGAAGATGTGCAGCATCTCGGTCGAGCCGACACCATCGAGGATATCGACGCCCCAGATCCTGCGCCATGCGAGACCGGTCTGCTCCGGCAGGGCCTCACCAGCGGAAATGCATATCCGCAAGGGAGCGTCTGGCCGTTCGGTCTTCTCCAGTTCGGCAACCGTTGCCGCATAGAGTGTCGGCACACCACAGAAGATCGTTGGCTGTTCGTTCGCAATGATCTCCAGCGTCGTCTCGGGCGTCGGACGCCCGTTGAACAGGACCGTCGTCGCCCCCACGGACAGCGGGAACGTGACCGCATTGCCAAGACCGTATGCGAAGAAGATCTTCGCAGCGGAAAAGACAACGTCGTCCTCCCGGATGCCCAGCACCTGCTGGCCATAGGTCTCTGCGGTTGCACGCAGACTGCCGTGGACATGGCGAACGCCCTTGGGCTGCCCCGTGGATCCGGAGGAGTAGAGCCAGAAGGCACCCTCGTCCGCCGAGACCTCGACAGCACTGATTTCCGGCGCCCCGTCCATGAACGCGGCGTAGCTCACAGTACCCTCCGGCGCGTTACCGCCGATCACGACGACCTGCCGGAGCCATGGATTGTCCGCTATCACCGGCTTCACGGCATCGTAGAGTTCAGCGGAGACCAGAAGGCAGACCGCCCGGCTGTCGCGCAGGATGACATCGTAGACCGATGTGGAAAGCAGGGTGTTCAGCGCAACCGGAATGACGCCGCCCTTCATCGCGCCGAGAAAGATCTCCGGATACTCGATCTGATCCAGGATCAGGCAGGCAACACGTTCCTCGCGGCGGATATCGGCGCGCGCGAATGCACCTGCGACCTGATCGGTGCGCTGCGCCAGTTCACCGTAGGTCACCGCGCGTCTGGCGCCAGCGGCCTCCCGAAACGCCTGCTTGTCGGCGCGGCCCTCACCCAGGTGGCGATCGACAAGCCAGACTGATGCGTTTTCGTTACCCGACATGATCATCCTCCCTAGACACTGTTATATGCTTTATAATGCATAAATAGAACGCTCCACAAGAGATTATCAAGCATTTCTGCATTTTAATGCATTATTTTCCCTGCCCTAGATCAGGAACAGCGTGATCGAGGGAAAGAGAACCAGGATCGTGACGCGAACAAGATCCGAACCGACGAAATAGATGACCGCACGGTAGGTCTCGACCAGGGGCGTCTTCGGATCCATTGCATTGATGACAAACAGGTTGAGCCCGACCGGCGGCGTGATCAACCCAACCTCGACGACAATCAGCACCAGGATGCCGAACCAGATCGCCACATGCTCGGCGGACATGCCGAAATCCAGTTCACTGATCACAGGGAAGAAGATCGGAATGGTCAGCAGGATCATGCTCAGGCTGTCCATCAGACACCCCATGATCAGGTAGAAGACCAGAATGACCACCAGCACGGTCCAGGCGCTGAGTCCCTGCGAAACCACCATGCTGGAGAGTTCCTGCGGTACCTGCGTCAGGGCCAGGAAGCCGTTGTAGAACGCCGCCCCCAGGACGATGAAGAAGATCATCGCCGTGGATCGGGCGGTCACCAGAAAGCTGTCCATCAGGCTGCGTCGGCCCAGACCGCCGTTCAGCCAGGCGATCAGTCCGGTTCCTGCGGCCCCGACCGCTGCGCCCTCCGTTGGCGTGAACCAGCCGAGATAGAT
>JARGNO010000039.1 GCA_029213165.1 Minwuia sp.
GGCCTGCCGTCGCGATCCATCGCCCAGGCCGACGCCCAGTCGGCGCCGCCGATCAGCAGCGGTGAGACACCGTCATTGGCGCGCGCATTCAGTTGCTCCACCCAGACCCGTCCGGTGGGGTAGCGCCCCGGGAATGACTCGGTCAGATAGAAGGACCGGGTCAGGACATGCCCTTCCTGCACCAGTTCCAGTGGCCCGATATCGACCCTGGCCAGCAATTGGCGCAGGCGGGCGGTGCCGGGACTGACCTGACCGCGACCGAGCTGCGGCCCGCCGGCGTCGCGGGTATCGAACAGCACCACACCACCGGTACGCAGATAGTTGTCCAGACGCCGCACGGCCTGCTCCGACAGGGCTGGCTGGCTGGCAACCATCGGCCAGTAGACGAGGGGGTAGAAGAGCAACTCGTCGTTCTCGATCTCGAGCGCTACCGGAATCTCCGGCTCCACCGAGGTTCGCGCCCGCATGATCTCGCTCAGGCCGAACATGCCTGCCGCAGACATCCGGTCGACGCGGACATCGCCGGTCAGCACATAGGCGAAGCGGGTATCGAGCGCGGCATCGATGACGCCCGGATCGACATTGGCCTGACTGTCTGACCCGCTGTCGCCCTGTGCGCGCAAGCTGCCCGGCGCGACAAGCCCTGCACCCAGGCCGAGTGCCAGCGCGAGCGGCAGGGCATAGGCAAGTCGGCGGAGATTCAGCATCCCGCGCAGGGCAAGTGCCACCAAGGCATCCGCCAGCAACAGGATCAGCGCGGCGGTCAGCAGCCAGGGGCCGACATCCTGCTCCGGCGTGGCACCGACGACACCGCGCGCCACACCTGACGGCAGGGCTTCAAGCGCACGCAACTCCGCAGCACTGGTACCGACGTTCAGCGCCCTGAAGCTCGGGCGGGTGCCATAAAGGCCAGGCGGGTGATCCGGCCCGACCATTGTCGAAGACAGCTCCGCCTCCCGCACGGCGCGGACGCCCACGCGCGGATCGGTGCGTCGTCCAAGACCATTTAGGGTGACGGCAGGTTCCAGCATGCGCTGTGACCCGGTGGCGGCTTCAATGCCGACCGAAAGGGAACTCAGCCGCCGCAGCATTTCCACGAACAGGCCGGAGAGCGGCAGGTTCGACCAGTCGGTATTGGCTGTTGTATGGACCAGGACCAGCCAGCCTTCGCCGCGCTGCTCCGCTGTGACCAGCGGTGTTCCGTCCACCAGTCGCGCCCATGTCCTCTCCGGCAGTTCCAGGGTCGGTTCGGCGAGAACCTGACGCTGGATCACGACATCCCGCGGGATGGGCAGACCGGCGAAGGGACTGGCCTCCGGGAAGGGGGCAAGACGCGCTGGCTCCGCCCAACTCATTGTGCCGTCCAGGCTGCGTCCGCCGGTACGGAGCCGGACCGGGATCAACTCGCCCGCGTTCTCCGCCAGCTTTGGTCCGGCGAACCTGACAAGCACGCCACCCTTTTCGATCCAGTCGCGCAGCCGCAATTCATCACCGGCAACCAGGCGCCCGAAATCCGGCAACATCAGGATCGAAAGCGGCGTTCCGAGCAGGTCGCTGACATCGCCCTCCCTGATCTCCGCAAAGGGCGAAAGTGCGCGCTTCAGGTAATAGAGGTCGGCAAGCAGCGGCTGTGCCTGCTCCTGGGAGGGGTTGCCGCTCAGGCCGACGCGGAAACGTCGCAACCCGGATTCGATCAGGCTCACCGCAGCGGCACTCTGACGGCCTTCAATCTCCAGTCGCTGGATGGCGTTCATCGCTTCCAGCGGCAGGGTCTCATCGAAGGACAGGCTGGCCTCGCCGGCGGCAAACGCCAGCTCCCGTCGAAAGAGGATGCCGCCATCACTGCCCGTGGCACGCAATGCCACGGTCTCCGCCTGTTCGGTCAGGTCGCGTTCAATGACGACCTCCAGCCGCGTTCCGCTGCCCGTGGGCGGGCGCAGCAGAACCACGCTGCGGGTCGGCTCACGACCCAGAACGGTCAGGGGACCGAGCCTGCGGGCAACCTCGATCAGATCGGCATCGGCTTCCGAGGATATGCCGTCGGAAAGCCAGAAGACATTGGCTGACCTTTCCAGGTTGACCGCGTCAAGCGTGGCCATGGCTGCGGCCCGGTCCGGCAGCCAGGGGCGTGGCTGCATCCCGCCGATGCGCGCCAGGGCTTCCTCCGCCGTGCCGAGACGCGCGACGGGGGCGGTGCCGTCTTCCGATGGTGTGGTCCGCAACAGCAGGACGTTCCGGTCCTGCCGCCGGGCGCGGCGCGCAAGGTCGGTCATGCTCGCCACCTGGTCGTCCCAGGATTGGGCGGCGGCCCAGCCATCGTCGATGATCAGCACGACCGGTCCCGGCGTTTCGAAGGTGCTGCCGGGATTCAGTACCGGCTTGGCCAACGCGACAATGATCAGCGCCGCAATCAGCAACCGCAACAGCAGCAGCCACCAGGGCGTGCGGGCCGGGGTTTCCTCTGTCCGCGCCATGTCGAAGATCAGCCGCGCGGGTGGGAAGGAGACCTGTTCCGGTGCAGGCGGGGTGGCACGCAGCAACAGCCAGATGACCGGCAGCGCGGCAAGCCCCAGCAGCAGCCATGGGTAGGCGAAGGTGATGGCGGCGAGGGCACTCATCCGCGTGCGTTGCCCGAAATCGCCTGGTAGAGCGCCAGCAATGCGGTCTGCGGGGACTGATCCGTGTGATGCAGCCCGTGGCTCCAGCCCGCACTGCGCGCGATCTGGCGCAATGCCACCTCCCGTTCGTCTACCCGGCGGGCGAAGGTTTCCCGCAGGTCCTCCGCCCGGCCGACAAGCACGTTGCCTTCACCTTCAGGGCCGACAAACCGGACCCGGCCCGAATAGGGCAAGCGATGTTCGGCAGGGTCCATGATCTGCAGCAGGTGACCGGCCACGCCGGCGGCGGAGAACTGGCGCAGGAAGTCGCGCACATCGTCCAGCGGCGTCAGGAAATCGCCGATAAGCACCACCTGCGCGAAACGCGGCAGGTTGGCGGGTGGCGGCAGGCTGTGATGGTCTTCCACCAGCCCTCGGCTGATCGCCAGGGCATAGTCCTCCAGCAAGGCGCGGGAGGAGCCGGGCGGATGATCGAGACCCAGGAAGGCGACACGCTCCCCACCCCTGAGCAGCAGCGACGCCAGCGCCATCAGCAACAGCGTGGCGCGCCGCAGTTTCGTGGTCTGCCCCAGATGCGACTGGAAATCCATGGAATCGGAGCCGTCGCGCCACAGCCACACGGCCTGCGCGGCCTCCCACTCGTTCTGTCGGACATAGGTTGGCACCCGTTTCGCGGACTGTCGCCAATCAATCGAGGTCGCGGGATCGCCCTGCTGGTAGCGGCGGAACTGCCAGAAACTCTCGCCGTCGCCGACGCGACGTCGCCCGTGAACACCCTGGCTGACCGTCTGCGCCACACGCTCCGCCTCCACCATCAGCGGCGGCATCGCGTCGGCCAGCCGGTCGGCGCGATTGCGCAGCCGGGGGTCGAAGCGGCTGGAGCCCTGGTTTCCGGTCTTCAATGTCCTTGGGTCAAGCGCCATAAGCGTCGCTTCAGATCCTGTCGATCAGCCGCTGGATGATGTTCTCCACCGTGATGCCATCGGCGCGGGCAGCAAAGTTGACGGCCATGCGGTGCCGCAGGATCGGCGGTGCCAGTGCCGCGACATCGTCTGCGGAGGGCGCAAAGCGCCCGTCCAGCATGGCACGCGCCCGAACGGCGAGCATCAGGGCCTGACTGGCGCGTGGACCGGGACCCCAGGCGACATGATTGCGCACATCGTCCAGTTCGGTCTCCTCCGGGCGGCCGTTGCGGACCAGCTTCAGGATGCTTTCAACCACCGCCTCGCCCACAGGCAGACGGCGCACAAGCCGCTGGGCGTGCAGCAACTCGTCTGCGGTCATCACCATGGTCGGCTCGGCCTCGTCTGCGCCGGTGGTGGCAAGCAGCATCCGCCGCTCAGCCTCCATGTCCGGGTAGGGGACGTTCACCTGCATGAAGAACCGGTCAAGCTGGGCTTCTGGGAGGGGATAAGTGCCTTCCTGTTCCAGCGGGTTCTGTGTCGCCAGGACGTGGAACGGGCGCGGCAGGTCATGCCGTTCACCCGCCACGGACACGTGATATTCCTGCATGGCCTGCAGCAGCGCCGACTGGGTGCGCGGGCTGGCGCGGTTGATCTCGTCAGCCATCAGCAGCTGGCAGAACACCGGTCCCTTGATGAAGCGGAAGCTGCGACGGCCATTGTCACTTTCCTCCAGCACCTCGGAGCCCAGGATGTCCGCAGGCATCACATCAGGTGTGAACTGCACGCGGCGGCTGTCGAGCGACAGCACCTTGCCCAGGGTGACGACCAGTTTGGTCTTCGCCAGACCGGGCACACCGATCAAGAGGACATGACCGCCGGAAAACAGGGTGATCAGGGTCTCGTCGATCACTGACTGCTGTCCGAAGATGACCTGTCCGACTGACTCGCGGATCTGCCGGGCCTTGGCGCCGAGCGTTTCCACTTCCTGGGCGAAGGCCTCGCCCGCTTCACTGACGTTTTGCATACGGGAGACTATATTGGGCGTTGCGGCAGTGCGAAACGAAATCCCGCGCCGTTGCACAATTCCATCGAACACAAATGTGCTATCCATGCCGAACAGGGAGAGGAGGTCGCACTTGGCCGAACGTGGTACCGACAAACCCCATCTGGATATTGCCGACCTGGCGGAGCGCATGTCGGCGGCTGCCGGGCGTGGCTATCCGCCCGTGGACCGCTGGCACCCGGAGCACGAGGGCGTCATCGACATGCGCATCACGGCTGACGGGACCTGGCTCTATCAGGGCTCCCCGATCCAGCGGGCGGGGATGGTGCGCCTGTTCTCGACTGTCCTTCGACGCGATGATGACGGGCACCATTATCTGGTCACCCCGGCCGAGAAGCAGCGAATCACCGTCGATGTCGCACCGTTGCATATCGTGGAGATGTTCAGGGAAGGGGAAGGCGATACCCAGAAGCTGGTGTTCCGTACCCTTACCGACGACATGGTCGTGCTGGACGCGGCGCACCGGTTGCGGGTTGAGGTTGATCCGGAGACCGGAGAGCCGACACCACTGGTGCCGGTGCGGGGCAATCTGATGGCGATCATCCTGCGTTCCGTGTTCTACGACTTGGTTGATATCGCAGAGGAACGGGATGTGGCTGGTGTGGCGGTCCAGGGCGTGATGAGTGAGGGTATTTTCCACATCATCGGTCGTGTGGACGGCGCGCCGCATCTCGACGAGTCGGAAGGGAAACATGGCGCATGAGGCCAGATGATATCCGCACACGGCTGATGCAGCCCGCGAGGCCGGAGTGGGGGCATTCCGACTACGACCTGACACCGGGCGCGCGCCCGGACGAGAGGCCGCTGAAACCTGCCGCAGTGCTGGTGCCGATCATTGATCGCCCGGAAGGTCCGACCGTTCTGCTGACCCGACGGACCGCGCATCTCTCATCTCATGCCGGGCAGATCAGCTTTCCCGGGGGCCGGGCAGAGCCGGAAGATCCCTCGCCGGAGATAACTGCCCTGCGCGAGACCGAGGAAGAGGTCGGGATCGATCGGGAGATCATCGAGATCGTCGGTCGCCTGGATACCTATCGCACCGTCACCAACTACGCCGTGACGCCTGTGGTCGGAATCGTCAGGCCCGGCTTTGCACCAAGCCCTGATCCCTATGAGGTGGCGGAGGTCTTCGAGACGCCGCTCGCGTTCCTGCTCGACAGCCGCAACCACCTGCGGCACTCCGGCTGGTTCAACGGCACGCCACGTCGATGGTGGGCGATGCCGTTTGGCGAATACTACATCTGGGGCGCGACGGCAGGGATGCTGATGAACCTCCATGCCAGGCTTTCCGACCCGAAACCGGAGGACACATGACCAAGATCATCCTGCTGCGGGTACTGCTGTTCCTGGTGCCCTTCGTTCTCTACTGGCTCTATTGGCGCTTGCTGAAACGGCGGCATGATTCCGGGAAGCCGACCTATCCGCTGGCGATCCTGACGATCTGCGGGCTGGTGCTGGTTGCCGGATCCTTCCTCGTCCTGCGGGCGACGGAGGGGGAAGGCACCAACTCCACATATGTCCCGCCGAAGTACGAGGACGGAAAGATCGTCCCGGCCCAGAACATCCCGAAGGAATAGACCCATGGCAGCCAATGACACGATCTCCATCGCGGTCCTGCCCGGAGACGGCATAGGTCCGGAAGTCACCGCACCGGCGCTGGATGTGCTGCACGCCGTGGCAGGACGCCATGGTTTCCGCGTGGACGCACAGGAACATGGCGCCGGGGCAGGGCATTATCGCGATCACGGCTCCGCCCTGCCGGAAGAGACCGTGCGCGCGGTGGAAAATGCGGATGCCACGTTGCTGGCCGCGATGGGTCTGCCGGACGTGCGCTATGCGGACGGAACGGAGATCGTGCCGCAGATTGACCTGCGGGAGATCTTCGGGCTCTACGGCGGTGTGCGGCCCATCCGGGCCTGGCTGCCGGAGGCGGTGCCGCTGAAGGATCCGCGCGGTGCCGGGATCGACTTCGTGCTGGTCCGGGAATCGACGGAGGGCCTGTTCGTCGACCGTGGCAAGCGCAACGGGGACGCCGATCATGCGACGGACACCATGCGGATCACGCGGGCGGTGTCGGAGAAACTGTTTCATTTCTCCTTCCGGCTTGCCCGCCAGCGGCGCAAGCATCTCACACTGATCGACAAGGCCAATGTCCTGGGGTCGATGGCGTTCTTTCGGGAGATCTTCGATGAGGTCGCCTTGGAGTATCCGGATGTGACGACCAGCCGCCTCTACGTCGATGCGGCGGCAATGCTGATGGTGCAGCGACCCTGGGACTTCGATGTCATGGTGACGGAGAACATGTTCGGCGACATCCTCTCCGATCTCGCGGCCGGTCTGGTCGGTGGCCTCGGCCTCGCGCCATCAGGTGATATCGGGGACAAGGTGGCGATCTTCCAGCCAAGCCATGGCACCGCGCCCGATATCATGGGCAAGGGAATCGCGAATCCGCTGGCGACGATCCTTTCGGTTTCCCTGATGCTCGACTGGCTAGGGCAGCGGCGGGACGATCCGCGCCTTCGTGCCGGGGCTGAGGATATCGAACGTGCCGTGCGCAAGGCTCTGGCCGAAGGGGATGCCACGACAGTCGATCTGGGTGGCAAGGTACGGACGGCTGATGTGGCGAAGGCCGTGATCGCACGGCTGGGCAACCCTTGACCGGGACATTGCGGGTTGCCGGTGTCGGTGCCGGTTACTTCAGCCAATATCACTACAATTCTTGGCAACGTATTGACCGTGTTGATCTTGTCGGCGTCTGCGATACCGATCTGGCGAAAGCCCAGGTGATCGGTCCGGATAGGGCATTTGCTGCTCTGTCCGACATGCTCGCCGCGACGGAAGTCGATCTGGTCGACATCATCACACCCCCGGCAGCCCGTCTGGCAGTGGTCGAGGCAGTGGCCGCCGCAGGTCTGCCGATGATCGTGCAGAAGCCGCTGGCCGATGATCTGATGGGGGCGCAGGACTTGGCCCGCGTGGCCCGCCGGGCGGGTGTGACGATGCTGGTGCACGAGAACTTCCGCTTCCAGCCCTGGTACCGGGAGGCACGAAGACTGCTGGACTCCGGCCTGCTGGGGCAGCCGCAGGGCATCCAGTTCAGGCTGCGTCCCGGTGATGGTCGCGGGCCTGACGCCTATCTGGCCCGACAGCCTTACTTCCAGCAGATGCCCCGGTTCCTGATCCATGAGACCGCTGTGCACTTCATCGACACCTTCCGCTATCTGATGGGCGAGATCGGCTCGGTAATGGCTGACCTGCGCAGGCTCAATCCGGTCATGGCGGGGGAGGATGCGGGAATCGTCATGTTCCGCTTCCGCGACGGGGCGAGCGGCATTTTCGATGGCAACCGGCTGGCGGAGATGGAGGCGGAAAACCCCCGCCTCACGATGGGTGAGATGCTGCTCGACTGTTCCGAAGCACGCCTGCGTCTGGACGGAGATGGCGGCCTGCATCTGAAGCCGCATGGACAGCCAGAGCAGCCGCATGTCTATTCGTGGTCCGATGCAGGCTTCGGCGGTGACTGCGTTCATGCCTTTCAGCGTCATGCCGTCGCGCATTTCCTGGATGGGGCCAAGGCTGAGACACCGGTTGATAAATATCTCCGAAACGTCCGTATTGTCGAAGCAATCTACGAGTCAGCGGCAGAGGGCGAATGGGTGGCGATATGATTGGGGATCAGGTCCGCCGGAACCGCGACAGCCAGTAGATTCCCCCGCCTGCGAGCAGACCCCAGAACGCTCCGCTGACGCCTGCGAAGGTGAGGCCGGAGGCGGTGACGATGAAGGTCACGATAGCCGCCTGACGATCCCGTTCCTCCTTCACCGCGCCCATGACCGCGCCGCCGAATGCGCCCAGCAGGGCCAGTCCGGCCACCGCCTCTATCAGGACCGGGGGGGCAGCGCTCACCAGCGCTGTCGCGCCTCCCGCAAACAGGCCGAACAGGATGTAGAAGCACCCGGCGACGATGGCTGCCCAGTAACGCCGCTCGGGATCGGGATGCGCGTCCTTGCCCGCACAGAGCGCGGCGGTGATGGCAGCCAGATTCACCGCATGTCCACCGAATGGCGCGCCGATCAGGCTGAAGATGCCGGTGGCTGTGAACAGGGGGCCGGGGGCGGGGCGGTAGTCATTGACGTTCAGTACCGCGATTCCGGGGATGTTCTGCGATGCCATCGTCACGATGAACAGCGGCAGCGCCAGACCCAGTGCGGCGAGCGAGAACTCCGGCATGACAAGGACCGGTTCCGGCACGATGGCCGACATCGGGATCGGCGGCAGTTCGATGACCAGGATCAGCAGGCCCAATGCGACGGCCACGGCAGCAGGGACCGCGAGCAAGGGGCGGAAGCGGGCGACCAGTGCCCAGACCAGAAAGATCGCCAGTCCGCTGACCGGTTCTTCTGCCACGGCCTTCACCGGGGCAAGGCAAAGTCCAAGCAGCACACCCGCGAGCATCGCATTGGCCAGGGGCGCCGGAATGCGCGCGACCGCGTTGCCGAGGGGCCGCCAGAGACCGGCGAGGATGATCATCAGTGCCGAGATGATGAAGGCCGCAACAGCGGTCGCGAAGCCACCCTCGACAGCGGCGGAGGTGGCGAGCAGGGCGGCACCGGGGGTGGACCAGGCGATGCTGATCGGCATTCGGTAGCGCAGGCTTAGAATGATGGCTGAAACGCCCATGGCAAAGGACAGCGCCATCAGGCCGGAGGCGGCCTGGGCCGGATTCGCGCCGATGCCGCTGAGACCTGCCAGCACCACAGCGAATGAACTGGCGCAACCGACGAAGGCCGACAGCATTCCGGCGCTGGCGGCCTGCAGGCTGAAACCACGAAACATGCGATCAGTCCTTTCCGCCGGGCGTCACGAACTGCCGTCCGAACCAGTACCAGCCGCCTGTGCCGTCGGGCAGCGTGCAATTGAAGCGTGATCGGCCCGGCGGCAGCGGCGACGGTGCCTTGAACGCGATCCGGTCGGCTTCGGTTTCCAGGTCCACGGCACCGGTACCGGTCGAGTGATAGCAGGCGACCGCAGCGGGATCGACGCCACCTCCGACGCTGAATGCGAAAGTCGGCATGGCACCTGTTTCGAGCAGCGTTTCCTCTGGCGTGGCATCGCTGACAGGCAGGGGACGTGCGCTGACTGCGGTGCGAAAACGCGAAATCTCTCCGTAGCGTTCGTTCATGGCGAATCGCGGCAGGTCGAAGCGGTCACGGCTGCGCCCGACAGCCCCGGAGTGCTGTCCGAACGCCGCCGTGAAACCCGTCTCGGCGACCGTTTTCCGCAGGCGCAGGCTGTATTCGCCGAACGGATAGGCGAAGAGGGTTGGCGACAGACCGAGTTCGGTCTTCAGGCGATCCATTCCGCGGTCGATGTCCCTGCGCGCGGCGGCCGGGTCCAGGAAGGTGACATGACCATGGCTGGCGGTATGGGCACCAATCGTCATCCCTTCATCACGCAACTGGCGCAACTGGTCCCATGACAGGTAGCGGCGCAGACCCTGATCCACGGGATCGGTGGCCACGAACAGGGTCATGGGCCAGCCGCGCGCCTTCAGGCGGGGCCAGGCTTCGGTCATCACGGAAAGGTATGCGTCATCGGCGGTGATCGAGACGGATTTCTCCGGCAGGTCCCCACCATTGGCCAGCGCATCCAGCACCTCAGCCAGCGGAAGCACGCTGTAGCCTTCCTCCGCCAGGTGATCCAGGTGGGCTTCGAACTGTTCCAGCCGGATATTGGTCAGCGGCACATCGTCCTCGCCGAACCGATGGTACATCAGCACAACCGCATGATCCGCAGCCAGAGCCGGGCCCGCGACGAGGAAGAGCAGCAACGCAGCCCAGCAATGCCGAAGGAACATCTTCGTTGGCATGTTCGTAACCCTTCTTTGCTGTATATGCAGGGGCGGCGGCTGCGCTGAGACACGTCGGGACTATTACCAGTCACATCAGCGCCGGGGAACGCCTGCAGGGAAGGAAACTGTCATGTCGCAGATGCTCAACGACGCCGGAATGGATCTGATCTTCCGCAACGCGCGGACACACAACGCCTGGACCGACAAGCCGGTGAGCGAAGTCACGTTGCGCGCACTCTATGACCTTATGCGCAACGGGCCGACCAGCGCCAATGGCTCGCCGGCACGGCTGTTGTTCCTGACAACCGAAGAGGCGAAGCTGCGGCTGAAGCCTGCCCTGTCGGAGGGCAACATGGCCAAGACGCTTGCGGCCCCGGTGACGGTGATCGTGGCCCACGACCTGAAATTCTATGAGCTGATGCCGAAGCTGTTTCCGCATGAGCCGGATGCGAAGAACTGGTTCAAGGCACCGGAGGTGGCGCAGGTGACAGCCTTCCGGAACGGCTCCCTGCAGGGGGCCTACATGATGATTGCCGCCCGTGCTGTCGGACTGGATTGCGGACCGATGAGCGGCTTCGACAATGCGGTTCTGGATCAGGAATTCTTTCCCGACGGGCAGGTGAAGTCGAATTTCCTCTGCAATCTCGGCCATGGCGACCCGGAAGGACTGTTCCCGCGCAGCCCGCGTCTGGAGTTCGAGGAAGCCTGCGAGATCCTCTAGGGTCTCCGCGCGTGATGCACCGACCGTGATCCTCGCCATCGATACCGCCTCCCGTGCCCTGTCCATCGCCCTGGGCGACAGTCGGGGTGTGGCCTTCGCCGCGCACCAGATGCGGTCGCGCGGGCAGGCGGAGAACCTGATGCCGATGATCGAACGCGGGTTCCTTGCGACCGGGTTCTCCGCTGATGACCTGAAAGGACTGGCGGTGACCGTGGGACCGGGGACCTTCACCGGTCTGCGTATCGGTCTTGCTGCGGCACGGGCAATGCGCGTGGCGCTGGGGATTCCCTTGCTTGGCATGACAGCGCTGGAAGTGCTGGCGGCTGGCGCGGCGCGGCGGTTTCCGGACCGGCCGGTGCTGGCGGCGCTGGATGCCCGTCGCGACCAGGTCTATGCGCAGATGTTCCGCCGCGCGGTGCCCCCCTTCGCCGAATGCTGGTCGGCTCCCCTGGCTGTGTCGGCGAAGGATGCGGCCATGATGGCTGTGCCGGGAACGGTCCTGGCCGGGAACGGTGCCGCTCTGGTTGCGCCACATGTTGAAGGTGAAACGGTCGTCCTCGACACGGTGGAGCCGGACGCGCGAGATCTGCTCTTGCTGGCTGTGGCGCGTCCGCTGCCGTCCTGGCCGATCCCGGCACCCGGTCCGCTCTATCTGCGTGCGCCGGACGCAAAACTGCCGACACGGCGATGAAACCGGTTACCGAGGTTGTGGGAATTGCGGCGGCGGAGCTTCTGGCGGAACTGCACGCCCGCAGTGTCCCGAAGCCCTGGGATGCCCGCGCCTTCGCGGATCTTCTTGCCATGCCGGGAGCGTTTGCGCTGATCGCCGGAAGCCATGAACCGGTCGGCTTCATCCTGATGCGCCAGGTCGCTGATGAGGCGGAGGTGATCATGGTTGCTGTCGCGCCACTAGCGCGGCGTCAGGGTATTGCGCGGGTCCTCCTGGATGATGCAATCAGGCAGTTGCAGGGCATTGCGCAGGTTTTTCTGGAAGTTGCGACCGACAACAGCGCAGCCATTGCGCTGTACGAGGGGGCGGGCTTCGGCAAGGTCGGTGTCAGGCGTGATTACTACACCGATGCGGCTGGCCAGAAGACGGATGCGCTTGTCATGCGTCTGACGCCAGCCCTTCCTTGCCGCGAACCGGACTGAGCACTATACATTCCCCAAAAGAGCAACAGGCGGGGGCCATGGATTCCACATTGGCGCAGAAGTGCATCGAACAGGGCATGCGGATGACCGACCAGCGCCGCGTGATCGCGCATGTGCTGTCGACCGCGGAGGACCATCCGGACGTGGAGCAACTCTACGAGAGGTCCAGCGCCATCGACCCCCGCATCTCGATCGCGACGGTCTATCGGACCGTGCGCATGTTCGAGGAGGCGGGGATTCTCGAGCGGCATGACTTCGGGGATGGTCGCGCACGCTACGAGGAAGCGAACGACGAACATCATGACCATCTGATCGACGTGAACTCGGGGGAAGTGATCGAGTTCACGAACGAGAAGATCGAGGAACTGCAGCGTATCGTGGCCCGGGAACTGGGTTATGAACTGGTCGATCACCGGCTGGAGCTCTTTGGGACCCGCATCGGTCGCAAGCAGGGATCAAAGGACTGATGCGGACCGCCTATATCACGGCGATTATCCTGTTCCTGATCCTCTTCACCCTGGTCATCATGCCGCCCCATCTGCTGGGCATCCTGTTTGGCTGGCGGATTTCGCGATACATCCCGCAACTCTGGCACCAGGTGGCCTTCCGTCTTCTGCGGCTGAAGATCCGTATCGAGGGAACGCCGGTTCGCAGTGAAGGGGTGCTGTACGTCAGCAATCATGTTTCATGGGTCGACATCGTCGTCATGGGGGCAACCCTGCCTGCCAGTTTTGTCGCGAAGCGCGAAGTCGGCACCTGGCCTGTCATCAAGTGGCTCGCAAACCTGCAGCGCACTGTCTACGTCAGCCGTGACCGCAAGACGGCGGACAAGGAACGCAAGGCGATGGAGGCCCGGCTTGCCCGTGGTGACAGCCTCATCCTGTTCCCGGAAGGCACATCCGGCGACGGTCTGCGGATCCAGGAGTTCCGCTCCGCCTTCTTCGCGCTGGCGGACCTTCAGGTCGATGGACATCCGGTGAAAGTGCAGCCGATCTCGCTCACCTATACCCGTGTCGACGGCTTTCCGGTGACCCGCCGGTCGATGCCGCAGGTCGCCTGGTACGGCGACATGGACCTGGCCCCGCACCTGAAGAACTACCTCTACGGTGGCCCCTATGAGGTTCGCCTGAAATTCCATGAACCGGTCACCCTGGAAACGATCGGCAACCGCAAGAAGCTGGCGAGCTACTGCCGAGAGAAGGTCGTGGAGGGCAACTCGGAGGCATTGAGCGCCTCCGCAACTTGACTTGACCCCAATGCCTGATACATGTCCCGGCTTTCAGGCGGTGCGGATGCCGGGTGCCGGTCTTCCGTCCGCCAGTCCAGTGTGAAACAGCAGGCGTGACCCGAAAACTCTTCATCAAGACCTATGGCTGCCAGATGAACGTCTACGACTCGGAGCGTATGGCGGATATCCTGGCGCCGCTGGGGTATGCGGAGACCGGCACCCCCGATGACGCCGACATGGTCATCCTCAACACCTGCCACATCCGGGAAAAGGCGGCGGAGAAGGTCTTTTCCGAACTCGGTCGTATCCGCAAGCTGAAGGATCGCCGCCGCGCCGCCGGCTCCGACATGGTGATCGGTGTCGCCGGTTGTGTGGCGCAGGCCGAAGGCGACGAGATCGTCCGCCGGGCACCCTTCGTGGATATCGTCTTCGGGCCGCAGAGCTATCAGCACCTGCCGGAAATGGTGGCACGCGCCGCGCGGGCGAATGGTCAGCCGGTGCTGGAGACCGATTTCGAGGTCGAGGACAAGTTCGACCGTCTGGCGGAGACACCGGGCCGATCCGGTCCGACCGCCTTCCTGACGATCCAGGAAGGCTGTGACAAGTTCTGTGCCTTCTGCGTCGTGCCTTATACCCGTGGTGCCGAATATTCCCGCTCGGCTGCCGAGATCATGTCGGAAGCCAGACGGCTTGTGGCATCCGGTGCCGTGGAGATCACGCTGCTGGGCCAGAACGTCAATGCCTGGCACGGGGCCGGGACAGACGGTGGTGCCGACTGGGCGCTGGGGCGACTGGTGCGGGAACTGGCGGAGATCGATGGTCTGCAGCGCATCCGGTACACGACGTCTCATCCGCTGGAGATGACAGCCGATCTGATCAGTGCCCATGCAGAGGTTCCGGCCCTGATGCCGTACCTGCATCTGCCGGTGCAGGCCGGGTCTGACCGGATCCTGCAGGCAATGAACCGCCGACACGACCGCGACACCTATTTTCGCATTGTCGACAAGCTGCGTGACGCGCGACCGGACCTTGCCCTGTCGTCTGATTTCATTGTCGGATTTCCAGGCGAAACCGACCGGGATTTTGCCGATACACTGAATCTCGTCACGCGGGTGAAATATGCGCAGGCCTATTCTTTCAAGTACAGCCCGCGCCCCGGAACCCCGGCGGCGGCGGAGAGCGTGCAGGTCGCGGAATCGGTGAAGGACGAGCGGTTGCAGTCACTGCAGGCCCTGATCAACGAACAGCAGGCTGCCTTCAATGCCGACTCGGCGGGCCGCATGATGCCGGTACTGCTGGAAAGGGATGGACGTCATGCCGGGCAGCTTGTCGGACGCAGTCCCTACATGCAGGCCGTGCATCTGGATGCGCCCGCGACCTTGCGCAACCGGATTGTAGACGTCACCATCATCGAAGGGCGAGCCAACAGTCTTTCCGGCCGTCTCGCCCGGGACCCGAACGCAGTGAACGCCGCCTGAACAGAAGGGCTGACCAAGGCTTTGACCACACCTGACAATGTGCGCACGTCCCAGGGCGGCCTGACGGTCGATTTCGAGGACAATCGCCTGCTTGGTGCCCTGTTTGGCGATCATGACAGCAATCTTGCCCGGATCGAGCAGGAACTCGGCGTTTCCCTGACATCGCGCGGCAACCGCATGGTCATCGGCGGTGATACCGCCTCTTGCGAGCGTGCGCGGGGCATCCTGCGTGCGCTTTATCAGCGGGTGGAGCAGGGCGAGCCCGTTGGCCAGCGGGAGGTAGATGACGCCATTCGCCTGGGTCATGAAAGCGGTGTCGCCAATGGGGTTCTGATCCAGACCCGGAAACGCGCGATCAAGCCCCGTTCCCCGAACCAGATCCACTACGCGCGCAATCTGATGGAGAAGGAGCTTGTGTTCGGCATTGGTCCCGCCGGTACCGGCAAGACCTATCTGGCGGTCGCGGCGGCGGTAAGCATGATGCTGACCCATCAGGTGGACCGGATCGTGCTCTCCCGCCCTGCCGTCGAAGCGGGCGAACGGCTGGGGTTCCTGCCGGGCGACATGCGCGACAAGGTCGATCCCTATCTGCGCCCGCTGTATGATGCGTTGTATGACATGCTGCCTGCCGAACAGGTGGCGAAGAAGCTGGAGACCGGTGAGATCGAGGTCGCTCCGCTTGCCTTCATGCGCGGGCGGACACTTGCGAATGCCTACGTCATCCTGGACGAGGCACAGAACACGACGACCGTGCAGATGAAGATGCTGCTGACCCGGCTGGGCGAGAACTCCCGCATGGCGATCACCGGTGACCTCTCGCAGATCGATCTGCCGCGCGGCACCCGCTCGGGACTGCGCGAGGCGATGGAAGTCTTGCAGGATGTGGAGGGAATTGCCTTCACCTCTTTCGATGCGCGCGATGTCGTTCGTCATCCCATGGTCACCCGCATTGTGCGCGCCTATGCCAGTCATGAGCAGGCCGAGCTGTTCGAGGGTTCGGAGAAGCCGTCGTGAGCGCCACAGCATCAGTCACGGCCCCGGTCGAGTTGCCCCAGGTCGACGTTGTGCACGCCGTCGATGGCTGGCCTGATGACGCCGACGCCGTGGTCCACCGTGCTGCGCGTGCGGTATTGTCGGGGTTCGAGGAGGCGGCATCGTTTGGCAATATCTCCGTCGCCCTGATGGACGACGCGTCGATACGCCTGCTGAACCGTGACTATCGGGGCAAGGATGCCGCGACAAATGTGC
Source organism: Minwuia sp. (assembly GCA_029213165.1). Lineage (GTDB taxonomy): Bacteria > Pseudomonadota > Alphaproteobacteria > Minwuiales > Minwuiaceae > Minwuia. The sequence continues at coordinate 16,265 of JARGNO010000039.1, forward strand.
TTTCCTTCCCGGTTGAGGAAGATGACAGCTTTCTGCCACCCGGTGAGCGACTTCCGCTGGGTGACATCGCAGTGGCGCTGGAGACCGTGACGCGCGAAGCGGCCGAGGAAGACAAGACGCTGGCGGAACATCTGGCACACATGGTTGTGCACGGAACCCTCCACCTGCTGGGTTACGATCACGAACAGGACAGCGAAGCCGAGGAGATGGAGGCGTTGGAACGTGATGTTCTCGCAAGCCTCGGTATCGCTGACCCTTACAGGACATGACAGGACTGACACGCTGATGAGCGATTCATCTTCCAGTATGCAGCCCCGCAACGGCGGGGCCGATGACGAAACCGAAACAGTCACCAGGAAGGGTTCGTGGCTGGGCGATCTGGTCCGCAACCTGACGGGCAGCAGGCCGGAGGAGAACGGCTGGCGCGAAAGCCTTGAGGAATTGCTGGAAGAGCACGAGATCGGTGACGCCCAGCTGGGGCAGGAAGAGCGCCACATGCTCTCCAACATCATCTCGTTGGGTGACAAGCGCATCGAGGACGTGATGGTGCCCCGTGCCGACATCGTGGCGCTGGAACTTGGCTTGCCCCTGCAGGAGGTGGTGGAGGGCTATCTGGCCGCGCCGCATTCCCGCCTGCCGATCTACCGGGAAAATCTCGATGACATCGTCGGAATCCTGCACGTGAAGGATCTTGTCCAGCTATGGGGGCAGGAGGGGGAGGTGGATCTGGCGCCGATCCTGCGCCAGCCGCTCGTCGTGCCGCCGTCGAAACCGGTTACCGACCTGCTGGTGGAAATGCGGGCGCAGCGCCGCCACTTCGCCATCGTGGTGGATGAATATGGTGGTGTTGATGGCCTGGTGACGATCGAGGATCTGATCGAGGAAGTGGTCGGCGACATTCGCGATGAGCATGACACCGAGGAGGAACCGGTCTTCATCGAACATGAGGACGGGACCATCGAGGTCGATTCCCGCTTCGAGCTGGATGATTTCGAGGCGCGGGTGGACTGCGACCTTCTGACGGATGCCGATGACGAGGAAATCGACACGCTGGGTGGTTTCATATTCGTGACGCTGGGCAGGGTGCCGAAGCGTGGCGAAGTGGTGCGCCATGACTGCGGACTGGAGTTCGAGATCGCGGACGCCGATCCCCGGCGGATCAAGCTGCTGCGCGTCCGTCGTTTCTCCCCTTCTGCCAATGAAGGGGAGCGCGTGGAGAAGAGCGGGCTGTGACCCGGCTGGCCGGGCGCATGACCGCGCTTTCCGGCTGGCGGCGCCTGTTGCTGGCCTTTCTGCTCGGGGCGCTGATGAGCCTCGGCTTTGCGCCCTTTCATTTGTTCCCAGTCTTCTGGATCGGCTTTGGCGGATTGCTGCTGCTGTTGCGCGGTGTCCATCGTGGGCGGAGCGCCTTCGCACTTGGCTGGTGGTTTGGCTGGGGCCATTTCATTGCTGGGCTCTACTGGATCGCCTCCGCGTTTCTGGTGGAACCGGACAAGTTTGCCTGGATGGTGCCGTTTCCTGTGCTGGGACTGCCGGCCCTGCTGGCCCTGTTTCCGGCCATTGCCGTCTGGCTTGCCTGGCGTCTGAGCGGACCGGGCACGTGGCGCCTGTTCCTGCTGGCGGCAGGCTGGACGCTGGCGGAGGTCGCGCGCGGTGAGATTCTGACCGGGTTTCCCTGGAATCTGGCCGGGTACGGCTTTGGCTTTGCTGATGCCGCAATGCAGCCCGCCGCTTGGATCGGCACGGTGGGGCTGAGTTTCGTCGCGGTTCTGGCCGGCGGTGCCCCGGCGCTCGCTCTCGTTGGACGGAATCACTGGCGTGCACCTGTCGCGATCCTGCTCGGGACGCTTGTCCTGGTCGGGGCTGGGGCGTGGCGGTTGTCAAACGCGGACCGGACCCCCTCGGACCCCCACGCACCGACGATCCGGATCGTGCAGGCGAACATCGCGCAACGTGACAAGTGGCGGCCTGACCTGATCGAGGCCAATTTCGCCCGAAACCTCTCCATGAGCCTGCCGTCTGTCACGGATCCGATGCCCGACCTGGTCATCTGGCCGGAAACGGCGGCGACATTCCGGATCAATGCTGATCTGGCCGCGCGTCAGCGAATCGCCCAGGTGGCCACGCAGATCAATGGTCTGGTCATAACCGGCGCGCCAAGGACGGAGGGAACAGCGGGTGCGACGCGGTTCTTCAATTCTGCCGTTGCCATCAACGCGGATGCCCGGATCATCGACAGTGCCGACAAGCGGCACCTGGTGCCGTTCGGGGAATATCTGCCATTGCGAGGCCTGCTGTCGCGCATCGGGCTGGACAAACTGGCGCAGGGACGGGGTGATTTCTCGTCCGGAGAGGACGGCACTGGTGGCCTGCTGCATTTGCCGGGATTGCCGCCAGCGCGGGTGCTCATCTGCTATGAAGTGATCTTCGCTGACGAAGTCGGTTCCGGCGAATCGCGTCCTGGCTGGCTGCTCTCCCTGACGAACGATGCATGGTTCGGGACTCTTACCGGTCCGGATCAGCATTTTGCCATGGCGCGCTTCCGGGCGGTGGAACAGGGTTTGCCATTGGTCAGAGCCGCGGGGACAGGTATTTCAGCGATCGTAGATGCTTATGGGCAGGTTCAGGGTAGACTTGATCTTGGTGTCAAAGGGACGTTGACTGGGGCTTTACCGGGGCATGTTGAAAAGAGTCTGTATGCAGTTACTGGCCGTTGGCCAATGATTGCAATCATCTGCATGCTTCTTGTTGTGCCTTTGATCACCATGATCATGGGCAAGCGTCGTCAAATGTGATCAGTGATACATGTTCATTGCGGCAATATTGAATAAATTTCTATGTATAGAAAGTCTGACTATTTAATGCTTCAGACAAGTGCGTGCGATCAACAAGTGTTCGCCACAACCGTGGGTTTAGGTGCCCGTTTCTCGCTTGACGAATTGTGACGAACTCTTCATAGAAACGGTGTCGGGGATCGGGAAAGGGCGCAGCAGGCTGACAAGGCCCTGCGTTAACTTTGGTAGTAGTACGAGGTTTCAAATTTGGCTGAACATCCACATCCGGTAGATGTCTATGTTGGCGGACGAATCAGGCTATGCCGGACCCTGAAAGGTCTCAGTCAGCAAAAGCTTGCCAACGCACTGGGGCTCACTTTCCAGCAGGTGCAGAAATACGAACGCGGCGCGAACCGTGTCGGCGCGAGTCGGGTGTTCGAACTCAGCGAGATCCTGGATGTGCCGCCGTCATTCTTCTTCGATGGCGCACCTGCCACCGGCAAGGGGGGCAGCGCTTCCCCGACCGGGCTGGCTGAATCGGAACCTGCTCCGTTTGATTCGGAACGCCTGTTCCGGCGTGAAATCCTTGAGTTCGTGCGGGCGTATGACAAGATTTCCGACCCAGCCGTGCGCAAGCGTCTGTTCGAGCTCGTCAAGGCAATTGGCGCACAGTTCGAGGCGGAAGTATCCAAGGACTGACCAGCGTTCGAAGGGTGCCACAACCATCCGGTCAAGCGTGGTACTTGACCGGATCGGTCGTGCTTGTCACAAAGCGTCGCGTTTGAGATTTTCAAGCTTCGAAAGCTGACAGGAGGGGCGACTTTGCCGCGGCAGAATTTTCTTTTCACTTCCGAGTCCGTTTCAGAGGGTCATCCTGACAAGGTCTGTGACCGGATTTCGGATGCTGTCGTCGACCTGTTCCTGGCCGCCGAGCCGGACGCACGCGTTGCCTGCGAGACACTGACGTCCACCAATTTGATTGTCCTGGCGGGTGAGACACGCGGTCCTTCTTCGATCACCAATGAACTGATCGAGCAGACTGCGCGCGATGCGGTCAAGGCAATCGGCTACGAGCAGGATGGCTTCCACTGGAAGAATGCCCAGGTGCAGATCCACCTGCATGAGCAGTCGAGCGATATCGCGCAGGGCGTGGATGCGGCTGGCAACAAGGACCTGGGTGCGGGTGACCAGGGAATCATGTTCGGCTATGCCGTGCGCGAGACCGAGGAACTGATGCCTGCGCCGATCCATCTCTCGCATCGTATCCTTCAGGACATGGCTACGGCCCGTCACGATGGCAGCCGCCCGGAGTTCGGCCCGGATGCCAAGAGCCAGGTGACGCTGGAGTATCGCGATGGCAAGCCGGTTCGCGCGACCTCGGTGGTTGTCTCGACCCAGCATGTCGATGGTGTGAGCCAGGAAGAGGTGCGGGAACTTGTCCGCCCCTTCGTCGTATCCGCGCTGCCGGACGGCTGGATGTGCCCGGAAGACGAGTTCTACGTCAATCCGACCGGAAAATTCGTCATTGGGGGTCCGGACGGCGATGCCGGCCTGACCGGGCGCAAGATCATCGTTGATACCTATGGCGGTGCCGCACCGCATGGTGGCGGGGCATTCTCCGGCAAGGACCCGACCAAGGTCGACCGGTCTGCCGCCTATGCCGCGCGGTATCTGGCCAAGAATGTGGTCGGCGCCGGCCTGGCCGACCGCTGTGTCATTCAGCTTTCATATGCCATTGGTGTCTCCAAGCCGCTTTCTGTCTACGTGGACCTTCAGGGCACGGGCAATGTCGATGAGGCGAAGCTGGAGTCGGTCCTGTGCGATGTCATGGACCTCAGCCCGCGCGGTATTCGCCAGCATCTCGACCTGCTGCGCCCGATCTACGAGCGCACGGCGGCCTATGGCCACTTTGGCCGCGCAGCCAATGCCGATGGCGGGTTCTCCTGGGAAAAGCTGGACCTCGTGGATGCGCTGAAGGGCGCGTTCTCCTGATATCAGCAATGTGAGCGGTGGTCGCGAATGGGACAGGCGCGGACAGCAGTGACGCGACCTTACCGGTTCTACGGCCGCAGGCAGGGCAAGAAGCGCAGCGGGCGCCAGCAGCATCTGCTGGACAGTGTCCTGCCGCGCGTTCTGGTCGATTCCGGTCAATTGGGGGACGGCGACCGCCCCTTGTGGCTCGAGATCGGGTTTGGCGGGGCTGAACACCTCCTCGGTCAGGCGCGGGCCAATCCCGGCGTCGATCTGATCGGCTGCGAGCCTTTTCTTGAGGGCGTCGTCAAGGCGCTGGACGGGATGGAGGCCGAAGGTCTGACGAACGTCCGGCTGCATGCGGAGGATGTGCGTCCACTGCTCGACGGCATGGCGGATGCAGTGCTCGACCGGGTCTTCGTTCTCTTTCCGGATCCCTGGCCGAAGTCACGCCACCACAAGCGACGCCTGGTCTCGACGCAGACGCTCGACAGTCTGGCGCGCGTGATGCGGGACCGTGCCGGACTCCGCATCGCCACGGACCACATGGGTTACGCGCGCTGGATCCTGTCTCACGGGCTGCGCCACCCGGCGTTCGAATGGACTGCGGAGCGGGTTTCCGACTGGCGAGAGGTGCCGGCCGACCACGTCACGACCCGCTACCAGTCGAAGTTGCTTGCCGGGTCCGAGCCGCTTTTCCTCACATTTCGGCGGCGTGACCGCGCGCCAGGTGGAGAAGAAGGTTGATATCCGGGCGTTTGCGGCTATAACGCCTCTCTACACCAGTAATCGCTTACCAGAGCGAACGTCAGGGTGGGCCAGCGGCCCACTTTTTTGTTTGTGTCGAGTGGAGGTTCAATGTCAGGCGGGCCGGGTGATCGGATTTGGACCCTGATTGAGCCATCCATACTGGATATGGGCTATCGGCTGGTGCGTGTGCGTCACACAGGTGGCAAGCGTCCGACTTTGCAGATCATGGCGGAACGGCTGTCTGACGGCGTCATGGAGATTGATGATTGCGAGACGGTCAGCCGGGCGGTATCCGCGCTGCTGGACGTGGAAGATCCGATTGACGGTGCCTATGCGCTGGAAGTTTCCTCGCCCGGCATCGACCGGCCTCTGGTGCGTCGCGAGGATTTCGAGCGCTACAGCGGTCACGAGATAAAGCTGGAACTGGCGCGACCGATGGACGGTCGGAAGCGGTTCCGGGGCCAGTTGCTGGGCATGAACGGCGACAGCGTCAAGCTGCGCATGACGGGTGTCCCGGCGGAAGAGGCCGATGTCGAACTGGATATCGAGGCCATCGGTGAGGCCAAGCTGGTTCTGACCGATGCGCTGATCGAAGCAAGCCTGCGTGAAAGCAAGGCCCGGGAGAATGCCCGGAAGAAGTCGAATGGAACGGAGTAGAAGATGGCGGTGACAACAGCCAACAGGCTCGAACTTCTGCAGGTTGCGGATGCGGTCGCGCGGGAGAAGTCCATCGATCATGAGATCGTGCTGGAGGCGCTGGAAGAAGCGATCCAGCGGACGGCCAAGACGACCTATGGCGCCGAACACATGATCCGGGCCGAGATCGACCGCAAGACGGGCGAGATCAGCATCTGGCGCCTGCGTGAAACCGTCGAGGAAGTCGAGGACACGACGACGCAGATCCCGCTTTCCCGTGCACAGGAAATGAACCCTGACGCCCGTGTCGGCGATCTGATTTCGGAGCCGCTGCCGCCCATCGACTTCGGTCGCGTATCGGCGCAGGCCGCGAAGCAGATCATCTTCCAGAAGGTCCGGGACGCGGAACGCGACCGCCAGTACGACGAATTCAAGGACCGCGCCGGCGAGATCATCTCCGGTCTGGTCAAGCGGGTCGAGCATGGCAATGTCATGGTCGATCTGGGTCGGGCAGAGGCGATTGTCCGCCGCGACGAGCTGCTGCCGCGCGAAACCTTCCGGCCCGGCGACCGGGTGCGCGCCTTCATCTATGACGTGCGGCGCGAGACACGCGGTCCGCAGATCTTCCTGTCCCGCACCCATCCGCGCTTCATGGCGATGCTGTTCGCGCAGGAAGTGCCGGAAGTCTATGACGGGATCATCGAGATCCGGGCGGTTGCCCGTGATCCGGGCAGCCGCGCCAAGATCGCCGTCATTTCCAACGACTCCTCCATTGACCCCGTGGGTGCCTGCGTCGGCATGCGTGGCAGTCGCGTGCAGGCGGTCGTGAACGAGCTGCAGGGCGAGAAGATCGACATCATTCCCTTCACGCCCGATCCCGCGACCTTCATCGTCAGCGCGCTCGCGCCCGCCGATGTCATCAAGGTCGTGCTGGACGAGGACAAGAATCGCATCGAGGTGGTGGTTCCCGATGACCAGCTCAGCCTTGCCATCGGCCGACGGGGCCAGAATGTGCGGCTGGCTTCCCAGCTTTCCGGCTGGGACATCGACATCCTGACCGAGCAGGAGGAGTCGGAGCGCCGCCAGCAGGAGTTCCAGGAACGCAGCAACATGTTCATCGAGGCGCTGGACGTCGACGAGATGATCGCGCAGTTGCTTGTTTCCGAAGGCTTCGACGCGGTGGAGGAAATTGCCTTTGCGCCGCTTGACGAGCTGGAGGAAATCGACGGCTTCGATGAGGACGTCGCAGAGGAACTCATCCGCCGCGCCAATGATCATCTGGCCCGCATGGAAGAGGCGCTGGACGAGAAGCGCAAGGAAATCGGTGTCGAGGATGCGGTTGCCGCGATCGAGGGGCTGACCCCTGCGATGCTGGTGAAGCTGGGTGAAGCCGGTATCAAGACGCTGGACGATCTGGGTGACCTGGCTTCGGAAGAGCTTGTCTCCGACTCGAATGCTCCACTGCGCGACAGCGACCTGTCACTCGATGATGCCAACCGCATCATCATGGCGGCCCGCGCGCACTGGTTCGACGATGAGGAATCCGGCGAAGCAGCCAGCGAAGCGGAAGGCGAAACAGCGGTCGTGGAGGAATCAGACGACTAGGTTGCCGAAAGGAAGCGAAAGGCAGGTGTCGGAGCGTCGCTGTATTGTCACCAGACAATGCCGCGATACATCCAGCATGATCCGGTTCGTGCGTGGCCCCGACGGCGACGCTGTGCCCGACCTGGACGAAAAGCTGCCGGGACGGGGTGCCTGGGTGGTTGCGGAACGGGACGTTCTGGCGCAGATGCGGAAGCGCAACCCGTTTCCACGGGCTTTCAAGGCAGAAACCCGGTTGGCAGACGATCTGCCTGAGGTTCTGGTTCGACTGCTGCGGCGCAAGTGTCTCGAATTGCTTGGTCTGGCCCGAAGTGCGGGGCAGGTGGTGACCGGGCTGGAGAAGGTAACGGCCTTTGCCATGGGGCGGTCAGTCGGGGCAATGGTGGTCTCATCCGACGCGGGGCCAGGGGCGATCGAGAAGGCCGCAAGGCTGGCCGGATCGGCACCCGTGATCGATTGCTTTGACCGGGACGAATTGGGTTTGGCCTTGGGGCTAGATAATATGGTACATGCTGCGATCGCTCCGGGGCGGCTCGCGGCTCGCCTCCTTCGGGAGGTGGAACGACTGTCCGGTGTGCAGTACGGCACCCGGCAAATGCATGACGAAAGACAGGCGATCGATGAGTGAAGCGAAAGAGACGGGCGACAAGAAGACCCTGAGCGTATCGCAAGGCGGGCGACTCGGCCTGAAGTCAGGCGGTGGCGCTGGTGGTGTGCGCCAGAGTGTGTCCGGCGGTCGCGGCAACAAGACGGTCCAGGTCGAGGTCCGGCGAAAGCGTGGCGCAAAGCGCGACGGTGACGCGGCACCTGCGGCGGATGTCGTCAGGGAAACCCTGAAGAAGAGTCAGGCAGACCAGCCGAAGCGAGAGCAGCCGAAGCGTGAGGAACCGAAGCGTCCGGTCGATCAGACCCGTGGCCGCATGGTCCTTCCGCGCCTGACGGATGAGGAAAAGACGGCCCGTCAGCAGGCCCTGGTGAATGCCAAGGCCCGCGAGGCGGAGCGTGCGCGCCAGGAAGAGATCGAGGCCAAGCGCCGTGCGCTCGAGGAAGAGCGCATGCGGTCCGAGCGGGAGGAGCAGGCCAAGGCTGCTGCGGAAGAGGAAGCCCGCAAGAAGGCCGAGATCGACGCTGCCCGCAAGGCCGAGGAAGAGGCGAAGGCCAAGGCGGAAGCCGACGAGGAACGCGCCAGGCAGGCCAAGGTCGAAGCCGAGAAGCGTGCCGCCGCGCCAGCGGAGACCACTTCGCCAGGTGCAGCGCCGCGCGGTGCCCCGGCTGCCGAGGAAAATGACTCGCGTGGCAAGCCGCGCAAGGGCAAGTCCGCCGCTCCCGCACCGGCGCGTCCGTCGCGTGGCAAGGGTGGTGACCGTCGCCGCAGTGGCAAGCTGACGATCAGTCAGGCGCTGGACGGTCCTGGCGAGCGGCAGAAGTCGCTGGCCGCGACCCGTCGCCGTCGTGAGCGTGAGAAGCGTGCGGCGGAGGGTGGGGGCGAGGCCGCTGGCCGCGTCGTCCGTGATGTTGTCGTGCCTGAGGTTCTGACCGTTGCCGAACTGGCCAACCGCATGGCAGTGCGTGGCAGCGATGTGATCAAGTCGCTGATGAACATGGGCGTGATGGCGACGATCAACCAGTCGATCGACGCCGACACCGCCGAGCTGATCGTCGAGGAATTCGGCCATCGCATCCGTCGCGTCTCCGACGCCGACGTGGAAGTCGCGATTGCGGCACCTGAGGATGATGATGCCGAGATGGTGCCGCGTCCGGCCGTGGTCACGGTCATGGGCCATGTCGATCACGGCAAGACCTCGGTGCTCGACGCCCTGCGCAAGACCGATGTGGTCAGGGGTGAGGCCGGTGGCATCACCCAGCACATCGGTGCCTATCAGATCACCACGGATGGTGGCCAGAAGGTGACGTTCCTGGATACGCCGGGCCATGCCGCCTTTACCTCCATGCGTGCCCGTGGCGCGAAGGTGACCGATATCGTCGTGCTGGTGGTTTCTGCCGATGACTCGGTGATGCCGCAGACGGTGGAGGCGATCAATCACGTCAAGGCCGCGAACGTTCCGATCATCATTGCGATCAACAAGATCGACAAGCCTGATGCGACACCGGAGAAGGTGAAGCAGGACCTGCTGCAGCACTCCATCATTGTCGAAGAGATGGGCGGTGAGGACCTGGCGGTCGAGATCTCCGCGCTGAAGGGGACCAATCTGGACAAGCTGGTCGATACGATCCTGCTGCAGGCCGAGCTGCTGGAACTGAAGGCCAACCCGAACCGGGCGGCCAACGGTACGGTTGTCGAGGCTCAACTGGAGCAGGGACGCGGCGCGGTCGCCACAGTCCTGCTGCAGGGCGGGACGCTGCGGACCGGCGATATCTTTGTCTGCGGTGCCACCTGGGGCCGTGTGCGTGCGTTGATCGATGATCAGGGCAATCGCATTGACGAGGCCTTGCCTGCGCAGCCGGTCGAGGTTCTGGGCTTCCAGGGCGCACCGGAAGCCGGTGACGAATTCACCGTCGTCGAGGACGAGGGTCGTGCCCGTGAAGTGGCCGAGTTCCGGGCACGCCGGACGCGTGAACAACTCGCCACCCAGGCCGGTCGCGGTACGCTGGAGCAGATGCTGTCTGCCATCAAGGAAGGCCAGGCAGCCGAAGTCCCCATCCTGATCAAGGGTGATGTGCATGGTTCGGTAGAGGCGATCATCAATTCCGCCGAGAAGCTCTCCACTGATGAGGTGAAGGCGCGCATCCTGCACGCGGGTGTCGGTGGCATCACGGAAACCGATGTGACGCTGGCGAAGTCAGCAGGTGCCGTGATCTTCGGCTTCAATGCCCGCCCGAACCGGCAGGCGCGCGAGGCCGCGGAACGTGATGGCGTCGATATCCGCTATTACAACGTCATCTACGAACTGACCGACGATCTGAAGGCGATGATGAGCGGTATGCTTGCGCCGGAAGCCAGGGAAATCACCCTGGGTACGGCGGAAGTCCGCGAGGTCTTCAATATCACCAAGGTCGGCAAGATTGCCGGTTGCCTGGTGATCGAGGGTCTTGTCCGCAAGGGGGCCGGTTATCGCCAGCTTCGCGACGGTATCGTGCTGCACGAAGGCAAGATCGCGACGCTGAAGCACTTCAAGGAAGATGTGGCCGAAGTCCGGCAGGGTTCCGAATGCGGCATGTCCTTTGCCAATCATCAGGACATCCAGCAGAAGGACCAGATCGAGGTCTATCAGATCGAGGAGATCGCCCGCACCCTCTGACGCGGTTGATGGGGAGGGGCCGCGCAAGGTCCTTCCGCTTCTTGCGTCAGGGTTCTGCGGCGATTGGACAGGTACCAGATGGCCAAGCGAAAGAATGTTGCCGGTGCAGCACCGGGGACGCGTCAATTGCGTGTCGGTGAACTGATCCGCCATGCATTGTCGGAGATCCTGCAGCGCGACGAGATTCGCGATCCCGACGTGTCGGGCCGGTCGATCACGGTGACCGAGGTGACGGTTTCGCCCGACATGCGCAATGCCACCGCCTATGTGGAGCCGCTTGGCGGACTGGAAGTGGATGCGGTGCTGGCGGGGCTCAACCGTTCTGCGCCTTATCTGTCCGGACGGATTGCCCGGTCGGTGCACATGAAGTACGCGCCGCGCATCACCTTCCATCGCGACCGGTCATTCGACAATGCGAGCCATATCGATGCCGTGATGCGGGCTGCACGCGCCGATGACGAACGTCGGCGGAAAGCGCAGGGGAACAGCAACGGCCCGGATGGCGCGGGCAATGGGTCGTAGGCGGCGCGGTGATCCCGTCAGCGGCTGGCTGGTGCTCGACAAGCCGATTGGCCCGACTTCGACAACTGCCGTCAATCGCTGCCGCTGGCTGCTGAATGCGCAGAAGGCGGGACATGCGGGCACGCTCGACCCGTTGGCCAGCGGTATCCTGCCGATCGCGTTCGGTGAGGCTACCAAGTGCATCAACTTCCTGACCGATGCCCGCAAGACCTATCGTTTCACCATCCGGTTCGGCACCTCCACGACCACGGATGACGGGGAGGGGGAGGTGCTTGCCGAGAGTTCATCCCGTCCGGTTTCCACCGATATCGCCGCGCTGCTTGACCGCTTCACCGGCGATATCCTGCAGGTGCCGCCGGCATTCTCAGCCATCAAGGTCGATGGGCAGCGCGCCTATGACCTCGCCCGTGACGGGCAACCGCCGGAACTGAAGGCGAGACCCGTTCAGGTGGAACGGCTGACCCTGCTGGGGATGCCTGACGATGACCATGCAGAGCTGGAAATGCAGTGTGGCAAGGGCACCTATGTCCGCTCCCTGGCCCGGGATATCGGCTCCCTGCTCGGCATTCCGGCGCACGCGAGCGCGATCCGTCGAACGGCGGTCGGAAGCTTTGTGGAATCCGGCTCAATTTCACTGGCAACGTTCGAGGGGCTGTGCCATAAGCGCAGCGGCCTTGAGGCCCTGAAACCTGTCGAGACCGCGCTGGACGACATCCCGGCACTGGCCGTGACAGGTGAGCAGGCTGACCGCATACGACATGGTCAGGCTGTCAGGGTACTGAATTTCACGTACCGCGATGATGAACTCATTTGCGCCATGCATGATCAACGGCCCGTGGCGCTGGCTCGATATCGGGCCGAATGGGTTGAGCCGGTTCGTGTCTTCAACCTCTGATCGGGGATTTCCCGGTCGTCCAATTGATGGAGGAACATGATGTCGATTACGCCCGAGCGCAAAGCCGAGCTTATTGCCGAATATGGTCGTGGTGAAGGCGACACCGGATCGCCCGAGGTTCAGGTTGCAATCCTGACCCAGCGTATCCTGACCCTGACTGAGCACTTCAAGGCTCACAAGAAGGACAATCACTCCCGTCGCGGACTGCTGACCATGGTCAGCCAGCGCCGTCGGCTGCTTGATTATCTCAAGAACAAGGACGATGCCCGTTATCGGGATCTGATTTCACGACTCGGCCTGCGCCGGTGATCGTGACCGTTCGACCAATGGCGGTCGGACAAGCGGGACAGATTCAGGGCGGATCGGGCAGCGGCCCGGTTCGCCTGCTGTCATTTGTGCGGTGGGATGGTCCGCCGCAGGAAGGTTGAGAAGAACATGTTTGATATACACCGCAAGGAAATCGACTGGGGCGGGCGCAAGCTTGTGCTGGAAACCGGCAAGATCGCCCGTCAGGCGACCGGTGCCGTCATGGCCACATATGGTGAGACCATGGTGCTGTGCACCGTTGTCGGCAGCAAGACCGCCAAGGAAGGCCAGGATTTCTTTCCCCTGACCGTGAACTATCAGGAAAAGGCCTTTGCCGCGGGCAAGATCCCCGGTGGCTTCTTCAAGCGTGAGGCCCGCCCGTCGGATGCCGAGACGCTGACCTGCCGCCTGATTGACCGGCCGGTCCGCCCGCTGTTCGCGGACGGCTTCAAGAACGACACGCAGATCATCTGTACGGTGCTGCAGCACGACCTCGAGAACGATCCCGATATCGTTGCCCTGGTTGGTGCCTCCGCCGCGCTGACGATCTCCGGCCTGCCGTTCATGGGCCCGCTCGGTGCCTGCCGTGTCGGCTTCGCCAATGGCGAGTATCTGCTGAACCCGACGCTGGAGCAGATGAGCGGCTCCAAGCTGGATCTGGTCGTTGCCGGCACCCAGGACGCCGTGATGATGGTCGAGTCCGAGGCGGACGAGCTTTCGGAAGACGAGATGCTGGGTGCGGTGACCTTCGGTCACAAGGCATTCCAGACGGTGATCGATGCGATCATCGACCTCGCCGAGACCGCAGCCAAGGAGCCGTGGGCCGAACCGGCGCCGCTGTATTCTGAGGCTCTGGCCGCCCAGGTTGCCGATATTGCCCGCGCTGATCTTGCCGCGGCCTATGGCATCAAGATCAAGACCGAGCGTCAGGACGCGGTTGCCGCTGCCAAGGCCAAGGTCATGGAAGCGCTCGGCGATCACGAGGAAGGCGGCATGGCTGTCGCTTCGGCCTTCAAGTCGCTGGAGAAGAATACGGTCCGCCGCTCCATCCTGGACACCGGGCTGCGCATCGACGGTCGCGACACGAAGACCGTGCGCCCCATCGAGTGCGAGATCGGCATTCTGCCGCGTGCCCATGGTTCCGCACTGTTCACGCGTGGCGAGACCCAGGCGCTGGTGGTCACCACCCTCGGCACCGGTCAGGACGAGCAGATCATCGACGCGCTGGTCGGCGAGAGCCGTCAGCACTTCATGCTGCACTACAACTTCCCGCCGTACTCGGTGGGTGAGACCAGCTTCCGCATGGGGCCGGGCCGTCGCGAGATCGGTCATGGCAAGCTGGCCTGGCGTGCGCTGCATCCGCTGATGCCTGCCAAGGACGAGTTCCCCTACACGATCCGGATCGTGTCGGAAGTGACCGAGTCCAACGGCTCCTCCTCCATGGCGACGGTCTGTGGTTCGTCCCTGGCCATGATGGATGCGGGTGTGCCGCTGCGCCGTCCTGTTGCCGGTATCGCCATGGGCCTGATCCTGGAAGGCGAGGAATTTGCCGTCCTGTCCGACATCATAGGCGATGAGGATCACCTGGGCGACATGGACTTCAAGGTTGCGGGCACCGAAGCCGGTGTCACGTCGCTGCAGATGGACATCAAGATCGCCGGCATTACCGAGGAGATCATGAAGATCGCCCTGGCGCAGGCGCACGATGGCCGGAACCACATTCTCGGCAAGATGGCCAGTGCCATCACCTCCGAGCGTGAGGAACTGCGCGATACCGCCCCGCGGATCACGCTGATCAAGGTTCCGACCGACAAGATCCGTGATGTCATCGGCACCGGCGGCAAGGTGATCCGCGAGATCACGGAGCAGACCGGCTGCAAGATCGACATCGACGATGACGGCTCGATCAAGGTCGCATCCTCCGACGGTGCCGCTGCCGAAAAGGCGATCAACTGGATCAAGTCGATCACGGCGGAGCCGGAGGTCGGTGCGATCTACAAGGGCAAGGTCGTCAAGACCATGGACTTCGGTGCCTTCATCAACTTCTTCGGCCCGCGTGACGGACTGGTCCATATCTCGGAGCTGCAGGACGGCCGCACCGAGAAGGTGACCGATGTCGCCAACGAGGGTGATGAGGTCTGGGTCAAGCTGCTGGACGTGGATGATCGCGGCAAGGTTCGCCTGTCGATGCGCTACGTCAATCAGGAGACCGGCGAAGAGATCGAGGGCGTCGAGCCCCTGCCGCAGCGGGAACGCAGCGGTGGTGGTGGCCGTGGCGGAGACCGCCCGCGCCGTCGTCGCGACTGATACGGTCAATCACGACTGGCCTGAGGAACGGGGCCCCTGGCAGACGCCAGGGGCCCTTTTTCTTGGGTGCGCGCCGGTGGCAGACAGGTACGAAGGCGAGACACATCCTGTCCTGTCGTGTCCTGCGTGCAAGTTGGCTCAGCCCCGGAAACCCGGAAAATGGCTCAGGCGTCGCCCGATCTTTCCGGAAATTGCGCCGCCTTGCGCACGCGCTGCTTTTCGCTGTCGAGCAGCAATGCCGCGTCGGACCTTTCGACCGCCATTTTCGAATGACGCAATGCTTCGCGCCTCATGCCGTCATGCCGGGTCGCATGAAGTGCGCTCAGGCCGTTCTGCAATGCGATGTGAACATCGACATGTGTGGCACCGTCACGGGCAATTGGCGTGAACAGGTCGTCAAACAGGTCCGACAGCGCCAGCGGCGGCACCCAGATACGCGGATAGCGAACTTCAGGGCCATCCCGCCTCTGATCATGTTCCAGCTCCCGCTGGCTCCAGAGCAGCAGCAGGCGCACGGCGCGCGCCATGACGTCCTTTGCCGTGCCAGTGTCGTTGACGGCCGGAGACAGTGCCCGCGATGCGATTTCCGAGAGGACGACCAGCCCGAAACGGGGATCCTGGTCGAAGGACCTATCCCGTCCGATCCGGAATGCGGCCTGAAGGGTGGATGTGTCGAATTCCTCGGGGAAGCCACTCAGGCTAGCGGCTTTCATGGCGGGATGGATGAACTGACCGGGCAGGACATGAACGAATATGTCGCCGCCTGCCTTCTCCGCCGCGTCAGACAACTGGTCCAGAGCCAGGTGCTGCAGGTATCCGATGGTGGTGATGTGCAGCGGACGGACATCCTCGGGAACGGCATCGTCGTCCTCGCCCAGTATCCGCCCGCCCAGTGCGGGGTCATCAACCCGGCCGCAGATGGCGGCGAAAGCGGCTCTCTCCACCCTGTCGGTCGTGTCACTGACCCGCCCCAGCCGCGACAGATGCTCGATCCAGCGGAACAGGGTCATGATCATCATCAGGGTCACGGCAATTGTCATTCCCAGCAAGGTGACCTGCCCGGTTCCTCCATAGAACCCGGTATTGAGTGCAATGATGCCCACCAGGGAGAACACGAACGTGCCGATGAAGGTGGCAAGAACGTTCTGAGTGGTCGTGTCCTGCATCAACAAGGCGGTGGCCCGTGGCGTGACGCTGGTTGCGGCGGCAGCATAGGCAGAGACCATGACGCTGAGGGAGAAGGTGGTCACGGCGAGCATGCTCGATGCGAGGATGTCCAGCGTGCTCTCCACGGCGTCGCCGCTCACGCGTTCGGAGAGGCTGGCCGGCACCAGAGGATCCAGCAGAGGAGCCACCAGCACCGTGATCACGGCAAGCAGGCAGAACAGCGCGACGCGGATCCAGAGTGTTCTGGACAGTTGCAGGATCAGCCATTGCCATTTGGAGATCATGACCGGTGTTTCCCTCATGCTGCTGTCGGGTGGAATGGGAAGTTACCATATGAACTTGCAGGGCATCCGTCGCCTTATCGCTTGACCGGCGAATCGCTTTCTGATTCGATTCGCCAATGAAAATCAGATCGCGCATCACCCGAAACCTGCCGCTGCTGCTTGGTGCCCTTTGCGTCGGCTATTTCGGCTTTCACGCGACCTGGGGGGATCGCGGACTGCTCGCGACCGAAAGCCTTGAGGCACGGACCGCGACGCGGGCGAACCATCTGGCCATGCTGGCGCAGGAACAGGTGGCATTGCAGCGGCGCGTCCAGCTCATGTCCGGTCCCGCCGTGGACGCCGATATTCTGGATGAGCAGGTGCGCCGGGTACTCGGCTGGACGTTGCCCCAAGACATCGTGATCCTCGAAAAGGACTGAGGGCGGTCTCTCCGTCCGGCGATTTTCCACTCTTAACCGATATTCAGTTAACACGCCGATTGTTCATGCAATCGTATTGTCGTTGTGCGTTACTGTCGTCAGCGAAACGCAGTCCGCGCCCGGAACCCTGTTTCAATCAGGGCGGATGGTCGGCGCGGTTCCCAATGCTTGAGGAGGACTCATGGCCAGGACCCCGCAGACACGCACGACAAGAAGCCGCAAGACTCCTGCAAAACCAGCCGCGAAATCAACGGCTTCGGCGGCCTCGAAACAACCCGAAACCAGCAAGGAAGAACTGCTGGAACTGTATCGGGAGATGCTGCTGATCCGCCGGTTCGAGGAGAAGGCCGGCCAGATGTACGGTATGGGCCTGATCGGTGGTTTCTGTCACCTCTACATCGGGCAGGAAGCGGTCGTCGTCGGTATCCAGGCGGCACTGACTAGCAATGACAAGGTGATCACATCCTATCGCGACCATGGACACATGCTCGCCTGCGGGATGGAATCCAACGGCGTCATGGCCGAACTGACCGGGCGTGCCGGGGGCTATTCCAAGGGCAAGGGCGGCTCCATGCACATGTTCAGTCGCCAGAAGAACTTCTATGGCGGTCATGGCATTGTCGGCGCGCAGGTGCCGCTGGGGACGGGGCTCGCCTTCGCAGAGAAGTACAAGGGATCGGATGCGTTGAGCGTCGCCTATTTCGGTGACGGCTCCGCCAATCAGGGCCAGGTCTACGAAGCCTTCAACATGGCGGCACTGTGGAAGCTGCCGGTGATCTATGTGATCGAGAACAACCAGTACGCCATGGGCACATCCGTCGCCCGGTCATCGGCCCAGCCTGAACTGGCGAAGCGGGGGGAGAGCTTCGGCATCCCCGGCGTGCAGGTGGACGGCATGGATGTGCTGGCGGTGAAGGCGGCGGCGGAGGAGGCGGTGGCCTATGTCCGCGGCGGCAAGGGACCGATGATCCTGGAGATGAAGACCTATCGCTATCGCGGCCATTCGATGTCCGACCCGGCGAAGTACCGCTCCAAGGAAGAGGTCAACAAGATGCGGGCGGAGCGCGATCCGATCGAGCGGGTGCGCCAGATGCTGCTCGGCAAGCTGGAGGCGTCCGAGGATGAGCTGAAGGCCATCGACAAGGATGTGAAGTCCATTGTCAGCGATGCTGCCGAGTTCGCGCAGAACAGTCCGGAGCCGGATGCGTCTGAGCTTTATACCGACGTGCTTGTCGAAGCCTGAGGGAGGGAAGACGGATGCCAGTACCGATTTTGATGCCCGCGCTTTCCCCCACGATGGAGGAAGGCACACTCGCCAAGTGGATGGTGAAACCCGGCGACAAGGTGGGGCCGGGCGATGTGCTCTGCGAGATCGAGACCGACAAGGCGACCATGGAGGTCGAGGCGGTCGACGAAGGCACCATCGGCAAGCTGATTGTCGATGAGGGAGCGGAGGGCGTGAAGGTGAACGCCCCAATCGCAGTGCTGCTGGAGGACGGTGAGGACGAAAGCGCTCTTGACGGTTTCGATGCCGGTGCAGGCGGTCCCGCGCCGAAAGCCGATGCAGAGGATGTCGCTGATGCGACGCCGGCGGAGGAGAAACCGAAAGCGGCGCCCAAGGCCCGCGACAGTGCGCCGGAGTCGGACGACAGTGATGCCGAACCGGATCTGCCGGACGGTGCCGAGACTGCAAACATCACCCTGCGCGAGGCGCTGCGCGACGCGATGATGGAAGAGATGGAGCGCGACGAGGTCGTGTTCCTGATGGGCGAGGAAGTGGCCGAGTACCAGGGCGCCTACAAGGTCAGCCAGGGCCTGCTGGAGAAATTCGGTCCCCGGCGTGTCATCGACACGCCGATCACGGAACATGGATTTGCCGGTATCGGCGTCGGTGCCGCCTTTGGTGGCCTGAAGCCGATTGTCGAGTTCATGACCTTCAACTTCGCCATGCAGGCGATTGACCACATCATCAATTCGGCGGCCAAGACCCTCTACATGTCCGGTGGCCAGATGGGCTGTCCCATTGTCTTCCGTGGCCCGAACGGGGCGGCGGCGCGTGTGGGCGCACAGCACAGCCAGGACTACGCGCCCTGGTACGCCTCCGTGCCCGGCCTGAAGGTTGTGGCCCCTTATGACGCGCTGAGCGCCAAGGCGCTGCTGAAGGCAGCGATCCGCGACCCCAACCCGGTGATCTTCCTGGAAAACGAGGTTCTCTATGGCCGCACCTGGGACGTGGCGACGGACCCGGAATTCGTGCTGCCCATCGGCAAGGCAAAGGTGGTCCGCCCCGGCAGCGACGTGACCCTGGTCGGTTATTCCATCACGGTCGGCAAGGCGCTGGAAGCGGCTGAGAAACTGGCGGAGGAAGGCATCGATGCGGAAGTCATCGACCTGCGTTCCATTCGCCCGTTGGACAGTGCCACCATCGTGCGCTCCGTGCAGAAGACCAATCGCTGTGTGACCATCGAGGAATCCTGGCCGACCTGCGGCATCGGTGCGGAGCTGTCGGCGCGGATCATGGAGGAAGCCTTCGACTGGCTGGACGCGCCGGTGAAGCGTGTTTCCGGTGTTGATGTGCCGATGCCCTATGCCGCCAATCTGGAGAAGCTGGCACTGCCACAGTCCGAGCACATCGTCGCGGCGGCCAAGGCCGTCTGCTACAGCGAATAGGGAGGGCGCGACATGCCGATAACCATAACCATGCCGGCGCTTTCCCCAACGATGGAAGAGGGCACGCTGGCCAGTTGGCACGTCAAGCCAGGCGATGCTGTTTCGTCCGGCGACGTGCTCTGCGAGATCGAGACCGACAAGGCCACGATGGAAGTCGAGGCTGTCGATGAAGGAGTCATCGGCAAGCTGCTGGTGGAGGCCGGAACGGAAGGTGTGAAGGTCAACGCCCCCATCGCCGTATTGCTGGAGGAAGGCGAGGACCAGGGCGCCCTTGATGGCTTCGAGGCCAAGGCGGCTGGTGGCTCCGATGCGCCTGCCGCGGCGCCGGAGGAACCGGAATCGGCGCCGGAAGAGAAGGAAGAGACGAAGTCCGCGCCGAAGTCTGAGCCAAGGTCTGCGTCCGCCGGCGGATCAGATGCAGGCAAGGGCGGTCGCGTCTTTGCCAGTCCGCTGGCGAAGCGCATGGCCGCCCAGGCGGACCTGGATCTGTCACTGGTCGATGGCACGGGGCCGAAGGGCCGTGTGGTCAAGCGCGATGTCGAGGCTGCGATAGAGAGCGGCACAGGAAAGAGGCAGACGGATGCGCCGAAGTCCGCTGCGGCTGCGGATGCAGCAACCGGTTCGTCGGCTGCGGCTCCCGCGCCTGCTGTCGCAAGGGACCATCCGCCGGTCACGGACGATTACGAGGAGATCAAGCTCAACTCCATGCGGAAGACCATCGCGCGCAGGCTCACCGAGTCGAAGCAGACGGTGCCGCATTTCTATCTGACCATCGACATCGAACTCGATGCGTTGCTGGCGTTGCGCAAGGATCTCAACGCTCGCTCCGACAGCTACAGGATCTCCGTCAACGACTTCATTGTCCGGGCCTCGGCCCTGGCGCTGCGCAAGCATCCGGAGATTAATTCCCAGTTCACCGAGAACGCGATCCTGCAGCACCGCAAGGTCGATGTTTCGGTGGCAGTGGCAATCGAGGGCGGGTTGATCACACCAGTGGTGCGCAACACCGACCAGAAGGGTCTGCAGCAGATATCTGCCGAGACCAAGGATCTGGCAGGCCGGGCGCGGGACGGAAAGCTGAAGCCGGACGAGTTCGCAGGCGGCACCTTCACCATCTCCAACCTGGGCATGTTCGGCATCGACCAGTTCG
>JARGNO010000115.1 GCA_029213165.1 Minwuia sp.
TGGGTGCCGTCCTGCACACGATCAATCCCCGCCTGTTTCCCGAACAGGTCGTCTACATCGCGAACCATGCCGAGGATCAGTTCATCTTCGTCGATCTGACCTTCGTGCCGCTGCTGGAGAAGGTGCAGTCCGAACTGAAGGGTGTGAAGGGTTTCGTCATCATGACGGACCGCGATCACATGCCCCAGACGACACTGGACAATGTGCATTGCTACGAGGACCTGCTGGCAGCGGAGACCACCGAGTTCGAATGGCCGGAGTTCGACGAGAAGACAGCGTCCAGCCTCTGCTATACCTCCGGCACCACCGGCAATCCGAAGGGCGTGCTGTACCAGCACCGCTCCACCGTGCTGCACAGCTTCGCCGCCTGCATGGGCGATTGCCTGGGCCTGTCGTCCCGCGACACCGTTCTGCCCGTCGTGCCGATGTTCCATGCCAATGCCTGGGGCCTGGCCTACGCCGCGCCCATGTGCGGTGCCAAGCTGGTGCTGCCCGGCAAGGATCTGGACGGCAAGTCGGTCTATGACCTGATGGCCGACGAGAAGGTCACAATGTCCGCCGGTGTGCCGACCGTCTGGCTGATGCTGCTGAACTACATGGAAGAGCACGGTCTGGGCCTGCCGGACATGAACCGCACCGTCATTGGCGGTTCCGCGGCCCCCGCCTCAATGATCCGTACCTTCGAGACCAAGTACGATGTCACCGTGATCCATGCCTGGGGCATGACGGAAATGAGCCCGCTGGGCACCACCGGCGTCATGACCAGGGCCATTGAGCAACTGCCGTTCGAGGAGCAGCTTCCCTACAAGGCCAAGCAGGGCCGCGTGATCTATGGTGTGGAACTGAAGATCACCGACGACGATGGCAACGAACTGCCGCGCGACGGTGTCGCCTTCGGCAATCTGCTGACCCGTGGCTACTGGATCACCAGCGGCTATTTCAAGGGCGAGGGCGGCAGCGTGCTCGACAATGGCAACTGGTTCGATACCGGTGACGTCGCCACCCTGAACGAAGACGGCTTCATGACCATCACCGACCGCGCCAAGGACGTCATCAAGTCCGGCGGCGAATGGATCAGTTCCATCGATCTGGAGAATGCTGCCATGGGTCATCCGGATGTGGCGGAGGCTGCGGTGATCGGCGTCTATCATCCGAAATGGGATGAACGCCCCCTGCTCTGCATCGTGAAGAAGGCGGGCAAGGATGTATCCAAGGACGACGTGATGGCGTTCCTGGATGGCAAGATCGCGAAATGGTGGATGCCCGACGACGTGCAGTTCGTGGACGAGATCCCGCACACGGCCACGGGCAAGATCCAGAAGACGACGCTCAGGGAGCAGTTCAAGGACTATACCCTGCCCACCGCGCAGACTGCGGCGGAGTAAGGGTCATGGGTGCATATGATGACGTCTACAACGGCTGGAAGGCCGATCCGGAAGGCTTCTGGGCCGAGGCCGCAAAGGGCATCGACTGGATCAGGCCCTTCGACAAGGTTCTCGACGACAGCAATGCGCCCTTCACCCGCTGGTTTCCCGGCGGCGAACTGAACACCTGCTACAACTGCCTGGACCGGCATGTGGCAGGCGGGCGGGCCGACCAGCTTGCCCTGATCCATGACAGCCCGATCACCGGGACGGTACAGAAGTTCACCTACAAGGAACTGCTGAACCGCGTCGCCCATTTTGCCGGGGCGCTGCAGGCGCGTGGCGTGGAAAAGGGTGATCGGGTCATCATCTACATGCCGATGATTCCGGAGGCGGCGGTGGCCATGCTGGCCTGCTCCCGTATCGGAGCCGTGCATTCGGTGGTCTTCGGCGGCTTCGCCCCCAACGAACTGGCCACCCGCATCGACGACTCCACGCCAAAGCTGATCGTGACCGCCAGCTGCGGGCTGGAGCCGGGCCGGGTGATCGAATACATGCCGCTGGTGCATGGCGCGATCGACCTGTCGAAGCACAAACCGGACGGCTGCATCATATTCCCGCGTGAACAGGTCCCGGATTTCGAGGTGCGTGACGGCGACATGCTCTGGGCCGATGCGCTGCAGGGGGTTTCCCCCGCCGACTGCGTGCCGGTGCTGGCAACCGACCCGCTCTATGTTCTCTACACATCCGGCACCACCGGCCAGCCAAAAGGTGTGATCCGCGACAACGGCGGTCATGCCGTGGCGCTGAAATGGTCGATGAAGAATCTCTATGACGCCAACCCGGGCGAGACCTTCTGGGCCGCGTCGGATGTCGGCTGGGTCGTCGGCCATTCCTACATCGTCTATGCCCCGCTGCTGCATGGTGCGACCACGATCCTGTTCGAGGGCAAGCCCGTAGGCACCCCGGATCCGGGCACCTTCTGGCGGGTCATTGCCGACCACGACGTGCGCGTGATGTTCACCGCGCCGACGGCCTTCCGCGCCATCAAGCAGCAGGACCCGAACGGCGAATTCATCGGCAAGTATGACCTGTCGAATTTCCGCATCCTGTTCCTGGCGGGCGAGCGTGCCGATTCCGACACCATCCAGTGGGCGGAAAACCAGCTCAAGGTGCCGGTGATCGACCACTGGTGGCAGACGGAGACCGGCTGGCCGATGGCCATCAATCCGATGGGGATCGAGCCGTTGCCGGTCAAGTACGGCAGCCCCACCCGCGCGGTGCCGGGTTACGAGATCCATGCGCTGGACGAGGGCGGGCATCCGGTCCCTGCCGGCCAGATGGGCGCGATCGCGGTGAAGCTGCCCCTGCCCCCCAGTTCCCTGCCGACGCTTTGGAACGCCGATGAGCGCTTCAAGTCTGCTTACCTGGAGGCCTTTCCCGGCTACTACAACACCGGGGACGCCGGGATGATCGACGAGGATGGCTACATCTACATCCTCTCCCGCACCGACGATGTCATCAACGTCGCGGGCCATCGCCTCTCCACCGGCGCGATGGAGGAAGTGCTGTCGCAGCACCCGGACGTGGCCGAGTGCGCCGTCTTTGGCGTCGAGGACCAGTTGAAGGGGCAGTTGCCGCTGGGCGTCATCGTGCTGAAGGCCGGTTCGGAGAAGCCGCTGGCCGATATTGAGCGGGACTGCATCGCCATGGTGCGCCAGCAGATCGGTGCCGTCGCCGCCTTCAAGCTGGTGACCGCGGTGAAGCGCCTGCCCAAGACACGGTCCGGCAAGGTCCTGCGCGCCACGATGCAGAAGATCGCCGACGGCGTGGACTTCAAGACCCCCGCCACCATCGACGATCCCGCCATCATCGACGAGGTCCGGGAGTCACTGAAGGTGCTGGGGTATCCGAAGGGCTGAAATCTGCCGAATCCGTGAGCGGCACTTCTGGATCCCCGTATCAAGTACGGGGACGACGTAAGTGGTGGGCGATGCCTGCTGCCAGAC
>JARGNO010000040.1 GCA_029213165.1 Minwuia sp.
GGCCCGGACCGCACGAACTGCGCCGTCAGCAGCAGCAATCCCTGGTCGATGACGAGACTGGTCTGACCGGTCGCATCGAAGACAGCCTGGAAACCGGACTGATCCTCGCCATCGCCAATGGTGCCGACTGGCGGGAGGTCGCGCGTCACAGTTGGCACCTGCTCGTGATACGAGTTGCCCTCATCCCTCACTCCGTTTCCTGTCGACCGTCGACACAACACTGGGCTGCAGCGGACCGACATAGATCCGAAACCTGCCCGACCCCCCGGGACACGTTTCGGAGATTAGAACATTTCTACGCTCATTTGGCCTGGTCGCGTAGCAAAAAAGTCCGTATCCACAGATGCATAGGGTGGATCCAACCCGTTCACTGTTCCCTGTGGCCATCCTGCATCGCTGTCACAAATGCATCGCATCAGTCCGGCCGACAATGGATGATCCACTTTGGCGTGACGGTGTTAACAAACAATTCACGGCAAATCCCCGCGAATGGCGCGAATTGCAGGTTGTGCGCGCCGGTTTGATCAACATATCTCGCCAGAGTTGTCTTGTGTTTCAGGGCTTTCGCTTGCGCCTGGAGGGTGGTTTTGCCGCATCTGAACGGAAGGCAGCATCGATCGCCCCGCGTGCCCAGGCGACCGCTTCAGTCTGGTCATCATAGACTGCCTCCGGAAGCGCGAAGTAGCTCAGGACCCCCCGCGTGCCCTTTGCGGTATCGTAGGTGAACGGGGCACAATCCGCGGCTTCATAGTCCGGTCGGTTGATGTCATCGACCTTCATGTAGATGGTTTCATTGATGATCAGCGCGAACATCAGCCCCTGGTGAAACAGGCCGGCACCGCCGAACATGCGTCTGAAAGCTACAGCGCCGACGGGTTCGAAGAGCTCGACGGCAAATTCCCGGTACTCGGAGCTGACAGCCATGATCTTCCACCCCTTTCACCCGTCAGATCGGCAAGATATATGGCACCGGTCCCGGCGCTCAAATCGAAACGGAAACTGAACGGCTCGTTGTCCTGATCAGTACCACTGCCGCGTACGACCATTGAGGGCGGGGCAGCAAAGCGACCGATGGAGAATCGCCCATCCTGGCAAGACAGGCGAAAGGTCCCAAAGGCAGGGCCAGTCTGGTCGAGAGCCATGATGCAGCCAGCGAGCGCGCCAGTATCCGGAAAGGAGAAACGGCCAAGTCGCGCCTGCAACACGGTTTCGCGGAATGCTTCCTCGCCGGTCCGGAAGCTGAATGACCAGTCTCCACTGAAAGGCATCATCGCCCCGTGGCGCCAGCGGCGGGACAAGGCTGGTCCATTCCAGACGACACGGCTGTCGATCATGAAAATCCCGCAATCGAAACTGCCGGACTTGTTGCATGAAGCGATGGATTCGATGCCGGTACTCTCAAAGCAATTGCCGCCACCGCTGGAGCAGTATCTCGCACTGAGGTTGCGACCTTGCCTGTCGATTGCAAATTCGAGGTGCTGCAGGCGTTCGACATAGTAATACTTCTCGATCACTTCTGTGACGCGCTTGTCCAGAACAAGCTGACCGGATCCATATCGCTGTTCTGTTGTCTTGCATCCGATCAGCAATGAGCCTGCAAGCAGGATCAACAGGTAGCGCATGAGCTTTTCCAGCGATTTCAATTGATTGATCATTCAACCTTAAGATGAATGCGATGGCTGTTGCAATGACCGGCATGGCGGCTCCGGTCGTTGTGTCTGTCAATGACCTGATGCTAGCTTCCGGCATTGCTGTTGGATTGGGGGGACAAGTCATGGATCTGGGGCTCGAGGGACGGAATGTCATTGTAACCGGCGGCAGCCGGGGAATCGGTTTCGGCATGGCGGAGGCCTTCGCGCGGGAGGGGGCGAACGTGGCGATCTGCGGGCGAACAGCATCCAGCCTGGATCAGGCACAGGAAAGTCTGAGCGCGCATGGCACCCAGATCATCGCACTGCCCTGCGACGTGGGTGACCCGGCCGCGCTGAAAGGGTTCATCGAGGGCGCGTCGGAGGCCATGGGCGGTCTGAACGTGATGGTCAATAACCCTTCGGGCTTCGGTCGCACCGATGACGAGGAAGGTTGGCAGGCCGGTCTGGACATCGACCTGATGGCTCTTGTGCGGGCAGGCTGGACAGCGGTCCCGCTGATCGAGAAATCCGGCGGTGGCAGCCTGATCCACATTTCCTCCATTTCCGGGCTGATGGCTTCCGGTCGCACGCCGCCCTATGGCGCGGTCAAGGCGGCTGTCATCCAGTACACCAAGACACAGGCGGTGGAACTGGCGTCGAAGAACATCCGGGTAAACTGCATCGCGCCGGGATCCATCGAGTTTCCCGGTGGTGTCTGGGACATGGCGCGGCAGAACAACCCGACGCTGTACAAGGGCATCCTGGCCAGCATTCCGCATGGCCGCATGGGCCGCGCGGATGAGGTCGGCAAGCTCGCGGCGTTCCTGGGGTCGGACGCGGCATCCTGGGTGACCGGCCAGACCATTGCCGCGGACGGTGGCCAGATGCTCAGTTGAGCAGTCTAGCGCGGGGGCCGGCTCAGGGCTTCTTCCGACGGGTTCGCCGCGCCGCCAGATTGAGCACTTCCACCAGTACCGAGAAGACGATGGCGGCATAGATGTAACCGCGCTCGATATGGAAGTGCAGGCCATCGGCGATCAGGGCTGTTCCGATCAGCAGCAGGAAACTGAGTGCCAGCATCTTGGTTGTCGGATGGGTGCGGATGAACCGTGAGACCGGTTCGGCGGCGAACAGCATGACAGCCATTGCCAGCACCACCGCAGTCACCATGACGGGCAGGTTCTGGGTCATGCCGATGGCGGTAATGACGGAGTCCAGTGAGAAGACCAGATCAAGCGCCACGATCTGGGCGATGGCGAAGGCGAAGCTGGTGGACGCCTTCGATGTTCCTTCCTCGTGCTCACCTTCGACAGCCGCATGTATTTCAAAGGTGCCCTTGCCGATCAGGAATAGCCCGCCGCCGAGCAGGATCATGTCGCGCCAACTGACCGCGTGCTCCCCGATGCTGAAGACGGGTGCGACCAGCCCGGCGATCCAGACGACCACCGAGAGCAGCGCGATGCGCATCCCCAAGGCCAGGCCCAGGCCGATCCGACGGGCCGCAGGCTGCCGTTCCGGTGGCAGCTTCTCGGTGACGATCGACAGGAAGACCAGATTGTCGATCCCCAGCACGATCTCCAGCGCTGTCAGTGTCGCGAGGGATGCCCAGATATTCGGATCGCTCAGCCATTCCATGTCGGTTCAGCCCGTGCAGGCGCTCAGATTTCCACGAAATCGGCGCAATAGGGGTTCGACATGCGCTCGTTGCCGAAGGTGGAGGTATCGCCATGGCCCGGCACGAAGGTGACATCATCACCCAGCGGCCAGAGCTTCTCCCGGATCGAGGTGATGAGCTGGTGATGGTTCCCCTTCGGGAAATCGGTGCGGCCCACGGACCCCCGGAACAGCACGTCACCGACAATCGCGACCTTTGACGCCGCATTGTAGAAGATGACGTGACCTGGTGTGTGGCCCGGGCAGTGCCGTACCTCCAGCGTCATGCCGCCGACGGTGACGGTATCGCCGTCGTCCAGCCAGCGGTCCGGTGTGAAGGCGCGTGCGCCGGCAAAGCCGAAGCGGCTGCCCTGTTCATCCAGCTTGTCGATCCAGAAGGTCTCCTCCTTCTGCGGGCCCTCTATCGGCAGGCCGAGTTGTTCGGCGATGTCGGCGACCGCGCCGGCGTGATCGATATGCCCGTGTGTGACCAGGATCTTCTCCAGCTTCACGCCGTGTTCCTTGGCCACTTCCAGCAGATGCTCCTTGTCGCCCCCCGGATCGGTGAGCGCGCCGACCATGGTCTCCGGGTCCCAGATGACGCAGGCGTTCTGGCGGAACGGTGTGACGGGAACGATGGCGACTTTCATCTGGCAAACTCCTGAACAGTCAGTCGCCCAGAGATAGGGCCTGATGCGGTGCAGGTGAACCCTCTATCGCCTGAACCGCCCATGCGCCGACCGGGCTTCTGTCTTCGGCGGCGGTCCCTATGGTGTCGGGAATGACGGCTCCGGGGAGGATACATGCGCAAGAACGAGATCAAGGGTGCACCGCTGCTGAGCGAGCACATGCCCGTTTCGGTGATCGAGCGCGGTGACGGGTACTATGTCATCGAGACCACGTTCACCGACTATCACCTCAACGCCGCCGGGTCGGTGCATGGCGGCATCATCGCCGCCTTCCTGGATTGCGGTATCGCGGGTGGTGGCGCATCCAGCCGCAACCGGGGTGTCGGCATGTACGGGGTGACCATCACGATGAACGTCAATTTCGTGCGCGCCGCGCAAGCCGGGGATGCGCGGGTGACGGCGCGGGTCATCGGCGGCGGTGCCAGCACCAAGTTCGTCGAGGCGGAACTGGCCGACGGTGGCGACGGGCCGGTCGCGACCGCCTCCGCGACCGTGAAGGTGATCGAGATGCCAACCCTGGACAGATAACGCTATTGTCTGCCGGAGAACGTTTCTGGAATCGGGGGAACGAAATGGAAGTTCTGGTGCTGGGTGCCGCCGCAGGGGGCGGATTTCCCCAATGGAACTGCAATTGCGTCAACTGCCGCGCCTTCTGGGACGGTGATCCGGCACTGCAGGCGCAGACCCAGTCCTCCATCGCCGTGTCGGCGGATGGCGCGCGGTTCGTGCTGTTCAATGCATCTCCTGACCTGCGCCAGCAGATCGAACGCAACCCGGCCCTGCATCCGAAGAGCGGCCTGCGCGACAGCCCGATTCGCGCTGCGGTGCTGACCAATGGCGATGTTGATCACACGGCGGGGCTGCTCAACCTGCGGGAAAGCCAGCCGCTGGCGCTCTATGCCACGCAGCGCATCCAGGACGTTCTGGCCGCCAACACGATCTTCAACGTGCTGAACCCGAAGTTTGTCGAAAGGCGGCCCTTCACCCTGAACCAGCCCGTTGACCTGACCGAACAGGACGGGACGCCGCTTGGTCTGTCGCTGACCGTCTTTCCTGTTCCCGGCAAGGTGGCGCTGTGGCTGGAGGATGGCTCGGCCGACAACAACTTCGGCACGGTGGACGAGGATACGGTCGGCGTGGAGATCACGGACGGTCAGGGACGGAAGCTGTTCTACATTCCCGGCTGTGCGCGCATGACCGATGAACTGGCTGAACGGCTGAACGGCGCTGCCATGGTGTTCTTCGATGGCACCCTTTGGACCGACGACGAGATGATGGTGCAGTCAGTGGGCATCAAGACCGGGCAGCGGATGGGGCACATGTCGATCAGCGGACCGGATGGAACACTGGCCGCCTTCGATGGGCTGGAGGTCGGACGCAAGGTCTTCATCCATCTGAACAATACCAACCCCGTGCTGCGCCGGGACGCGGCCGAACGGGCGGAGGTGGAGGCCCGTGGCTGGACGGTGGCGGAGGATGGCATGAGGTTGAGCCTGTGAGCGCGGTCGAACTGGACAGCGCCGGCCCGATCCACAGCTACCGCAAGCTCGTCAAGGCGGGCGAGCTGAACCACGACCCGGTGCAGGAACTCTCGGCGGAGAAGCTGCAGTCGCTGCATCACCGCCTGCAGGGTTATGATCCGGGCAAGGAGAAGAGCGTCCGCCGCCTGTTCCAGTTCGGAGCGCGCAAGAAGGTCGGGGAAGTGCCCTCCGGCCTCTACATCTATGGCGGCGTCGGGCGCGGCAAGTCGATGATCATGGACCTGTTCTTTGACACGGCGCCTGTGGCGCGAAAGCGGCGCATCCATTTCCACCGCTTCATGCTGGAAGTGCATGCTGATGCCCACCGGTTCCGCCAGACCGCGAAGGATGCGCGCGATGGCGACGACCCGATCCCACCCATCGCGGACCGGGTGGCGGCGGAGGCGACACTGCTCTGCTTTGACGAGTTTCAGGTCTCCGATGTGGCCGACGCGATGATCCTGGGGCGGCTGTTCACCGCGCTGTTCGAACGCGGCGTGGTGGTGGTGGCGACATCGAACCGGGCACCGATCGATCTCTACAAGGACGGGCTGAACCGCCAGCTTTTCCTGCCGTTCATCGAGTTGCTGCAACAGAAGCTCGACGTGCTGCATCTCGACAGTCCCACCGACTACCGCATGGACCGGCTGAACCAGATGCCGGTCTATGTCTCGCCGCTGGGGCCGGAAGCCGATGCGGCGCTGGAGAAGGACTTCGCCGCCCTGACCGAAGGCGAGGAAGCGGAAGCCGACCGCCTGACCACGCAGGGTCGAACCCTGGAAATACCCCGTGCGGCCAAGGGCGTCGCCTTCATGAGTTTCGCCAGCCTTTGCGAGCGCCCGCTGGGGGCCGCCGATTATCTGGCACTGGCGGAGCGGTATCACACCCTGATCCTGGCCGATGTGCCGAAGATGACGCGGGAAAAGCGCAACGAGGCGAAACGCTTCGTCACGCTGATCGACGCGCTCTACGAGAACCGCACCAAGCTGATCTGCGCCGCTGACGCGTCACCGGATGATCTCTATCCGTCCGGCGACGGCGCCTTTGAATTCCACCGCACCGCCAGCCGACTGCACGAGATGCAGTCCGCCGAGTATCTGGCGGAACCGCACGTGCTGCGCGGCGGCTGAAGTCAGTTTCAGGTGGAACCATCGCCCCGCTTGGCCTTGAAGCGGCGCATGCCCTTCAGCCAGCGGTCAACGTCCAGCACCTTGCGCTTCATGTACTCCCGCACCTCCTCGTGCGGCAGGATCAGGAATTCTTCCTTGTCCATGGTGCGGATGACGCAATCGGCCAGTTCCTCCGGCTCCATCATGCCATCGACGGAGGCGACGGTGACCTGCCGCCCGGACGTCATGGCGGTGCGCACCGCTTGCGGTGCCAGCACGGATACCCGGACACCGCGGTCGCCATAGTTGATCGACAGCCACTCGGCGAAGGCGACGGCACCGTGCTTTGTCACCGAATAGGTGGAGGAGTTGACGTGGGTCAGCAATCCCGCCGCCGATGCGGTATTGACCAGATAGCCACCCCCACGGACCGCCATCTTCTCCGCGACCGCACGTGCCGCATAGACATGCGCCATGACGTGGATGTCCCAGTTCTGCTGCCAGTCCTGATCAGACGCATCCAGCCCGCCCATGCGCGCAATACCGGCGTTCGAGACAAAGACGTCGATGTGGCCATAGGCCTTCTCTGCCGCCGCGACGAGGGCCTGGATCTCCGACTCCTTCGCGACATTGGTGACAACGGCAAGTCCGCCGACTGAATCCGCGACCTGCTTCAGGGCTTCTTCCTGCAGGTCGGCGACGACAATGCCCTTTGCGCCTTCCGCATGGAACCGCTCCGCCAGCGCCTTGCCAATTCCGGATGCGCCACCTGTGATGACGCAGATCTTCCCCTCGACACGCATGATGCTCTCTCCCCTTGGTTTGTGCGCCAAATCTAGCCGCTGAAAGCGGCGGTTGTCGCGGCATTCGTTCAATGCTTCCATGCGTGTCCGAACGAACCATCTGGAAAACAGGACGGGAGAGCGCAATGGGACACCAAGGCAAGCTGCGGCAACATCTGAGGAGCCTCGCCGGTATCGGGCTGGCAGCGGGCATGGCGACCCTTGTGGCCGGAAACGCAATTGCCGCCGATCCCGCCGCCTGCAAGACGGTTCGCTTTTCCGATGTTGGCTGGACGGACATCACGGCGACGACAGCCGCGACATCGGTGGTGCTCTCCGCGCTGGGGTACGAGCCTGACGTGAAGGTATTGTCTGTGCCTGTCACCTATACCTCGCTGAAGAATGGCGACATCGACATCTTCCTGGGCAACTGGATGCCGACGATGGAGGCCGATATCGCCCCCTATCGCGAAGACGGCAGCGTCGAGACCGTGGGCGTCAACCTGGAAGGGGCGAAATACACCCTGGCCGTGACCCAGGCGGCTTATGACGCGGGGCTGAAGAGCTTCGCCGACATCGCGAAGTTCAGGGACAGGCTCGACGGCAAGATCTACGGCATCGAACCGGGCAATGATGGCAACCGGCTGATCCTGGACATGATCGAGAAGGACGCCTTCGGCCTGAAGGGCTTCGAGGTTGTCGAGTCGTCGGAGCAGGGGATGCTGGCGCAGGTCAGCCGCGCCGCCCGCCGCGGTGAGGATGTGGTGTTTCTGGGCTGGGAGCCGCATCCGATGAATGCCAATCACAAGATGGCCTATCTGTCAGGTGGCGATGACTGGTTTGGCCCGGATTTCGGGGGTGCCACGGTCTATACCAACGTGCGTGCGGGCTATACGGCGGAATGCCCGAATGTCGGCAAGCTGTTGGGCAACCTGAAGTTCAGCCTGGCCATGGAGAACGAGATCATGGGGGCGATCCTGAATGATGACGAGGAACCGCAGAAGGCCGCGACAGCCTGGCTAAAGGCGCATCCGGCAGTTCTGGGCAAATGGCTGGAAGGCGTCACCACGATGGGTGGTGGCGACGGGATGGCCGCCGTGAAGGGCGAACTGGGTCTTTGATTTCTGCTGATGACGGCGCGCGGGGTCGGGACCACCGGCACCGCGTGCCGCATCCGACTGCTGATCCTGGGGAGGATAGAACATTGCATTTCTACGATTGCGGTACTGCACCGAGCCCGCGCCGCGCGCGCATCTTCATCGCGGAGAAGGGGCTGGATATTCCGACAACGGAGATTTCCCTAGCCAAGGGCGAACAGCTCGGCGCGGACTTCCTGAAGGTCAATCCGCGGGCGACGGTTCCCGCGCTGGAAACCGATGACGGCGTCACCCTGACCGAGAACCTGGCGATTGCCACTTATCTGGAAGAAGTCGGTGACGGCCCGAAACTGATGGGAACCACACCCGCTGCGAAGGCGGAGATCCTGCAATGGGCCGCCATCGGAGAGAGCCAGGGGGGCGCAGCCGTGGCTGAAGCCCTGCGCAACGGCAATCCGCACATGAAGGGCCGCGCCCTGCCTGGCCCTGACAACTACGATCAGATTCCGGCGCTTGCCGAGCGCGGCGTCAAGCGCGCCGGGCGGTTTCTGGAGATGCTGGAAGAGCGCCTGACGGGGCGTGACTGGATGGTCGGGTACAGCTTTTCCTACGCCGACATCACCACATTCGTCTTCGTCGACTTCGCCCGGATCATCAAGGTCCGCGTCGATGAATCGAAACCCGCCCTGAACGCCTGGTACACGAAGATGAAGGCCCGTCCGAGCGCTTTGCTCTGAGACCATGTGTCTGCATGACTACCCCAATGGGGTTGAATATTGCCCCAATGGGGTATATTTCATGTGATGCAAACCATTGTTGAAACACCGACCTTCGTCAGGCAGGCGAGGAGCTTGTTCGATGATGTTGAACGGCACGCCATTCTCGATCTGATCGCGGCGAATCCCGAAGCGGGTGCGATGATCGAGGGCACAGGGGGTGTCCGCAAGGTGCGTGTTCCGGCTCGAGGTGGCGGCAAGTCTGGCGGAGCACGGGTGATCTATTATTTCTACAATGATGCGCATCCGATATTCGCGCTGCTGGTCTATGGCAAGGGTTCGAAGACGAACCTGTCTGCCGACGAAAAGAAGGCTGTGGCCGGATTTGTCCGGAAGCTGAAAGCGGTTCTCGGGAGGGCGAAAGCATGACGAAGGTTGGCGATGAGTTGCTGGCATCTCTGGGCGAGGCTTTGGCCTACGCCAGCGGTGAACCTGTTGATGCTCGCGTGACACGCATCGACGGTCCGGAGGTTGATGCCCGGTCCATTCGCAAGGCTCTTGGTCTGACACAGCAGAAGATGGCGCTCTTGCTCGGGACCAGCGTCTCCGGCTATCGGAAATGGGAGCAGGGCGAACGGCAGCCAGGTGGTGCCGCGCGGACATTGCTGAGGGTCATGGAAAAGGAGCCGGAGGCTGTCGCACGGGCGCTCATGTAGAAAGTGACGGGCATGAATCTGCTGTTCGCGTCCCTACTTCAGCCGCCGCAGCATCTTCTGGAGCAGTTTCGGGCCAACTTCCGGTCGGCTCCAGGGGCAGACGGCGATGCAGATGCCGCAGCCGTAGGTCTGGTTGAAGTAGGGGACGCAGCGGTCGAAATCGACGTACCATTTCTCGACCCCCCGTACGGTCTGCTTCACGTCGGTGATGGCGTCGGGCGGGCAGGCGCGACTGCAGACCTGGCAGCTTTCGCAGAAGCCATCGGCACCGAATGTGTCCGGCGTGTCGGGGACCAGCGGCATGTCGGTCAACACGGCTGCGAGGCGGAAGGATGAGCCGAAGCGGCGGTTGATGATCGACCCGTGCTTGCCCAGTTCGCCCAGACCTGCGGCAATTGCTGCCGGAACCATCACCAGCGGCCCACCCACCGGGCCGCCATGCGGCATGGCCTGGAAGCCGCGTTCCCTGATCCAGTCGGCGACAGCACGTGCGACCCGTGTGCCGCGATTGTACTGTCGCATCACCTCCACGACTGACGGTGGCTCCGGCGCGGTGGCCAGTTCGGCGTGGTCCATCCGGACCAGCACGATGATGACGTTGGGCAGATCGGCCTTGTGCCCTTCGTAGATCCACTCCGGCCGCATCCGGGCGATGCCGATGTCGTCAGCCTCGGCGGTCAGGGCAAATGCCTTCACCGCGGTGGTGAAAACGGTGGCGTCGCCCCTTGCCGCCTGGGCAGCGACAGGCACGCGTTCCTCGTTGCCCCGCCCCCCGAGCCCGTGGCGCATCTCCATGATTTCGGGCACGTCGCGGCGGGTCTTCTCCAGCATCCAGTTCTGCAACTTGCCATGCGCCAGTGTGCGCGGATCCTGCCAGTAGATGGGGGAGGGCGCGCGCACCTCCGCTTCACCCAGACCGTTGATCGTATTGCCGGAGATATCGGGAAACAGCGAAAGCTGCTCCGGGTCGATGGCGGCGTCCAGCACCCGCCCGTCGAAGGCGTGGCCGGTCATTGCAGCCAGTCCTTCAGCCGCTCCGCCGCCTCGGCCATGTCCTCTGTGGTTCCGGCGAAGGAAAAGCGCACATACTGGTGCCCGCGCGGCGGATCGAAATCGATCCCCGGTGTGGCAGCGATCCCGGTCTCCGCCAGCATCCGCTTGCAGAACGCGACCGTAGAACGCACCATCCGCCGGAGCGAGGTCATCCAGACCGGCCTTGGGCAGTTCACGCAGCAACAGGTCCCGGTTCCGGCGATACCTGGCCATGTTCTCCTCCACCTCATCGCGGCAGTCGAAAGCGGCGATGGCGGCGTGTTGCGACAGGGCAGGGGGCGATATGAAATGGTTCTGTGCCAGACATTCGACGGACCGGTGCAGGTCTTCAGGCACGACCATCCACCCGAGGCGCCAGCCGGTCATGGAGAAGTATTTCGAGAAGCTGTTGATGATGATGACCCGGTCACTCAGCGCCGCCGCAGTCACAGCAGGTCCATGATAGGTGATGCCGTGATAGATCTCGTCCACGATCAGTCGCATGTCGCGCTGATCGCAATAGCTGACCAGGCTGCGGAGCGATTCGGTATCCAGCATGGTGCCGGTCGGATTGGCCGGGGTGGCCACCAGCAAGGCATCCAGCGGTCCCTCCACCTGGTCGAGCAGTTCCGGCGTTGGCTGGAAACGTGTTTCCGGTCCGGTGGGCACGCCAACCGCTTCGATATCCAGTGAGGTCAGGATGTTGCGATAGGCCGGATAGCCCGGTTCGGCCAGGGCAATCCGGTCGCCCGCGTCCATGGCGGCGAGGAAGGACAGCAGGAAGGCACCCGACGATCCGGTGGTTACGGCAATCCGCTCCGCCGGGATCCGCACCCCGTAGTAGTCCCGGTAATGGCGCGCGATACGGGCACGCAGTTCCGGAACGCCCAACGCATCCGTATAGCCAAGGCGCTGTCCCTCTGCCGCCGCGACCGCCGCTCTCAGAACGCCGGACGGTGCCGGGGTGGACGGTTGCCCGACCTCCAGATGCAGCACGGGCTTGCCTTCCGCCTCGCGCTGTGCCGCCGCCTTCATGACTTCCATGACGTAGAATGGCGGGACCGCACCGCGTTTGGACACTTTCATGCCATCTTTTCCTTCAATATCATCGGTGACCCGACAAACCTGTCCCGAGGAGTACCGCAAAGGTGCGACGCCTGAACTGCCTGCTGTCGCTGACACGCGGCCACGGCCTGCGCGGAAAGATCGCCAGCATCTGTTCGGCGCTGGTCCTGATGCTGCT
This sequence comes from Minwuia sp., assembly GCA_029213165.1. Taxonomy (GTDB): domain Bacteria; phylum Pseudomonadota; class Alphaproteobacteria; order Minwuiales; family Minwuiaceae; genus Minwuia. The sequence continues at coordinate 12,189 of JARGNO010000040.1, forward strand.
GTTCACCCTGCCGACCCATGCCCAGAACCGCTCCCTCAATCTGGTGCGGGACGCAGAAATAGAACATATCCTTGCACTCTACGCCAAGCCGTTGTTCCAGGCTGCAAATCTGGATCCACGGGTGGCGCGAACCTATCTGGTCAACGATCCGTCGCTGAACGCCTTCGTGGCCGGGGGACAGCGGATTTTCGTCTTCACGGGACTGATCCTGAAGACTGAGCTGCCGCGCCAGCTTGTCGGTGTCCTGGCGCATGAAACGGGTCATATCCGGGGCGGTCACCTGTCCCGCACGGCAGAGGCGCTGGCCAATGCCCAGACCCTGTCGATCATCGCGGCGCTGCTGGGCGGCATTGCTGCGGCGGCTTCGGGCAACGGGCGCGCAGCGGGCGGGCTGATAGCGGGCGGATCGACAGCCGGAACCGGGCTGTTTCTCGCCTATTCCCGCAATCAGGAATCCGCCGCCGACCAGGCGGCTGTCGAACTGATGGAGCGGGCAGGCTGGTCGCCAAGGGGCATCGTGGAGTTCCTGCGGGTGCTGGACCAGCAGGATTTCCTGGTCGGCGAGCGTGGCGGCAACAGCTACCTGCGCACCCACCCGGTGAGTTTCGAGCGTATCGAGGCGCTGGAGAACCGGGTCTCGAAATCCGCCCTGGTAGACCAGCAGGACCCACCGGACCTGGTGCGTGCGCATCAGTTGATGCGGGCCAAGCTCGACGGTTTCGTGCGGGAACCACGGGACGTCATGCGTGACTACCCGGTCGAGGATACTTCCGACGTTGCGCGCTATGCCCGTTCGGTTGCATTCATGCGATTGGCCCGAACGGATGAGGCCCTGGCAGAGATCGATGCGCTGATCACGGCCTATCCGGACAATGCCTATTTCGTGGAACTGCGCGGACAGATCCTGCTGGAGGGCGGGCGGGTGGCCGAATCCCTTCCACCCCTGCGGCAGGCGCAGGCGCGCATCCAGCACGCCTCCGTCTCCACGATGCTGGCGCAGGCGTTGATCGCTTCGAACACACCGACCACGGATGCAGAAGCGCAGGCAATGCTGGAAGAGGTTGTCCGGTTCGAGAATGACAATGCCCAGGCCTGGAGCCAGCTTGCCATCGTCTACGGTCGCAGCGGCAATCGCGGCATGTCCCTGCTGGCTGGTGCCGAACAGTACTTCCATACGGGACAGCTCGGTTTTGCGGAGGAACAGGTTGTTCGCGCCCTCGGCCTGCTGCCCAAGGGATCGCCGGACTATTACAGGGCGCTGGACATCCAGAATGCCATTGCCACGATCAAGCGGCGCGCGCGCTGAGGGTCGCCGGCACTTCTTTCACACGGATGTGGCTTGCGGTCCCGCAGCCACGCAGGCAGAAGGGTTCTCATGAAACGCTGCCCAAACAATCGGGAGTCTGTCCTTTGATCAGAACCATGCTCGCCCTTGCCCTCGCGCTGCTGTTCACATTGCCGGTGCAAGCCGAAGAGCCGAAGACGGACGACGCAGCGAAGATCGAACAGGTGGTCCGTGACTACCTGATGCGGCATCCGGAGGTGATCGTGGAGGCGTTGCAGGAAATGCAGCGCCGGGAGGAAGTGGCGGAACGCGAGCGCACCAGCGCCATGATCGCCGCCCACATGACCCAGCTGGATGACCCGAGCGGTCGTTTCGTGGCCGGCAACCCGGATGGTGACGTGACGGTGGTGGAGTTCTTCGACTACCGCTGTGGCTACTGCAAGCGCGCCTTCCCGTCGCTGATGGAAGCCATTCACAGGGACGGCAATGTGCGGCTGGTGTTCAAGGAGTTCCCGATCCTGGGTGAGGATTCCGTGCTGGCCGCCCGTGGCGCGCTGGCTGCCGCGAAACAGGACCGCTATTACGACATGCATGTTGCCCTGATGCAGGAACGCGGCAGCTACACAGAGGACAGGGTCCTGGCCGTCGCGCGCGACCTGGGGCTGGATATCGAGACCCTGAAGGCCGACATGACAAGCCCGGAAGTCGACGCCGCGATCAGCCGGAACTACACCCTGGCTCGCACGCTGAACATCACCGGCACGCCCGGCTTCATCATTGGCGATCAGGTCATCCCCGGCGCAATCAGCACGGAGCAGATGCTGTCGATGATCGCGAAGGCCCGCGACGCCAGGGGCTGATCGCCAGCGGGACTGACTATGCCGCGTCGGGCTGCTTCATCGGATGGGCGTCGGCAAAGGCGGGCAGTTCGTTGCAGGCTGCATCAATGCGGACGAGGGTCGGGTAGGCGCTGAGGTCGAGGTCGAAGCGCCGGGCGAAGAATATCTGCGGCACCAGACAGGTATCAGCGATACTCGGTGTTTCCCCATGGCAGAACGTACCCGTCTGCTTTTCCTGCGAAAGCCTGGCCTCCAGCGCGGCAAGCCCGTCATGGACCCAATGGGCGATCCAGGCGGCACGGGCTGTCTTGCCGCCACCAACGTCATGCTCGACATGGTTCAGAACCCGCAGGTTGCCGAGGGGGTGAATGTCAGCCGAGATGGCCAGCGCAATGCCCAGCACCCTTGCGCGTCCCGCCGCGTCGGCCGGAACCATCGGTGGCTCCGGATGCAGTGCATCCAGGTAATCGATGATCGCCAGCGACTGGAAGATGCGGTTGCCATCATGCTCCAGCACCGGGACCAGACCGGAGGGGCTGATGTTGCGAAAGGCTTCGGCGCGTTGCTCCCCCGTGAACAGGTTGACGAAGATCCGTTCGGCCTCCGCGCCTTTCAGGTTCATCACGATGCGCACCCGATAGGCTGCGGACGAGCGGAAATAGTCGTAGAATTTCATTGGTCTGCCCCCTTTTCGGCACCTTCCGCAGCGCTGGCGTAGAGTGACGCCTGCTCATCTGCCTGCAGGCGTGGCAGGTCACGCCTGATGGCTTCCTTCAGCGCCGCGAGCTGTTCGCGTGCGCCCGGATAGTCCCGATCGAGGCCCGTCCGCACCAGCCGCGCCAGCGCCCTTGCCCAGTCCCGTATCAGCGCCCTCGCTTCCACCGCCTCCACGTCGAAGCGGCGATGGATGTGGCCGATCTCCATCGCCACCATGTCGCCGATCCGGTCGGCCCTCTTCCCGTCCTCATCCAGCAATTGCTGGTTCACGAGATCCAGAAACCCGTCGAGCCGCCGAAGATCGCCGGTCAGGGTTTCCGGGTCGAAGCGCCGTGTCACGGTGCCGATCCGCTCCGCCTCCCGGATTGCCGCCGACAGAATGCTGTCGGGCAGGCCCAGATTGTCATGGGCCTGAACCGCATCCCTCACCGTTGCCGCAGACCCGTCGTGCAGGTAGGGCGCGCTTTCGGCGAGGCCCAGCAGGGTCGGGGCCTGCACCAGCCGGCCGGTTCCGATGTCATGCACCTGCGGGTCAGGCATGGTTGCGCCGTCGCCGTGACACGACAGGCAGTTCGCGCGATAGGCCTTGCCGGTCTGCGCCGCGCGGTCCCGGTCAGTGAAGCCGAACTCCATCTGCCAGGCCACCAGTGCATCCATCAGCCAGTCCTCCAGCGGTGGTCCGCCGAACTCCCGCGTGATGACATTGTGGCTGAAGGCACGAAGCGTGGGGAAGCGCCCGTCATGGCCATAGGGCGCAGTCCAGCGTACGCCGCGCAGACTGGGGATATTGACCGGGTTGTCGATGCCGTCATCCTCACGGAAATGAAATTCCCGGTGGGTGAGGTCGATGTTGCCCGGCTGGTCCGACGCACCGGGGATCATGAAGGCCGTATTGGCGGCACCATTCGTGTGGCAGGCGTCGCACGACAGGCCGCGCCGGGCCGCATCGCGCCCCAGGGTCAGCGGGCTGCGGAACACAAGCTCCCCCAGACGCGCCAGATGGCCGGGCGTGCCGCCGCGCTGCTCGGTGATGACTGCCCTGGCCGGATATTCGGAGAGCGTCGCTTCGATCCGCGATCCGGGCGGCAGCCATTTCAGCGGATCTTCCTGTGAAGCCGCAATCTGGCTGGTCAACAGGACGCAAAGGCCGACAATCAGACCTGACAGCAGATACAGGGGCCGTGGCAGTGGCCGGGACATGGATTATCCTGCGTTGAGCATTCCGGGGGTCAGACGCTCCAGAACCCATGGGGCTGCCGGGGGGATGCGCGTCATCTGCCAGCGTTCGGCCAGCGCATCCAGCGTACCATCTGCCTCCATCGCGTCCAGAATCACGTTCACCTGTTCACGCAGGGTGCCATGTCGCTCCAGCACCGCCATACCCATGTTGACGCCGAAGGGGTGCACATAGCCGCTCCAGCGCAGGGGAGTCTCCGGGTTGCGCCGCTTGAAGTTGTCGAACTTGTGCAATTCGATCAGTACCGCATCGAATTCACCCTCCGCCGTGCGTGGCAGCAGGTCCTTCGTCTCCGAAACATTCGAGATGTCGTCCACCAGCACGCCACCGGCATTGCGGAACAGCAGCACGCTGGCCATCGTCCCGACTTCGGCTCCCAGTTTCAGCCCCTTCAGGTCCGCCAGTCGGGTGATGGCACGATCCCTTGCCGCCTGGCCGACAATGACGCCATAGCCGGCGCGGTAGTATGGCTGCGTTGCGCTGAGTACCCCGAGCCGCACCAGCCGGCCGCGTTCGGCGCGGTTCATGCCTTCGTATTCCGGGACTGCGCCCTTGTCGGTTTCCGGTTTGCCGAGCGTGGAGCCGAGCAGGGGATAGCCAGCGATAAGGTCGCAGAGCCCGTCGCTGAGCAGGGCATTGGCCTCCCACACCGGCACGGCTTCCTCGTCATTCTCGGATTCGAACCACTGGATCTTCAGGGGGCGCCCCATGCGTTTCGCGATCTCCTCCGCGACACCGTGGTCGAAGCCCCCCTTGCGGGGGCCGAAGCTGAACGACAGCGGCGGGGAATCCTCCTCCAGGCAGATCGTCAGGGGGGTCGGCTGTGCCTGTGCGCCGGCGGTCAGCAGCAGCGCGGTTGCAGCGGCGGTGACAAGTCCGGTCAGGCGGCCACGGAGCGGAAGGCGCATCACAGCCTGCCCCGGGTCTTGGTATAGGCCCACAGGTGGTCGATTTCCTCCGCCGTCAGGATATCACCCCAGGCGGGCATCTCGTTGCGACCCTTCTTGCCGTCCTTCACCGATTTGACGAAGCGTGCGCGGGCGCCGAGGGGGAACTTGCGCAGGTCGAAGGCGCGGGCGCCGGAATTGACCATGTTGGGGCCATGGCAGATGACGCAATAGGTATTGTAGAGCTCCTTGCCGGTCTCCGCCGAGCCTGCGGCCTGAGCTGACACGGTCAGGGTCATGGTCGCGAGCATCGTGGCACCGATGCCGAATGTCTTGATCCATCGAGCACGCATTGTCCGATTTCTCCAGTAGGTTCGTACTTGCAGGCCAGAGAAGCGGAAGGGGCCGCCCGTTGCGCGGGCGACCCCCTCAGACGTCCACGGGGGACGATTACTTCAGCAGCGCGAAGGTCCAGAAGGAACCACCCGGCTGCACCTTGGTCAGTTCTTCAACGACTTCCGGGGCGTTCACGCCACCCAGCAGCGGGAAGTAGTTCCGGTAGGCACCGCCGATACCCGACGCGACGGTGACATACTGCACACCATCGATCGTATAGGTAACCGGCTGGCCGATGATCCCGGAGCCCGTCTGGAACTGCCACAGCTTGTTGCCGTTGTCGGCGTCGAAGGCCATGAACTCGCCGGTCTGTGCACCGGTGAAGACCAGGCCACCGCCGGTCGCCATCGTACCGCTCCAGTTGGCGACGTTGAAGCCGACTTCCCACTTGGCCTTGCCCGTCAGCGGGTCAATGCCCCGCAGATAGGAGTGCTTCTCGCCCTCCTTGACGTAGAACAGTGCCTTGGAAAGGTCGATGCCGACGTAGAACGTGCCCTTGACCAGCTTCGGTTCGATGGGCTTGTAGCCCATGCCGATCTCCAGCGTGTTCGAATACACCAGGCCGGTCTTCGGGCTGTAGGATGCCGGGAACCAGTTCTTGCCGCCGAAAGCACCCGGCCAGACGACGATTTCCTCGCCCGCCCGCATCTTCTTGGTGATCTCCGAATCGATCGGGCGACCGGACTTCATGTCGATCCCGTCGGCCCAGTTCAGATGCTTGACGTACTGGTTGGCACGCAGCAGTTCGCCATTGGTGCGATCCAGGACATACATGAAGCCGTTGCGGGCGACATGGATCATGACCTTCCGGTTCTTCCCGTCGATCATCATGTCGGTGAGGATGTTCTCGCCCACCTCATCATAGTCATAGGGATCATTCGGCGAATACTGGTAGTGCCAGACGATCTCACCTGTTTCCGGGCGCATGGCCAGGGTGGATGTGATGTACAGGTTGTCGCCCTTGCGGAACTCGGCGTTCCAGGGACCGCCATTGCCCGTGCCCCAGTAGACCAGGTTGAGTTCCGGATCGTAGGAACCTGTGATCCAGGTCGGCGCGCCACCATGCTTCCAGGTATCGCCCGGCCAGGTCTCGTTGCCCTTTTCGCCCGGCCCGGGGATCACGTACTTCCGCCACAGGTGGCGACCGGTTGCCGGATCCCACCCGTCGATGAAGCCACGGGTGCCATACTCGCCACCGGACACGCCGGTGATCACGGCAGCCGGGGTCACCAGCGGTGCCAGGGTCATGGAATAGCCGTCATCGATGGAGGCCGCGGCGGAGCGCCACATTTCCTCACCGGTTTCCATGCTGATCGCGATGACATTGCCGTCCAGCGTCACGCGGAACAGGCGGCCATCCAGCACGGCGGCGCCACGATTGACAATGCCGCAGCAGACGATGCGTGGCGTCTCGGGCGGATACTCGATCTTGTTGACCCAGATATTCTTGCCGGTCTTCACATCAACGGCGTGGGTCGCGTCATGGGTGGTGACGTACATGACGCCATTGTGGACAATCGGCTGTGCCTCCTGCCCCCGGTTGTCACCCAGGCTGTAATTCCAGACCGGAACCAGACGCCCGACGTTCTTTGCATTGATCTGCTCCAGCGGGCTGTAACGGGTCTGGCCCCAGCCCATGCCCAGCGTCAGCACATCATCAGTCGTTGCAGCGTCATTCTTGAGATCGTCAATGGTCTGCGCCCCGGCGATTACCGGCATGCCAGCAATCACCGCCGCACAAAGTACGCGTTTCAACATGGTCATCTCCTCCCAGGCGGCGATTCTTTTTGCATTGCGTGCCGCTCTTTGAATGCTTCAAGTGTCCAACAGCCGTGAAACATTTGCAACAATGTCGGTGACGTAGGGGGAGGATTGATGCGTGGCACGGCGATTTCTGATGATTTTCTGTACTCTTGTGGTGCCTTTTGCCTGGAATGCTGCTGCGCAGGAGAAACAGCCGGTTGATCTGGAACTGCTGTTGGCACTCGACGTTTCACACAGCGTGACGGTGGAGGAACATGCCTCGCAGATCACCGGTCTGGCGGCAGCCTTCCGCAATGCCCGCCTGATCTCGGCCATCCGCAACCTGCCGACCGGGCGGGCGGCTGTCGCTGTCATGTTCTGGGCCGGGCCGGAGAATCAGATCATGGCCGTGCCGTGGACCCTGATCACGGACCAAAAGAGTGCCCACGCCTTTGCCAGCCGCGTCGCGGCAGAGACCGAGCCACCCTGGGAGGGGCTGAGTTTCACTGCCATCGGTACGGCACTGCTGCGGGGCGCTGACGAGATCGACAGCAACCGCTTCGACGGGCGCAGGCGGATCATCGACCTGTCGGGTGATGACCCCTCCAATCAGGGCGTGAAGGCGGCGGAGGCGCGGGACCTGGTGGTGCTGCGCGGCATTGTCATCAATGGGCTGCCGATCCTGCAGGACCGCAAGGAACATGAGGATCGCGAGGAACTGGTGCGCTATTTCGAGACGGATGTGGCGGGTGGCAATGGTGCCTTTGTCCTGCCTACGCTGGGTTTCAACGATTTTCCCCGGGCGATGCTGGCGAAACTGATCACGGAGGTCTCCGGTCGGACACCGCCCACCGGGTCCTTGCGCCAGCTCGCCGGCACAATCCCGGACTGACGGAGCCCGGCAACCTTGCCGTCAGCGCTGGTCCGGAGGCAGGTGCCGGATGCGTTCCACATGGGCGGCGATGTCGGCCCTGTCGAACGCCACGTGCCTGCGACGGGTGCTGCCGGGATTGTTGTCCAGACCCAGTTTCAGGTCCGCACGCCACGCCCGCTGCGGCCTGATCGGGCGTGGCACGAAGCCGCCGCCGCAGGTGGGGCAGACGTTGTGCAGCACCGTTTCAACACATTCAGCACAATAGGTGCACTCATAGGAGCAGATGCGGGCGTCAGGGGACCGAGGCGGCAGATCCCGGTCACAGAGTCCACAGTTCGGGCGCAGTTCCAGCATGGTGTTTCCTCCTTCTCGCCCGACTGTCGGGCTTCCGTGTTTGCTTGTTCGCACGGTCGCGATCTGGCATGAATGTCAATATGCCCACGAATTCAGCCAATATCACCGACACTGGCATGGGACCTGTCGCTGTACGGCATGTCGTGATGGTGCTTTTCCCTGCCACCAAGTTGCTGGACGTGACAGGGCCGTTGCAGGTGTTCCACGACGCCAAGGCGGCGGACGGATCGGATGCCTATCGGGTTTCACTGGTTTCCGAACACGGTGGCCCGGTCACGACGGACACCGGTGTCAGACTGGAAACCCGCAGCTTTTCCGGGATGGCGGATGCGGCAATCGACATCCTGCTGGTTTCCGGGGGCAGCAGTGCGCTTGTCGCTGCAGGGTCTTCCGGACTGCAGGCCTGGCTGAAGGAGGTCATACCGCATGTCGCCCGATATGGATCCGTCTGCCTGGGGGCCTTCATACTGGCGCGCGGCGGGCATCTGGATGGGCGACGGGCGGTGACCCACTGGGCATGGTGCGAGCAATTGGCTGCCCAGTATCCGCAGGTTTCCGTCGAGCCTGATGCGATCTACACCGTTGATGGCGCTGTCTGGACCTCCGCAGGCGTCAGCGCCGGCATCGACATGGCGCTGGGCATGGTCGAACGGGACCTCGGTCGGGTGGAGGCCCTGCGTCTGGCGCGTTCGCTGGTCCTCTACCTGAAGCGCCCAGGCGGACAGAGCCAGTTCAGCGCCAGTCTGGAACGCCAGACCGGCAGCGCGACAGGACGTTTCGACAGGCTGGATGCCTGGATACGGGCCCATGTCACAGCCGACCTGTCTGTCAGCAGGCTGGCGGCGCAGGTGGCGATGAGCGAACGGACCTTCGCCCGCAGCTATCGTGCCGCCACCGGCATCAGCCCGGCCCGCGCGGTCGAGATGATGCGGGTGGATCTGGCCTGCGAAATGCTGGGTGGGGAGCAGCAGGGCCGTGACAGGCCATCCATCAAGCAGGTCGCTGCAGACACCGGGTTCGGGACCGAAGAGCGGATGCGCCGGGCATTTCAGCGCCAGAAAGGCATCGCGCCTTCCGCCTGGCAGGCCCATTTCGGCGAAAGGTGGAGTGGTGACTGAAGCATGGTTCCGGGCGCGTCAGCCAGTCGCCGCGTCGTCATCACTGGTCCGGTCAGCCCAGCGGTTTGCCCATTGGTCCAACTCCGCCAGCCGCTTCCCCAGGTCCTCGCCATCTTGGGTGCGCAGATAGCCATCGGGGCCGTGGTCGATCAGGCCGAGTTCACGCAGGGCCTTCAGCCGGGTGTTCAGTACCGTCGGTGACGCGCCGTCGCAGGCATCACGCAACGCCCGGAAGGTCAGCGGCCCCTGCCTCAGCTCCCACAGGATGCGCAGGCTCCAGCGCTTACCCAGAATATCGAACAGCACCATGATCGGGCGACCGGTGGTCGATCCCCGCACGGGTCCAAAGCTCACCGCATCCTCCTTGACGCTACATAAATAGTAGCTAACATGTCGCTACACATTCTGTATCAGACATGGAGCACCAACGCCCTGACCGGCATTCTCGCCCCCGTTGAACCGCCCTTCGATGCAGAAGCCGCTGCCCTGCTGGAAAGGTATCCGCGCGTGCAGGGGCATCTGCTCAGCCTGTTCCGGACCTTCGCCAACAGCACGCGGTTCCTGCGCAAGGGGGTGCCCAACCTGCTGGACCGTGAAAGTCCGCTGCCGCTGAGAGAAAGGGAGATCGTCATCCTGCGCACCACCGCCCACTGGCGCTGCGCGTATGAATGGGGTGTGCATGTCGCCGTGTTTGCGGAGGCTGCCGGGTTCACGACGGAACAGGTCGAAGCCACGGTGAATGAAACCCCGCAGGCCCCATGCTGGGCCGGGCGGGAGAGCACGCTGCTGTCGGTCGTCGACAGCCTGTCGGCAACAGGCAATCTGCCTGACGCCACCCTGCAGGCATTCCGGGAAGGCTGGTCCGTCGCGCAGCAACTGGAGGTCATCGCGCTCTGCGGCACCTATCACACCATCAGCCAGGTCGCCAATGTCGCGCGACTGCCGCCGGAGAGGTTCGCCGCACGATTTCCCGCGACCGACTGATCACATGTTCGGATAGTTGGGGCCGCCGCCACCCTCCGGGGTGACCCAGTTGATGTTCTGCGTCACGTCCTTGATATCGCACGTCTTGCAGTGGACGCAGTTCTGGGCGTTGATCTGCAGGCGCGGGTTCGAGCCGTCATCGTCGCGCATGATCTCGTAGACGCCCGCAGGGCAGAACCGCTGCTCCGGCGCGTCATAGAGGGCGAGATTGTGCTGCACGGGAACGCTGTCATCCTTCAGCGTCAGATGAATGGGCTGGTCTTCCTCGTGGTTCGTGCTGGACAGGAACACCGATGACAGCTTGTCGAAGGAAACCTCACCATCCGGTTTCGGATAGTCGATGGGCTTCGCCTGATCCTTCTTCACAAGCGATTCATTGTCCTTGTGGCCATGCTTGAACGTCCAGGGGACATTGCCTCGGAACAGCATCTGCTCGATGCCCGTGTAGAGCGTGCCGCCGATCAGGCCCCACTTGGCGAAGGCCGGGCGCACGTTGCGCGCCTGATGCAGTTCCTTGTGCACCCAACTGTCCTTGTAGGCGTCCGGATAGGCGCTCAGCACCTTCTCGGCCTCGCCCTCCTCACCCGCAGCCATCAGCGCGTCGTAGGCTGCATCAGCGGCCATCATGCCGGTCTTGATCGCATTGTGGCTGCCCTTGATCTTGGGCACGTTCATGAAGCCCGCCGCACAGCCGATCAGCGCCCCGCCGGGGAATGCCAGATCGGGCACACATTGCAGACCGCCTTCGTTCAGGGCACGCGCGCCATAGGAAATGCGCTTGCCGCCTTCGAAGAAGGGACGGATGTCGGGATGGTTCTTGTAACGCTGGAACTCGTCGAAAGGCGACAGGTACGGATTCTTGTAATCCAGCCCGATGACATAGCCGACGGCGACCTGATTGCCCTCCAGATGATACAGGAAGGAACCACCATAGGTGCCCCGGTCCAGCGGCCAGCCCGCCGTATGGATCACCAGGCCCTCCTGATGCATTTCCGGGCGGATCTCCCAGAGTTCCTTGATGCCGATGCCATAGGTCTGCGGCTCGCAGCTTTCCTGCAGGTTGAACCGCTCCATCAGCGTCTTGGTCAGGGAACCGCGGCAGCCCTCGGCGAAGAAGGTGTACTTGGCGTGCAATTCGATTCCGGGTGTGTAGCTGTCCTTCTGCTCCCCGCTGCGGGAGACGCCCATGTCGCCGGTGGCGACACCCTTCACGGAACCATCCTCGTGATACAGCACCTCGGCGGCGGCGAAGCCTGGGTAGATCTCGACACCCAGCGCCTCGGCCTGCTCACCCAGCCAGCGGCAGACATTGCCCAGGCTGACGATGTAGTTGCCATGGTTCTGCATCGGCGGCGGCAGCAGCTTCGCAGGCACGGAGATGTGGCTCGGCTCCGTCAGCATCCAGAATTTCTCGCCTGTCACCGGCACGTTCAACGGCGCGCCGCGTTCCTTCCAGTCGGGGAACAACTCGTTCATGGCGCGCGGGTCCATCACCGCACCGGAGAGAATGTGGGCACCGATCTCGGAACCCTTCTCCAGCACGCAGACATTCACCTCCGTACCAGCCTTCTCCGCGAGTTGCTTCAGCCGGATTGCCGACGACAGGCCGGACGGACCACCGCCGACGACCACAACGTCGTACTCCATATACTCGCGTTCCATTGAGAGACTCCCCTTGCACCTGTGCCGGACGCCGCCGACCCCGAACGACCCGTGACCGCGGACCCTGTTCGCCATACGCCAGCCCGCGCATCACGGATCAGCCTAGCCTTGAACACAACAAATTCAAGCGACGGTCAATCCGGGGTATATTCAATGAATGACCGATACGACAAGTCAGTTCCACGCCGATCTGGCGGCGCTCGCCTTTCTGGTGGATGCCGGACTGGACGTCGTGATCGATGCGGAGCCTGTGAATCGGCTGAAACCGCCACCTCAGCCGACCGCTGCGCCTGCCAGGCTGTCGCCAGCGGGCACCGTCTCAGCCCCCCCCGCCTCCGCTGCGCGTGAGCCACTGCCAGCATCCCGGCCAGTTGCCGCGCGACCGGAATCGCCTGAGGTCATATCGGAGCGGCAGGCGGCGATCACCGCAGGGCAACTGGCGGCCCAATGCATGGATCTGGAAGCCCTGCGCGCCGCGCTCGACGGGTTTCAGGGGCTGGCGATCCGCGAAACGGCGACGCAGCTTGTCTTCGCCGATGGCAATCCGCAGGCCGACATCATGCTGATCGGGGAAGCGCCGGGCCGTGACGAGGACCGGCTGGGCCGTCCCTTCGTCGGGGAATCGGGAAAGCTGCTGGACCGGATGCTGGCGGCCATCGGTCTGGACCGGCAATCGGTCTACATCACCAACACCGTGCTCTGGCGCCCACCGGGCAACCGCAAGCCAACCCCGGCAGAGGTAACCGCGATGCTGCCGTTCCTGGTGCGCCACATCGAACTGGTGGCACCGAAGGCAATTCTGATGGTCGGGGGCTCCGCCCTCAGCGCCCTGTTCGACTTCGATGCACGGATCACGCGGGAGAGGGGGCGCTGGCGCGACTATCCTTCGGCAAACGGCCCCATCCCGGCGCTGCCCATGTTCCACCCGGCCTATCTGCTGCGCCAGCCGCAGCTGAAGCGTCAGGCCTGGCAGGACCTGCTGAATTTCCGGGAAAGGCTGGATGCACTGGGTATCCCGACCAGGAAGCCGGACGATACCTGACCTCAGGCGAGGACCTTCTGCGCCGTGCGGACCTCTCCGGAGGCGGCGGCACCGGCAGGGGTGAGGGGGCGGATCTGCACCCGCTCCGGGTTCTCGTCGGCGATGAACAGGCTCTGTGCCGAAGCCGGATAGAACCCGTACTGCCGGTACAGCGCCGCATCACCGACCAGTACCACCAGATCGATACCGGCATCGGCCACCAGATCCATGCTCTGGTTCACCAGAGCGCGGGCCGCGCCGCGCCCCCGCCAGGCAGGCAGCACTGCAACGGGGCCGAGCAGGCGCGCGGTCACGCCTTCGATGCGGCACGGCCAGTACTGGATGCCCCCGATCATGCCCTCGTCGGCATGGGCCGCCAGGCCGAAGCGGTCGCATGGCGGCACGCTATCGCGGAACCGATAGGCGATCTTGGAGGTCCGGCCAGGGCCGAAGCAGATATCGAGGATGGCGGGAAACAGGGACGCACTTTCTGCGTCCATATGGGAAATCCGGAACATTGTTGAGGCGACTTCGATCTGGTGACTGCACAAGGCGGGCAAGCTGCTGAACCACGCATCAGGTGCCCACCCGATACGTCAGCCGCCGCGTCGTCGCTGTTCCATGAACCTGCTCATGCCATTTTCTTTAGCGCCAGTTTGATCCTGAAGACAGAAAAAACTGCACCCGGCAGAACGTCCGTCCGGCGCGGCATCGGCTTGCCCTTCTGCCTGACTGGCCGCATTGTCGTTCCCGCAATCGCACATGGGGAAATCCCGGACACGGCATTCCGGGCCGGTCCGGAAGGGGAGGATCCAGCCATTCCGTTACGAATTGTCGGCATGATCGGCGTGGCACCGCCAGCCACGGATGCAACGGTGCACATCATCACCGGCGGCATCTCTGCAGACTTCCTCAAGACCTTCGCCCAGGCGCATGAGGCGGCGGACTATGACCTGGTGCTGGTGGGCTATACCTCGCAGTCGGCGGAGGGGTTTCAGGTTGCATCCTTCGCGGCGGCGCATACGGAACGGCTCGGCTATCTGATCGCGCATCGGCCCGGCTTCATCGAACCGACGCTGGCGGCGCGCAAGATCGCCACCTTCGACAATCTGCATCAGGGCCGGATCGCGGTGCACATCATCGCGGGCGTCAGTGATGCCGAGCAGCGCATGGACGGCGACTTCCAGCCGAAGGAGATCCGCTATCGCCGCGCCGCCGAATACCTCTCGGTCATGCGCCGGGTCTGGACCGAACCCGGACCCTTCGACCACAAGGGCGAGTTCTACGCGTTCGAGGGGGTGCGGAGCGATGTGCAGCCCCTCCAGTCCCCCTATCCGCCGCTGTTCTTCGGTGGATCCTCGGAAGGGGCGCTGGCAATGGGCGCCGAGCATTGCGATGTATTCGCGATCTTCGGCGAGCCGCTGGCGGACACGGCGGATCGCATCGCGGATTTCCGGCAGCGGGCTGCGGCGTTCGGTCGGGTGCCGCAGTTCAACATGTCCATCCGCCCGATCCTGGGGGCGACCGAGGCTGAGGCCTGGCAGAAGGCGGACGCCATTCTGGCGCAGGTGAAGGCCGAACTGGGTCATCACACGGGCCGCGCCGCCACCGATGAATCGGGCCGCCGCATCCTGCAGGCTGCCGCGCGCGGCGATGTCCATGATGCGCGACTGTGGACCGCGCTGGCCAAGGCCTATGGCGCGCAGGGCAATACCACCTGTCTGGTCGGCACGGCAGAACAGGTCGCGGAGGCGCTGCTGGACTACTACCGTCTGGGGATTGGCGGTTTCCTGCTGCGCGGCTTCGATCCGCTGGGCGATGTGGCGGAATATGGTCGCGAGCTCATCCCGCGCCTTCGTGCCGGTGCAAAGGAGATCGATGCGGCCGCAATGACAAGATCAGACGGTTGACCGGATGATCATGAGTGCGCTCGCTGCCCAAGAAATTGAGAAACGGTTCATGCTCTGGTGAAGAGGAGCCATGCACGAACGATACTGGTCGGTAACCCTGCGACAAGATAGGCTTCAGGGTCTGTATTGTTGTGAGGTTCGTTTTGTCCGACATGCGCAAGGAACTCTCCACCGCTGATGCCATGGGTCAGGAAGTTGATGCCGCGAGCGCAGATGGCGGTCTGGTTGCCACTCAACCGGCGCGGCCCCGGAGGCGGCTGATGCGCCGTTTCGTGCTGCTGTTCGTGATTCCGGTGCTGGTCATTGCCGGTGTGGGCTTCGGCTATGCCATCGGTGGTCGCTACATCACGACGGAAAACGCCTACGTCAAGGCAGCCAAGTTCGCTGTTTCCAGCGATCTGGATGGCCGCGTTTCGGCCGTTCATGTGGCTGAGAACCAGCGTGTTCGCGCAGGCGATGTGCTGGTCGAACTCGACAGCCGTTCCCATGAGATCCGGTTGGCGGAGACAGAGGCCGATCTGGCCCGTGCCCGCAGCCAGGTCGCGCGGCTGAAGGTCGATTACCGCGCCTCGCTTGCCGAACTGGAAGAGACCCGCGCCCGCATCAGCCATCTGGAGAGCCAGACCGAACGCTATCGCAGCCTGTCGAAGCGTGGCATTGCGGCTTCGGCACAATATGAGGAAGCCGCCGCTGACCTGTCCGCTGCCAAGCGCCGGGTTGCGACGCAGCAGGAACGGGTCAAGGAAGCACTGATCTCGATTGGTGGAGACGTCAATCGCCCGGTGGAGAAGCATCCGCTGTATCTGATAGCGGCAGCGGCACGCGATCAGGCGCTGCTCTGGCTCAATTACACCCGCATCATCGCCCCCGCCGAAGGCATCGTCACGGCGATCCATCTGGAGCCGGGGGAGTTCGTCGAGAAGGGTGAGCCTATCTTTGCCCTGGTCGATGACCGGGAGACCTGGGTCGAGGCCAATCTGAAGGACACCCAGCTCACGCCTGTGCATGAGGGTCTGAAGGCGGAGATCGAGGTTGATGCCTATCCCGGCGTGACCTGGCAGGCGACCGTGCAGGGCATTGCCCCCGCGACGGGTGCCGAGTTCTCGATACTGCCGCCCCAGAACGCGACGGGCAACTGGGTCAAGGTCGTCCAGCGTGTGCCGGTGCGCCTGCGCCTGCTGCCAAACCAGGACCGCCCGCCGCTGCGTGCCGGCATGACGGCGCATATCTCCATTGATACGGGGCGGGAGCGCAAGCTGCTCACCGAAGCCCGTGCCGCCATGGGGATCCCGCGTACAGATCGCTGATCTGCCGGACACCCTGGCGCTGACCGGCCCGGAACGGCGCGTGGATTGACCTCACCCGACCGGCGAAGGCGACACCGTCAACTTCGCGCCAACGGTGCCGTACCCTGTCCAGTACCCTTGCGTCCGGTCGCGAGATTTCGGGCGACCACATCAGTCGAAAAACACGAAGGCCCGGACCTCGATGCTCTGCCGCGCCGGAGCGTCAGCAGGCGTGTCCGGGTGTGCGAAGGCGGTATGCGGGGTGAAGCGGGCGCGTCCGTCCGTGGCTGAATCGTAACTCTTCAGCAACAGCGCTTCGTCGCGGGTCATTTCCGGGAACCAGACCCAGCGATGCGCCGGGTCGTGGGCGAATTCATAGATCTCGCCGACCCGGTCCTCGAACACCAGATCCGTGGCGATCAGGTGCTCGGGCCGCAGGCTGTCTGCTTCCGCCACCGCGAGGGGGGAAGACAGAACCGGACCGGTGATCGGCCGCCAGACATTGATCTCCGCCACACGCCGCGACAGCAGGTCCTCGGCCTCGTCGCCCATCAGATCGCGCACCCGCGCCGGTCCCGACTTCTCCGTGTAATCGACATGGGCGCGATGCACCGGCAGTCGGGTCGGATTCGTCTGGTCCGTGCCGCCGCCCGTGACGCGGACGGTATGGTCGAAGATCCGGACACGGCTCGCGCCGGTTTCCGCCTTCAGCAAGGCCTCCAGTTGCGGGTAGTAGTCGCGTTCCACCTGGGCCGGGTCATGGAAGTCGATGGCGGTCGCGGGCATTACACGAAAGGCGAAGCCCGCGCGGTCGAGGTCGAAATGCGCGGCTTCCGGGCGACCATCGCGAATGGTGACGGTGACCGGCTGATCGGGGTGGGTGCGCCGGGTCTCGGCATTCGTGCCCTGCGGCGGGATGAAGGCCTTGTGGCGCTGCCCGTCCGTCACCGTGTAGACGATGTCGGCACGCACTGCGGGAACCGGTGCCATCGATTCCGCTTCTATGTGGCGTGGTGCGTATGCTGTTGCCGTGGCCATGATTTCCTCCGCTGGTTTCGTTGCTGCTTCCTATCTGGCGCGCGCACCTGTGGCCCGAAAGCGAAAATCTCTCCGTCTCGGCACAGTTTTGTTTTGTCGGGCGTTCAGGATGACTATAACGCCCTCATGTCTGATCCAGTCTCCAGCAACCCGATCTTCGTGGCGATCGATACCGACGACGTGGCGACGGCGCGCGACCTTGCCGCGACGCTTGCCGGTGCGGTGGGCGGCATCAAGCTGGGCAAGCAGTTCTTCATGGCGAACGGCCCTCAGGGTGTCCACGATGTATTGCCCCAGGCCATCCGGGAACGGTTGCCCCTGTTCATTGATCTGAAGCTGCATGACATCCCCAATACGGTCGCCGGTGCGGTCACTTCGCTGGCGCGCAGTCTCGCGCCTGCATTCATGACCCTGCATGCCTCCGGAGGTGCCGCGATGGTGGCCGCGGCGCGGGAAGCGGCGGAGGGCTTTGGTGCCAGCCGCCCGAAACTGCTGGCGGTGACGGTACTGACCAGCATGAGTGACGCCAACCTTGCCGATACCGGCGTGGCCGGTGGGGCTGAGGCACAGGTGGTGCGGCTGGGCAGGCTGGCCATGGCGAATGGTGCCGACGGACTGGTCTGCAGCCCCAGGGAGATTGCGCCACTGCGCGCCGCGCTGGGCGGGGAGCCGCTGCTGGTAACCCCGGGAATCCGTCCCGCCGGTGCTGCGCTGGGTGACCAGAAGCGGGTCATGACCCCGGCGGAGGCGATGCAGGCCGGCGCCAGCCGCATGGTGATCGGTCGCCCGATCACGGGTGCAGACGATCCGGCTGCCGCCGCGCGGGCCATCCTGGAAGAGATCGGTTGATGGCCGTGCGGACAAAGATCTGTGGCCTGAACGACAGTGCCTCCCTGCGGGCGGCGCTTGGCGGTGGCGCAGATGCCATCGGACTGGTGTTCTATGCCCCGTCCCCCCGTGCCGTGACCCCGGAACAGGCTGCTGCATTGCTGGCGGAGGCAGGCGCGGAGGTGGTCACGGTGCAGAAGGTCGGGCTGTTCGTCGATCCCGATGATGCGCTGCTGGACGCCGTGCTCGCCCGGGTCCCGCTGGACCTGGTGCAGTTGCACGGGTCGGAAACGCCGGAGCGGGTGGCGGAAATCGGCCGCCTTACCGGCCTGCCGACCATGAAGGCCTTCAAGATTCGTGATGCGGAGGATTTCGGCGCTGTCGGGGATTACGACAGCGCCGCGTCATGGCTGCTGTTCGATGCCAAGGCGCCGGATGATGCAAGGCATGCCCTGCCGGGTGGCAACGGGCTGACATTCGACTGGCGGCTGCTGGCAGGGCGCGACTGGCGGCATCCATGGATGCTGTCCGGCGGGCTGGACGCGACGAATGTGGCGGAGGCAATCCGTATCAGCGGCGCAGCATGGGTGGATGTTTCATCCGGTGTCGAGCGCGCCCCCGGCCACAAGGATCCCGCACGGATCACGGCCTTCCTGCAGGCCGTCCACGCGGTGTGACAGACCTTTTCCCGGCGATGGCCGGGTATCAGAAAGATGCAATCCAATGACTGTGAACAACAATCCCAACAGCTTTCGCAATGGCCCGGACGGGACCGGGCATTTCGGTGATTACGGCGGACGCTACGTCGCCGAGACCCTGATGCCGCTGATCCTGGAACTGGATGAGGCCTATGAGGCGGCCAAGGCGGACCCGACCTTCCAGGAGGAACTGGATTACTATCTGCGAGACTATGTCGGACGCCCAAGCCCGATGTATTACGCGGAGCGCCTGACGGAGCATTTCGGCGGCGCGAAGATCTACTTCAAGCGTGACGAGCTGAATCACACCGGCGCACACAAGATCAACAACTGCATGGGCCAGATCCTGCTGGCACGGCGCATGGGCAAGCCGCGCATCATCGCCGAGACCGGTGCCGGACAGCATGGCGTGGCCACCGCGACCGTCGCGGCCCGTTTCGGCCTGCCCTGCCATGTCTACATGGGCTCGGTGGACGTGGAACGGCAGTCGCCCAACGTGTTCCGGATGAAGCTGCTGGGGGCGGAAGTCGTCCCCGTCACCTCCGGTTCCTCCACCCTGAAGGACGCGATGAACGAGGCGCTGCGGGACTGGGTGACCAATGTCTCCGACACCTTCTACATCATCGGCACGGTTGCCGGGCCGCACCCCTATCCGGCGATGGTGCGTGATTTCCAGTCCGTCATCGGCAACGAGGCCAGGGAACAGATGATGGAGAAGGAAGGGCGTCTGCCCGACCAGATCGTCGCCTGCATCGGCGGCGGATCGAACGCCATGGGTCTGTTCCATCCGTTTCTCGACGATCCCGAGGTTCAGATCGTCGGTGTCGAAGCGGCAGGGCATGGCGTGGACACGGACAAGCACGCCGCATCCCTGACCGGGGGGCGCCCTGGCGTCCTGCACGGCAACAAGACCTATCTGCTGCAGACGGACGATGGCCAGATCGAGGAGGCGCATTCGATCTCCGCCGGTCTCGACTATCCTGGCATCGGGCCGGAACATGCATGGCTGAAGGATACCGGGCGGGTCGAATATGTCTCTGCCACGGATCAGGAGGCGCTGGAGATGTTCCAGCTCTGCTCGAAGCTGGAAGGCATCATCCCGGCGTTGGAGCCGTCACATGCGCTGGCCCATGTCGCCCGTGTTGCGCCGACACTGCCGAAGGACCACATCATCCTGATGAACATGTGTGGACGGGGTGACAAGGATGTCTTCACGGTCGCCGACGCCCTGGGGGTGAAGCTGTGAGCGCGCGTATCACACGTCGCTTTGCGGCGCTGAAGGCGCAGGGCCGGTCCGGTCTGGTCACCTTCGTGATGGGTGGAGATCCGGATTTCGAGACTTCCGCACGTATCCTGGAGGCCCTGCCGGGTGCCGGGGCCGATGTGATCGAGATCGGCATGCCCTTCACGGACCCGATGGCGGACGGTCCCGCGATCCAGGTGGCTGGCCTGCGGGCGCTGGCCAATGGCCAGACCCTGAAACGGACGCTGGAACTGGTGACCCGGTTCCGCAAGACCGATGCGGATACGCCGATCGTGCTGATGGGCTATTTCAACCCGGTGCTGAACCACGGTATTGCCGCGTTTGCGGTGGATGCCGCCGCTGCCGGGGTTGACGGCCTTATCATCGTTGACCTGCCGCCGGAGGAAGATGCCGAGCTGCTGTCTGCCGCTGCGGCGCAGGACATTTCGCTGATCAGGCTGGCGACGCCCACGACCGACGACAAGCGGCTGCCGACAGTCCTGCGGAATACCTCCGGCTTTGTCTATTATGTCTCCGTTGCCGGAATAACCGGTGCAGGCCATATGGATACCGGTGCGGTCTCGGCAGCGGTCGAACGGCTGAAACGGCATACCGATCTGCCGGTCGCGGTCGGTTTCGGCATCAAGACGCCCGAACAGGCGGCGGCCGTGGCCCGGTGCGCCGATGCCGCCGTGGTGGGGACGGCCATCGTCGAACAGGTGGGGCGGGCCGGGGATGACCGTGATGCGGCAGTTGCCAATGTGGTCGAACTGGTGACAGCCCTTGCCGATGGTGTACGTTCTGCATGATGGACAGCTGTCGTGGACATGGATCGAACGGAGGTATCCCCTTGAGCAACAATGGTCCCCATCGGGAGTGCGTTGACGCATGAGCTGGCTGACCAACCGTGTCCTGCCCAAGATTGGTCTGGGCCGCCGCAAGGATGGCCCGGACAATCTCTGGGAGAAATGCCGCGCCTGCGGGCAGATGGTGTTCCATCGCGACTTGGAGCAGAGTTTCCGGGTCTGCCCGCATTGCGACCACCACATGCGCCTCACGGCATCGCAGCGGTTGGGGCTGCTGTTCGATGATGCTGAGTTCGAGCGTCTGAAGACGCCGCAACCGCCAATGGATCCGCTGAAGTTCAAGGACTCCCGGCGCTATCCCGACCAGATCAAGGACGCGCGCAGTGCGGCGGAAGCCGACTTCGCGGTGGAGGCGGGTCTGGGCCGCATCGGTGGTCAGCCAACCGTGGTTGCGGCGCAGAATTTCTTCTTCATGGGCGGCTCCGTTTCCCCCGGTGAAGGGGAGGCGATTGTCGCGGCGGCGGAGCGGGCGGTGCAGGAAGACGCGGCGCTGATCGTCTGTGCCGCATCCGGTGGAATGCGGATGCAGGAGGGGATCCTGTCCCTGATGCAGATGCCCCGCACCACGGTGGCGATCCAGCGGCTGAAGGAAAAGGGTCTGCCCTATATCAGTGTGCTGACCGACCCGACCACGGGCGGCACGACCGCGTCCTTCGCGATGATCGGCGACGTGGCGATTGCCGAACCGGGGGCGCTGATCGGATTCGCTGGCCCACGGGTCATCGAGCAGACGATTCGGGAGCAGTTGCCGGATGGTTTCCAGCGTGCCGAATACCTGCTGGAACATGGCATGGTGGACATGGTCGTGCATCGCCATGAACTGGCAGAGACCCTTGCGCGCATCCTTTCGCTGATGCGGGAGCCGATGGTCGCGCCGCCTGTCTCATTGCCCCCGCCGGAGGCGGTGGCCAAACCCGACCCGGTGGATGAGCCAGTGGCCGACGCCGACGAAGTGGGTGAAGACACCGGGGAGGCGCCTGAAAAGGCATTGTGAGAACACCGCTCACCGACGCTGCGCTGGAACGGATCACGCGTCTGGGTGCCCGACGGATCGAGTTCGACCTGGAACGTCTGCCGATACTTCTCGAACGCCTGGGTGCGCCGCACCGGCGATTGCCGCCCATCGTCCATGTCACTGGTACGAACGGCAAGGGATCGGTGGTCGCCTGCCTGAATGCGATGCTGTCGCAGCAGGGCGTGAAGGTTCAGCGTTTCATCTCACCCTATCTTTCCCGCCCGACGGAACAGGTTCTGCTGGCTGATGGAGAGATCAGCGATCAGGCATATGCCCAGGCACTGACGCAGGTCGCCGACGTCAACGATGGCGCGCCGCTGCCGGTCTTCGAGGCCATGACGGCAGCGGCCTTCCTGTGCTTTGCGAATTCACCGGCTGACGTGCTGCTGCTGGAATGCGGCATGGGGGGGCGGCTGGATTCGACCAATGTCGTGCCGGAGGTCTGTGTCAGCGTCGTCACTCCGGTAGATCTGGACCATCAGGCCTTTCTCGGACCCGATACGGCCAGTATCGCGCGGGAGAAGGCGGGTATATTCCGGGCCGGTGTGCCTGTCGTTGCCAATCCCCAGGACGCGGATGCGGTGGCGGTCGTACAGGGTGCAGCGGAGGCTCTCGGCTGCCCCCTGCACCTGGCAGGGCGGGACTGGTCCATCGACAGTGCAACCGGTGCCTATGAGGGGATACGGCGTCTGTCTTTGCCGCCACCTGGGCTGCACGGTGATCACCAGTGGCGGAACGCGGCCCTGGCGGTTGCGGTGATGGAAGTCCTGTCCGAGCGAGCGGGTGTCGTCAGACCACCGGATGCCGGGACGGTGGCGGCCCTTTCCGGTGTTCGCCTGCCGGCGCGTTTCCATCAGGTCCGGCATCCTGACATTGCTCGCCAGATATGGGTGGATGGCGGTCACAATGTCCATGCCGCAACAGCCGCCGCGGCGGCGCTTGCCGCCCTGCCTTCCCTGCCACTGACCCTGGTTGTCGGCATTCTGGACAATCGGCCGGTGGCACCATTCCTCAGCGCCTTCGCTCACCTCAATCCGGTGGTCACAGGCGTGCCCATCCTGCATCAGCCGCCCTATGCTGTCGGTACACCGTCCTCACCCAACCGGATCGCGGCAATCGCGCGTGAGATCGGGCTGGCAGGACAGCATGCACCAAGCTGGCAGCAGGCCCTTGAACTGATCAACCCGCGCCGGCGGGTCCTGATCACGGGATCGTTGTACCTGGTTGGTGAGGTGTTGCAGACAATGCCGCCTTGCTGAACTACCGTGCCAGCACAGACAGGAACAAGGACAATCCGATGCTGACCGTTCATCACCTGAACAATTCCCGTTCCCAGCGCATTCTCTGGCTGATGGAGGAACTGGGCCTTGACTACGAACTGAAGAAGTACCAGCGCAACGCCGAAACCAACCTGGCTCCGCCGGAGCTGATCGCGGTGCATCCGCTGGGCAAGTCGCCCGTGCTGACGGAGGGTGATCACACGATCATCGAATCCGGCGCCATCATCGACTACGTGATCCGTCGCCACGGCGGCGGCAAGCTGCAGCCGGACCCGGCAACGGCCGATTACGACAGCTATGTCCAGTGGCTGCAATACGCGGAAGGCTCCGCCATGCTGCCGCTGATGCTGTTCATGTATGTCGGTCGCCTGGGGGAGGCTGGTGCGCCGCTGCATCCGCGTATCGAGAGCGAGATCGCCAATCATGTCGGCTACATCAACCGTCACCTCGAAGGGCGTGAATTCCTGATTGGCGACAGCCTGACCGGCGCCGACATCAACCTCAGCTTCGTCGGTGAGATCCTCGGTCCCTTCGGCAAGCGCGGAACCTTCCCCAATGTGGACCGCTGGATCGCCGACCTGCACAAGCGCCCGGCCTGGCAGACCGCACTGGAGAAGGGTGGCGCCTACGCCTTCGCCTGAAGGTCGCCACCACCCCACCCCTCCGGTGTCGTGCCCGGGCTTGACCCGGGTACCCAGGAGTGTC
>JARGNO010000041.1 GCA_029213165.1 Minwuia sp.
CCCCCTCCCGGCCACCCACGCAAGTATCCTGAACTGGGTGGCCGGGAGGGGGAGTGGGATGGCGCAGTCCGCAACAGGACCTCTCTCAGCCCCAGGACGGATAATCCGGGTACCACCGCGCCCTGCCACGCTCCACATAGGCGACCAGGTTCGCGTGTTGCCGCAGCGCCGTTTTCAACGGGCTGTCGAACGCGGGTACCAGCACATTGGCCAGGAAGGCGACACCTGTCGCATCCACGCCGGTCGGTTCAGCACCCATGAACCAGTCCTGATCCCCCAGAAGCGCCGCGCAGGCATCGATGTCGGCCTTGCCGAAGGCCATGATGTCCTGCACGTCATGCAGGCCCAGTCCGTGACCGGCAAGGTTGGACCGTACCTTGCGCTGCGCGATGACCTTGATGACCGACCGGATCACCGGCGGCATGGCCCCGAACAGGTCGCGGGCAATCCGGTTGTAGGTTGCCTGATCCATCCAGCGCGTGTGGACGATGGCCCAGTAGAGCCTTTCCTCCAGCAGGCGTGCGATCGCATGGGCCGACGCCTTCTGCCGCCCGTCCAGCGCCGCATCCGGGTCGAAATCCAGGCGGCGTGTCATTTCGCGGCGGATCAGCTCCGAATCCCCGATCATCGGGCCCCCGTCGAAGCTGGCGGCGGGCAGCTTGCCCTTCGGCCCCTTGCGCGGGTCGTTCACGGTATCCACGACAAATGGTGCCCCCGACATCTTCAGCAGGATCTCCGCCTTCATGCAGAACGGGCTGGGGTTCGGCAATCCCAGGGCCGCCGGATACTGCCGCAGGGTGATCACCCCAGCGTTTCCTTCAGGAATGCCTGCGTCCGTTGCCAGGACAGCGCGGCATCAGCCTCGTCATAGCGGGCACTGGTCGGATTGGCGAAGGCGTGGTTGGCGTCGTACCAATGCGCGGTCAGGGATTTCCCGGCCTGTTTCATTTCCGCCTCGAAGCCACTGACCATGGCCTTGTTGATCCATTGGTCCTCGGTCGCGAAATGGCCCAGAACCGGACCCTTCAGCGCCTTCAGGTCCGCCGCTTTCCGGCTGACATTGCCGTAGTAGACAATCGTGCCATCCACCGGCGCGGCAATGGAGGCATTCAGCGACCAGCCGCCGCCAAAGCACCAGCCGACCGTTGCCACCTTGCCATTCGTCTTCTCGTGATCCTTCAGCCAGCCGATCCAGCTCGCCAGGGTGTCCGTGGCTTCGCCGCCATTCACCTGGCCCATGTAGCTGCGGGCGTCACCGGGGTCGGTTGCGACCTTGCCGTCGTAGAGGTCCACGGCCAGCGCCACATAGCCTTCCTCCGCCAGCCTGGCGGCCACGGATTTGATCTGGTCGTTCAGGCCCCACCATTCATGGATCAGCAGAACCGCAGCGGCAGGCGCTGTCGCGGGCAGGGCGAGTGCGGCATGGACCGACTTTCCGCCAGCCGTGGTGATGGAAACATCCTGCAGGCCGTGTGCGGCGGCCCGCGCCAGCATGGGATCGGCCAGAATGGCGGCCAGAGGGAGGCTGGCGGCCCCTTTCAGAACAGTCCTGCGCGCATACATGTCGGTCTCTCCTGCCAGATTGCATGAAGGACAAATGGTATCCGCCACCCCGCAGGCCGCCAATCACGCTCGCGTTAACCGTTTCGACAGCCACCGCATGACAGCATGGTGACAGCCATACTTGACAAGCCCGTGACATTATTGTGCGCTGCACAATACGAAGAGAGAAGGATATCCGTTATCCTTTGATTCGCGACGCAATCGGGAGACCCAGTTTGCTCTACCAGATGTACGAACTGAACCACGCGGCGATCAAGCCGTGGCGCGCTGCGGCGCACATGACCCAGATGATGCTGCGTCACCCCATGAACCCGGTTGCGCATTCGGCGCAGGGCCGCGCCATTGCGGCGGCGGCTGATGTGTTCGAGGGCATTACCCGTCGCTATGGCAAGCCATCCTTCGGACTGGACGAGATCACCATTGATGGTGCGCCCGTACCGGTGACCGAACAGGTGATCTATCGCAAGCCTTTCGGTCAGCTCAAGTATTTCTCCCGCGATACAAGCAGCCTGAACCGGCGTCGTGCCGACCCGCGTGTGCTGATCGTGGCGCCCCTGTCCGGGCATTACGCGACCCTGCTGCGTGGCACGGTTGCCGCCATGCTGCCGGAGCATGAGGTCTTCATCACCGACTGGCGTGATGCGCGCAATGTGCCGGTGTCTGAAGGCAACTTCGATCTGGACGACTACATCGACTATGTCATTGATTTCCTGCGGGTGCTTGGGCCGAATACCCATGTCATCGCCGTCTGCCAGCCCGGTCCGGCGGTCCTTGCCGCCACGGCACTGATGTCGGAAGACAATGACGCCGCGACCCCGGCGACCCTGACGATCATGGGCAGCCCGATCAATCCGCGGAAAAGCCCGACAGTGCCGAACGACCTGGCGACATCCCGGCCCATCGAATGGTTCAAGAACAACGTCATCACCAGTGTGCCGCTGCCGCATGCCGGTTTCATGCGCCCGGTCTATCCGGGTTTCCTGCAGCTCACCGGTTTCATGACGATGAACCTCGACCGCCATATCGATGCGCACAAGAAGCTCTATGAGGGGCTGATCGCGGGCGACGGCGATTCCACCGATGGTCACCGGAAATTCTACGACGAGTATCTCTCGGTGCTGGACCTGACCGCTGAATACTATCTGCAGACGCTGGAGGTGGTGTTCCAGCGGTTCGACCTGCCGAACGGCACGATGATGCATCGGGGACGGCGCGTCGATCTGACGAAGATCAGCAAGACCGCCCTGTTCACGGTGGAGGGTGAGAAGGACGATATTTCCGGTATCGGCCAGACGCAGGCGGCCCATGACCTGTGCATCAACATCCCGGCCAAGAAGCAGATGGATTACATCCAGGATGGTGTTGGCCACTACGGTGTCTTCAATGGTGGTCGCTGGCGCACGGAGATCCAGCCGCGCATCCGCGACTTCATCCGCTCCTTCCCGGTGCTCGGCGCCTGATCAATGGGGTTGGCCGGGGGCAGCGACCTGCTGGAAGGCCCCGGTATCATCAACGCGTTCCGGGCCTGGCAGGCGGCAACTGGCGGACTGCCACGTGACTGGCACTTCCACGCGGGCCTGACAGACCGCCCGGCCATTCCGTTGCCGTGCGATCTCTTGTTTCCATCCGAGTCTGCGGCCGAGAAGGCGCTGGCGGACTGGCTGACGACTGCGGTGCCCCATCTGGTCCAGCCCATCCGCATGTTGCGCCCTGCACCCAGGACGCGCGGCCTGCGCCGCCTGTTCGGTGGTGGCAGGTCACGTCCGGGAGAGACTCTCGATGCGTCCGACAGGCTGGTCAGCGGCATTCTGGCGGCACCGGAGGGGACGTATCAGGTCGCGAAGGCCACGCTGACCGACATCACCCGACTGACGGTTGCCCTGGCGCGGGACGCCGTACGGCTGGGCGGCCAGGTCACGCAGGGCAGTAGTGGTGGCGCGGTAGAAGCCAAGGGGGCGACGAGCCTCTATTCCGTACTTGCCCGACCCTGGCCGGAAATGGTCGGCCTGCACGAACTGCCCACGGTTGCCGGGCCGCTGAGTCTCGTTCCCATGCCCAACGACCTGATGCTGGCACATGTCCCGGCGGGCGGCGAGGTTTCCACTGGCAGGGATCTGGAAGGGTTGCTGGCTGCGATACTCACCCGGCGCGCGACCCTGCGCACGGTGACGGCGGGCAGCGTCGGCGAGACCGCATGTCTGCGCGACCTGCTGCCCTGCGCGGAGGGACTCTCCGCCAGCGCCGGTCCGCTGCACGACGGCGGCATGGATGGCGGCTATGGCCTGTTCGCCAACCGGGTTGCGGCCACCTGGGCCCATCTGGATGCCGCCTACATCCGCACCCTGATCTCCCGCCATGGTGCCTCCGTGCCGGAGATGCTGGACGGGGTGCACAGGGATGCCGATCTGGGGGAGGACCTGGGCGGGGGGCTGTTTGGCCGCGAGGTTGAATGGGTGGTCCGCCATGAGTGGGCGGAGGACGCCGCCACGGTGTTGCACCGGCGGGGGCCCTTTGCCTTTCTCGGCACTGATCCGGAACGGTTGCGCCGCTGGATGGAACAGAACGGCTGACTGGTGTAAAGCATCCCACTGACAGAAGTGCATCGAACGGGCAGATCGGGGGGACTTCCATGGCCAATAGCTTGCGGCAACTGCTGGACACGGGCGCGGATGATGCGCCGGCCATTGGCGCGGAGGGTCGCGCGGACCTGACCCATGGCGGGTTGCGGGACTTTGCGGCGAAGGTGGTGGCGGACCTGAACGGTTTCGGCATCGGGCGCAACGACCGGGTGGCCATCGTGTTGCCGAACGGGCCGGAGATGGCGACAGCCTTCCTGACGGTCGCCTGCGGGGCGACCACGGCGCCGCTGAATCCGGCCTATCGGGCCGATGAGTTCGACTTCTATCTGGATGACCTGAACGCGAAGGCCCTGATCGTTGCAGATGACTATGATGGTGATGCCGTCGCGGCGGCGGAGAAGCGTGGCGTCGCGATCCTGCGCCTGACTCCGCGCACGGACGATGCCGCCGGACTGTTCGACCTTGCCGGGCCTGCCGGAGCGTCGGCTCCGCAGGCGGGTGGCATGGCGACGGCGGATGATGTGGCGCTGGTGCTGCATACCTCCGGCACCACGTCACGGCCGAAGATCGTGCCCCTGTCGCAGGCCAATGTCGCGGCCAGCGCCCACCACATCCGTGCCGCGCTGGACCTGACGGCGGCGGACCGTTGCCTCAACATCATGCCGTTGTTCCACATCCATGGCCTGATTGCGGCGGTGCTGAGTTCGGTGGCGGCGGGTGCCAGCGTCTGGTGCAGCCCCGGCTTCAATGCCCTGCGTTTCTTCACCTGGATGGAGGTGTCGAAACCCAACTGGTATACGGCAGTGCCGACCATGCATCAGGCGATCCTGAGCCGCGCCGGGCGCAACGCCGAGCTGATCGCGGCCCAGCCGCTGCGGCTGATCCGGTCCTCCTCTTCCTCGCTGCCGCCGCAGGTGATGGCGGAACTGGAGGAAACCTTCGGCTGCCCGGTGATCGAGAGTTACGGCATGACGGAGGCCGCGCACCAGATGGCCTCCAACCCCCTGCCGCCCGCCGCGCGCAAGCCCGGCTCCGTTGGCATCGCTGCCGGGCCGGAGGTCGCCATCATGGACCCGGACGGCAATCTGATGGAGCAGGGCGCGACGGGGGAGGTCGTCATCCGTGGCCCCAATGTCACCGCAGGCTACGAAGCCAACCCGAAGGCGAACGCGGAGAACTTCACCAATGGCTGGTTCCGCACCGGGGATCAGGGCGTACTGGACGGGGACGGCTACCTGAGCATCACTGGCCGCCTGAAGGAGATCATCAACCGCGGCGGCGAGAAGATCTCGCCGCGGGAAGTGGATGAGGTGCTGATGGATCACGAGGCCGTGGCCCAGGTCGTCACCTTTGCCATGCCGCATCCGAAGCTGGGAGAGGAAGTCGCCGCCGCCGTGGTGCTGCGCGAAGGGGCGAGCGCCACGGACCGCGAGATCCGCGACTTCGTGGCCACGCGACTGGCCGACTTCAAGGTGCCGCGCAAGCTGCTGATCCTCGACGAGATCCCGAAGGGCGCCACCGGCAAGCTGCAGCGCATCGGCCTGGCCGAGAAACTCGGCCTCGCCTGAGGCGATGGACGTAGCGGAGACGGTCCTGACCATCCCCGATTTCTGCCTCGTCCTGCTGGTCGGGGCGTCGGGCGCAGGCAAGTCGACTTTTGCCGCCCGGCATTTCCGCCCGACGGAGATCGTGTCCTCCGATGCCTGCCGCGCGCTGGTCTCTGATGATGAAGCCGACCAGTCGGCGAGCGTTGCGGCCTTCGAACTGGTGCACCTGATCACCAGGAAGCGCCTGGCCGCCCGTCGCCTGACGGTCATCGATGCCACCAATCTGAGGGTGGGTGACAGGAAACCCCTTCTTGCCTTCGCCAGGCGGTTCCATGCGCCGGTGGTGACCTTCGCCTTCCTGCTGGACGCGGCCACATGCGTTGCGCGCAATCGTGAACGCGGCGCGCAGGGTGGGCGCGATGTCGGGGCGGAGGTCGTGGCCATGCAGCAGACAGAACTGCGCAAGGGAATGCCGGACCTGCGGATGATCGGGAACCTTACTGCGTTCGAGTCAGGGACGGCGGTGGACCGGATCACGGAGATCAGGCGCGTACCATCCTAGCCCCGCTCAGCTTCCAGCCCCGCCAGGTAGGTGTCGGCGACCATGTCGGCATATTCGTCCGGCCCCACCGGCCCTGCCGGATCGTACCAGAGGTAGGTGTAGTTGATCATGCCGACGCACATCATGGTCTGGGCCATCAGGGTGCGGCCGGTGATGTGGCCGGTACTGTCGCAATCGCGGATGCGGTCCCGCAGCACGGCGATGATGTGGCGCTGCTTGGCCACGATCTCAGCCCGTTCCGCTGCGCCCAGGTGCTGCAGGTCATGCAGCAGCACCACCTGCAGGTCGCGAGACCCGGCATTGATGCCGACGATGGTGCGCACGGTGGAACGGAACCGGTCTTGCGCACTCGCACCCTGCTCCGCCGCCACGGTCGCGGCGTCCAGCATCATGTCGAGATGGCTGTTCAGCATTTCCTGCAGCAGCGCCTCCTTGGAGGCGAAATAGTGGTAGAGCAGGCCGCGTGACACGCCGTTTGCCTTGGCCAGGTCGGCAATGCTGGTCGTTGCATATCCCTGCCGGGCGAACTCGGTCGCGGCGCAGGCCATGATGCGACGGCGGATCGCCCCGTAGTTCTCGGCCTGCTTGCGCGCCATCGTCTGATCCTTCTGTCTGCGGTCTGCCGGTGGTCAGAGACGGTGTGCTACCCCTTCCCCCTCGACGGGGGAAGGCCGGGATGGGGGTGAATCGGCGAAGCCGAACTGCGATGATTCATCCACAGTGCAGCAGCCTGCGGCTTCATCCCCCATCGACCGCTGCGCGGCCACTTCCCCCGCAAGGGGGGAAGGCAAGTGAGGATCCGCCACCACGTACCGAACCTGACCCTGCCTTCTCTCACTCGCGGACCAGAACCCGTTGCGCCTTCGCCTCATAGCGGGGCAGGGTGCCTTCCTCGTGGCATTCCACCGGTACCTTCAGGCCCAGACGGCTGGTCAGGCTGCGGCCCACGGCGTCGGCCAGTTCGTCGCCAGAGCCGTTGTGGCTGCGTTCCTTCTCGATGGCCACGACGATCTGTTTCGGCGCGCTGCCCGGCGTGTCGACATAGATCTGCCAGGCTTCCTTCACCGTTCCCGGCGTGGTGGCGATCACGTCCTCCACCTGTGACGGATAGACGATGACGCCCCGCACCTTCAGCATGTCATCGGAGCGTCCGATGATCCGACCGATATTGCGCATACCGCGACGTCCGCAGGGGCAGTCGTAGGGGTGCTCCGACAGGCGCACCAGATCGCGGGTGCGCCAGCGCACGACCGGTGACGCCTGCTTGTCCAGCGTGGTCACGACGATCTCGCCCACCTCACCCGGTTCAACGGGTTTGAACGTCTCCGGATCGAGGATCTCGGTCAGCACCGTGTCCTCGTTGATCAGGTGCATCTCGTCGCGGGCATGGCTCCAGGGGCAGGAGGCGGCGACGATGGGGCCACCGGCCTCCGTCGTGCCATAGGTGTTGAAGGTCATGAAGTCCTGCGGCAGACCGGCCTCCAGCTCATCACGGAAGGCGCGGGAGACGGATTGCCCGCCGATCACCGCACGACGCAATTTCCAGTCGGTCTTCGGATCGATGCCCTTTTCCTGGCTGGTGCGGATCAGCGTGGCGAGGAAGACCGGCGATACCGTGGCCAGCGACCATTCCATGTCACGCATCCATTCGACCACCAGATCGCTGCGACCCGGCCCGACGGGGAAGTTGGTCATGCCAAGCTCCGCCATGCCCAGGTCGTAGGCCAGCCCGCCGACCCAGAGCCCGAAGCCGAAACCATTGTAGCCCCGGTCGCCGGGGCGGCAGCCGTGGGCATGGAGTTGCCGCGCCACCTGTCGGGCCAGCAGCACCTGCATGTCATCACGGGTATAGCCGAACAGCACCGGCAGGCCTGTCGTGCCGGAGGTAGCGCAGAACCGCTCCACCTTCTCCGTCGTGGTGCCCAGCATGGGAAAGGGGTAGCGGTCGCGCAGCTGCGACTTCTCCAGGAACCCCAGGCTGTCCAGCGCCTGCCGGTCCGACAGGTCATTCGGATGCAGGCCGGATTCACGGAAATGTTCCACCCATTCGGGGGACTGCGCCAGCCGCTGCCCCAGTGTGGTCAGCTTGGTGTTCTGGATCGCGAGCAGGTCGTCGTGGTCCAGCGCCTCGATCTCTGGATGCAGCATGTTCGTTTCTGGTCCGGCCATTCGTCGTCTCCCCGTTCCGTGTCGCCAACCGACGTGCACCGAAGGTTGGGCATTGCAGCGTTCCGATCCTTGTATTATAAACCGGACAGCCGTTCAATGAATAAAGCACCAGCCGCCAACCGACAGGGAGCGCGCCCGATGAATGTCATGACCCGCCCGGAAGCACCGGACTTCGCCGCCCTGATCGGAAAGGACCGGGTGCATGGGTCGCTCTATACCGACGCCGACATCTTCCGCATGGAGCTGCAGCGGATCTGGTATCGCACCTGGGTCTATGTCGGGCATGAGAGCGAGGTGCCGAAGCCCTTTGACTTCGTCACCAAGTCCATCGGGCCGCAGCCGATCATCATGACCCGGGGCGCAGACGGGCAGATCAACCTGCTGCAGAACCGCTGCCCGCACCGTGGCAACCAGGTCTGTACGGAGGCGCAGGGCAACGCGCGCAAGTTCACCTGCCCCTTCCACAACTGGACCTTCGCCAATGACGGCAGGCTGGAGGCCACGGCCTTTGCCGACGGTTACAAGGACCAGGACATGTCGGCGCTCTCTCTGGGCAAGGTCACACGCGTGGCCAGCTATCGCGGCTTTGTCTTCGGCTCCTTCGCCGCGGACGGGCCAACGCTGGAGGAACATCTGGGCGGCGCGGCGGAGACGCTGGACCGGCTCTGCGATTCCTCACCGACGGGAGAGGTCGAGATCACCGCAGGGTTCCTGCAGCACCGGGTGAAGGCGAACTGGAAATTCGTGCTGGAGAACGAGACCGACGGGTATCACCCGGCATTTGTCCACGCCTCTGTCTTCAAGGTGACGGAAAGCGGGATCGGCAGTCTCTATGGCTCGAAATCCACCGCGCTGACCCGCGACTTCGGCAATGGCCATACGGAAATCGACCTGCGCCCGGAGTTCCGGCTGCGCGACCAGCCGCTGAGCTGGTTCGGCACCAGTCCTGAACGCCTGCCCGACTATGTCGCGGCCATGGAGCAGGCGCATGGACCGGAGAAGGCGTGGCAGGTGATGATCGACGGCACGCCGCACGTCATGATCTTTCCCAACCTGTTCATAGCCGAGATCCAGATCTTCGTGCTGCAGCCCCGCGCGGTGGATGACACCGTGCAGCATGTGACGGCGCTGCAGTTCAAGGGCGCACCGGACATGAACCGCCGGTTGCGCCAACAGACCATGGGTTCCGTCGGCCCGGCCGGATTCCTGCTGGCCGATGATTCCGAGATGTACGAGCGTACCCATCGCGGCGTGCTCTCCCGCGATCCCGAATGGCTCTATCTGGCGCGCGGGGAACACCGCGAACGTCTGGACAGCGACGGCTTTCGAGTCAGCCATGCCACCGACGAGGTGCCGTCGCGCGGGATATGGCGTCACTATCGCCAGATCATGGAGGTCGCGTGATGGGCATGATCACGGTCGAGCAAGACCTGACCCGCCGCGTTGAACAGTTCATCTACGCGGAGGCGCGTCTGCAGGACGAGCATGAATATGCGGCCTGGGAAGCCCTCTGGGCCGACGACGCGATCTACTGGCTGCCCGCCAATGGCGATGACATCGACCCGGAACAGCAGATGTCGATCATCTACGACAACCGGTCCCGCATCGGGGTGCGGGTGCGGCAACTGCTCAGCGGCAAGCGCTATACCCAGGACCCGAAGTCCGCGATCCGCCATCTGATCACCAATGTCGAGGTGCTGGATCAGACGGGTGACGAGGTCAGCGTCGGCTGCAATGTCATGGTCTATGAATCCAGCCTGCGGGGGGAGACACTCTGGGCGGCACGCACGGAGTATCTGCTGCGCGATACACCCGACGGCTTTCGCATGGCCCGCAAGAAGGTGGCCCTGGTCAACAATGACAAG
The DNA here is from genome assembly GCA_029213165.1 of Minwuia sp. Taxonomy (GTDB): domain Bacteria; phylum Pseudomonadota; class Alphaproteobacteria; order Minwuiales; family Minwuiaceae; genus Minwuia. The sequence continues at coordinate 10,286 of JARGNO010000041.1, forward strand.
CCGCTCTTCACGCTGTCGTTCCTTATCTGAATCGGTCCCCGGCCAGCCCTCTCAGGAGTCTGTTTGCTGCCTGTTCCATCCCACTCCCCCACCCGACCACCCACGGGAGTACCCTTGTTGGGTGGCCGGGTGGGGGAGTGGGATGGAACAGCCCAACGACAAACCGGGAGAAGGCTGGCCGGGGTCAGCAAACAACCGCCCCAACCCGGAGACCCATCATGAGCCTGCCAACCGAACCCGTCGGCGACGGCAATGTCCTCCTCAGCCATCAGGACGGTATCGCCCATATCCGGCTGAACCGCCCCAACGATGCCAATGGCATGAACAACGGCCTGCTGCGCGACCTCTATCAGGCAATCATGATCTGCCATGGGTCGGAGGATGTGCGCGCCGTGCTGCTGACCGGCGCGGGCAAGAACTTCTGCGCCGGGGGCGACATCAAGGAATTCGCCTCAAAGGGGGAGAAACTGCCCGCCCATATCCGCACCGCCACGGCCCTGCTGCAGGATGCCGCGCAGGCGCTGATGCGGCTGGATGCGCCGGTGATCGCGGCCATTCAGGGCTATGCGACCGGCGGCGGTGGTTTCGGCATGGCCTGCGCCGTGGATCTGGTGGTGGCGGCAGAAAGCGCGAAGTTCCTGGCGGGCGCGACGAAGGTCGGCATGTCCCCGGACGCCGGCACCACCACGACACTGCCCGCGCTGGTCGGACACCGCAAGGCCATGGAAATCCTGCTGACCAACCCGACCATGACGGCGGCGGAGGCGAAGGACCTCGGCATCGTCAACCGGGTGGTGCCCGACGCGGACCTGCTCGACGCCGCGATGGCGCTTGCCACCGAACTGGCCAGTGGTCCGCCCCTGGCCCAGGCCGCCGTGAAGCGGCTGCTGCGTCAGGGCAAGGCCCTGCCGGTGGAAGCCTGCTTCACGGAGGAAGCCCGCAACGTCGCCGAACTCTCCGGCACCGCCGACGCGCGGGAGGGCCTGGCTTCCATGATCGAACGCCGCCCGGCGACTTTCACCGGGCGGTAGGCGGGGCAGAGGATTGCCATCTGGCCTTCAGGTCACGAGTCCAGCGAGTTTCGTTGCAATCTTCTCCACAATCCCGGCCACCTTCGCGGCCTTGGCGGCCATACCTTCGATCTGTTTCAGATCCTCAAGATCCTCGGCAAGGTCATCATTGACAGTCTGCATACGGGCGAGAACCTTCTGTACATCGGCAGAGTCGTCCAGCCTCATCAGGGTAATGTCGGCAAGCCCACGGAAACTTTCGGCGATCTCTGCCTTCTGCGCCCGCAGCTTCTTGCGACGTGCCTTCTCTTCTGCATTGGGCCAGCGGTGCTCCGCTGCCGCCTTGGCTTCGATGTCCTTGATCTCCTTCTGGACCAGAAGCTCCAGTTCCCCCAAGGCGGTGCGGGCTTCGTTGGCGTCCGCCAGAATTTCCTCGACAGTTTCGCGGGGCATCGTCTCCTCCAGTGCTGCGGGAAGCTATTTCAGGAAAGCCTCCACAAGGGCCTTCAGTTCCTCACCCTTGGCGACGAACCGCTGCATGTTCTTGTGCAGATTGGCGATTGACGGGTCGTCGCGCCGCAGCGCCTCGACCAACGCATCATGCGACGCCACCATCGCTGTCACCACGGCCGCAGGCGTGTGTTGTGGGGACGCGTCAATGCTCAGCGCCAGTTCACCGACCTCCGTAAGCAGACGCTCTGCCTGATTGATCCGTCCCTCCTCCCGCGCGATTTGCAATTCCTCCAGCTTCCGGTCCAGCAGCGTTACCTGCTCCGTTCGGCCCAGATCACCCAGGAACGCGCTCGCCTCGCCGAAAATCTCGCCCACTTCCCTGATTGGCTGCTGCGCGGTGCCGGTCGTCCGCTTCAGGGCGCGGACCTTTACATAGTCGACATACTCGGTGACGAAAAACCCGGCCAGATTGGTTACATTGCTCTGCGCCGTCACGTTGCTCAGGTCGCCTTTCAGTCCCGCCTTCTCCGCGATCGCGGCGACATGGCCCAGAGTTTCCCCGGCGCTTGCAGTCACCGCTTCGGCGGTCTTTCGTGTGACGATCACATTGAGACTCGCGGCGTAACGGTCGAGAAGTTCGAGGATCTCGAGAATGTTCTTGAGCCGGGTCTCCGGCGGGAAGACCTCATCTCCGACATCGATCCGACAGCGCGATGAGTTGGCGACGAGGCACTCTCCGTCGCGCGGACCTATCACTGTTCCCGGGTCGCCCAGCCTGGCCACCAGCCGTGCCCGCGCCCGCTCCCCCATCCCGGCGCTCAACTCCTGCACGGCCTCACGCGTGTCGGTCACGCCTTTGGCGAACTGCTGCACCGGTTTCCCGAAGTCACCGGCGCCGCAGCCGACGAGAAGGCCACAGACAAGCAGCAGCGCGAGATGCTGCGCGGTACGCCATTTCAAAGATCCTGTGGTCGCCATTAGAATCACTCCAGTAGGTATTGAATATAACAATACCATCTCGAGTTGTGATTCGTAAGGCTTGGGTTCCGATTATCGGTTCTCTGACTCTCACCTCGTTTCCCGCGCCAGGAACTCCGCGTCCGGCAGGACGCGCAGCGGCAGCAGGTCGCTGTCGGTGGTGATGATCAGCGCAGGATCGAGGCGGATGCCGGCGCCGGCGAAGGAACCGGCGACGGAGAAGGCCTGGATCTGCGCGTTGCGGCCCGCAACACGGGGCAGTTTCCAGAGTTCCTGGTAGATCGTGTCGCGGCTCTCGAACTTGCCCTCCGTCGCCGCCACCAGATCCTCGCGATGGTCGTAGAGCGCAATATTGGCGCCACAGCGGCCGACGATGGGTTTTGCAGCATAGCCTGCGGCCCGCAATTCGTCGGTCAGTTCCCAGGCGCAGTTCAGCAGGAAGCGGCTGCTGGGAAACATCTCCCGCACCACGGGCAGGATTGCCTTGTTGCTGGTGACCAGGGTCCAGAGCGGTTCGAAGACCATCACGCCCTCCCGCAGCAGCACATCGACAATGCGCGGCGGCTGGGTGGCGCGGTCGATGGTGCGGTGCAGACGCAGGTTCTCCTCGTCCTCTGCCAGGTCTTCGCGGATCTCGTCCAGCGCGGTCTCCCAGGCCCAGGTCTTCCAGACCCAGCGGATCGGCACGCCATCCGCGTCCAGAACCTCGCCGCCGTCACCCCAGCGCAGCCCCTCGACCCCTGTCACGATCTTGCAGGCAAGGCCGGCCTGCTGCATCGCCTGCTGCATGAACAGGGCGTGATAGGCTTCCTCCGTATCGTCGTCGCGCATTATGTGCAGCACGCCGTCGATGGCGCTCTCCCGCCAGGCGCTGACCAGCATCTCATGCAGCCGGGCCCCCGGATCGCGCCCGTCCGTGCAGCCAAAGGCACTGGCCCAGCGCCCCAGCAGCGATCCCGCCTCCATGTAGCAGGACGCCGAATCGGCGTTGTATTCATAGGCCTTCAGCCCCTCCGGCCGCATGGCGAAGTCGAAGCGTCCGGTGATCATCTCATTGCGGCGGTTGTTCCAGGACTGGCGGACCCGCGACCAGAGCGCCGGGGGCAGGTTGAACCGGGCCAGCAGCGCATCATCGGACAGCACATGGTTGGTGGCATGCAGGAACATGCGGTGCAACTCGTTGGTGGCCCGCTGCAACTCCCGCATCGCGGTCTCGCTGATGCAGTAATAGGCGTGCATGTCTGCCGGGTCCTTCGACAGCACCTGCCCGCCCATCAGGTCGATGTAGTTGGCATCGATCGGATCAGCAGGGTCGAGCCATGCGACTTCCCTCTCCGGCGCGGCATCCAGGGTCTGGCGCCTGATGGTGTAGAGTGCCGGATCATCCTCCAGGTCCGTTTCCGCGCCGCTGGCATCATCGGACTGGATGACCCAGCCGAGGATGCTGGCGTCCGGGTAGGTGCAGTCCAGCCAGTATCCGCCCTCCGCCGTGCGGCGCAGCGGCAGTTCACGGGACCAGCTCTGCCCCTCCGGCCAGACCGAATCATGCACATTCTGCTCGATGCAGCGGACGCGGTCGGCCAGCACTTCCGTCACCACAGCGACATGGCCGGTCACCTCGAACTCCCCGCCCTCGTTCCAGATCAGCAGGCAGCCGGGCTCCGGCAGGCGGAGGGCGCCATTGCGGAATGAATGCAGCGGCAGGCTGCTGCCGTCAGCAATCACCTTCACCTGCCGCAGGCGGAAGATGTCATAGGCCATGGCAATGTCTTCGAAGACATAGCCCAGGTTCTGGTACATCCAGCGCCGCGCCCGCTCCACGCACTGCCACTTGAAACCCATGTAGACGCCGTCGACGATGCTGTGGAACGACTGGCGCGTCGGCATCGCCTCCCGGTCCACCGAATCATAGTCGGAGGAAAAGACCGGCGTGCCGCCAGGGCCGTGACCAAGGACAGTTCCGAACGGGGCAGGGGCGGCGGCGTGATGATGTTTCATGACTGTTTCCGGGACGGGCGACGGGCGGACACGCGTCACGCCGCGCGTGCCTCTATACCCATCCCGAGGGGTTGGCGAGTGGAATCATCGCCGGGCCGGGCGAATTTCCCCGCCCGTTGCGCAGCCTACCCCTAAGCCCAGTTCGGCGGGCGCTTGTCGATGAAGGCCTGGACGCCTTCGGTGGCCTCGTCGGAGCGCTGGGCGGCGGCGAACTGGGTGGCGGCGATGTCCAGCGCCGCCTCGACATCATGATCGCGGACGGCGCGGATCACGGTCTTGGCGCGGGCGATGGCACCGGGTGCGCCCTTCAGGATCTCGGCCAGAACCTCAGTCACCTTCGCCTCCGCCGCATCCGCGTCCTCGCAGAGCCAGTCGATGATGCCGATCTCCACCGCTTCGGCACCTGAGAGCATGTTGCTCATCACTGCCAGCCGCCGGGTCAGCCGCTCCCCGATCCGTCCGATCACCACCGGCAGGATGGCCGCGGGCAACACGCCCAGACGGGCCTCCGTCAGGCCGAAGCGGGCGCGTGGGGTGGCGATGACGATGTCGGCGGCGCAGACCAGCCCGAAACCGCCGCCCAGCGCCGCACCGTCGGCGACCACGATCAGCGGCTGCGGCGTGCGGTCCATGCGCTGGAAGAAGGCACCGCCCTGGCGGTTGCGCTCGGCGATCGGGTCGGCTCCGCCGGTCCCGTCCGCCGCGCCCGTCTGCTGGCTCGCCTTGAAGCCACGCACGTCGCCACCGGCGGAAAAGCTCTTGCCCGCACCACGCAGCACGATGGCCCGGCAGGTCCGGTCATCGGCAACGGAGGCGATGGCGGCGTCAATGCCGTCCAGCAGCTCCTGCGACATGGCATTGCGGGCATCGGGCCGGTTCATGGTGACATGCAGGACGCCGCCTTCGCGACGGGTGAGAACGATATCTTCGGTCATGGTGGGTTCCTTCCTGGTCGATCATTCGGAGTTGCGCGCTGACCGTTCCACCCCTCCTCCCCTCCCGTTGGTGGCCGGGAGGGGAGGAGGGGTGGAACGGTCGACAGACAGAGCCTCCCGGACGGGAGGCACGGTCAGCGAACGACTCCTATCCCCGCTTGCCGGGCAGGATGTTCATGCTCTTGCAGATGATGGACAGCATCACCTCATCCGCGCCGCCGCCGATGGAGGACAGGCGACCGTCGCGGAACATGCGGCTGATCGGGGTGTCATTCATGTAGCCCATGCCGCCCCAGTACTGCAGGCAGCTGTCGTAGACCTCCCGCTTCAGCCTGCCGATCTTCAGCTTGCCCATGGAGGCCAGGCGTGTGACATCCCGGCCTGCGGTATATTCCTCGATGCAGCGGTCCATCAGGCTGCGCAGCAGCTCGACTTCCGTCTGCAGTTCGGCCATGCGGAAGTGGATCACCTGATTGTCCAGCAGCGGTTTGCCGAAGACCATACGCTGGCCCGTGTATTCGATGGTCTGGTCGATGGCCTTCTGCAGCCCGGCGATGCCGGAGGCGATGGCCCACATCCGTTCCTCCTGAAACTGCTGCATCTGATAGGTGAAGCCCTTGTTCTCGTCGCCGATGCGGTGGCGCTGCGGCACCCGCACATCCTCGAAGAAGATCAGGCCGGTGTCGGAGGAATGCATGCCCATCTTGTCGAGCTTCTTCGCACGGGTGACACCGGGCGAATCCATCGGCACGACAACCAGCGACTTGTTGCGGTGCACGGCCCCGTCCGGGTCGGTGTTCACCAGCATGACCATGTAGTCGGCCTGGAACGAATTGGTGATCCACATCTTCTGGCCGTTGATGACGTAATCGTCGCCGTCCTTGCGCGCCCAGCTCTTCAGCGATGCAACGTCCGACCCGGCACCGGGTTCCGAGACACCGATGCAGGCAACCATCTCGCCCGCGATGGCCGGAGCCAGGAATTCCCGGCGCAGCTCGTCCGAGCCATGGTTCGAGAGGGCGGGCGTGGCCATGTCGGTCTGCACACCCAGCGCCATCGGCACGCCGCCGCAATTGATGCTCCCCAGCGCCTCCGCGAATGCTAGGTTGTAGGAATAGTCGAGGCCGAGACCGCCATATTCCTCCGGCTTGTGGATGCCCAGGAAACCCATGTTCCCGAACTTCCTGAAGACCTCATGCGCGGGGAAGGCGCCTTCGGCCTCCCACGCGTCCACATGCGGATTGATCTCCTCCTCGATCAGCTTCCGCGCGGATCGCTGAATCTCCAGATGCTCGTGCGTGTAGACGCCCATTTTGTCCTCCCCGGATGGCGACGGCCTTCATCACGTGACCTTCCTGCCCGCAAACCTCGGCCAATGATAGACCGGATCATGTACGCGGGGGCAAGCGGCGGGCAGGGTTGCAGTGCAGGCCCACCATGCCGCATAGGCAGTGCTTGGCGGCGGACCACCAGATGTGGTAACAGCGCGGCTTCTGATCCCAGTCGCCGCGAGAACTGCTCATGTCCAGGATTGCCCTTGCGTCAGACCATGCCGGTTTCGAGCTGAAAGAGGCTCTGCGCGATGAACTGAAGGGGCTGGGCCATGACGTGCTCGACCTTGGTACCGACAGTCTGGATTCGGTCGACTACCCGGATTTCGGTCGTAAGGCTGCGGAAGCCGTGGCAGCGGGCGAGGCAGAAGCAGGCGTCATCGTCTGCGGCACCGGAATCGGCATTTCCATCGCCGCCAACCGTGTGCCGGGCGCGCGCACCGCACTATGTCACGACATCACCACCGCGCGTCTGTCGCGCGAGCACAATGACGCCAACATCCTGGCCCTGGGGGCACGGGTGATCGGCACCGAGACCGCGCGCGACTGCGTGCGGGCATTTCTGGAGACGCCGTTTGCCGGGGGACGGCACCAGCGTCGTGTGGACAAGCTGGGCTGAGGCCCGGAACGGATTCGACTGGTAGAACGATCTCGAGCTTCAAGGGAGCATCACGCATGAACATGGTCGCCACCGCTGCAGCGGGCGAAGCCATCTGGTCCGCCAACATCGAACAGGACGACAAGGCTGTCCATGACGCCATCAATGCCGAGTTCGGCCGACAGCAGAACGAGATCGAGCTGATCGCGTCGGAGAACATTGCCAGCCCCGCCGTGATCCGGGCCATGGGCAGCGTGCTGACCAACAAGTATGCGGAGGGCTATCCGGGCCGTCGCTATTACGGCGGTTGCGAGCATGTCGATGTGGTCGAGGCGCTGGCGATCGAGCGGGCATGCAAGCTCTTCGACTGTTCCTTTGCCAATGTGCAGCCCCACTCCGGCGCGCAGGCGAACCAGGCCGTGTTCCAGGCCCTGCTGAAGCCGGGCGATACCTTCATGGGCATGTCGCTGGCCGCCGGTGGGCACCTGACCCACGGGGCGCCGCCGAACCAGTCGGGCAAGTGGTTCAATGCCGTGCAGTACGGCGTGCGTCGCGAAGACGCCCGCATCGACTTCGACGAGGTCGAGCGACTGGCGAAGGAACACCGGCCGAAACTGATCATCGCAGGTGGTTCCGCCTACCCGCGCTTCATCGATTTCGCCCGCTTCCGCGCGATCGCCGACGAGGTTGGTGCGCTGTTCATGGTGGACATGGCGCATTTCGCCGGCCTGGTGGCCGGTGGTGTGCATCCGAATCCGCTGGACCATGCCCATGTAGCAACGACCACGACCCACAAGACCCTGCGTGGACCGCGTGGCGGCATGATCCTCACCCGCGATGAGGCTCTGGGCAAGAAGATCAACTCGGCCGTCTTCCCCGGCCTGCAGGGCGGTCCGCTGATGCATGTCATCGCCGCCAAGGCGGTCGCCTTCGGTGAGGCGCTGCGCCCGGACTTCGAGGCCTATTCGCAGCAGGTGGTCGACAATGCACAGGCCCTGGCGGCATCGCTGATGGGCCGGGGCTTCGACATCGTTTCCGGCGGCACCGACACGCATCTGATGCTGGTCGACCTGCGGTCGAAGGGCGTGACCGGGCGTGATGCGGAGCGCACGCTGGAGAACGCGCACATGACCTGCAACAAGAATGGCGTGCCATTCGATCCGGAGAAGCCGATGGTGACCTCCGGCGTGCGACTGGGCACCCCGGCGGCGACCACGCGTGGCTTCGGCACCGATGAGTTCCGCCAGGTCGGCGCACTGATCGCCGATGTGCTGGAAGCCTATGCCGCTTCGAACGGCGACAACGGCGCTGCCGAGGCAAAGGCCCGCGACTCGGTCATGGCGCTTTGTGCGCGCCATCCGATCTACACGAAGGGTATCATCTGAGGGATTCGCCAGAGGCGGAGTCTGCGCCAGCCCTCTCCCCCTCCCGACCGCCAAGGGACTATCCTGAATGGATGGCCGGGACGGGGAGAGGGCTGGCCGGGGTCAACAAGCAAGAAGCAACACCGAGGAACCACCGTCATGCGCTGCCCCTATTGCCAGAATGCCGATACCCAGGTGAAGGATTCGCGCCCGACGGAGGACAATACCGCGATCCGGCGCAGGCGCTCCTGTTCCGGCTGTGGCGGGCGCTTCACGACGTTCGAGCGGATCCAGTTGCGCGATCTGACGGTGGTGAAGAAGAATGGCCAGCGCACCCCCTTCGACCGTGACAAGCTGGCCCGCTCCATCGACATCGCAATCCGCAAGCGCCCTGTGGACCCGGAACGGGTGGAGCGCATGATCAATGCCATCGTCCGCCAGCTCGAAAGCTCCGGCGAATCCGAGATCGATTCGGTCAGGATCGGCGAACTGGTGATGCAGGCGCTGGCCAGTATCGACCAGGTCGCCTATGTCCGCTTCGCCTCCGTCTACCGCAATTTCCGCGAAGCCGCGGATTTCGAGGATTTCATCGGCCGCGAGATCGCAGGGCGCGACGACGACTGACCCACCTTGCAGTCTCCGTCGCCCACGCCTGTCTCAGCGTCGCGCTGCTTGATCCACGCCACAAGCTGCGGCAGGCTTCGTGGGAGGGGAGCCACTTGGGAGTGTCGTGCCGATGGGATCCGGACCTTGCTGCGCGAAGTGTGTGTGGTCACAGAAGTGGGATGACCGCGTTGCGGTGATCCGGTGCGAAACAATGAAGCAGACCCGAGAGGCATGATTCACCTTACCCATCCGAAATCCGACATGCCGATGCGGAGTCACGTCAACAGGTCGCTGCGGGACCACTGGCTGACGCTCCGAACCGGCGATGCGCTGCCGGACTGGAAGGACTTTGACCCGGTGGCGGTGCGGGACCTGCTGCCCCATCTGATCGTGGTGGACTGTCTTGCTGATCCGATGCGTTTCCGCTTTCGGTTGATCGGCACCTTTGTCACGAGGATGGCGGGTCGGAATGCGACCGGTCGAATGCTTGACGCGGAACTCTACGGTGACCGCCTTGAGGCCATGACATGGCATTATAGGCAATGTGCGGAGACCGCTGAGCCACTGGCGACGCTGGGAACGGTTCACTTCGTGGATCGGGACTGGGTTGTGGCCGAGCATGTCTTCCTGCCATTCGGTTCGGCGGATGGCAGGGTGAACATCATCATGGCCGGCCTCGATACCCTGGATGGCACTGCCTGGCTCAGCGGCTACAGCCACGAAATCGAACCTACTCTCGACTGGCGCGCCTGAACCGGACCTGCGGCAACCGTGGTCCCTGCGCGGTTCCGCTCTCCTGCGCGGATGTTCTGCCGCAGTCGGGACGTGGCTTTCAGTTGCCGGGCGAACAACCGGTGGCCGACCGTCAGTCCTTGTCGTGGATCCGGTGCGGATTGACCATGCCCATGACGTTGAAGCCACTGTCGACGTGGTGGATCTCGCCGGTCACGCCAGCGGACAGGTCGGACAGGAAATAGACACCGGCACCGCCGACGTCTTCCTGCGTGATGGCACGCTGCAGCGGCGCATGATCGCGGGTCCAGCCGTAGACATAACGCGCATCGCCGACAGCGGAGCCGGAGATCGTCCGCATCGGCCCGGCGGATATGGCATTGGCACGGATCTGCTGCGGACCCAGGTCCACGGCGATGTAGCGAACGCTGGCCTCCAGCGCCGCCTTGGCAACACCCATGACGTTGTAACTCGGCATCCAGCGTTCCGATCCTGCGAAAGACAGGGTCAGCAGGCTGCCGCCGTTTGTCATCAGTGGCGCGGCCAGACGCGCGGTTTCCGTGAAGGAATAGCAACTGATCGCCATCGTGTTGCTGAAGTTGCTCGCAGTGGTGTCGATGTAGCGTCCCGAGAGTTCACTCTTGTCGGAATAGGCCACCGCATGCAGGACGAAATCCAGCCTGCCCCAGGTACTGGAGACCCGATCGAAGACCCGCTCCAGATCGCCGTCACGGGTGACGTCACAATTCTCCAGAAACGCCCCGCCGACCTGGTCGACCAGTGGTTTCGCACGCTTCAGGAAGGCATCGCCCTGATAGGTGAATCCCAGTTCGGCACCCTGATCATGCGCCGCCCGGGCAATGGCCCAGGCAATGGAATGGTCGTTCGCCACACCCATGATCAGGCCGCGGCGACCCTGCATCAGTTTGTCAGCCATGCCTTCAGTCCTCGAACCGCTTGAAGATCAGGCTGGCATTGGTGCCGCCAAATCCGAAGCTGTTCGACATGACGCAATTCAGGTTCGCATCGTCGATGCGTTGCCGTACCAGGGGATAGTCGCCGGCCCCTTCGTCCAGGTTCCTGATATTCGCCGATTCTGCCAGGAAGTTGTTGTTCAGCATCAGCAGGGAGTAGATCGCCTCCTGGACGCCCGCCGCGCCCTGGCTGTGGCCTGTCAGGCTCTTGGTGGAGCTGACCCAGGGCAGGTCCCGGCCTTCGAACGCGGCGCGGATGGCATTCAGTTCAATGATGTCGCCGACCGGCGTCGATGTGCCATGGGCGTTGATGTAATCCACCCGGGTATCACCGATGGTGGACATTGCCAGCTTCATGCAGCGCTCCGCCCCTTCGCCGGACGGTGCCACCATGTCCACCCCGTCCGAGGTCGCGGCATAGCCGACGATCTCCGCATGGATCTTCGCGCCGCGGGCTTTCGCGTGCTCCAGTTCCTCGAGCACCAGGATGCCGCCGCCGCCGGAAATGACGAAACCGTCACGGTCGCGGTCATAGGCGCGGCTCGCCTCCGTCGGGCGATCATTGTACTTGCTGGACATGGCACCCATGGCATCGAACAGCATCGACAGGGTCCAGTGCAGTTCCTCCCCGCCGCCGGCGAAGATGATGTCCTGCTTGCCCAGCTGGATCGTCTCCATGGCATTGCCGATGCAATGCGCGCTGGTGGAACAGGCAGAGGAGATGGAATAGCTCATCCCCTTGATCTTCATCGCCGTCGAAAGGTTTGCGGAATTGGTCGATGACATGCAGCGCGGCACCATGTAGGGGCCCATGCGCTTCACGCCCTTCTCCCGCGCGATATCCGCGGCCTGAACCTGATTTGAGGTCGAGGGGCCGCCGGAACCTGCGATCAGCCCGGTGCGCGGATTGGAGACGTCATCTTCCTCCAGCCCCGCATCGGCAATCGCCTGTTTCATGGCAATGTAGTTGTAGGCCGCGCCGCCACCCATGAAGCGCAGCACGCGCCGATCAATGTGGTCTGCCGGATCCAGATCGATTGAGCCATGAATCTGGCTGCGCATGCCGACCTCGGCATATTCCGGCGCGAACTCGATGCCGGAACGTGCGCTCTTCAGGGACTCCACGACTTCCCCAGCATCGTTGCCGATCGACGAAACGATACCCAGCCCTGTAACAACAACCCGTTTCAAGAATAGCCCTCAATTGTATCAGGTGGTGGTGAACAGCCCGACGCGCATGTCCTTGGCCGTATAGATTTCCTCGCCGTCGGCCTTCACGATGCCGTCCGCGATGCCCAGCACCAGCCGACGCGCGATCGTGCGCTTGATGGACAGATGATAGGTAACCAGCTTCACGGTTTCCAGAACCTGGCCGCCGAATTTGACCTCGCCGACGCCCAGGGCCCGACCGCGACCGGGCAGCCCTAGCCAGCCGAGATAGAAACCGACGGCCTGCCACATGGCATCCAGTCCCAGACAGCCAGGCATCACGGGATCGGTCTCGAAATGGCATTTGAAGAACCAGTGGTCCGGCGTCACATCCAGCTCCGCCAGGATCTCGCCCTTGCCGTAGCTGCCGCCCTCGTCACTGATCCGCGTGATCCGGTCGAACATCAGCATCGGAGGCAGGGGCAGACGGGCGTTCCCGGGGCCAAAAAGCTCCCCGTGGCCGCATTGCAGGAGTTCTTCGTAGGAAAAGCTGCTCTTCCGATCCGTCAATGTGTCGCCTCGCTTCAAGGTTCGGCTGGTCAGATGGCCATTGTGGAGGCGACCCGCCCATGGTGATTTGTGTGGAGGACTATAGCCATATGACACTGGCGACAAAACCCGCAAAACAGGCCCCTTTCGCCAGTTGCCCGGTGGGGGCTTCTCTTGCGACCCACTCGTAACTATATTGCAGACATGACTGAGACGGTTGACACGACGATTGCAGACCAGCTTCGCAGCTCGGGACTGCGTCCGACCCGGCAACGTGTGGCGCTGGCGGAGCTGTTGCTGTCCGCCGGACACCGGCACCTGACGGCGGAGATGCTGTTTGACGAGGCGCGCCAGGCTGGAGTCCCGGTTTCACTGGCGACGATATACAATTGCCTGCATCAGTTCACGCAGGCCGGAATGGTGCGAGAGGTCGTGGTTGATCCGGGCCGATCCTATTTCGACACCAACGTTGCAGAGCATCATCATTTCTATCACGAGAGTTCGGGCAAGCTTACCGACATTCCGGGTGAGACCATCGCGCTGGGGCATCTGCCGACGGCACCCGATGGCATGGTGATCGACCGCGCTGAGGTCATCATCCGGTTGCGCGACGCCTGACAGGGGTGCGCCGGTCCGGCATGTGTCCGGAAATCGTCTTTGGAATAATTCCAAACTATTGACCTCTCCCGTTCAAACCCCATAATTGAAGGGTCGGCTGTTCAGGACGAGCATCCGGCACGTCATCATGAGGAGGAGGACAAGGTCATGTCGCTCAAGGGTTCGAAGACTGAACAGAGCCTGAAGGAAGCCTTTGCGGGCGAATCCCAGGCAAACCGCCGTTATCTGTATTTCGCGCAGAAGGCTGACGTCGAAGGTTACAATGACGTCTCCAGCGTTTTCCGTTCCACCGCCGAGGGCGAGACGGGTCATGCGCACGGCCATCTGAAGTTCCTGGAGGAAGTGGGCGACCCGGCGACGGGTGAGCCGATCGGCTCCACGGAGAACAACCTGAAGGCCGCCATCGCGGGCGAGACGCATGAGTACACGGACATGTATCCGGGTATGGCGAAGACCGCGCGCGACGAAGGCTTCGACGAGATCGCCGACTGGTTCGAGACCCTGGCGAAGGCAGAGAAGAGCCATGCCGGTCGTTTCCAGAAGGCTCTGGACTCGATGGGCTGACCGGATTTTCGGGGGCGGCGTGTGTCGCCCCCGATCATTCATGCGGCGGGCTGCACTGGTCAGCATCCCGCCAATGGGTCACCCGACGACCGATATCGCGCGTGTGGGTACGGGGATTTACCTGCGCGCTCGCCATGCCGGCGAAGCTGCTGATGCAGCCAGCCCCGGCAATGCCTGAATCATGGTGGAGATGACAGATGGAAGGCGGCCTTGGTGCGCCGGAGCGGCATCCGCTCGACTGGCAGAGTGATGATTTCTACAACAAGGAAGCAATTGACGAGGAACTGCGGCGGGTGTTCGACATCTGTCATGGTTGCCGCCTCTGCTTCAATCTCTGCGACAGTTTCCCGCGCCTGTTCGACCTGATCGACGAGAGCGAATCCGGCGAACTCGATACCGTCGACTCGGTCGATTTCAAGCCGGTCGTCGATGCCTGCACGCTGTGTGACATGTGCTTCATGTCCACCTGCCCCTACACGCCGCCGCATGAGTTCCAGCTCGACTTTCCGCATCTGATGCTGCGCTATCGCGCGACGGAACACCGGGACGGCAAGACGCCGTTCTGGGACCGGCAGATGACGAAGACCGACCGTAACGGAAAACTGGCCGGTCTGACCTCCGGCATTGCCAACTGGGCGACGGACCGGGGCAACCGGATCACCCGGCCGATCCTGGAAGACATTGCCGATGTCGACCGGAACGCGGAGCTGCCGAAGTTCCATGCGAAGAGCTTCACGGCCCATGCGGCCCATCCGCCGGCCCGCGACACCAGTGCGCCCGCGGCGGCTCGCAAGGCGGTGCTCTATGCCACCTGCTTCGTGAACTACAACAATCCGAATATCGGTATCGCCACCCAGGCCATCCTGGCCGCGAATGGCGTGGAGACAGAGGTGGTCTACCCCGAATGCTGCGGGATGCCCCAGCTCGAACAGGGCGATCTGGATGACGTGGCACGCCGTGCGAAGAACGTGGCCCTGGCCATGAAGCCCTGGATCGAGGATGGCTATGAAGTCATCGGCCTGGTGCCGTCCTGCGCACTGATGCTGAAGTTCGAATGGCCGCTGCTGCTGCCCGACGATCCGGATGTCGCGCGCCTGTCGAAAGCCACGAAGGACGTGGCCGAGTATGTTGTCGACATCGCCCGCAACGAGGGACTGGTGGCGGAACCGAAGCCGCTGGAAGGCGGCGTCAGCCTGCATCTCGCCTGCCATGCCCGTGCCCAGAACATGGGTCAGAAGGCAGCGGACATGTTGCGGCTGATCCCCGGGATGGATCTGAAGATCATCGAGCGCTGTTCCGGTCACGGCGGCAGTTGGGGCATCAAGAAGGACAATTTCGAGACCGCGCTGAAGGTCGGCAAGAACGCGGCCCGTGCCGCCGGGCGGGAGGACAAGGCCCATGTGGCGTCCGAGTGTCCGCTGGCCGGAGTTCACATGCTGCAGGGCATGGAGCGGCTGAACCAGGAGAACCCCGATACCTTCAAGGCACCGCCATCCGTGACCAGCCATCCCGTGGAACTGTTTGCCCGGGCCTGTGGCCTGCTGTGAGCGGCACGCCCAACCAGTACAAGTGAGTGAGAGAGTACCATGATCGAACGCCATACATCGCTGAAGGCCGAGCACATCCTGCCGCCTGCCCGCTTCGATGCGGAGCGTACGGAACTGCAGGCGGAACTGCGCGCCCACAAGCAGCATCGCCGCATCGACGTGGGCCCCTTCGCCTCCGTCTTCTTCGAGAGCTATTTCACCATGTGGTGGCAGGTCCAGGAGATGCTGCGGGTCGAGGGTGGGGGCGCCGAACAGCTGGTCGATGAACTGGAGGCCTATGCGCCGCTGGTTCCCTCCGGCCGTACCCTGACCGCCACCATGATGCTGCAGATCGAGGATCCGGTGCGCCGCCACCGGGAGCTTTCACGCCTGGGCGGGATCGAACATGAGGTGGCCCTGGTCATCAATGGCGAGGCGGTGAAGGGCGAGGCCGATGACGACCTCGACCGGACCAATGCGGACGGCAAGGCTTCATCGGTGCATTTCTTCGTCTTCGGCCTGTCGGACACCCAGGCGGCAAGCCTGAAGGACGGTTCCGCCGAGGTTCAGTTGAGGATCAGCCACCCCAACTACAACCACATGGCCGGTCTTACCGCAGACCAGGTGGCATCGCTGGCCGAAGACCTGACCTGAGAGCCAGTTGCGACCGTCGCGGGGAACCTGCATGACAAGCCTGAGAGCACGTGCAGCCGAAGGGTTCCGCAATGGCGACACCTTCGAGATTTCCCGCCGTTTCACGACGGCGGAGATCGCGTCCTTTGCCGGCATCTCCCGCGACTACAATCCAGTGCATTGCGACAGCGACTACGCGGCGCTGAAGGGCATGCGGGCGCCCATTGCCCATGGCTTGCTGACAGCAAGTCTGGTGACGGAGATCGGCGGCCAGATTGGCTGGCTCGCGAAGGACATGGCATTCCGGTTCCGGCGACCGGTCTATCCCGACGAGACCCTGACCTGTACCTGGGTGATCCGCGGGATCGATGAAAGAGGACACGCCAGGGCCGAAGTCACGGTCGTGAACGGGGAGGGCGTCACCGTCCTGGAGGCGGAGACGACCGGCGTGCTTCCCGGCGAGGCCGAACGGGAACACCTGGCGAAGATGCTTGCAGAGGGTGACCCGACGAACGGCGCCAGGGATCAGTAACGACCAACCCTGCCTTGCCCGGTCCCGGAGAACACCGTGATACCGGGCGTTGAAAGGGGTGATCGCACAGGTCATCTGCCCGTGGCGATGACCACCACCCCACGGCGCGCCCGGGCTTCGACCCGGGTGCCCATCTATAGGCATCACGTCGGCACGGTGGGCTGCCGGATCGGGTCCGGCAGCACCGTCTGGATTTGGGTGGCCTACCCCAGTGCCTCGTGGATGCGTCCGATCAGGGCGGTGCGGTCGGCGCGGGCCTGCAAGGCCTGATCCATCGTGACCTTGACGAACTGGGTCGGCGTATGTGGCTGCATCTGGCCGATCAGGTCCATGTCGGCGGAGATCACCGTGCCGAGCATGAAGTAGCCGCCGCCCGACACCGCATCGCGATGCAGGATGATCGGCTCCGTACCGCCCGGTACCTGGATGGAGCCATAGGGGTAGCAGCCATCCACGATATTCGACGGGTCGGACCCCGCACCGAACGGGCGCTCCCGCTCCGTGAACTCGATCGGCTGGCCGCCACGGAAGCGGTAGCCGATGCGGTCGGCTTCCGGCGCGACCTTCCAGGTATCGGCATAGAACTGTGCCCCGGACTTGTCGGTGACCCAGTGCCAGTAGATGCCTGGCAGCACACGGATCTCGGCGGGGGATCCAGGCGCCCGGCGCATGGCAGCGTCGAGCGAACGGCCCACCGTGCCCTTGCCCTGTCCCACCGGTACTTCGTCGCCGGCGGCCAGCGGGCGGCCCTTGAAGCCGCCAAGCGCACCCAGCGTATAGGTGGAGCGGCTGCCCAGCACGACGGGCACGTCGATGCCGCCGGAGATGGCGATATAGGCGCGCGCGCCGCCCTTCAGATAGTCGAAACTGAGCACCTGTCCGGCCTTGACCGCGAAGGACTCCCAGTTGGCCTGCTCCGCGCCATCCACCTTCGGCGTCAGGGCCGCGCCGGTCACGGCGACAACTGCATCGGCGGTGAATTCCAGCTCCGGCCCCATGAAGGTGGCTTCCAGAACAGCGGCGTCCGCCGCATTGCCAACCAGCAGGTTGGCCGCCTGCAGGGCAAGCTGGTCCATGCCGCCGGACTGCGGGATGCCGAGATGGTAATAGCCGTGGCGCCCCATGTCCTGGACACTGGTGGCGAGACCCGGATTGAGAACCTTGATCATTTCAGTGCTCCCTCCAGCTTGGCGTTGCAGGCAGTGATGTCCGCGTTGAATTCGTCGAGGGAGAAGCGCACGTCGCGGATCTTCGGCTCGTACTCGTTGGCTTCCACCGCCTCGACCGCCGCGTCATAGGTATCGCGGTCGATGGGGGAGAACTTCACCAGATCGCCCGGCTTGAAGAAGATCATGAAGTCACGCAGGTAGTTGATCTGCTGCTGCGGGTCGAAGATCGGCATCGGCGTCACACCGAACATCTGGTAGCCGCCCGCGCCGCGCACGGAATAGATGCAACTGAAACAGCCGCCGTAACCGACTGTCAGCTTCGGCGTGTCGGTGCGGGGGCGGAGGTACTTCGGCACCTCGATCTGTTTCTCGCGCTCGACTGTCTGATAGAGGAACGGCAGGCCTGCAACGAAGCCGACCATGGACACGAACCATGGCGAGCCCGAATGCGCGGCGATGAAGTCATCGACCGAGCCGTAACCGTTGATCCGGGCCGAATAGTCCAGGTCGGTGCCGCTCGGGTCCTGGTGCCGTTCCCGGAACCGCATCAGCGTCTCATGCGTCCAGGGATCGTTGTAGAGCACCGGTACCTCGACGATGCGGGTGTCCATCGACGATTCAGCGTTCTCCGCCTGGACCTCCAGCTTCTTGATCTCGGCCAGCATGTCGTCGGGCTTGATGATGTCCGGGTCGAACTTGATCTGGAACGAGGCATTGGCCGGGCAGATCTCGGTGACACCGCGGATCTGGCTTTCGCGCACCGCGTTGGTCATGGAGAGGCTCTTGAAGAACGCCTCCAGCGACATTTCGGTATCGACCTCGCAGAAGACGTGCTCGTCGCCGCCGAAGGTGTATCTGGATTCCATTGAGAGAGAACCTCCTCTGGATTGCGTCAGGACGGAATGGGATGGGCTTCGAGCCAGGGCTCGAGATATTGCGTGTGGATGGCGTTCTTCCTGACATCAGCGGACTGCGCCAGCGCCTTGTGCAGCGGCACCGTGGTCTTGAAGCCTTCGATGGTCAGCCCATCCAGCGCCGCCGCCATACGGTCAATGGCCGTGGCCCTGTCGGGACCATGCACGATCAGCTTGCCCAGCAGGGAGTCGTAGAACGGCGGGATGGTATAGCCCTCGTACAGCAGGGTATCGAAGCGGACATGATCCGCCTGCGGCACCACCAGCCGTTCCACCGTTCCCGGCGCGGGCATGAAACTGTTCGACGGATCTTCCGCATTGATGCGGCATTCGATGGCGTGGCCGTTCAGCGTGATGTCATCCTGTTTCAGGCGCAGCTTCTCGCCCCCGGCGATGCGGATCATCTCCTGCACCAGATCGATGCCGGTGATCATTTCCGTCACCGGATGCTCCACCTGGATCCGGGTATTCATCTCGATGAAATAGAACGCGCCGCTGGCGTCATCGAAGAGGTATTCCAGCGTGCCGGCGCCGCGATAGCCGACGGAGCGCGCCAGATCGACCGCCGAGGTACAGATTGCCTGCCGCTTCGCCTCGTCCAGTGCGGCGGAGGGGGCTTCCTCCCAGACCTTCTGGCGGCGGCGCTGCATGGAGCACTCACGCTCGAAGCAATGCACCGCATCCGTGCCGTCACCCAGCACCTGAACCTCGATATGGCGCGCGTTGCGCACCAGCTTTTCCATGTACAGGCTGCCATCGCCGAAGGCCGCCTGCGCTTCAGACCTGGCCTGGGACACCAGCTTCGCCAGTTCGTCAGCATTCTCCGCGATCTTGATGCCGCGACCGCCACCCCCGGCAGAGGCCTTGATCATCACCGGATAGCCGATCCGCTCTGCCGCCGCGCGTGCCGCATCGACGGATTCGATCAGCCCCTCGCTGCCCGGAACGGTGGGCACGCCAGCCGCCTCCGCCGCCGCGCGGGCGGCCGCCTTGTCGCCGAGCCGAGAGATCGTCTCCGGCTTCGGGCCGACGAAGACCAGTCCCGCGTCCTCGACCGCCTTCGCGAAGGCGGCATTTTCCGACAGGAAGCCATAGCCCGGATGGACGGCATCGGCCCCGCTGGACTTCGCCGCCTCCAGCACCGCATCGACCTTCAGATAGGACTTGGCGGCGTGCGGCGGGCCGATGTTGACAGCCTCATCAGCCATCTGCACAGCCAGCGAGTCGGCATCCGCCATGCTGTGCGCCTGCACGGTGCGGATACCCAGCGCCTGTGCCGCCCGGATGATCCGGACGGCAATCTCGCCACGGTTCGCGATAAGAAGCTTGCTGATGGCCATGGGTTCGCGATCAGCCCAGTTCGACCAGCGGCTGACCCGCCATCACGGCTTCCTCGTTGTCGACCGTGAAGCTGGCAATGGTGCCGGCCTTGTCGGCCTTGACCTCGTTGAAGGTCTTCATGACCTCCACCAGTCCGATCACGTCGCCGACGGCCACCGTGTCGCCCTCGTTCTTGAAATTCGGCTCATCGGGGGAGGGCTTGCGGTAGAAGGTGCCGGGAAGCGGGGAGACGATCTGTTCGGCCATGGGCAGGATTCCTCTGATTGGTACTGTTACTCGGCCGCCTGGGCCATGTAGGGGCGGATTGCGGCATTCACCGCCTCGGCAACCGCCTGGGCGTTGGGGGTATCGGAATGGACGCAGATGCTGTCGGCGCGCACGGTGACATCGACACCGCCGGTCGAGAGCGTCTTGCCCTCCGTCACCGCGCGGATGGCGCGGGCGGCGGAATCTTCCGGGTCCACGGGGTCATGCACCCGGGTGACGATCAGGTTGCCAGCATCGCCGTAGAACAGGTCGGCGTAATATTCCGCGACCAGTTCATGCCCGCGCGCCGGATAGATCTCCTCGTGCAGGGTCCCGATCATGCCGAACAGCGGCACCTTGAACACGTCCGCGGCGTCCGCGACGGCATGGGCAATATGCTCCTGCTTTGCCGCCATGCCATAGAGTGATCCGTGCGGCTTGATGTGATTGAGGCTCATGCCCTCGGCTTCCAGGAAGCCCTTCAGCGCACCAACCTGATAGATCAGGCAATTTGCCATTTCCTCGCGATCCATCTTCATCTCGCGGCGGCCAAAGCCCTGCAGGTCCGGCAGCGACGGATGTGCCCCGACCCGGACGCCGTGGCGCTTCGCCAGACGCACGGTCTCGCGCATGTGGTTGAAGTCGGAGCCATGGAAGCCACAGGCAACGTTGGCCACGGTGATGAAGGGCATCAGCCCCTCGTCATCGCCCATCTTGTAGAGCCCGAAGCTCTCGCCCATGTCGCAGTTGATCTCGACGGCCATGATGCCCTCCTTCTGCTGGCGTTCAGTCGTTGCGTTTCAGGATATAGCTGCCGCTTTCGTGAAGCGAGGCCCGCCAGCCCGGCTCGATCACGATGGTGGTGGTAATCTCCTCGATCACCGCCGGGCCATCGACCACGGCGCCCATGCCAAGCTTCGATCCGTCATAGACGGGGCCGTCGATGGCCGAACCGTCGGGGCTGAAGATCATGGGCCGGTGCGACTTGATCGCGCCGGAGACATCCTCACCCGCCGCGAGGCGCGGCAGTGCCGGGCGGTCGACCCGACCGTAGAGCGTGCTCTCCAGGTTCACCACTTCGATCGGCGTCTGCTTCTCTGAGTAGGTGTAGAGCTGTTCGTGTCTTGCGTGGAAGGCGTCACGCAGCCTGTCCACGGTGGACGCGTCGATGGTGAAATTCTCGATATCGACGGAACATTCATGCACCTGCCCGACATAGCGCATGTCGATGCGCCGCCGGATCAGGATGCGGTCATTCTCGAACCCGTCGGCCAGCAGATGCCTGACGCCGGTTTCCTCGATCTCCGCATAGGTATCGTTGATCTGGGCATAGGCCGCATCGCCTTCCAGCCGCAGCGGGCAGGTGGCCATGTAGTTGTACTTCACGTCGGAGATGATCTGGCCGAAGGCGCAGAGACCCGAAGCCAGCTTGGGCACCAGCACCGTATCGATGCCCATTTCCTTCGCCAGCGCGGTGATATGGGCGGAGCCTGCGCCGCCTGCCGCCACCAGCACGAAATCGCGCGGGTCGTAGCCACGCTCGACGGAAACCCGGCGGATACCGTTCACCATGTTGTTGTTGACGATGGTGAACATGCCGTGCGCCGCACGCTCCACCGAGATGCCCAGCGGATCGGCGATCTTTTCCTTCACCGCCGTGAACGACTTCTCCCGGTCCAGCTTCATCCGCCCGCCCAGCAGGGCATCGGGATTGACATAGCCCAGCACCAGATTGGCATCGGTCACCGTCGGCTGGTCGCCGCCATTGCCATAGCAGGCGGGGCCGGGGTCGGAACCGGCGCTCTGCGGTCCGACCTGCAACAGGCCCAGGTCATCGATCCAGCCGATGGAACCGCCCCCCGCGCCCAGGGTCTCCACCTGGATCATCGGCACGCCGATGCGATAGCGCAGGAAGTCGATATCCTTGTTGATGTTGGTATTGCCGCCGCTGGTCAGCGTGATGTCGAACGATGTACCGCCCATGTCGACGGTGATGACATTGTCATGGCCGAAGGGGCTGCAGACGTACAGCCCGGCCTGCGGGGCGGAGGCGGGCCCGGAATTGATGGCATAGACCGACCGGTCTGACATGGCCTGGCCGATGGCGAGACCGCCATTGGACTGGAAGTAGCGCACCGGATACTTCGCACCCAGGTCACGGAAATAGTCGTCGATGCCGCCGACATACTGCTTCAGCGTCGGGCCCAGGTAGGCATTGGTGATGGCGGTGGAGGTACGCGTGTATTCGCGGATCTGGGGGTAGAGTTCGGATCCGACCGTCAGGAGGGTATCCGGCATCATCTCCCGCACGATCTCGGCGGCGCGGCGTTCGTGATCCTGGTGCAGCACCGACCAGACGAAGGATATGGCGACCGTTTCCACGCCCTCTGCCAGGAACAGCGCGCAGGCGTCGCGCACATCCTGTTCGTTCAGCGGCGTCATGACCGAACCGTCAGAGACCACGCGCTCCCGGACGCCGCGACGCAGGTATCTCGGCACAAGCATGCGGGCCGGCGGATAGTCGGCGTCATAGCGATAGCCGTCTTCCTTGTGCCCCAGCCGGATCTCGATGGAATCCTCATGACCCTTGGTGCAGATCAGACCGGTCTTGGCACCCTTGTGCTGGATCAGGGCGTTCAGCCCCACGGTGGTGCCGTTGATGCACAGGTCGCACTGGGAAATGATCGCCTCTGCCGTTTCGCCCACGGCTTCGGAAATCTGCTTCAGCCCGTTCGAGATCGCTTCCGTCGGGTCGTGCGGGGTGGACAGCGCCTTGAACAGGCGCACGGTGCCATCCCTGTCAGCCAGAACGAAGTCGGTGAACGTGCCCCCGGCATCAACGCCGAGACGGTATTTGGTGCGCATCATCCCTCCACGCAGGGCAGTTGGTCAGTCGGGTTCCGGCTTCGCGCCGGTCCCCTATTCGGCGGCGACGGCGGCGCCGCGCAGGGCGGTCGTGGCAGCCATGTCCACCACCAGTTTCGCCGGATCGGTGAAGATGACGCCATAGTCCCGCTCCGCCCCCTCGATGGAGACCAGGCCATTGCGCACGTCCCAGATCACCGCATCGACGCTGCGCTCGTATGGGTCGCCATAGCCACCGCCGCCGGGATTCTTGTTCGCCGCACGCTCACCGGGATTGATGACCTCGATCACGTTGTCCTTGATGGTCTCGACCTTGCCGCCACGGCTGATCTCGATGCGTCCGACCTTTGGCTCGACCATGCGCGAGAATGCGCCTGCCGCGCCTGATGCCGGATTGTGCCGACCCTCACCGAAGGTGATGAAGTCCATGGGCTTGTCCAGCGGCTCCACCTCCCAGCAGGTGCCGGAGCCGCCGCGATACTTGCCCGCGCCGCCGCTGTCGGTCATCAGGCTGTATTGGTGGATGACGATTGGATAGGAATATTCCAGCAGTTCGATGTCACCCGATGTCAGGGCGCCGAAGCAGCATTCCGGTCCGCAGGCGTGCCAGCCATCCTGGGTCGGCGTCGCCCCCGCACCGGAGATGATGGAGGCGAGGATCATCGAGACATATTCCTCGTCATGCCGCGTGTCCCAGCCCGCGATGTTGCAGCCATTGGCATGGCCCCAGCCGGCGGAGACCTTGTCGGGGGCCGCCGCTTCGAAGGCCAGCCGGACGGCATCCGTCAGCGTTTCCATCGGCGTGGTGGTGCAGTTCATGTGCGGCGCGGGTTCCTGCGCGTTGCACAGGGTCCCCTTCGGCCCCATGTCCACCGTGACGCAGCGGTAGAGCCCTTCATTGTAGGGCGGGGGCACCTGCGCGAACATCATGATGCCCAGATAGACACCGGAGTATGAATTCCCCTCGTAGGAATTGATGAAGTAGGGAATCTGCGGCGGGCTGTCGATCTTCACGTCGCAGCTGTCACCCGTGACCGTCACGGTCGCGGTGATCTCCAGGTCGCCGAATCCGTGGCCCGCATCCTCCACCATCGACTTGCCGACATAGGTGCCGTCGGGGACGGTGGCGATCAGCTTCCGCATCTGGCGGTCGGCCATGTTCATCAGTTCGTCGATGCAGGCCCGCACCTGGTCCAGCCCGTACTTGTCCAGCAGCGCGATCAGGTTCCGCTCCCCCACCTGCACGGCACCCAGTTGGGCGTTCAGGTCGCCTTCCTGGTCGCGACGGGCGCGCAGGTTGGTAAGCAGCAGGTTCACCACGTCATAGCGGCGTACACCCTTGTCGTAGATCTTCACCGGCGGAATGCGCAGCCCCTCCGCATAGATCTCGGTCGCGTCCGGATTGTAGCCTGCGGGAACGGGGCCGCCGATATCGGTCAGATGGCCCTTGCAGACCGTCCAGAACACCAGCTCGTCCTTGTAGAACACCGGCTTGTACATGCAGGTGTCGATCATGTGACTGCCCATGTAGGCAGGGTCGTTGTGCAGGATCACGTCACCGGGATGGATGTCGTCACCGAAATACCCGGCCACGCATTTCATCGCCGGAATCAGGCTGCCCAGATGGATCGGGATGTCCTGCCCCTGCATGATCATCTCGGGCACATGGTTGAACAGGGCGTTGGAATAGTCATGCGCCAGGTTGAAGACGCTCGACCGTGCTGTCTTCTCCAGCGCCAGGGTCATTTCGCGCTGGGTGGTTTCCAGCACACCGCGCACGACGGACAGGGTGATCGGATCAACGGCAGACATGAAAGTGCGCCCTCCTGAACAACAAGAATTCCTCAGTCTGAAACGATAGCAGCCGCACGGGACCCCGCAATGGGCAATGCCTGACCCCCGGGGACCGTCCCGTCAAAGTTCGTTTCTGTCCAACTCGGCCAGCAGGGCATCGGTGGTGATCTGGCGGCAGTACCCCCGGTTCAGGGCCAGTGAGGTTTCATGGCGTTCCATACTGTGGGTGGCACAGGCATCCGTCACCACCGTGACGAGGTAGCCCAGGTCGCAGGCGTCGCGCACGGCGGAATCGACACACTGATCTGTCAGCAGCCCGCTGATCACCAGTTGCCGGACGCCCAGGTTGCGCAGCACATAGTCGATGTTGGTGGAGATGAAGACACTCGACGAGGTCTTGGGGATGACGATCTCGTCCCCCCC
>JARGNO010000042.1 GCA_029213165.1 Minwuia sp.
CGTCTCCGACCGGTTGTCGACGATGGCGGTGCCGGTGCGCACCACGGCAGGCACGAAACCGAAGACCAGGCTGAAGGGATCGGTGACGATATCCACGACCTTGCCGGCCGTATCACGCGCATTGGACGGGCCGAACAGCGGCAGCATCAGGTAGGGACCGGAATCCGTACCCCAGACCGCCAGCGTCTGGCCGAAATCTTCCTTGCGCCGTTCGAAATTGCCTTCGGTCGTGATGTCGAACAGGCCGCCCAGGCCAACGGTCGTGTTGATCATGAAGCGCATGAAGGTGTTCCAGCCCGCCTCCGCATCGCCCGGAAGGATGTTGTTGAGCAGGGTCTGCGGCTCGGTCAGGTTCTCCAGCGCGTTCGAGAGACCGCTGCGCAGCGGCGCAGGCGTGACGGTGCGATAGCCGCGCGAGACCGGGCGGATCACGCCCCGGTCCAGCCCCAGATTGAACTGGAAGATATCGCGGTTGGTTTCCTCGTAGGGGTCGCGCAGCGTGTCGGCGAATGTCGGCGCGGTCGCAACCAGCGTCGCGAGGCCAACAGCCCCCGCCAGGATCATTGATCGAATACCGGTCCCAGTCGTCATCCGCATGTCTGCTCCGCCCTGTCCGCCATCGGCCCGCGCAACAAGATTGCGAATCAGGGCCGGTCAAATCATTGAAGCCTTAACCTATTTGGCCATTTTGACGCGATCTTACAAGCAGACAGTTAGGGAAGTGTGACCATCAGCATTAACCTTTTTCCGGCCTGCCTGCCCTACGGCAGGAAACCGCCGATGCCATCCCAAAGCAGTTTCAGCGCGGTCACGACCAGCAACAGGTAACAGGCCCGATAAGACTGTTGCTGGTTCAGGCGCGCATGCAGGACCCACCCCGACCAGACACCAAGTGGTATCGCAATCAGGCTGAGCGCCATCAGTTGCAACAGTTCAGCGTCCAGGCTGGCCAGCAGCAGCCAGGGTACAGCCTTCACCAGGTTGCCAACCGAGAAGAAGATACTGGTAGTGCCTGCATACCTCGCCTTCGACAGGCCAAGCGGCAGCAGGTACATCGCCAGCGGCGGCCCGCCGGAATGCGCGACCATCGAGGTCACGCCGGAGGCAAGTCCGGCCCCGACCGCCCGGACCGAGGATCGCGGACGCACCTTCGTCTCACCACCACGGCGGAACCTCAGGCCCGCGAACACCAGCGTGATGGCAGCCATCGAAGAAATCACCCGCGCTGACTGCATGTCACGCAGCCTTCCGACACCATGGACAAAGCGGGCCGCAATCGCGGAAGCTGCCCGGGCATGAGCAACCGAATGGGGAGGAAGCGTCATGGGATACCGGTCGATCTACAGGGACGGTCTTTTCACGGGACAGACCATCATCGTCACAGGCGGCGGCTCGGGGATCGGTCGCTGCACGGCACATGAACTCGCGTCACTTGGCGCCACTGTCGCGCTGATCGGTCGGCGGGTCGAGAAGCTGGAGGCCGTGGCCGCAGAGATCACCGAGGACGGTGGCAAAGCCATCATTCATGCCTGCGACCTGCGCGATGAGGATTCGGTGGCGGCCATGGTCGCGGACGTGATTGCCCGAACGGGCCGCGTTGACGGCCTGGTCAACAACGCAGGCGGACAGTTCACCAGTCCCGCCGCCGACATGAACCAGAAGGGCTTCGAGACCGTGGTCCGCAACAACCTGGTCTCCGGTTTCACAGCCGCCCGCCAGTGCTTCGTGCAGTGGATGCGCGACCATGGCGGTGCCATCGTCAACATCGTGGCCGACCCGACCAGCGGCACCCCGGCAATGGTCCATACCGGTGCGGCACGTTCCGGCATGATGAGCGTCACCGAGACCCTGGCTGTCGAATGGGCCCCGTCTGGCGTGCGGATCAACGCTGTGGTGCCTGGCTATATCGCCTCATCAGGCATGGACACCTACAGCCCGGAAATGCAGGAGAAATTCCGCGAGAACACCAGAAAGATGCCGTTCAAGCGGATGGGGACGGAATCGGAAGTGTCTTCCGTCATCTGCTTCCTGCTGTCGGAAGGCGCATCCTATGTCACCGGCGCGAGCTACTATGTGCATGGTGCCAGCCTCTCGATCCGCCAGGACTGGACCGTGCCCGACCATGACCGCGCGAAACCCTATCAGGGCTTCCACCGCTACAGCGCGCCGCGGATGCTGACGGGCGCTTCGGACGACTAGAACGTTCCATCATATGATGGAATCGCACTGGGAAAGAACTCACGCCTGCAAGGCGTCGTCCACCTTCAGGATGATCTCATCGACCGTGAAGGGCTTCACCACGATGTCGTGGATCAGCAGATCGAGGTTATGGGCGCGGTCACGTTCATTGGCATAGCCGGTCATCATCAGGATGCACATGTCCGGCCATGACTTGCCGGCCTTCAACGCCAAGGCAACGCCGTCCATGATCGGCATGACAATGTCCGTCAGCAACAGGTCATAGGCGTCCTGGTCCAGACGTTCCAGCGCCGCCGCGCCGTCGGACGCCACATCGACCTCATGGCCCGCATGACGCAATGCGCGCGAGACAATATCCCGGATATCCGGTTCGTCATCGACGACGAGAACCCTTGCCATACCTAGCGCACCCTGAAACCCAAGCCACGGCGCATGATAACCTTCGCCTCGCTGGCTGGAAAGCGGCCCATTGCCAGTGACCGGTTCAGTGGTCCGACCCCGACCCGGTCTCGCCTTCCGCACTGACACTGGTCACTACGGCAGGAACATCGCTCAACCGCAGCGCCATGACGCGGCTCTCCTTCGGGGCGAGCGGCTGGTCCGAAGGCAGCCTGATCCGCTCCGTCTTCTCCGTCTCACCGTCGGCGCGCAGCAAATGCAGTACGGCAATGGGCAGCGGTTGCCGCAGATCGGTGGAATTCGTCAGGCGGATCAGCAGGTTCAACTGCCGTTTGCCATGGTCGTCCACAAGTTCGGAGCTTTCGAGCGCCAGTGCGACAGCAGCATCCTCATGCGCATTGTCGGGCTGTCCCGCAGCACCCGTCCCGACCGTATCGTAGAGCCGCTGCAATGGTGGCCATGCCTCCACCAGCGGACCACGCAACAGCAGCAATGCCGCTGCCAGTCCGCAGATGCAGGCCAGCAGGACGACCCAGCCGATCCAGACCCATACCGGGGTGCGCCTGCGACTTGCACGTGCCGCGGGTTTGCTCCCTGCCCCTGCTTTCTCCGGCCTGGCCCTCCCTGGTTTCGCCTTCTTTCCCGCTTCCGGGCGAGGGTCGGCGGAAAGGACCGGCGCGGCTGAAGTCTCCGCGTCGTCGTCTTCGTCGGCGGGTTCGGCATCGACTTCGGGAAGCCCGTCGTCTGCCAGTGTCCCGATCCCGTCGCCGGCTTCCGCACCATCCATGCCGGGAAGGTCATTCAGACCGAAACCAACCTGCTCGGCGGCAGGGGCCGGGGGCCGCGATTCGGCCTTCGGCTTCGGCGCCTCGGTCTGCAGGTCCATGCGCGCATCGACTTCATCGACCGCATCGCTGCCGTCGGTGGTCCAGCTGTGGCTGCACCGTGCACAGCGCACTTCGCGCGTGCCGACCTGAAACACATCGTCGCCAATCACGTAGCGCGTTGCACAGGCTGGACAGGTCAATATCATTCGCGGGCTCGTCTGCCAGTCGTCCAACCCGGTCGACAGCCGGGCGATGAGGCCATATAGGCACTGAATGATCCGCCGTTCAAGGCGGCGACCCCCGCGCGGGTCTGAACATCGGGCCAGAGAGAGTTCACAGCAGGCAAGGCGAGACAGACGTGCAACAGCAGGGGACAGACGGAACCGGCGAACCGCTGGTCGCCATGCGCAATGTCGGGTTGCGCTATGGCACCGGACCGGAAGTCCTGCGTGATCTGGACCTGGAACTGGCCGAAGGTTCCTTCCATTTCCTCACCGGACGCTCCGGTGCGGGCAAGTCGTCGCTGCTCAGCCTGCTGCATCTCAGCCGCCGCCCCAGCCGCGGACTGATGCGGGTCTTCGGCCACGACATGCAGGACATGCCTGCCCGGGAAGTGCCCGTCCTGCGCCGTCGCATCGGCGTGGTTTTCCAGGATTTCCGCCTGCTTGACCATCTCTCGGCGCAGGAGAACGTGGCCCTGCCGCTGAAGGTCGCCAACAGCATGGATAGCGACCGGATCGACGAGATCGTGCAGGAACTGATCGAATGGGTCGGCCTCAGCCAGCAGGCCCAGGCGCGCCCGCCCACCCTTTCCGGCGGTGAGAAGCAACGCGTCGCCATCGCCCGCGCCGTCATTTCCAGTCCGCGCCTGCTGCTGGCCGATGAGCCGACCGGCAATGTCGACCAGGAGATGGGGGAGAGGCTGATGCGCCTGTTCGTGAAGCTCAACTCCCTCGGCACGACCATCGTGATTGCGACCCATGATCTCTCCCTGCCCGGACGGTATGGCTATCCCCTGCTGCATCTGGAGGATGGAAGGCTGAGCAACGAATCGGGGGGAGCGGCCTGAATGTCCGTCTCCGAACTGTCACTGGATAGAGACCCCTCAAGCCGCTTCGTCCCCTGGATCGTCGCGGCGCTGTCGCTGATGTGCGCGATCGCGCTCGGGACGGCCTTTGCACTCGCCTCCATGACCGCAGACTGGGGCCGGGCGGCCAGTGATCAGGTCACCCTGCGGGTGGCAACCGGAGATACCGACATCCCCGCGCTGGTGGATCAGGTCGCGCGCCTGGAGGCCGTGAGCCGGATCGAACACCTGCCGAGAGAGCAGGTCGCACGCATGCTGCAACCCTGGCTGGGCGATGTCGCTCAGGTTGATACCGCACTTCTGCCCCTGCCCGCCCTGATCGACGTCAGGCTGAAACCCGGCGCAGATACATCGGAGCTGCGCGCGCTGATCGCGGACCGGTCGGAGATCACGCTGGATTCCGCCGACGCCTGGCTCGCACCACTGCAGGACCTTGCCGGACTGGCGCGACTGGTGGCCTGGGTGCTGGCGGCAGTGGCTGTCGGGGCCATCATGCTGGTGACCGTTTTTGCCACGCGCTCGGCCCTGGTGAACCAGCGCCAGACCGTCGATCTGTTACGGCTGATCGGTGCTGCTGACGGCTATATCGCCAAACGGTTCCAGCGCCACGGGCTGAGGCTGGCGCTGTTCGGCGGGATTGCCGGCACTGTGCCCGGTCTCATCGTCATCTTCTTTGCAACAGCGGCGGCACGCCTGCAGGGCGCGGCACTGCTGAACGGGCTGACACCTTCACTGGCGGGCTGGCTGGCCATCGCCGCGCTGCCGTTGATCGTCGCGCTGGTCGCGACCTTCACGGCCCGTGTCACCGTCCTGAAGTTGCTCCGTGCGAGTTGGTGAACCGCATGAAGACCCTGTTCCGCATCATCCTTGTTCTGGTGGCCCTCTGGTTCGGCGGCCTGATCCGCTTCGTCGGCGACATCCAGACCATGCGTCAGACCAATGTTGCCGCGGATGCGATCGTCGTGCTGACCGGTTCGCAGGGACGCGTGACCGAAGGACTGGAACTGCTGGCCCGTGACCCGAGCCGCCGGATGCTGATTTCCGGCGTCGATACGCGCACGGACAAGGCCGCCCTGGCCAGTGCCTATCCGGCATCCGCGGCCCTGATTGCCTGCTGCGTCACACTGGGGCCGGACGCCAAGGACACGGTCGGAAATGCCGAGGAAATTGCACGCTGGGCCATCCGGGAGGGCGTGCAGTCCATGATCGTTGTCACCGCCGCCTATCACATGCCACGCAGCCTCGTGGAACTGAAACGCACCACCGGCAACTTCCGGCTGGAACCATGGCCGACACGTACCGGCCGGGATGACCCGGACCGATGGGCGGAGGACCGCCGCACCTTCCTGCGTCTGGTCATCGAGTATCACAAGTATGTCTTCAGCCTGCTGCGCGCACGTCTGACGGAGGACATCGGCAATGTGAGGCCCCGATGACCAGTCTGGTCCGCGCCACGCTGTTCAATCTATGGTTCTTCGGCTGGACCATCGTGGCCCTGCTGGTCTTCATTCCTGCCCTTGCACTGCCCCGGCAGGCCGTGATGTTCGGCCAGCGTGTCTGGGCGCGGGGGGTGAACTTCGGGATGAGATGGCTTGTCGGCCTGCGCTACGAAGTCCGGGGCAAGCACAACCTGCCGCCCGGCCCTGCCATCATCGCGTCAAAGCATCAGTCCGCCTGGGACACGATCATCTGGCATCTGGAGGTGCCGGACCCGGCGGTGGTCATGAAGCGCGAACTGCTTCGCATCCCCGTCTACGGCTGGTACTGCCGCCACACCCGCCAGATCCCGATTGATCGCGGCGCAGGTGCAAGCGCGCTGAAGAACATGCTGCACAGCGCCGCCGCAGCCCGCGACCTGAACCGCCACATCATCATCTTCCCGGAGGGGACCCGCGTCGCGCCAGGGCAGAGCGGCAGTTATCATCCGGGTGCCGCCGCCCTGTACCGGCACCTTGATATTCCGGTGGTCCCCGTCGCGGTGAATTCGGGTCTGTTCTGGGGACGCAATGCCTTCCGCAAACGCCCCGGCACCATCGTGCTGGAATACCTGGAACCCATTCCGCCCGGAATGGACCGGAAGGCATTCCATGCCCGGCTGCAGGACGCGATCGAGACCGCGACGCATCGTCTGGAGCAGGAAGCCAGGCCGGAAGGCTGATACGAAAGCCTGACCGCAGATCAGGGTCTGTTGGCGGTCACGCACCAGATGGCGGCCCCAAGGCGCACGCCCTCCGGAGTCGCGAATTCCGACAGCTTGCCTGCCATCGCCTTGTGCAGCGCTTCCTGCGTCGGCGCATCTGCGTCATTGGCGACCGATCCGACCGGTCCGACCTCCATGGCCGTCTGAATGGCCTCGTCAACCGTATCACCCATGACCATCGCATGGTCGTAGGGCTCGATGCGGATATCGGTGAAACCGCCGCTGGTCAGGATCCGGCTCACACGTTCCGGATTGGCGAAGGAAAACGGCCCCGGCTCCTCCGGTCCCGGCCGGGCAGGAAGTTCGATGAAGTCCTTCGCGACCAGCACAGGCACAAGCATCCAGGGGTTCTCCGACAGCGGGCGCCAGCAGGCGAATGCAACGCGGCCACCCGACCGGACAGCCCCGCCGATATGGGCAAAGGCCCTGTCCGGATCAGCAAAGAACATCACGCCGAAGCGGGAGAACACCAGATCAAAGGCATTCCGGTCGAAAAGGTGGTTCGACGCATCAGCCTCGACAAACTCCACCGGCAGGTCGGTCGGCACCGATTTCGCGACCTCCAGCATCGGACGGGAGACATCGACCCCGACCACGCCGCCGGACGCGCCGACCCGGGCACCCAGATCCAGACTGGTCGAACCACAGCCGCAGCCAATGTCCAGAACATACTCACCTGGACTCACGTCAGCCACATCGATCACGTGGCGGCTGAACGCGCCGAGTGTCCGGTCCATGCGCTGCTGGTTCCGCACCCACTTCTGACTGCTGGGTCCGTTCCAGTATTCGATCTGATCTGCGTTGCCGTCTGCCATCCTTGCTTCCCCCCCGGTCGGAACCCCGCCTCCGACCACCTGTCTGCACCTGGATCACGCCGACCGCTGACTACCAGCCGTCACGGCCCGAAAGCGCCTCTGCCATCTGCTGTTCCTTCTGCCGCCTACGATGATCCGCACGCAACCGGGCCCGTTCGGCCTGACGCATCATGGCCCAGACTGCGATGGAGACCGCAATGAAAAACATCATGAAGGGCATGGGCCGCAACGACAGCCCGTTGCCGATCATGCCGGTGACGAAGACAGGTGCGAAGAGACAGATGCCCGTCCGACCGAGGGCCATCATCATCATCAGCAGAGCCCCCCAATAGGCAAAGAAGCCGATGATCCCGTTCTCGATGATCATCGTCAGATAGGTGTTGTGGGACGTCGTCTCCTTCAGGCGCCAGATGATCGATGACATGTTGTCGGAGCCGATGCCGGTGCCCAGCCAGATCTCGCCCGCAGGGCGCGCGCTGATGATATCCAGACGCTCCATCCAGGTGCCAAGGCGACCGGACCCCAGTTCCTCGATCTTCACATTGGTATCGACGCGCACCTCTGCCTTGCGCTGCTCGTTCTCGACCAGGATGAACAGCATGCCACCGATACCGACGGCCACGACAACAGCCTTGAGCGGCTTCGATATGCGGGTCGAGAACATGCCGTAGGCACCGAAGTAGACCACGGCACCGATCAGCACCTGGGTCGAAAAGCAGCCGATGATGTAGATCATTGCCAGACCGACGAAGCCCGCCATGACCTGCCAGCGCAGCAGGCCCGCCAGCCAGGCCTGATGCACGACCATCATCAGGGCGAGCGACATGTAGCCACTGGAATGCGGGTTATCGAAGCCGCCATGATAGGGGGCCAACCGTCCGTTGCCGAAGACACCGGCCCACCAGCCAGGCACCGGTTCCGCCACGCCGGTCTCACCGGAATGAAGGTACAGCGGTTGCGAGAACGACCAGACCATGACCCAGACAATGGCACCACAGGCCAGCCAGGCGGCCAGACGTACCGGAAACCGGTCTGCATGACCCAGCACCAGGACACCGAGATAGAAGCCGCCGAGATACCTCAGCATTTGCGGGAAATCGATCTCCTGGCGCAGCACCAGATGCGCGACCAGCCAGACAAAGGGAAGCACGGTGATGACAAAGAACAGCCGCCAGCGCCACCAGTTCGGACGGGCCAGGATACTGACGCCCGCAAGCACCGTCTGCCCCCCGAACAGCGCCGCCGCAATGGGCGTCAGTGCGCCCTCCGGCAAGGCGTTGTAGAAAGCGCCGTAGAAGAAATCGAGCACGATGAAGAAAGGCATGGCCAGTTCGACGAGGTCGATACGTGTCGCCCCCGACCTGTCCGTCCCTGTATCGCCGTAGCCCGCAGCCATCCGAATGCGCCTCTGGTCCAGAATGAAGCAACCCTTGCCCGTGGCCAATGACGAAGCAAGTCCCGCACCACGCCGCGATGGCTTGGGTTCAGGTGGAAAGAAACCGCCGCGTCCCGCCTTCCAGAACCAGCGCCGTCAGGTGACCGCTGAAGAACGCGCCGGTATCGATGCTGATGCGGTTCGCGCGGACCTCCGGTGCCAGCATCGGGGTATGACCATGCACGATGACCTTGCCGAAGTCGTCGCGGGATTTCAGGAAACTGTTGCGGATCCAGATCATGTCGTTGCCGTCCTGGCGGTCCAGCGGCACGCCCGGCCGCACACCGGCGTGGACGAACATGTAGTCACCGATCCAGTAATTCAGGCGCAGGCCGCGCAGGAAGGCCAGATGTTCCGGCGGCATGTTGTGCTGCAGGGTCGCCTTCGCCTCCAGCAGGCTGTCGATCGTCACCCCGTTGCGTTGCAGGCGCACGCCATAGGACGCAAGCGTCGTCTCGCCGCCGAACTTCAGCCAGTCGCGGGCAATCTCCGCATCCTGAAGGAACTGCAGCAATACCGCTTCGTGATTGCCGATCAGATGGATCGACCGAAATCCGACCAGCGCATGATGCACCAGGGTGTCCAGAACTTCACGGTTGTGCATGCCCCGGTCAATGTAGTCGCCGAGGTAGACAATGATCCTGTCGCCGTCCCAATCGGCGGCGTCATCACGGATCATGCGATGCAGTTCGTCCAGCAGGTCGGCCCGCCCGTGGATGTCGCCGATCGCGTAGACGCGCAATCCTTCGGGGACCATGGCGGCATGGTCCCGCTTCACGGCCATGCTCTCGACCGCACCATCCGACCGCTTCATCCAGGGTAGCATGAGGTTTGCATTCGATCCGGCATGGCGGGCAATTCTGTTCCTCTTTGCTGGATTTCTTACCGGCAACCTGCATTTCCTATCGCATCTTGCGATTTGCGGGAAAGGAAAAATGGTGATCCGTCAACAGGTCAGAACCCGTGCCGAAGCACCTGATATGGTGATGAACCAGGACGCTGACATGCAAGGAGCATGATGATGTACAGATTGGGAATTCCTGCAACTGCACTCCTTCTCCTGTCCTGCCTGCTGATGCCGCAGACCCCTGTCGTCGCACAAACGGTAGAAGAGGAGATCGTGAAGTTCGAGACCCTGACACCTCTGGCGGAGGCGGGCGACGCGGATGCCCAGTATGGCCTGGGGGTGATCTATCAGGAAGGCATCGCGGTCAAGAAAAGCTCCCTGCGCGCCACCCTCTGGCTGCAGAAAGCTTCCGACCAGGGACACAAGCAGGCGACCAACAGGCTTGCCTGGCACTACCGCAATGGCATCGGCGTCGTTCACAGCCCGGCAAAGGCGGAGGAACTTTACCTGAAGGCCTATGATCTGGGCGTCGTTGGTGCCTCGATCCCGCTGGGCGCCATCTACCGTTCCGGCGAACCCGGGGTGAAGGAGAACCACGCAAAGGCCGTGAAATGGGCCCGCATCGGTGCAGAAGCGGAGATCGATCGCGGCGAGAACCTGCTCGGTGAACTCTATCGCGACGGGAAAGGCGTGAAGCAGAGCTTTGCCACGGCCCTGGAATGGTTCGAGAAGAGCGCGGCCCAGGGCTTTCACCTCGCCTATTTCAATGCCTCCGTCATCCTGCGCGAAGGGGTCGGCGTGGAGAAGGACATGGAACGCGGCATGGAGTATCTGCGGATCGCAGCCGACCTGGGCCACGCGGGTGCCATGATCGACCTGGCGATGTCGTATGCGGAGGGTGTCGGCGTCCCACAGAGTTATCAGGAAGCGCTCAACTGGTTCACCAAGGCGGCGCGGCGCAACGACTCCAGCGCCATCCGCCTTGCCAAGGCCTATGAACGCGGGCAACTCGGCGACAAGGACTTTGATCGCGCCTTCATGTGGTATTACATCGCTGCCCAGCGCGGGCTGATCGAGGGCAATGTCGGCATGGCCTCCATGAGCCCCAGGATCAGCGAACAGCAAAAGGCCAAGGCCAAGGCGGACGGCGATGCGTGGCTGGCGGTGCCCCCGACTTCCTGAGTCCAGCCCGGGACAACCGTCAAAACACTGACACACCAGCCACTTTGGCGATATAAGATGCGCCAGCGTCCCAAATTGATCGATGCGAGCGGCATGAAGCGATGACAGCGGCGACCAGCAGACAGAGCAGGCGGCTTCGGATGGTGGCTTCGTCACCGTCCATCGTGCTTGGCTCGACCCGCGTGATGGATCTGCTGATCATCCTCGTGGTCGGCTGGGCCGCATACTGGATCCGGCATGACACGGCCAATCCACCCGTGATCTATTTCTCGGCCATCGGCCTGTCGATGTTCTTTGCGGCCAACGCCTTCCATTTCGCAGGCCTGTACCGGCTGGACACGATCCGCAACATCGGTGGGCAGTTGACCCGACTTCTGGGCGCATGGATAGCGGTCGCGATCCTGCTGCTGGTGATCGGCTTCTTCTCCAAGACCTCAGCGGAATATTCCCGTATCTGGCTGGCGACATGGCTGGTGCTGGCCTCGTTCGGGCTGACACTGTTCCGCACATGGCTGACATGGCAGGTGCTGGCCTGGCAGCGCTCGGGCCTGCTGCAACGCAATCTGGTGGTCGTGGGCGTCGGCAATTCGGCGCGCCGGCTGATCGGGCATGTGCAGTCCAGCGGCAAGGAAAGCGGCGTGCAACTGGTAGGCGCCTTCGCCGTTGACGATGATGAAACCGCGACCGAAGTCGCGGGCCTGTCCGTTCTGGGCGATCTGGATGACCTGCTGCTCTACGTTCGCGCCAATCCGGTAGACGAGATCGTGGTCGCGATCTCCTGGGCGCGGGAGGAGCGCATATCAAAGGTGCTCGACCGACTGCGCGAGGCGCCTGTCGATGTCTCCCTGGCACCGGAACCCCTGGCCTATCGCCTGGCCGACCGCCGGGTCGACAAGGTCGGTGGCCTGCCGCTGACCGTGGTGCAGGAACGACCGCTGACCGGCTGGAGCTACATCGTCAAGGCGATCGAGGACCGGACCCTTGCACTGCTGATCCTGATCCTGATCTCGCCGATCCTGTTGCTGATCGCGATCCTGATCCGGCTCGACAGCCCCGGTCCGGCGCTGTTCCGCCAGCAACGCTACGGTTTCAACAACAATGTCTTCACGGTCTACAAGTTCCGCAGCATGCGCAATGATGCCGGCGACACGCGGGGCGGCAAGCAGGCCACCAAGGGGGACGCCCGCATCACCCGCATCGGTGCCTTCCTGCGGAAGAGCAGCCTCGACGAACTGCCACAGCTGTTCAACGTGCTGCAAGGCGACATGTCGCTTGTCGGCCCCCGCCCCCATGCGGTTGCCCATAACGAGGAATATGCCGGAATCATCGACCAGTACCTTGGCCGCCACAAGGTGAAGCCCGGCATCACCGGCTGGGCCCAGATCCACGGTCTGCGGGGTGAAACCGATACCCCGGACAAGATGGAAATGCGTGTCCAGTACGACCTCTACTACATCGACAACTGGTCCCTGTGGCTGGACCTGAAGATCCTCGTGCGTACCCTGTTCGTGGGCTTCGTGAACCAGAATGCCTACTGACGTGCAGGCCAGCGAAGGCCGGGCAGGATGATCACGATCCTGATCGACAGGTTCATGCTGTTCAGCCTGCTCTTGATCATGGCTCTGGCGCCCCTGCCGCTGGGCAGCAACCGCCCTGCAAGCTGGAGCCTGGCGGCGCTGGCGGTCGGTGGCCTGATCATCGCATGGGGTCTGTTCGCCTCCGTCCGCCCGACACTCTTCCGGCTTCAGGGCCGTGACGCGCTCTGGCCCGCTTTGCTTTGGGGCCTGCTGATCACCTGGCTGCTGTTCCAGGCATCAGGCCCGCAGTTCCTCTGGCATCCGTTCTGGGATCTCGCAGCCGGGCTGGGAGAGCCGACCCGCGGTGCGATCTCCGTCGCCCCCTTTGACACCGGCACCGCGGCAATGCGGATGATGGCCTACGGCGGCATCTTCTGGCTGGCGGTACAGACGGGGCGGGACAGCGACAATGCCCATGCCCTCAGTCTCGGTGTCCTGCTGGTCGGCCTGTTCTACGCGCTCTACGGCCTCGCCAACGAACTGCTGGGTACCGACAGCATTCTCTGGTTCGAGAAGTGGGCCTATCTCGATGCCCTGACGTCCACCTTCGTCAACCGCAACAGCTTTGCCACCTTCGCCGGCCTTTCCATGGTGACCGGGCTTGGCATGGCCCTGCGTATCCTGCGCCGTGACGAAGCGGAGCCGATCATCCGCAAGCGCCGCACCGACCTGTCGCGCGTCGGGGCCGGCCTGATCCTGATGGCTGTTGTCGTCATCGGCATTGCCCTGATCCTGACCCATTCACGGGCAGGACTGTTCGCCACCGGTATCGGCATGGCAACCCTGGTGGCCGCTCACATGTGGCGCTGGCGGCGAATTCCAGGCTGGGGAATGGTCGCTGGCGGTGTGGTCCTCGGCGCGTCCGTCCTGCTGTTCGCGGCGGGCACCGGCACATTCGAACGCAAGGTCGACAAGGCGGAGGCAGGCGAGCTTGGCGGGCGCACCTGGCTGTTCCAGCGTACCATCAGCGCCATCGCAGATGAACCGCTGACCGGCCATGGGGCCGGTGCCTTCGAGAGCTATTTCCAGCGCTACAAGAACGCGGATTTCGGTGGCGTCTATTCGATCTCCAAGGCCCACAACAGCT
Organism: Minwuia sp.; assembly: GCA_029213165.1. Classification (GTDB taxonomy): domain Bacteria; phylum Pseudomonadota; class Alphaproteobacteria; order Minwuiales; family Minwuiaceae; genus Minwuia. Next base: position 13,656 of record JARGNO010000042.1, read on the forward strand.
ATCTGGAATTCGCCGCCGACGCCGGTATCCCTGCCCTGATCCTGGTCATCATCGTGATCGGCGGGATCGCCCTGTCGAGTCTGGCCGGAATGCGACGACGGAAGCAGGACGCGTCCTACCCCGCAATAGGGTTTGCCGCCACGGCCCTCGTCGCGCTGCACTCCCTCGTCGATTTCAGCCTGCAGATCCCGGCCGTGGCGATCATGTACGCCACCATCCTCGGCATCGGATACGCCCAGGCCTTCCCCACCGGCGGCGGGCGGCACAACAGGCTGTAGCGGAAAAGACCTCCGGCGCGCGCAAGCGCCAGCAAGCCCTACAGCGGCGGACGGTAGCCTGGGGTGCGGCGTTGCAAGTAGACGTCAAGGAAGGCGCGCATCAGGTCCGGGTCATTGGCCAAAGCCTTCTGGACCAGCGGCAGGGCGCCACGGTGCAGCACGGTCTCGGCCAACATGCGGGCATTGTAGCGGGCCAGCCCCCTTATCTGGGCCAGCACGCGTTCCTGTTGCCTCTCGTCCAGAACCGGCCAGAGGATGAGGCCCAGGATGACCCTGGGCTTCATCAGACCGATCACCTGTGGTCCGGTCTCCAGCGACATGGCGAAGGCGAAGGCTGAGCGGGCGCCGACACCATCCTGCATCAGTTCCGCCTGTGCCAGCCGCAGCCAGACATAGGGTTGTGCCGGGTTGTTGCCGAGTGACAGACGTCCGGCACCGATGGAGCGGTTGATCGCATCCTTCCATTCATCGGAGCCGGAAGGCAGCGCCCGTGCTGCAACCAGTTCGATCAGCGCCAGATCACGATAGGCACGGTAGTCGCGCGGGATCGATCTGGCGGCAGTGGCGAAAGCCTTGCGCGCGCGCTCGATTGCCGGTGCGCCAAGTGTCTCCCCCCGCTTCAGCTTCTCGATTGCGGGTTCGCCAGCGGTCGCATTCACCGCCCCGATCAGGCGCGGGCCACTCATCACCACAAGCAGGGCACCGGCAGCCGCAATCAAGAGGCCGCCGGTGGAGGAACCAAAGGGAATGCCGCCCGAACGCCTGCGGCGTTTACGTGCCATAATACTTTCCGTAACCCCGATAGTAGTAGTAGGAGTCACTGTAGTTATACTTCTGGTGGCGGCGAATATCGACCCGCGTCATGGCCACTCCGGCGAGATCGCCATTGGCTTCCTGAACCTGACGGATACCGGCCAGCACGGCCTCCCGCCTGGTCGAGCCCCAGCGCACCAGGAAAACGGACTTGTCGACGTGGCGCAGCAGGACCAGCGCGTCGGAGACCGGCAGCACCGGCGGGGTATCAAGGATCACGAGATCGTAGCGGCGGGTCAGTTCGTCAATCAGTTGACGCATCGCGTTGGACCCCAGCGCGTCCGGCGGGTTCGGAACCTTTGCACCGGCAGTGATGTAATGCAGGCCGGATTTCAGATCGATCTCCACCGCATCGTCGATTTCCACCGCACCCGTCAGGATTTCGGCAACGCCCTTGCCATTCGGCACACCAAGCGACTCGTTGACCGATGGTTTGCGCAGGTCGCAATCGATCAGGATCGTCCGCTGCCCTGCCTTGGCCGAGGCCCGGGCAACCGACACCGCCGTGGAGGTCTTGCCCTCCGCCGGCACCGATGAAGTGAACATGACGGAGCGCGGGCGCTGGTCGATACTGGATAGCATCAGCGATGTTCGGATCGTTCGTATCGCTTCCGAATATAGCGAATTCGGTTCGTCGATCACGAAGTCCTCAGGTGTCGAGCGGCGGCTGTCGAGCATCGACAGGCGGGGCACCAGACCGAGGGCCGGAACATAGGCGAGCTGCTGCAACTGCTGCAGGGAGCGGAAGCCGGTATCCATGTATTCGATCAGGAAGACCACCAGGACACCCAGGATGGCGGAACCGACCAGGGCGGCCGCGATTGTCAGGCTGCGGCGCGGGAAGCTCGGCTCCAGCGGGGTGCCGGCGCTGTTGATCACGCGTGCGCTTGCCTGCTGCGGGCTGCGCTCCTGCAGATCGACTTCCTTGAAGCGGCTGAGGATGGTGTCATAGAGCTGCTTGGCTGCATTTCGCTCGGATTCCAGCGACCGCAGGGTCACTTCGGAGTCAGTCTGTTCGGCGACCTGGAACGCCAGCGCCTCGATTTCCGTGTTCAGGTTCTCGACCTTCACCCGCGACAGTTCCAGCTTGTTGTCGAGCGCGATGACGATCTTGGTGATCTCGGAACGGATGGCGACCTGGAGGTCGGCCAGTTCGGCGCGCTTCAGCTGCAGCCGGGGATGCTGGTCACGCAATTGGGTGCGCAGTTCCGCGATCTCGCGCAGCACCTCTGCCTCCTGCTCCCTCAGGCGGACGATCAGGGTGGAATCGAGCACCGCAGTCACGCTCTCGATGCCGTCGGCACCTTCATTCAGCAGCCGCTTGACCTGGGCAACACGTGCCTCCGCTTCGGCCTGCAACTCCCTGGCACCGACCCGCTGGCGGTTCAGTTCCGCGAGCTGTTCCTGCAGCAGGGTCGTCTGATTGCGGTAATCCACGACGCCATGGTCACGACGGAACTGCTCCAGCGCCTGCTCGGAGGACAGATAGTCAGCCTTCAGCCGCTCCGCCTCGCTGCCCAGGAAACTGGAAGCGTTGGACGTGGCCTCGCTCTTCTCTGTCCGGGTCGAGTCGACATAGACCTGCGCAAAGGCATTCGCGATCTCCCTTGCGAAACCCGGCTTGTCGGAGACGAAACTGATGGAGATGGTGCGTGCCCGCTCCGACGGATCGACACCCAGGTTGCCGAGCAGGCCCTTCAGCACGGCCTGTTGTTCGAATGTGGCACGCTCCTCCGGTGTCATGCTCTCGAGCAGGGAAAGCTTCGGACTTTCCTGTGACCCGCCACGCAGGGTGTCCAGCGCGCCACGCACACCCTCCACGACCGGATCAGGCAGAACGCTCTTCACCGCGGCCTTGATGCCGTCGAACAGGGAAGCCTTGTCCTGATCCCCCCACCAGAGTGCGGAAGGATCCTCGAACAAACCCATGCGCTTGGCCACTTCCTCCGCCGCGAACGTGGAGGAGATGATCGCCGCCTGGGTCTCGTTGAAATAGAAGTCCTGCTGCCCCTGCTGCAACACATCCTGAATGTTGACGACGCGCTGGTCCTGGATGCCGATCTCGACCTCGGCTGTCGCGACATAGAGCGGGGTCCGGGTCTTGACCCAGTAGTAGGCAATGGCTGTGACGAACAGCATGATGGCGAGGATGATCAGCTTCCGCCGCCAGACAACACCAAAGACATGGCGAAAGCTGATCAGCGACTGATCGCCCTGCGACTGCGCCATGAATGGCGGCAGTTCTGAGGAATCATCCATGTGCTGTGCCTGCTGCAGATAACTCACGCTTGCCATGTTGCCTGTCCGTCTCGGTTGAACGAGCCCGGCCTGAAAACGAATCACAAACTACGATCATAGACCTGAATTCACAATTCTTTCAGAACCTTACCGGATCATTCTGATATCTGAGCGCAAGATTACGTTACAGAGCGGTTCGCAATTTGCGGCTCTACACCAATCTTTCACAACATGTAGCAGTTCCAAATCACCGCCACACCAGATAACGTGCCTGATCCGATCTCTCTACCAAGTGTTAAGCAACCGTTATGCCAGACTCGTCGGAGGCAGATGAATTGCCGCCGGAATGCAGCAGATCAGTGTGACAATCCGCACTGAATCGTCCCGATCCAGCACGGACCGTGTGCTGCAACGACTGGAATCAGGACAGGCGGCAGGTTGACGGGACGTGGATCAATTGATGGCGCTCAGCGGCCTGTCGCGCAATCTGTCACGATATGAGGTCATGAACGCCTCGAATTGGTCAACCTGGGCAATTTCCGCAGCCAGATTGCGAAACTCGGCGCTGTCACGGCGGTCTTCGGAAGTCACGACCTGAAACGAAGGCCACTCCGGCTGGCCCTGCATCCGCTCGCCGAACGACCGGCGCAATTCGGCCAGCGCGGTGCGGTCCCCTGCCAGGGAACTGGCAATGGCGAAGCGCAGGATGTCGCGACGGGCATCCTTGTTCAGTGGCTGCGATCCCGACCTGAGGGATTCGAGCTTCGGCGCCAGCGAGATGGCGGCCCGTGCCCACTTGCGGGCGCGCCACAGGATCTCGGTGCGGACGTTGTCCACATCGTCACCCGAAAGTCCGGCGAGCAGGATCAGGGCACGGTCGTAGCTGCCGATCTCGGTCTGGGCCCGCGACTCCAGCAGCAGGCGTTCACGCCGCATGCCTTCATCCATCGAGAGGTTGCGTGTTGTCCGCAGGGCTTCGATCGCATCCTTCGGACGTCCATCCAGCAGGTTGAGCACGGCAAGCCGTGTACCCACCCGCGCCTTCTCGTCGCCGGACAGCCTGTGCAGGATCTGGTGCTCCAGCAGTTTCGATGCCTCACCCAGCAGTTCCACTGCCGCCAGCCGGTCCGCCAGCCGCCGGATCATCCGGTCACCACGTTCCCCGTCCGGCGTCAGTTCCCGGAACTCGTAATAGAGCGCCATGGCCGTGACGGGCGACATCTCCGCACCCTCTCCACGTTCGAACAGCTCGGCGAAGACTTCCTTCATTTCACCTGCCAGTGCCTGTGCTTCCGGCATGCCGGGGAATTGCTCGACAGTCTGGCGCATGGTCATCAGACCCTTGCGGAACTGTCCGTCCTGCACATACAGGCCGGCCAGGCGCTGCATCAGTTCGAATTCGAACACATCCCCGCGCCAGGCAAACCGCAACCGCTCCAGCCGCTCGATGGCCTCCGCCATGTCGATGCGTTCCTCATCCAGCAGCAGATTGGTCTCCGCATAGATGGCCCGTGCACGAACCGGGCGATAGGGGCTCTGGGCCAGTTCGGAATAGAGGGTGCCGGCTTCTTCCATGTCGCCCGACAGCGCATGGATGCGGGCGGCGAGCAGTTTTGCTTCCTCCCGCCGGGATTCCGTTCCGGAATGCCGCAACAGGGCAGAGACCTGTTCCCCGGCCAGTTTCGGGTCGTGCAGGGCCAATGCTGTCTCGGCCAGCGCCAGTCGCAATTCCGGCTGCATCTCATCGGGCATCTTGGACATCATCGGCATGCCGCCTGTGAACTCCCGTCGTGCCTCGGAAAACTCCCGGCGCTTGGCCGCCAGCAGGCCACGGAAAAGGGCAACGTCCTGCGCGTGCTGCAGTTTCGGGTGACGCAGGTCGGCTGCCGCCTCCCCATACTTGCCCGCGAACAGCCGGGCAACGCCGCGCAGTGCACGATATGACGGATCCGTATCGGCGTATTTGTCCTCTGCCTCAATCCGGTCCATCACACCCAGCGCTTCCTGTGCCAGACGGTGTCCGACCATGAAGCGGGCCAGCGCCAGTCGTTCCCCGTTGCGGGCCGCCGGGGTGGCGACCGCGATGCGGTACATCAGTTCCTGTCGCTTCTCGTCGACATCGTAGTCCCCCTTCCATGCAGCCAGATCGAAGACAGTGGTCGGTCCCGTGCTTTCCGTACCACCGGTAATGCCTGGCGGCTGACCGGCAGACTTTCCTGACGCATCGTCACTTTCTTCCGCCAGGAACAGGGTCTCACGACCGCCGATCGACAAGCCGCGCTCGGTCGTGTCGATGTTCAGCGCCTCTGCGTGGAATCGAATGGCGATACCCTGCTGCGTCGGGGGCAGGTCGAAGAGAACATAGCGCCGTGCAGGATGCACACCCAGTCCGGCCTCCAGAACCGGCACCAGAGCCAGTCGGTCGCCAACGATCGGATCGTCGATCAGGATCGGTGTTCCCGCATCCGCAATGGGCGCGAATATCCGTGGGCCGGACGGGGCGTCGGCTTGCGCCTCCAGCCGGATCGCGGTTTCTGCGCGCCCCCGACCGCCACCAATATCGACGACCCAGTCGTTGCCATCGACATTGACGGACAGCGCCGCCCCTGCCGCAATGTCGATGCGAACCACCGAACCGCTGGCGGACGGTTCAGTCACCACGCGCTCCACCGGCCCCTGGGCAATTGCGCCCTGCGGCCCGGGTTCGACCTTCCGGTCGGAACCGAATGCCAGCCAGACATGTTCACCGCGATGCACCGCCACGGCCGCCACCCGTTCCGGCCACCGGAAGCGCATGATCGTGCGCCCGGGACGCAGGTCATAGGTCACCGGTACCACATCCGGATCAATCGGTGCGACCGCAGCCACATCCGGCGCGGATCCCGCCGTCGCAGATGCCGTGGCAGGTGGGCGGAAGGATGGACGCTGACTGATCTTCGGTGCAGGTGCAGGCTTCGCCTGCGGCCGGGCGGCAACAGCCGGAGCCTTCACGACCGGGGCCTTGCTGGCGGCAGGCTTCGGCGCGTTCCTGTTCGCCACGGCTGTGGAACCCGCCGTTTCGGATACATCCAGGACGACCTTGCCACCGGCCTTGAAATGCTTGCCGAGACTGCCGCCCTTCAGCAGCAACCGGACCGTGCGCCCATCGTCCAGCACCTCGACCGCACGGATTGCCCTGGCGCCGATGGTGCGGAATGCGGAGAGATCGAAGTCCGCTGCACGGGCGAATGTCACATCGATGGCATCAGCATTGGCCGAGACCTCGTAGGATGCGGCCTCCGGCCAATCGAACACGACACGGCTGAAGCCGGGATGATCACCGAAGCGGACACGCACATTGTCCGCCGCCTGTGCCAGACCCGCCATCATCGCCAGCCCGAGCACAAGCATGAACGAGGTGAAACGCAGCATTCTGATGGTCATGTTTTCGGCTCCCGCGGCTGTCGCACCGCAATCTCGAGACGGAAGGCATCCAGACCGGCCCCGACGCGGGTCTCTATAGGAACCGAGCCGTCCAGTCCGGCACCCAACGCGCGGGCTGCCGCCTGCGCCCGGACCAGGCCAGTGTCATAGACACCGAACCCGGACGCACGGGCTGCGGCGTCGGCCGGGAACATTGCCCTGACCGAAACGTGGAGGCCCGAACCGGCCAGGTAGTCACCCAGCAGCGGCAGGAATTCTGCCGTCCTGTCATCTGTTCCCGTCGGGCGCAGCAGCACGCCCTGGTCGGTCGGGCGGACACTCAGTGGCCAGTTGCCCGCCTGCGCCTCCGACCGGATCACCGTGGCGAGATAGCGGTTATTGCCCGGAATGTCCTGCATGTCCCGCAATACGCCAGTGGCAGGCACCGGCGGTTCGTCCTGCACCAGGCTCCAGGCGCCTTTGACCTTGCCGAGATCATCCAGCAGATCCTCCACGCGCGGCGTGTCGAACTCCGACATCGACAGCATCAGCACGAAGAATCCGGTCAACACGGCGGCCAGGTCGGCAAAGGCCATGAGCCAGGACGACCGGTTCATGTCGTACCCTCCCCGTTCCGGGTCAGGACAAGACGCAGATCGGAATCCGTACCCTGATCCTCGATCCGCACGGCAAATGCGGAAGCATCGACACCCGCACGCACCAGATCACGACCAAGGGCAGCAGCCCGGCGGATCGCAAGATCGGACGACTCGCCCGGGGGCACCACCAGGGTAAGGGACAGGTTGTCGGCCCGGCCGATACCGGCCAGCACTTCCGCCATACGTCGCATGACGGACAGGCGCTGGGTGCGGAGCACGGCAGTACCCTGCTGAAAGACGCGGCGCAGCGGCAGGCGGACCACCAGATCGCCGTCGGCTGTTGCAATCACGCTCAGGTCCGGTGCCAGTTCCCGCTGAAAGATCTCGCCCAGGCGCTGTTCCAGCTCGTTCGCGACCAGCGTCATCGGGCGCTGGACCACAGCCGGGCGCGGCTGCACCGGCAGTCCCAGACCAGCCAGCACCGCCTCCGTCCTGACGGTGGAGATCTCGGCCCTGGCGTTGAGGACGATGAAGAAGGCGAACAGGATCAGGTAGAGCGAGAGGAAAAGGATGTTGTTTCCGGTGGCACGCCGTTCTGCCGGATCCATGACGGAGACCAGGCCGTCAAGCGGTTCAGGTACCCACTGCGGCACAGGCTCGGGCGCTTCCGGATTGTCATCCGGTGCCTGCGCGTCCTGTCCAGTGCTGCTGGTGATCTCGCGGACCATGGCCATGCCGGGCCTTCCTGAAAAAGGTGGAGCCGCATCATCGCCGGTCATGGTTAAGAAGCAGTGAAAGGCGCTCAGTTCTGCTTGATCACGCTTTCGATGGCCTTCCGGTCAGCCAGCTCGATCGTCAGTTCCTGTGCCCGGCGCGGCGTCATGTTGGCCATGATCGCGGCGATCTTGTTCTCCTTCATGCCCCCGGCAACCTCCAGCAGCACTTCCATGTCGATTTCCTCGAAGATGCGGGCAGCATCCTTCGGCTTCATGCTTTCGTAGACCTTGACCAGCCTGCGCATCTGCTCCGTCTCGGCGGCGTCATGGCGCTCGACGAATGTCTCGATCCGGGTCTCCAGCGCCTGCAGGGTCTCGATCTTCTCGTCTATCCGCCGCTCGGTCGCCTCCAGCAGGTTCTCGCGCACATCCAGTCCGCGCGCGCGTTGCTCGATCTCGTCGCGACGCCGCGCCAGGTTCTCCAGCAGCGCAATCTCGGCCGGCGAAAAGGTTGAGGGGTCACGATTTGCCAGGCTGTCCGGCGGGTATGGCGAAGCCTTCTCGGACTCCTCGGCCTCCACTGCTTCCCCGGTCGCAGCCGCGGCCATCCTGGTTTCCATGGCCGGTGCCGGATCATCCGCGGCGACCGCCTGCGGCAGCCCGATCACGGGCGATACCACGCCCTCGCTGTCCACCAGGTAGGTGACCTTCAGGCCAAGGACCAGTGTGGCCGCAACCAGGGTGGCAGGCAGAATTCGAACGCCGGGAAGTCGCATGGGATTACCTAACCTGTCTCAGTGCCTTGAGGAGTTTCGATTCCGCGTCGCCACGGCCTTCACGTTCCGTGCGGGCCGGTTTGCCGTCGGCAGCTTGCTCGGCGGACCGCGCCGCCGGTGCGGCAGTCGCCGAAGCCTTGCGGCTGTCCACACCCTTCTCGATCCGGTCCGCGACCCGCTCACCCGATGTGGTGACCCGTTGCAGCTCATCCAGCATGCTCCGCGCCTTGGCCACCCTGGCCTCCAGCTCCATGCCGACAGCACCGGCGGTGTTCTTCAGTTCGTCGATGCTGGACCGCGCCCGCTCCGTCGACTGGTCGAAGGACTGGACCAGAGCCGCCATGTCGCCTTGGGCATTGCGCAGCTGGCCAAGCCGACGGTTCAGCATGAAGCAATAGATCACCGTGGCAGTCAGCAGCACGACCAGCAGCACATCCAGCAGCAGGTTCATGTCCATGATCATGATCCGTCTCCCAGTTTGCGATAGGCGCGATCGATCTTCACGGAAATGCTCTGTCCCCGGCGGCCCATGTTGCCGGCAGCCATCGGGATCCCGCCGCAGTTCAGGCGGATCGCGCTTTCGGGCGAGGCATTCAGCATCATGGTGTCACCGACCTTCATGCGCATGACCTTCGACAATGGCAGGGTCTGTTCGTCCAGCACCGCGACCAGGTCCACTTCGGTCTTCCACAATTCCGTGGCCAGATGGTTTTCCCAGATCGAGTCACGACCGAACTTCTCACCCATGAACATCTGCAGCAGCAGTTCACGAATGGGCTCCAGCGTGGCGTAGGGCAGCAGCACGTCCAGCCGTCCGCCACGGTCCTCCATGTCGATCCGCAGCTTGATGACGATGGCGGCATTGGCGGGGCGGGCGATCGTGGCAAAACGCGGGTTGGTCTCGACCCGGTCGAAGTTGAAGGCCACCGGCGACAGCGGCTCGAAAGCAGCAGACATGTCAGCCAGCACCACGGCCACCATCCGCTCCACCAGGTTACGTTCGATGGTGGTGTAGGGCCGCCCCTCGATCCGCATCGCCGCCGTTCCGCGGCGACCGCCGAGCAGCACATCGACGATGGAGTAGATCAAGGATGAATCGACGGTGATCAGGCCGTAGTTGTCCCATTCGACGGCGCGGAACACCGACAGGATGGCAGGCAGCGGGATCGAGTTGAGATAGTCGCCAAACCGGACCGAGGTGATGTTGTCCAGCGCGACCTCGACATTGTCGGACGTGAAGTTTCGCAGGCTGGTGGTCATCATGCGGACCAGCCTGTCGAACACGACCTCCAGCATCGGCAGGCGTTCGTAGTTGACCAGCGCCGAGTTGATGATTGCCTTGATGCCGGATTTCTCGCCGTCATCATCACCGTCGGCGTCAAAGCCGAGCAGGCTGTCGATCTCGTCCTGGTTCAGGATCCGGTTGTTTGCCCCGAAGGAGCTTTCCAGTTCGGCGTCTTCGCCATCGAACTCAACCGCTTCGGCCTTGTCTTCTTCAGCCATTCAAAAACGCCTTCTGCATTTTGTGGTTACGAACTCTGGTTCCCCGATCCATCACTGGATCAGCATTTCCTTGAACAGGACATCGCGCACCCGGGCCGGGCGCACCGACTGGTTCACGCGGATCATCAGTTCTTCCTTCAGGCGATAGACACCGGCAGATCCCTGCAGATCTTCCCGCCGCAGTTCGCGCAGATAGACCTGGAAGTGATCAACGATGCGCGGCATCACCTTCTCGACACGCTGCACGATGCTGCGGTCACCGAACTCCAGTGCGACCCGGATCTTCAGGTAACGCGGCTGGCGGCCATCCGTATTCAGGTTCACCAGCATGTCGGGCAGTTCATAGAAGATCAGGTCACTGCCAGCATAGGTAACCTTGCCAAAGCTTGCTGACCCACCACCGCCACCATGTCCGCCGCCGCCATGGTCACCGCCATCGTCGGCTGCGGCCTCAGCATGACCGCCGCCGTGGCCGTCGTCTTCCTTGGGAGCATGGCTGGAACTGGCGGCCTGCGCCTCACCGCCCGAGCCACCGCCCAGCATCATGAAGGCCGCGCCGCCACCACCCAGCAACACCAGAACCGGCAGCGCCACGAACAGGACCAGCACCTTTCCGCTCAGCCTCCGCTTCTTCGGCTGATCGTCAGCAGCCCCTTCTGCGCCTTCGGCGACAGCAGCTTCTTCCATCTCGTCAGCCATGATACGGACCTCGCGCGGGTTCATTGAACTGGCGTGAAGGTAGGCTGTCTCGGTTAACAAAGTGTTGGGATTGCCGTTAACACATCGCCAACCGGCAGGACTTGCCCACTGACCCTCCCCCTTCTTGCCGCCTGCCGGATGTCCAAAATATAAAAATCAATCAATTCAATAGGTTAATTCTGGCACACCGGATGCATTGCCCCTGACCAGCAACGTTTCAGGAGCTTTCGGCAAACGCCATGGGTATCGAAAACGCAATTCTGGTCGGACTTTCCCGTCAGGTGGCCCTCAGCCGCCAGATGGACATCGTCGCAAACAACATCGCCAACATGAACACCGTGGGTTTCCGGGCCGAACAGGTCATGTTCCGCGAGTTCCTGGTCGATACCAAGGAAGGCGACAGCATCTCCTACGTGCAGGACTATGGCGTTGCCATGGACGTGTCCGACGGGCCGCTGCAGTCCACTACCAACCCGCTGGATGTTGCCATATCCGGCAAGGGATACCTGGTCGTGCAGACCCCTGACGGTGAGAAATACACCCGCAACGGCCACCTGCGTCTGGATGATCAGGGTCGGCTGGTGACCATGGACGGCAACCCGCTGCTGGATATCGAGAACAAGGAAATCGAATTCGCTGACCCGACCGTCGCTGTCGATATCGCACGGGATGGCACAATCACGGCAGCGGATGGCGAGACCTTCCGCCTGCAGCTGGTCGGCTTTGACAACGAACAGGACCTGGAGAAGGCGGAGGGTGGCCTCTACGAGACCGATCAGGCCCCCTTCGAGATCGAGGATCCGCAGATCCTGCAGGGCATGCTGGAATCCAGCAACGTCAATTCCATCACCGAAATGACCCGGATGATCGCCGTGCAGCGGGCCTATGAGGCCATGCAGCAGATGGTGAAATCCGACCACGACATTCAGCGGGACGCCATTGGCCGTCTTGGCCAGGTCACCTGAGCAGTCCCCGAGGAGTATTGAGCAATGCGTAGTCTTTCCATCGCTTCCACCGGCATGCTGGCGCAGCAGCTGAATGTCGAGGTCATCTCGAACAACATCGCCAACATGAACACCACCGGGTTCAAGCGCCAGCGCGCTGCCTTCCAGGACCTGCTCTATCAGAACGTCCGCCGGGTCGGTTCCAGTTCCTCCGACGCCGGGACCATCGTCCCCTCCGGCGTGCAGATCGGTGTCGGCGTCAAGGCCGGCTCGGTCTACCGCATCACCGAACAGGGTGACATCGCGATCACCGACAACCCGCTGGACCTGGCCATCAACGGTCGCGGCTTCTTCCGCGTGACCCTGCCGACGGGTGAGGATGCCTACACCCGGTCCGGCAACTTCTCGGTCGGTGCGGATGGGCAGCTGGTGACCCAGGACGGCTTCGTTGTGGCACCAGGCATCACCGTGCCGAACAACGCGCAGGACCTTTCGATCAACGCGAACGGTGAAGTCCTGGCAAAGATTGCCGGGCAGACCGCGTTCCAGAACCTGGGCCAGTTCGAACTGGTCACCTTCTTCAACGATGCGGGCCTGGAGGCCGTGGGTGACAACCTGTTCCTGGAAAGCCCGGCATCCGGCGCGGCCACGACCGGCATTCCCGGTCAGGCCGGTTTCGGGTCGATCCAGCAGGGTTTCCTGGAAACCTCCAACGTGAACCCGGTGCAGGAGATCACGGATCTGATCACCGCGCAGCGTGCCTATGAAATGAATTCCAAGGTCATCACCGCATCCGACGAGATGATGGCCGCAATCAACACCCTGAGGTGATCGCCATGAACCGCGCGCTTGCAAATCTGATTGCCGCCGGGGCCTTCATGGCCGGCATGGCACTCTCCACCGCCGCCATTGCCGTGGAACCGATGATGGCAACCCTGAAGCAGGGCATCATCATCGACCGGCCGGTGATCACCCTGAACGATCTTCTGGATGGCGCGGAACAGGCAGGCGAGCTGGTGGTTGCCCATGCCCCGGCACCGGGCGAGCGTCTTGCCCTGAACCCCATGGCCATAGCCCGCATCGCCGCCAGCCGCGGTGTGCGCTGGCTGCCGCCCGCGGGGATGCACCGCATCACCGTGACCCGCGCCAGCCGCATCGTGCCGATGGCCGACATCATGGCCGAGGTCGAACTGGCCCTGAGCGTCAATACCAACGGCGAGGACCTGCAGATCGAACTGGCCGGTCACCGCTCCACCCTGCATGTGGCCACCGACAAGCTGCCGACCGTCGAAGTCATCAGCATGGACTATGCACCGCGCACCGGTCGCTTCACCGCCATCGTCGCCTCCCCCGCCGGGGACCCGGCGGCACAGCGCGAACGCCTGCATGGCCGCGCCTGGGTCATGACCGAGGTTCCGGTGCTGTCCCACCCGGTGCGTCCGGGCGACGAGATTTCCCACGACGACATCAGCTGGCAGCGGGTACGCCAGGACCGCGTGCGCCGCCAGACCGTCGTCAACATCGGTGAACTGGTGGGCATGAGCCCCAAGCGCCACATCGCCGCCAATCGCCTGATCCGGGTTTCCGACCTGCAGACCCCGGTGATGGTGTCGAAGGGCGCCGCCGTCACCATGGTCTACCGCCACGGCGGGTTGCTGCTGACCGCATCGGGCCGCGCCATGGAGAACGGTGGCCGCAATGACGTCATCCGCGTGATGAATGACCGCAGCCGACTGACCATCGAGGCCCGCGTGGCCGCCCCAGGACAGGTCAACGTGATCCCGGCCAGCACCCGCCTGTCACAGCTTACCCGCTGAACCCGACCAAGAAGCTCCCCGCCCGGCAAAAACTGCCGCAGAAGCATCCGCTCCCTGAAGGACAAAATGTCATGAAAAGCACCCTGATCCGCAGCCTGGCAATTCTCGCCGCCGCCGCCGCACTGACCGCCTGCTCTGCTGTCGACCGCATCGAGAACATCGGCAAGGCACCGGACCTGACGGAGATCAAGGACCCGCGGGCGGAAACCGGCTATCGCACCGTCAGCCTGCCGATGCCGCGGCCGGAGCCGACGATCCGCCAGGCCAACTCGCTCTGGCGTCCCGGTGCCCGCGCCTTCTTCAAGGACCAGCGTGCTTCCCAGATCGGCGATATCCTGACCGTCCAGGTGGAGATCAACGATCAGGCGCAGCTGAACAACTCCACCTCCCGCGCCCGCGCCGCCTCCGAGGACACGGATGCCACGTCGCTTCTGGGCTTCCAGAGCAACTTCGGGAACTTCCTGCCGGACGCGGTTGACCCGACCAGCCTGGTCAGCGTCGGCAATACCAGCAACCACACCGGCACCGGCACCGTCGACCGCGACGAGACCGTGAACCTGGAAGTCGCGGCCCTGATCGTCGACCGCCTGCCGAACGGCAATCTGGTCATCGCCGGTCGCCAGGAAGTACGCGTCAACTTCGAAGTCCGCGAACTGCTGATCTCCGGCGTCGTCCGCCCGCAGGACATCACCGCCACCAATACGGTCAGCCACAGCCAGATCGCCGAAGCCCGCATCGCCTACGGCGGACGCGGCCAGCTCACCGACGTGCAGCAGCCCCGCTATGGCCAGCAGTTGCTCGACGTGATCCTGCCCTTCTGATCAGGGTCGCACCGAACAAGGAAACACTGAAACACACCAATCCCTCCGTCCAGACCATCCCCCAAAGGATCTGAAGACAGGGAACTAGGGCCGGTACCCCAACAGGGTGCCGGCCCCTTTTCTTGTGGAAGCCGCGGCGACAGAGCCTGTCAGCAAGGGCAGGTCATCCGGCAACTTCTGCTACTCCACTCCGCCCATGGCACCCAGTTTACTGGGCAGGGCCACGTCCAATTCCAGATCCGTCCCTGTTCGCGGCGCCGTCGCGGCCTCAGTCAGTTGCATCCACCTCATCCGGCCCCTCGATGGCCGTCGCCCCCGCCGCCTCGACCATCGCCTGCGGCAGTTCCTTCTTTGCCTTGGCGCCGAGGGTCTTCAGCTGGGTGGCCTGGGTGATCAGGTTGCCGTTGCCTTCGACCAGCTTGCCGACTGCCGCCTGCTGGGACTTGGCGGCGCGGTCGAGGTGGCGGCCGATGTCGGTCACGTCATCGACGAAGCCCGCGAACTTGTCGTAGAGCAGGCCGGCGCGGTTGGCGATGTCCTCCGCGTTCTTCTGCTGGCGTTCCACCTGCCACAGGCTGCCGACGGTGCGCAGCAGGGTGATCAGGGTCGTCGGCGTGGCCATGGTGATGTTCTGGCCGATGGCGAAACCGGTCAGGTCGGGGCTTTCCTGCAGGGCGGCGGCGAAGGCGCCTTCGATGGGCACGAACATGATCACATAGTCGGTCGTGGCCCCGGTGATGCGGGAATAGTCCTTCGATGACAGGCCACGGATGTGCTGGCGCAGGGACTCGACATGGCGTTTCAGGGCCGCCGCCTGCTCCGCCTCCGTCTCCGCGTTCACATAGGCCTCGAAGGCCACCAGCGAGACCTTGGAGTCGATGATGATCTTGTGCTCGTTCGGCAGGTTCACCACCACGTCGGGGCGCAGCCGCTCCCCGCTGTCGATGGTTTCGCTCTGCTGCGTGGAGAACTCCTCGCCTTCGCGCAGGCCGGATTTCTCCAGGATCGTGGCGAGGATCATCTCGCCCCAGGCCCCCTGGGTCTGGGTCTTGCCCTTCAGCGCGCGGGTCAGATTCAGGGTTTCCTGGGTCATCTCGCTGCTCTGCTTCTGCAGCGACTCGATCTGCTGTTTCAGGGCCGCGCGCCCCTCCGCCGCCTGGCGCTGCGCGTCGGTCATGCCGGTCTGGAATTCCACGATCTTCTGCCGCAGCGGGTTCAGCAGCCCGTCAAGCTGTTCCCGGTTCTGTTCCTTGAAGGTCGTGGCGTGGCCCTTCAGCACCGTGTCGGCCAGTTCCCTGAACTCCTTCGTCATCCGCTCACGCGCGTCGGTCAGTTCCTTCAGGCGTTCCTCCGCCCGCGCCTGATCCTTCTCCTGCGCCTGTTTCAGGCGCGCGTGTTCGACCTTCAGGTCCCCCAGTGCGGCGGTTTCCCGCTGCAGGTCGGCACGCAGCCGCTCCAGCGTCTCATCCCTCTCCACCAGTCGTCTTGCGGCATTGGCGCTGTCAGCCTCCAGCGTGGCAATGCGCCGGTCCTTCTCCGCGTTCTCCGACCGGACCTGCTGCAAGGCAGCTTCCGCCTGATCCCGTGCGGCAACAATGGCCGCGTCCGGATCCTGCTGCACGGTGCTGCGGCGGATGACGATGACGGCGGCGAGGGCGACAATGATCGCGCCGCCCAGGGCGACGGCGACCAGAAGGGCTGGTTCCATGAATCAGGACTCGTGCTGGCTGGTTGAACGGTCATCATCTGCCTGATCGGGAGGATTCGGAACTCCAAAGCCCACATCCAGGTAATCCCGCTCGGGAATGTGGAACAGTTCGACCGGACGCCGCCTCTGGTCCAGGTCATAGTTCTCCTCCTCCACCAGATCATCCAGAAACAGCATCAGGGGGCCCCCGGTATTGTGATGGCGCAGCGGGAAGCCCACTGCCTCCGCTATCGTCCACTTGCCGGACTGATAGCGCGCGTGGTTGATCACCCGCATGCCGCAGGGATGTGTCGCGGTGGAATAGAGGTGATGGTAGGCCTCCGCCTGGCGTTCGGAACTGACAAAATCAAGATAGTTCCGCCCGGTCGGATCGACCCCGAACCGCGCCGCGATCGCAGTGCCGACCAGGCGAAGAACGGATTTTCCCGGTGTCGCCAGGTCGTGGATCACCAGATAGGGCAACAGGGGCTTGATCTGGCCCGGGTCGATCATTGCACGGGTCGGCACGTCGTCAGGTGTCTCGGCCCGCAGGTTCCACCAATAGTCACTCAGCGCCTGACACCGCGGGCTGCGAAACGCTGTCTTGTGACTCTTCTGCTGCACCATGTTCCTTACGCCCTACACGAACACAGGCCGACCGTCGGCTCACCGGTTGAGCAATACTGTAGCATACCGGTTGCATTTCTCAGGTGACAGGCGGCACGGCGCGGCTACTCTGCCGGAAGATACTGCCGCAGACGGAAACCTCCCCATGACCACACGCCCCGGACGCCAGTTCCTTCAGGTTCCCGGCCCGACGAACATTCCCGATCGCATCCTGAATGCCATGCACCGTCCGGCGCTGGATTTTGCCAGTCCCGGTTTCATGGACATCGCCATCGACTGCTTCGAGAAGGTGAAACCGCTGTTTGGCACGGACGGTGAAGTCTTCTTCTACACCGCCTCCGGTCACGGCGCGTGGGAAGCGGCCTTCGTCAACCTGTTGGAGAAGGGCGACACGATCCTGATGCCGGAAACGGGTCGCTTCTCCCTGACCTGGGGCGAGATGGCGAATTCCTTCGGCCTGAAGATCGAGACCATTCCGAACGACTGGCGCACCGCCATCGATATCAATGCACTGGAAGACATCCTGCGCCGCGACACCGACCACCGGATCAAGGCCGTGCTGGCAGTTCACACGGAGACCGCGACCGGCGTCACCTCCGACGTGCGGGCCATGCGCACCGCGATCAATGCCGCCGGGCATCCGGCGCTGCTGGTCATCGACGCCATCGCGTCCTTCATGACAACCCCCCTGCCGATGGACGAGTGGGGCATCGATGTGGTGATCGCCGCTTGCCAGAAGGGGCTGATGATGCCCCCCGGCCTGTCCTTCACCGCCGCCGGACCAAAGGCACTTGCGGCCACGCGGCGTGTTGGCACCCTGCGCGACTACTGGTCGTGGGATGCGCGGCTGGGGATGGAGCAGTACCGCCGGTTCTGCGGCACCGCGCCGGAGCATCTGATCTTCGGCCTGCGGGAATCCATCGCCATGCTGAACGAATGGGGCCTGGATGCCGTCTTCGCCCGCCACGAGCGCTTGGCCGGTGCGGTCCGGGCCGCGGTGACCGAGTGGAGCCGTGGCGGTGCACTGGAATTCAATGCCCTGCACCCGGAACAGCGGGCGTCGTCCCTGACCGTGGTGCGACGGACGGATGGCGGTGACGCCGACGAGATCCGCCAGACAGCACGGGAAGTCTTCGATGTCGCCGTGGGCGGCGGGCTGTCGCATCTCGCGGGGCTGGTGTTCCGCATCGGGCACATGGGCGACCTGAACGATCCGATGATCCTCGGCGCGCTGGCCGGAATCGAGGCAGCACTGATGCAAGCCGATGTGCCACACGAAAGCGGCTTGAGAGCCGCCACCGCGCATCTTGCCGCCACCGCGCCGGTACTGGAGAACCGGGATACCAGACGGATCGTCTGAGACCTCGCCGCGCCCTCAGCCTCCCAGTTCGCGACTGCGTTTCGTCGCCGCCCCGACGGCACGGTGCATCAGCGGGGCAAGCCCGTCGTCGGCCATCAGCACCTCCAGCGCGGCCTGCGTCGTGCCTCCGGGACTGGTGACGTTCTTGCGCAATGTACCCGGATCCTCCGCAGCGGCATGAGCCAGTGCGCCCGCCCCGTAGACGGTCTGCGATGCAAGCTGCGCGGCCAGTTCTTCCGGCAGACCGGCATCGACACCGGCCGCTGTCATGCATTCGATCATGTAGAACACATAGGCCGGTCCCGAACCGGAAACCCCGGTCACGGCATCCATCAGGCCTTCATCCTCGATCCAGGCAACCGCGCCGACCGCAGACAGCAGTTCATCGGCCCGCACCCGCATGGCCGCCGTCACATGGGCGTTGGCGCAGGCCACCAGCATGCCCTTGCCCACCGCGGCAGGCGTGTTCGGCATGGTGCGGACAATCGCAGCCTGTTCGCCGAGTACGCCCTCGAAGAAGCCGATGGTCGTGCCCGCCGCAATGGACAGGAACTGGGTCTGCGGCCCGACAAAGCGGGCAAAATTCCCCGTCACCTCGGCCATCATCTGCGGCTTGACCGCCAGGACAATACAATCGGGCCAGAAGCCTTCGGGAATATCATCGGCAGAGGCGACCGCCATGACACCGCGTGCCTGCAATGGTGACCGCAGGGCCTCCGTCGGTTCGACCACGACCACACTCGCCGGATCAGTGCCCTGATCCAGCCAGCCTGACAGCATCGCGACGCCCATCTTGCCGCAACCGACCAGCAACAGTCCCTCAGCCATGTGGATTCTCCCGGAAAATCAGTTCCAATTCGGGTCGTCGCCAACCTTGATCACGCGCTTGCCGAAATTCTCGCCCGCCAGCATTCCGATGAAGGCAGCGGGAGAATTCTCCAGCCCGAACATCATGTCCTCCGCCACCGCCATGGTGCCATCGGCGATATGTCCTGCAGTCTCGTCAATGAACTGCTCGATCAGGTGCGCATGATCCCTTACCACGAAGCCGCGCATGTTGAGGCGCTTGGAAACCACCTCATTCACGTGTTTCAGATGATAGGGTTCGGCGAGATTGTACTGGCTGATCATGCCGCAGACAGCGATCCGGGCAAAGGGATTGGCATGGGCCAGCACGGCGTCCAGGGTCTCCCCGCCCACATTCTCGAAATCGACATCGATGCCGTCACTGCAATGCAGCCGCAGCGCCTCCAGCACGCTGGGGGCGATGCGGTAGTTGAAGCCATCGTGGAAGCCGCATTCGCCGGTGATGAAACGGACCTTCTCATCGCTGCCGGCACTGCCGACCACGCGCGCGCCGGCGATCCGTGCCAGTTGCCCGGCCACCTGACCGACGGCGCCGGAGGCGGCGGAGACGAAGACTGTCTCCCCGGGCTTTGGCTCCCCGATCAGCATCATGCCGACATAGGCGGTGAGACCCGGAAAGCCCAGCGTGCCCAGATAATACGACAGCGGCGCGCGTGCGGAATCGACACGGCGCAGGCTTTCCCCGCCCTTCGCCACGGACCAGTCGGCCCAGTCCAGCATACCGTAGACGAAGTCCCCTTCCCTGAAGTCGGGATTGCGGCTCTGCGCCACCTCACCGATGACCCGCCCGAAAAGCGGCTGGCCGATCTCGAACCCCGCCGCATAGGCGACACCGCCGCCCATCAGGCCGCGCATGTAAGGATCGACGGACATGTAGATATGCCGGACCAGCACATCCCCTTCGCCGAGATCGGGCGTGACCGCCTCCTGCATCGCAAAATTCTCTGGCAGCACGACCGTTTGCGGTCGGCTGTAGAGTGTTACCTGTCGTGTCGTTGGCATGGGATTCCCCCCCGGATTTCATGTCATGACGACGTGTCAGGCCCCAGTGTGACAGGTCCGGACGGGAAGCCTCAAGTCTGCTGAACACCTGGCGGCATCCAGCGCAGCGCCATGATGGTGATGTCATCGGACGCGGGGGCGCCGTCAGCATGGCGTTTGACGTCTTCGTAGAGGGTCAGGTTGAGTTCTTCCGACACCGCCCCCGGCTGCAACCGGCCGATCAGATCATGCAGGCGATCATTGCCGTAGAGTTCGCCCGCGTCATTCATCGCCTCCCCGATACCGTCGGAGGTGATAAGCATCATCTCCCCCGGCGCCAGGTCAACGCTGTCGGCCATGTACATGAAGTCATCAAGCACGCAGACCGGGGGGCCGCCTCCCCCTTCCAGCACGCGAATGCCGTCGGTCCCGGGCGTGAAGATGAGAGGCGGTTCATGACCGGCGTTGCAGTAATCCAAGTGTCCGGTGCGCAGATCGAGAATGCCCGCGAACAGCGTCACGAACAGCATGTTCGGGTTCTCCCGGCTGATCTCCTCGTTCGCGGCGGTCATGATGTCGTCGATCTGCTGGCGATCCCGCAACACAGCCGACTTGTAGAGTGCCTTGGAGATGGCCATGAACAGGCTTGCCGGAACGCCCTTGCCGGATACGTCACCAACCGACAGGAACAACCTGTCCTCATCGACCATGAAGAAGTCGAACAGGTCACCGCCGACATCGCGCGCCGGTTCCAGCATGGCCGCCAGTGAAAGCTGGCTGCTTATGTCAGGCAGGCTGTCCAGCCCGGGCAGCAGACCGAGCTGGATTTCCCGCGCGGCATCCAGTTCACCCTGCAGCCGGGCCCTTTCCTCCCGCTGCAACTGCAGGT
>JARGNO010000043.1:0-19099 GCA_029213165.1 Minwuia sp.
CGCACAGGCGGGGGAGGCTGGGCTCTCGGGTCAAGCCCGAGAGCATCGTGAAGGTGGGGGAGTCGGTCACATGTCACTTGCCACCCCACCCCTCCGGTGTCGTGCCCGGACTTGATCCGGGTACCCAGGAGTGCCGCACAGGCGGGGGAGGCTGGGCTCTCGGGTCAAGCCCGAGAGCATCGTGAAGGTGGGGGAGTCGGTCACATGTCACTTGCCACCCCACCCCTCCGGTGTCGTGCCCGGACTTGATCCGGGTACCCAGGAGTGCCGCGCAGACTTTGGAGACTGGGCTCTCGGGTCAAGCCCGAGAGCATCGTGAAGGTGGGGGCGTCGGTCACAAGTCGCTTCCGCCGCCACTCCACCTACGTCATGCCCGGGCTTGCCTCGGGTACCCGGCAGTGCTGGGCTGACGCCTCGAGTCGGACGTGCGGGTTATTCCTCGTCGTCCACGGCCTCGTCGCGGCGGATCATGGTGCCGACACCATGTTCGGTGAAGGTTTCCAGCAGCACCACATTGGGCACGCGACCGTCCAGGATGGTGGCTGAGCCGACGCCGTTGCGGATGGCGTCCAGACAGGTCTCGATCTTCGGGATCATGCCGCCGGTGATCACCCCCTGTCCCCGCAGCACCAGCACGTCGCGCGGTGTCAGCACCTGGACCAGCTTCTTGTCCTGGTCGAGCACCCCGGCCACATCCGTCAGCATGATCAGCTTCGCTGCCGACAGCGCGGATGCAATGGCACCGGCAGCCGAGTCGGCGTTGATGTTGAACGTTTCACCATTCTTGCCGACGCCGATCGGCGCGATCACTGGGATCACCGAATCCAGATCGATGGCATTGAAGATGTCGGGGTTGATGGTGCGTGGTTCGCCCACGAAGCCCAGGTCGAGAATCCGTTCGATGTTGGAATCCGGATCACGTCGGGACCGGTTCAGCTTGCGTGCCTGGATCAGTCCGCCGTCCTTGCCCGACAGGCCGATGGCCATGCCGCCTTCCTGCTGGATGGCGGTGACGATCTGCTTGTTGATGGAGCCGGAGAGCACCATCTCGACGATGTCCACCGTCGCGCGGTCGGTGACCCGCAGCCCATCGACGAATTCACTCTGGATCTTCAGCCGGTCCAGCATGGCCCCGATCTGCGGGCCGCCGCCGTGAACGATGACCGGATGAATGCCGACCTGCTTCAGCAGGACGATGTTGCGGGCGAAAGCCTTGGAGAGTTCCTCGTCGCCCATGGCATGGCCGCCATACTTGACGACAAAGACCTCACCGGCGAAGCGTTTCAGATACGGCAGGGCCTCCTGCAGCGTCGCGGCCTTCTTCATCAGTTCGTCGTCCACGACCTTCCTCCCCATTCGTCCCGAATCGGTCCTGTTATAGCCCGGCAGGCTGTTGCGTCGCCAGACGTTCAAGCTCTGCCCGCAATTCCCCGATGCCGGTACCCTTCTCGGCGCTGGTCAGGAACTGTTTCGGGTAGGCTGCCACGTGCTTCTCCAGGCCCTGCTTCGTCGCCGCGAAAACGCGTTCCTGCTGGGCGGATTTCAGCTTGTCGGCCTTTGTCAGGATGACCTGAAACACCACCGCGGACTTGTCCAGCATGCTCATGAAGTCCTCGTCCGGCGGCTTGATGCCGTGGCGGGCGTCAATCAGCAGGTTGACCCGGGTCAGGTTCGGGCGGCCCTGAAGGTAGCGCCGTATCAGCCGGGTCCATGCTTCAACAGCGGGCTTCGGGGCCTTGGCGAAGCCATATCCGGGCAGGTCGACAAGCATCAGCCGTCCGCCGAGATCGAAGAAGTTCAGCTCCTGCGTCCGGCCGGGCGTGTTGGACGTACGGGCCAGTGCCTTGCGCCCGGTCAGAGCGTTCACCAGGCTGGACTTGCCGACGTTGGAGCGACCGATGAATGCCACTTCCGGCATGTCAGGCGGGGGCAGATGTTCCAGCGCGACAACGCCCTTCAGAAAGGTGCATTCGCCCGCGAACAGCTTGCGCCCTGCCTCGATATCCGGTTCCGGATCCATCATGCCGTGAGCCCCTTCCGGGCGTCAGGTGCTCTTGGCCGGCTGCTTCTTCCGGTTCGCCATCCTGCGCTTGATCGCGTACTGCTGCAGGATCGAGAGCAGGTTGTTGGCGGTCCAGTAGATCACCAGACCGGCCGGGAAACGCGCCAGGAAGAAGGTGAAGACGATGGGCAGCATCATCATGATGCGCGCCTGCATCGGGTCCGGCGGTGTCGGGTTCATCTTCTGCAGCAGCCACATGGACCCACCCATCAGGATCGGCCAGATGCCGAGGTGCAGCAGGTCCGGCGTATCCCACGGGATCAGGCCGAACAGTTCGAAGATATTGGTGGGATCAGGTGCGGACAGATCCTGGATCCAGCCATAGAATGGCGCGTGCCGCATCTCGATGGTCACGAACAGCACCTTGTAGAGGGCGAAGAACACCGGAATCTGCAACAGGATCGGCACACAGCCCGAAACCGGATTGACCTTGTTCTTCTTGTAAAGGCCCATCATTTCCTGCTGCATCCGCTGGCGGTCCTCGCCATAGCGTTCGCGGATCTTCACCATTTCCGGCTGAAGTTCCTTCATCGCGTTCATGGAGACGTAGGACTTGTAGGCCAGCGGCAGGAACAGGGTCTTGATGATGATCGTGGTGGCGATGATCGCCAGCCCGAGATTGCCCAGCAGGCTGTTGAAGAAGTCGATGGCAATGAACAGCGGCTGCGTCAGGAAGGGGAACCAGCCCCAGTCGATGGTGTTCCCGAACAGTGGAATGTTCAGCGATTCCTCGTAGCCGTCGATCAGGTCGACTTCCTTGGCACCCGCGAACAGGCGGTTTGTCAGCGTGACCTCGCTGCCTGAAGCCACCGTGATCGGATCGGCCAGATAGTCGGTCTGATACTTGTCGATGCCGCCCACGTAGGTATGACGGAAGGCCCCTTCGAACGCGGTGGCGCGGTCGGGGATCAGCATCGTCATCCAGTACTTGTCGGTGAAGCCGATCCAGCCTTCCCGGGTCTGTTCCTTGATGTCGCCGTCCTCGGCAATGGTGTCGTAGTCGACCTCCATCACCTTCTCCTGCATGCCGCCGAGCATGCCTTCGTGCAGGATGTAGAATCCGCTGGTTTCCGGCGTGCCGTGGCGGCTGACGCGACCGTAGGAATGCAGTGTGACTGGCTGGCCCGAACTGTTGCGTACCGATTGCTGTACCGTGAACATGTAGTTCGCGTCGATCTCGAAGCGGCGGACGAAAGTCAGGCCTTCGCCATTGTCCCAGGTCAGCGTGACGGGCTGGCCGGGGGCCAGCGTGGTGCCGTCCGCGACCCAGGGTGTCTCTGACGTGGGCACGGTGGCGGAACTGCCAAGGGCGTTCAGCCAGCCAAAGTCCACGAAATAGGGATCGGCGGCATCGCGCGGGTTCAGCAGCGCGATCTCCGGTGATTTCGGATCAGTGGTCTGGCGATAGTCGGGAAGCGTCAGGTCATCGATCCAGCCGCCGCGCAGCCGGATGGAACCATGCAGCCGTGGCGTATTGATGCGAATGCGCGGGTCCGCGGCAATCGCGGTCCTGCGGTCCACGCTGGCTGTCGGCACCGTGCCGGGAAGGCTGGCGCCTGGTCCGGAAACGCCGGGAACTGCGCTGCCGGTTGCGCCGGGCGTGCCGACTGCAGGGGACTCGATGGGGGGCGGCGGGGGCGGATCACCCGGAAACAGGGTCTGGAACCCCAGCAGGATCACGACTGACAGCACGATGGCCAGGATCAGATTGCGCTGTTCGGACATGCGGGGGCCTCGACTTCAGGGATCAGGGGCGACGGGAAAGATGGCTGGAATGAGCCGCGGTTGCCGCGCTTTTACGCGTTTCCGGCACAGGATCATAGCCATGACCGCCAAGGGGGTGACAACGTGACAGTCGCCGCAGCGCCAGCCAGCCACCGCGCAGCACGCCGTGGCGCTCCAGCGCCTCGATGGCATAGGCGGAGCAGGTGGGCTGAAACCGGCAATTCGGCCCCAGCCAGGGCGAGATGACGTACTGGTAGAAACGGATGGGAAGTGTCGCGATCCGGCGCAGCATCAGGCCGTGCCCTCCCGCAGCAGCTTCAGGCGTTTCAGGGAATGCAGCAGATCGTCGGTCAGATCGGCGAAGTCACGCTCCACCGTCGCGGCACGTGCGATCAGCACATAGTCATTGCCGGGCTGGGCCTGCCGGACAAGCTGATCGGTCGCAAGCGCACGCAGACGCCGCTTGGCGCGATTGCGCCGAACAGCGTTGCCGACCTTCTTGGATGCTGTGAAACCGATACGGATCGCCATGGCGTTGCCCGTTTCATCGGTGCTCTCCGGGTCCACCGGAATGGGGGCGGCTTGCAGCACCAGACCCTTGGCCGCAGTGCGACGCCCCTTGCGCGCGAGCCTGAGGAAGTCGGCCCGCCGTTTCAAACGACCGACTTCCACGTGGCCGTGCCTCAGGCCGACAGCTTCTTCCGGCCCTTGGAACGACGGCGGCGCAGAATGGTCTGGCCGGCCACGGTGGCCTTGCGGGCGCGGAAGCCATGACGGCGGGCGCGCACGAGATTGCTCGGCTGGAATGTACGCTTCACGACAGGCTCTCCTGTACGAACAGAAATGGGAACCCGGACGCGTACCGGGCGCAAGAGAAGGGGTGTATATGTGGGCCTCACGGTCAAGTCAACCGCGCCGGGGCTGCAATTTGGCCACAGGCGTCCTAGGTTCGGGCACAAGTACTGACCGTTCAACCCAGCCATCTCGCAGGAACCAATCTCCATGTCCGACATTCTGGAAACCGACATCTGTGTCATTGGCGGCGGCTCTGGCGGATTGAGCGTTGCCGCAGGGGCGTCGCAGATGGGCGCGCCGACCGTGTTGATCGAGGGTGGTGAGATGGGCGGCGACTGCCTGAACTATGGCTGTGTGCCTTCCAAGGCGCTGCTGGCCGCCATCATGCGCACGCCTGGACGCAGGCCGCGCCCTTCGGCGTCACCGCCACCCGGCCGAAGGTCGATTTCCCGGCGGTTGCCGATCATGTGCGCAATGTCATCGACGGGATCGCGCCGGTGGACAGTCAGGAACGGTTCGAGGGGCTTGGCGTGACCGTCATCCGCGACTGGGCCCGTTTCATCGACGAGCGTACGGTGGAGGCAGGGGGGCAGCGCATCCGCGCCCGCCGCTTCGTGATCGCCACCGGCTCCTCTGCCGTCGCACCACCGATCCCGGGACTGGATACCGTTCCCTATCTGACGAATGAGACCATCTTCGGCAATCGTGAGCAGCCGGAGCACCTGCTGATCATCGGCGGCGGCCCCATCGGGCTGGAGATGGCGCAGGCCCATCGCAGGCTGGGCAGCCGGGTGACGGTGCTGGAGGCGTTCCGGGCCTTCGGCAAGGATGATCCGGAACTGACGGCCATCGCGCTGCGCCGTATCCGCGACGACGGCGTGGACATCCGCGAGGGTGTGAAGATCGAGGCCGTGGAGCCTGGCCCTGTCATCGTGCTGGAGGGCGGCGAGAGGATCGCGGGCAGTCATCTGCTGGTCGCGGCGGGCAGGAAGGCCAAGGTCGAGCGCCTGAACCTGGACGCGGCCGGTATCGAGCACACGCGCAAGGGCATTCAGGTCGATGACCGGCTGCGCAGCACCAACCGCAGGGTCTATGCCATCGGGGATGTGGCCGGTGGGCTGCAGTTCACCCATGTCGCGGGCTATCACGCCGGAATCGTCATCCGCAACATGCTGTTCCGCCTGCCTGCAAAGGCGAAGACGGACGCAGTGCCATGGGTCACCTACACCGATCCCGAACTGGCCTGGGTCGGCGCGCAGGAGGATCAGGCGCGGGAGGCAAACGGGGAGATCAACATCCTGCGCTGGCCTTTTGCGGAGAACGACCGCGCCTCTGCCGAGCGTCTGGGATCAGGCTTCGTCAAGGTGATCACGACGAAGAAGGGCCGCATCCTCGGTGCCGGAATCGTCGGTGCCCATGCGGGCGAACTGATCGGCCTCTGGGCGCTGGCCGTGTCGAAGGGGCTGAAGATCGGCGACATTGCCGGCACGATCCTGCCCTATCCGACATTGGGCGAAGTCTCCAAGCGCGCCGCCGGACAGTTCTTCACCCCGAAACTGTTCAGCCCGCGGACCCGCAGGATCGTGCAGTTCCTCGCAAGGTTCGGTTGAGGCGCCGTTACCTCATCACTGTACATCCACCACCCCACCGACGTTGTGCCCGGACTTGCTTCGGGTACCCAGGCGTGCCGCGCAGGCGTGGGAGACTGGGCTCTCGGGTCAAGCCCGAGAGCTTCGTGAGGTTAGGGAGCTGATCACACGTCACTTGCCACCCCCACCCCACCGACGTTGTGCCCGGGCTTGACCCGGGTACCCAGGCGTGCCGCGCAGGCATGGGAGACTGGGCTCTCGGGTCGGGCCCGAGAGCGTCGTGGGGAGATGATCACAGGTCACTTCCGCCACCACCCCGCCGACGCGGTGCCGGGGCTTGACCCTTGTACCCGTGAGTGCGGTTCAGCCCTGTGCGGCGTTGATGGCGCGCCAGATGGCCTGCGGGGTGGCCGGCATGTCGATCGTGGTCACGCCCAGGTCGGACAGGGCGTCGATGATGCCGTTGATGACCACCGGCGGTCCGGCGACGCAGCCGGCCTCGCCACAGCCCTTGGTGCCCAGCATGTTGGACTGGCAGGGGATCTCTTCCCGATTGAACGTGAAGTAGGGCACGTCGTCGGCGCGGGGCATGCCGTAGTCCATGAAGGAACCGGCGACCAGCTGCCCGTCCTCGTCATAGACCGCGTGCTCCAGCAGGGCCTGGCCGACGCCCTGCACGATGCCGCCATGGACCTGGCTCTCCACGAACAGCGGGTTCACGACGCGTCCGAAGTCATCCACCACTGACCAGCGGTCGATGTTGACGCGGCCCGTGGCCGGATCGACCTCGATTTCCGCCACGTGGCAGCCATTCGGATAGGTGATCGGGTTCAGGGCTGTGGTCTCGCGCGTGTCCAGGGTCTCGATCTGCCCGGCCAGCGCCATTTCCTTGGCCTTCTCGGCCAGATCGACGATGTCGATGGCCCGGTCGGTGCCGACGACGCGGAAACTGCCCTCGCCGAATTCGATGTCCAGCGCATTGGTCTCGAACAGCTCGGCTGCGGCGGCCTTGCCCTTGTCGATCACCGTGTCGGACATCTTGTTGATTGCCGTGCCGGTGGAGACCAGGGAGCGGGAGCCGCCGGTGCCGCCGCCGGTCGGAATCGCATCGGTATCGCCCATGACGATGCGGATACGTTCCGCATCCAGCCCCAGCCGGTCCGAGACGATCTGCGTGAAGGCGGTCTCATGGCCCTGCCCGTTGGACTGGGTGCCGACGAAGATGGAGACCATGCCGTCATCCTCGAACCTGATGGCGGCGGATTCCTCCGGCATGCCTGCCGTGGCCTCGACGTAATAGGCGATGCCGCGTCCGCGCTTCCAGCCGCGCGCCTCCGATTCCGCACGACGGGCGGCGAAACCGTCCCAGTCGGCTTCCTTCAGCGCACGCTCCATGATGCGCGGGAAATCACCGGAGTCGTACTTTTCCCCTGTCGCGGTGGTGTAGGGCATCTGCTCCGGCTGCACGAAGTTGCGGCGGCGCACTTCCTCCGGCCCGATGCCGGTTTCCGCCGCGATCCGGTTCACCAGCCGCTCGATCAGATAGATCGCCTCCGGCCGTCCGGCGCCACGATAGGCGTCCACGGGTGTGGTGTTCGTCAGGACACCGTGAACGTCCAGATACATCGTCGGCACGTCATAGACACCGGGCAGAACCTTGGCATGGGCCGCCGTCGGGATCAGGCAGGACATGGTGGACAGGTAACCGCCCAGGTTGGCGGTGGTGTGGACGCGCAGGCCCAGGAACTTCGCGTTCCCGTCGATGGCCATCTCGGCATAGGACCAGTGATCGCGGCCCTGCGTGTCGGTCAGGAAGGCTTCCTGACGCTCCGAGGTCCAGCGCACGGGCCGCTTCAGCTTCCGCGCGGCATAGGCCGACAGGATATGTTCGGGATAGAAGAACAGCTTCATGCCGAAGCCGCCGCCCACGTCCGGCGTGACGACCCGCACCTGATCCGCCTCGATCCCCAGGCACCCGGCGAGCTGGCGCTTGATGCCCCAGCCGCCCTGCGTCGGCGTGTAGACGGTGACGCGGTCCCCCTCAGCCTCATAGGTGGCGATGGCGACACGGGCCTCCATTGAATTGGCCACGACGCGCTGGTTGATGACCTCCACCCGCACGACCTTGTCTGCCTTGGCGAAGGCGGCTTCGGTCTCGGCCTTGTTGCCATGCTCGAAGTCGAAGCAGAGGTTGCCAGGGGCGGATTCGTGCAGTTGCGGCGCACCGGGTTCCTTGGCGGCGCGCGCGTCGGAAACGGCGGGCAGCGGATCATAGTCCACCATCACCGCGTCGGCAGCGTCCCGCGCGGCGGCCATGCTTTCGGCCACGACGAATGCGATACCGTCGCCAACGTGCCGGGCCTTGTCCACGGCCAGCGCCAGATGCGGCGGCTCGGCACGACCGGAGCCGTCCTTGTTCTTCACCGGCCAGAGGCTCGGCAGTCCGCTGACACCGGCATCGACCAGTTCCTGGCCGGTGATGATGTCCACGACACCGGGCATCTGCTTGGCGTCTTCCACATCCACCGACAGGATTGTGGCATGGGCATGTGGTGAGCGGACAACGACTGAATAGAGCTGGTCGGGGAACTGGTGGTCGTCGGAATAGTTGCCGTGTCCGGTGATGAAACGCACATCCTCGACGCGGCGCACAGCCTGCGCGATACCGAACTTGGTCATGTCTTGATCCCCTCAGAGCAGAAACAGGCGCGGCCCCGATGACTCAGACCAGCGGGGCCGTTTCAGGTGATGTTAGGTATGGCGCGCGCTTTGGCAAGCCCGCAGCGTCAGCCGCGACGGGTGGTCAGGAAAACGCCGGTCAGGATCAGCGCGATGCCGACGCCGTGAAACGCCTGCGGATGCTCGTCCAGCAGGAAAACGGAACCCAGGGCGACGAAGGCCGGGACCAGGTGAATGAAGACACCGGCACGGTTGGCGCCCAGCAGTTCGATGCCCCGGTTCCAGAACATGTAGGCGAGGACGGAGGCAAACAGGCTGACATAGAGGACGGACGCCAGCGCCACGCCGTTCAGCGGCACGAAGCGCCCGACGATTGCCATCTCATGCACATAGAACGGCAGCAGCACCAGATCGCCGACGATGAAGGTCATGGCCAGGAATCCCAGCGGGCCGACGGCGGGGCGGCGGCGCAGCAGTGCGGAATAGCCGCCATAGCAGATCACGGCCACCAGAACCCAGATGTCGCCGGGATTGAAACGCAGGTCGGACAGGTTGCCCGGATCGCCCCGGACAATGATGGTCGCGACCCCGATCAGGGAGACGAGGATTCCGGCGATCTGCCAGGGTCCGGGCCGGTCCCGGAACAGCAGGAACGAGAGCACCGCGATCCAGACCGGCATGGTCGACTGGATCAGGGAGCCGTTGAAGGCTTCCGTCCGCGCCACCCCGACATAGAGCATGGTGTTGAAGCAACTGACCCCCAGGATCGACAGGATCAGGATGATCGGCCAGTTGGCGCGATAGACCGGCAGGTCGCGGCGGAGTTGCGGCCAGGCGAAAGGCAGGATGATCAGCAGTCCGACCGCCCAGCGCCAGAAAGCCAGCCCCACCGGCGGCACGGTCTCATGCACCATCCGCCCGACCAGGAAATTCCCGGCCCAGAACAGTGGTGTCAGTACCAGCAGCAGGTACGGCAGGTCGAACAGGCGGCGCACGGACCCGGTCCCCTCTGTCGGTCGGTTTCGCGACGGGACTGATCGCAGCTTTTCAGTCCCGTCGCAATACAGCGGCCCGGATGTCAGACCAGCATGGAGAACAGGGCCGTCGCGATGCCGAGGAAGGAGAAGAAGCCGACGATGTCCGTCACCGTGGTCAGGATGATCGACGACGCCACCGCCGGATCCTGTTTCAGCTTCGCCAGGATGATCGGCACCAGTGCGCCGGAGGTTCCTGCCGCCACCATGGAAATGATCATGGATACGACGATCACCAGCATCAGGCCGGGACTGCCGCTCCAGATCAGCACGCCGACACCGCAGGTCAGCGCGATGCCGATGCCGTTCATCAGGCCGGCCTGAACCTCCTTGCGGGTGACGCGTACCCAGTCGGCCACGCGGATCTCCCGCAGCGCCAGACCTCGCATCGTGACCGCCAGGGCCTGTGCCCCGGCATTGCCGGACTGTCCGGCAACCACCGGCAGCAGGATGGCCAGTGCGGTCACCTGCGCGATCGTGTTCTCGAACACGCCGACGACGGATGCGGCCAGGAATGCAGTCAGCAGGTTGATCTGCAGCCAGGGTTGGCGCTTGCGCACCGCGAAGATGCTACTCGACAGCGCGTTCTCGTCGCGGCTGCCGCCGACCATGGTCTGGGCCGTGGCTGTGGCATCCGCCCGCACGGCCTCGATCATCGCCTGGTTGCCGACCAACCCGATGGGCCGCCTGTCGGGGCCGATCACCGGCAGTTCGCCGATATGCAGTTTCTCGAAGGTTTCCGCGATTGTGGTCTGCGGGTCCATCGGACTCAATGCGGCGGGCACGCCAACCGTCAGCTCCGACAGTTCCTGTGCCGGGTCGGCGAGCAGCAGGGCCTTGCACTGGACACGACCGGCAAGCACGCCCGCATCATCGGTGACGAGGATGGAAACCGGCGCATAGTCCGGGGTCTGGCGCAGCAGCCGGATCGCGGCATCGACGCTGGCAGAACTGCGCAGGATGATGACGCCGGTCTGCATCAGGTGGCCTGCCGTACCGGGGGGGTAGGTGAGGATCTCGTCGATCTCCCGCCGGATGCCTTCGCCGAGGCCCCCCAGGATGGTTTCCTGGCGTTCCTTTCCGAAGGGGGCAAGCAGACGCGCCGCATCGCCCCGGTCGATCCTCTGTACCAGCATGGCCAAGGTCCCGTCGTCCAGCAGGGGGGCAACGGCGGTCGCCTGACCGGACGAGATGTGCCGCCAGCTTGCGACCAGGCTTTCCTGTGGCAGCGTCCTGAGGGCAGCCGCGACCTGTTCGGCCTCAAGTTCATCCAGGCCGGCAGCCGCTTCGCGCGGAAAGTTCCGGGCATAGGCCCCGACCAGATACAGCAGGTCCGAATCCGGCGCGGCGTTCTCTGCGACGGTTGCGTTCATGCCCGTTCCTCCCGCCCGTCTGCCGGGGACCGCCCGGCAAGCAGGGCCGTCATCGTGCCGGTCAGACCGGTTTCCAGCAGCACCATCGTGTCCAGCGCGGAGCGATCACCGCGTTGGACTGTGCTGGCGCTCTCACTTGCCATCAGAGCGCGGCGCAGGTCGCCATAGCCGATGCAGCCCACCAGCCGGCCACGCCGGTCCACGGCGGGCCGGATCTCATGTTCCAGCCAGTCATCGTCCTCCGCGGCCATGTGGACTGCTGCGGCTGCCGGAATAGCGGCAACATCCGCGACGGGCAGATCTGCGATCAGCGAATCCGGAGTGGCGCGCATCAGGTCCAGCGGTGACAGGGCTCCGGTCGGGCGGTTCGCGCTGTCGACCAGATAGATCGGTGCCCAGCCGACCGGTCGGGCACGTCGCACACGTGCCGTGACGGTTTCGACGGTCTCCGCCCCCCGCGCCCGTGCAACGTCCGTCGCCATCAGGGCACCGACGGAGGACTTCGGCTGGCTCATGACCAGGGCCACCCGCGCCCTCAGCGTCTTGGGCAGGCTCTCCAGCAGGGCCGCCGCATCTGCATCGTTCGCCTGCCGCAGCAGACGCGCGATGTCGGACGGGGCCATGCCCCGGATCAGGTTGGCGCGAATCTCGTCCGGCATGCCGAGCAGTACCGGGACAGCGCGGAGCGGATCGAGGTGGTCCAGCAGTTTCCGCGCAGTGTCCCGGTCCAGCCGTCCCATGGTCGCGCCGATACGCTGCGGCTCCCAGTCCGCAAGGGCGCGGGCGGCGGCGCTGGGGTGTTCGACGATGAACTGCCTGACGACATGGGTGAGCGTGTCACTCATGATCGACCTCCTCACCCAGGATGCTGCTCGGTTGTTCCAGGAAGGTCTTGGCGGGCACCGAGACCCGGCCCTCCGCCGTTTCGATCACCATTGCAACGGGTGTCAGCGCCAGGATCGTGCCCTCATGCTCTCCTACCCTTATGCGTTCCCCCACCCGGTAGTCCGCGCCCAGATGCCGGGCGCCGATCAGGTTGGCGACCAGTGTGCGGGCACCCAGCGCGAAGGCCAGGGCCGCCCCGCCAAGGATTGCCGCCAGCACGATGCCCACCACCGTGATCACGATGGTGACATCGATGCCGACCTGATCGACACCGACGATCAGCAGCATGCCGACAGTCACGGCCTGAATGGTCCGACCCGTGACCTCGCGCTGCGTGGCGGAAAGCGTGGTCAGTGCATTGATCGAGATCCGATAGGCCAGATTGCCGAGCACAAGCCCCGCGCCGATGATCAGCAGGCCGGACAGGATGCTTGGCAGCCAGATGATCAACTCCTCAAGCCAGGCCGAGAGCACATCCAGGCCAAGCATGCTGCCTGCGGTCGCCAGGAACAGGATCAGGACCGTCCAGTACACGATGTCCGCCAGGATCCGCCCGATGGGTCTGCCGCCGGCCACGTCTGACAGGCCCAGTGGCATTCGGTCCGTCAGACGGCTCAAGCCGCCGGACAGGCGCAGCGCGATGGCGCGCAGCAGTCGCGCGGCCAGCCAGCCAACAATGGCGAGCAGGATCGCGGCAACGAGATTGGGCAGGAATGCAATGAATTGCGCCAGCAGGCCGGAGAGGGTCTCCAGCACTGATTCCGAAAGTCCGGACATTTTTTCCATGTTCGGCGATTTTCCTTGAACAGGTTTTTTTGCACTACTTCGTGACAGTCGTCGGGGTAGCGTTGAGCAAGACAGACTGCATCATGGTTTTGATGTCGCTGTCATTGAAATTCGTGTCGGATACAGAATATCTGCAACCGGCTGCTGGACTGGGGAGAGACCGGATGGCGCGCATGAAGAAGGCGGATGTGGAGATCTTCTTCCAGCGTCTGTCCGATGCTGACCCGGAACCGAAGGGCGAACTCGATTACGTCAATGCCTTCACGCTGCTGGTGGCGGTTGTGCTGTCCGCACAGGCGACGGATGTCGGGGTAAACCGTGCGACAGGTCCGCTGTTCAAACGCGCCGACACGCCGGAGAAGATGCTGGCGCTGGGTGAGGATGCGGTGCGCGATCACATCAAGACCATCGGGCTGTTCCGCAACAAGGCGAAGAACGTCATCCTGCTGTCGCAGCAACTGCTGGAACGCCACGGGGGTGAGGTGCCCGACACGCGGGAGGAACTGGAGGAACTCGCCGGTGTGGGTCGCAAGACCGCGAACGTGGTGCTCAATATCTGGTTCGGGCAGCCCACCATTGCCGTCGATACCCATCTGTTCAGGGTCGGCAACCGGACCGGACTTGCCCCGGGCAAGACGCCGCTGGCTGTGGAACTGCTGCTGGAGAAGCGGGTGCCGAAGCAGTTCCTGCGCCACGCCCACCACTGGCTGATCCTGCACGGACGCTATGTCTGCAAGGCACGCAAGCCCGATTGTGGCCGTTGCCGCGTCATTGATGTCTGTCAGTTCAGGGAGAAGACGGCAGTCTAGGAGAAGGTTACCTTGCGGCCTGTTTCATCCCTCTCCCCGTCTGTGTGCCAGATGCGCATGTCTCGTCGGCCACCCACGTGAACATCCTTGTTGGGTGGCGGGGAAGGGGAGAGAGATGAAACAGGCAGCGATCATCATATCCGGGGAGGGACATGCAGCATGGTCAGGACAATCGGGGATCAGGGGGGGCGAAGGCTGAGGGAATCCTTCGGGCGCTGCTTCGAGGATTTTGCGGTCGGCGATATCTATGAACACCGTCCGGGGCGCACGATTTCGGAGGCGGACAATACCTGGTTCACCCTGCTGACCATGAACCAGCATCCGCTGCACTTCGACCATGCCTATGCGGCGAAGTCGGAATTCGGCCAGCCCATCGTCAATTCGGCGCTGACCCTGGCCGTGGTGACAGGTCTCAGTGTGTCCGATGTCAGCCAGAAGGCCGTGGCCAATCTGGGCTGGACCGATATCCGGATGCCTGCTCCGGTGTTTCATGGTGATACGCTGACGGCGGAATCGGAGGTGCTGGAGATGCGGGACTCCGCCTCCCGCCCCAACGACGGGATCGTCACTGTGGAAACACGTGGCTTCAAGCAGGACGGCACCCTGGTCATTGCCTATCGCCGCACCGTTCTGGTGCCGCGTCGGGGCCACGAGATCGACTGAACAACCCTGGGGAGGGGAACGGGACATGGTTGAGACAGATCGGGAGATCGTCGGACGTTCGGGTGAATCGATCAGCGAGTCGGATGAGCGGCAACTGCTGGACACCATCGACCGCTGGCTGGAGCGTGACGTGCGCGATCAGGTGCTGGCGCTGGAGCACGCGGACGAATATCCGCACGAAATGGTGGCGCAGATGCGCGACCTGGGCCTGTTCGGGGCGACCATCGGGCGCGAATGGGGTGGCCTGGGGCTGCCCGCCCAGACCTATTCGAAGATCGTGGCGCGCATATCGGAAGTCTGGATGTCGCTCACCGGCATCTTCAACTCCCACCTGATGATGGCGGCGGCGGTGGAGCGGTTCGGCACCGACGCGCAGAAACGCCACTTCCTGCCCCGTTTCGCCAGCGGGGAATTGCGCGGCGGACTGGCGCTGACAGAGCCGCATTGCGGCACCGACCTGCAGGCCATCCGCACCCGTGCCGTACGCGATGGCGACGACTACGTGATCAATGGCGCCAAGACCTGGATCTCCAACGGGATCGAGGGCGGGGCAGTGGCCCTGCTGGTCAAGACCGACTGGGACATCGAACCGCGCCACAAGGGCATCAGCCTGTTCATTGCCGAGAAGGGGCCGGGTTTCACCACCGGTCGCAAGCTGAAGAAGCTCGGCTACAAGGGCATCGATTCCGCCGAGCTGGTGTTCGAGGATTACCGTGTTTCCGCTGACAATCTGATTGGCGGTGTGCCGGGACAGGGCTTTCGCCAGACGGTCGGCGGGCTGGAGCTTGGGCGGATCAACATCGCCGCCCGTGGTGTGGGTGTCGCGCAGGCGGCGCTGGACCGCGCCGTTGAATATGCCCAGGTGCGCGAGACCATGGGCAAGCCGATTGCGGAGCATCAGGCGATCCAGCTGAAACTGGGGGAGATGGCCACCCGCTGCCGCGCCGCACGCCTGCTGACCGAAGACGCCGCCCGCGCCTATGACCGGGGGGAGCGATGCGACATGGAGGCGGGAATGGCCAAGCTGTTCGCGTCAGAGACCGCACTGGAGAACGCCACCGAATGCATGCGCATCCACGGTGCCTATGGCTACAGCCAGGAATATCACGTGGAACGCTATTTCCGCGACGCACCGCTGATGTGCATCGGCGAAGGCACCAACGAGATGCAGCGCATCATCATCGCCCGCCAGATCATCGCCCGGAACCCGGCGTAGCGCGAGAGCCAATAGCAGACATGATGTGAGCCCGGCTTGAGGTGCCTGAGCGGCACTGCTGGATGCCCGGGTCGAGCCCGGGCAAGGCGTCAAAGGGGGGCAGAAAGTTTGCCGACATCGCCACCCTCCCTCCGGCTCTCGCGGACTTGATCCGCGAGTCCAGTCTCTCACGTCCGCCCGGAACGGCTGGATAACCGGATCAGAAATTCAGCAGCTTGCCCGGGTTCATGATGCCGTTCGGATCGAAGGTGTGCTTGATCCGGTGCATCATCTGCAGTTCCACAGGTGACTTGTAGCGTTCGATCTCGTCGCGTTTCAGACGGCCCAGGCCATGCTCGGCGCTGATGGAGCCGCCCATGCTGTGGACAATGTCATGAACCACATGGGCGACGTCTTCCCAGCGGTCCAGAAACGCCTGCTTGTCGCCGCCTTCAGGCTGCAGCGGGTTGTAGTGGACGTTGCCGTCGCCGATGTGGCCGAAGGCGACGGAGCGGAAGCCGGGCACCACGTCCTGCAGTGCCGCATCTGCCGCTGCGATGAAGTCCGGCATCAGTGGCACCGGAACTGAAACATCATGCTTGATGGAGCCACCGCCGAGTTTCTGTGCCTCCGACAGGCTTTCGCGCAGCGCCCAGAGCGCCGCAGTCTGTGCCTCGGATTCGGCGACGACCGCGTCCAGCACCAGCTCTTTCCCGAATCCGAGTTCCAGGGTGCGTTCCAGCGCCGCGCGCAACGCCCCGTCACCCTCACCGGAGGAGAACTCCATCAGCACGTACCATGGATGCGTGCCTTCCATCGGATCGCGCGCGTCGGGCAGCAGTTGCAGGGAGAGGTCGAGACCCAGCCGCGGCATGATCTCGAAGCCCGTCACCTGCCCGCCGGAAACTGCCTTTGCCAGTCCCAGCAGCTCGACCGCCGCGCGCGGGTCGGGCAGGGCGGCGAAGGCCACTTGCCGGTCGGCGGGTTTCGGGAACAGTTTCAGGACGGCTGCGGTGATGACGCCCAGCGTTCCCTCCGCACCGATGAAAAGGTGTTTCAGGTCATAGCCCGTGTTGTCCTTGCGCAGGCCGCGCAGTCCCTCCCACAGGGTGCCGTCGGGCAGCACCACCTCCAGCCCCAGCACGAGATCGCGCATGTTGCCGTAGCGCAGCACGGCGGTGCCACCGGCATTGGTGGAGAGGTTGCCGCCGATCTGGCAGGTGCCCTCCGACGCGATGCGCATGGGAAACAGCCGGTCGGCGTCATCGGCCGCAGCCTGCACGTCCTGCAGCACGCAGCCGGCCTCCACCGTGATCGTGTCGTTCAGCGCATCCACGGCCCGTACCGCCTTCAGGCGCCCCAGCGACAGGATCACCTCATCACCATTGCCGAAGGGGATGGAGCCACCGACCAGGCCGGTATTGCCGCCCTGTGGCACCACCGGCGTCCGGGTCTCGTTGCAGATGGCCAGTACCTGCTGCACCTCCGCCACCGTACCGGGACGCACCACCAGCGGCGACACACCTTGCCACTTGTCGCGATGCTCCACCGTGAAGGGCAGCATGTCGTCCGGCCGGTCGATGAACCCCTTCAGCCCGACCACATGTTTCAGCCGTTCCAGAACCCCTGGCGCCAGATCATTCACGAAACTGTCCTTCCCTCATAATACCTGTCCCGGAACCAGCGCGGATCATGGTATGAAACGCCTCCGCTCAACAGGACAGAAACATGATCATAGACAATATTCCCGTCGGCAAGAATCCACCCTGGGACATCAATGTCATCATCGAGATCCCCATCGGCGGTGTGCCGGTGAAGTATGAGATCGACAAGGCATCCGGGGCGATGGTGGTGGACCGTTTCCTTCATACCTCCATGTTCTACCCCTGCAACTATGGCTTCATTCCGCACACGCTGGCCGATGACGGTGATCCGGTGGATGTGCTGGTGGCCGGCAATGTCCCTGTGGTGCCCGGTGCCGTGGTGCGCTCGCGCCCCATCGGTGTGCTGATCATGGAGGATGAGGCCGGGCTGGATGAGAAGCTGCTGGCCGTGCCGCATGATTCCCTGCATCCCTATTACTCCAACGTCGAGAGCTATCGGGCGCTGCCGCAGATCCTGCTGGACCAGATCGCCCACTTCTTCGAGCACTACAAGGACCTGGAGAGCGGCAAGTGGGTCAAGGTCCAGCGCTGGGGCGAGGCGGGCGAGGCCTGCAAGCTGATCGAAAGCGCCATCAAGGCCGAAGGCTGAGGATTCTGTTTGACTGACCCCTGCCAGCCCTCTCCCCCTCCCGACCACCCATTAGGATAATCCCGTGGGTGGTCGGGAGGGGGAGAGGGCTGGCAGAGGACCACAAATGAATCGCGAGAGGGCTGGCAGGGGTCAGAAAGCGAGTCTTCCGCGCTACTCCCGCAGGGGTTCCAGTTTCACCGTGCAGCCCCTGAAGCCGATGACGGAGGCGCGGTTGCCGCTGCGCAGGTCGTCCCAATAGGGATCGCCGTCAGCGAACTGCACCTGATATCCCCAGCGCGCCATGGCGCTTTCGCGAATGTCGATGCACCAGTAGATGCCGGTCGGGACCAGGCGGATGGCATAGAGACCGTCATGGGGGTCGGTGAAGAACCAGACCTCGAAATCCTGACCCATCTCGTGCGCCGTGGCCTTGACTGACGGATACTCACCCCAGCGTGCGCGCTCATGTTCATAGTGGCGCTGCGCCATGCCATCCGACGCCTTGATGATCTGGCTTTCGGTCATGCCCCACTCGGCGTATCGCCACCCGGCCTGCGCGCTTGCCGTCGCCAGCAACAGCCAGGCCACAGCAAGCAGGATGCGCATCAGTCGTCGTCCAGCGACTGGTAGAGCGGCCAGCGCCCCGCGGCCATTGCGTCCAGCGACGGGGCTGGCTGGCCCAGCCGGTCGCGGTAGATCCAGAGTGCGGAGAGCACGTCGCGGGCGAAGGTCCGGGTTTCCGCTGATCCCATCATTTCCAGAAACAGCAGCGGATCCTGCTGCACGCTTGCACTGGCCGACCAGCGGGCTGCATTCCCCGGTCCGGCATTGTAGGCGGCTATGGCCAGCAGCAGGTTGTCCTGCGGTTTCACGGCCTTCAGGACATAGCGGATGTAGGCCTGGCCCAGCCGGATGTTCAGGTGCGGGTCATGCAAGGCACTGTTTGTCGGGCGCGGCTGTCCGGCGATGCGGGCGACATAGCGTGCGGTGGTCGGCATCAGCTGCATCACCCCACGTGCGCCCGCGCTGGACCGGGCAAGCGGGTCGAAGCCCGATTCCCGGCGCGCGATCGCGTAGACCAGCGCCCGGTCGATGGTGAAGCCGCCCTCAGGCTCCAGCACCGGCATGGGATAGGCGTTGGCGTCGATGCGGGCGGCGGAGGACAGCCCCCGCCGGGGCGCCAGCCCCCGCGCCAGGGCGGCCCAGAGGGTTCGGTCGTCATCCGACGCCCGGCGCAGGCCGTTTCTCAGTTCCGTCTGGGCTTCCTCG
>JARGNO010000043.1:19109-34231 GCA_029213165.1 Minwuia sp.
GGTCCACATGCACCTCCGGCGACAGCGGCCATGCAGGGGCAGGGTAGAGCGCCGGATCGTGCCGTTCCCCATGGCTGTTCAGGCGTCTGCGGGCAAAGCGCAGGGCGGTGGCGGGCGCATCGA
The DNA here is from genome assembly GCA_029213165.1 of Minwuia sp. Lineage (GTDB taxonomy): Bacteria > Pseudomonadota > Alphaproteobacteria > Minwuiales > Minwuiaceae > Minwuia. Next base: position 19,233 of record JARGNO010000043.1, read on the forward strand.
TATGGGCGGCGAGGCGCAGAACCGCATCCAGCCCGGCCCGGTTCGCGCCACCAGCCATCAGACGCAGTTCCATGTCGGCGCGAACGATCTGTCCGACCTCCGCCAGGGCCAGGGCCCGACGCACACCCGGCAGGCCGAGCATGGCAGTCAGCTGTGTCTCCGACAGGCTGGGCGGCTGCCAGTCGAAGCCGGGCTGACGTGCCAGCAGGCGGTTGGCGATCTGGCCATACATGTCGCGGGGGGAAGCACTGGCCCGGCGCAGGGCCGGCAGCACGTTCAGGAAGTCGCCGGTGGCCAGCGCGGACCGCGCCCGCCAGACCCCGGCGGCGGATTCGAGCCCGGTCAGGGGGTCGCCATCCTTGCCGAGCGCCATTCCGAAGGCCTCATGCGCCTCCGCCTTGAGACCTTCTGCCCAATATCCGATGCCGGCCAGGAACGCGCCCTTCATCTGTCCGGGGCCGGTGCCCTGCATGGCCAGTTTCGCGGCATTGATCGCCTTGCCGACATATTCCGCCGTCAGATAGCCGCGCGCGATCAGGGCATGGGCCAGTGCCCGCGCGTCGGAGCCCATGCGCCGCCCATCCTGGGTCTCCATGGTCTTCAGCGCCCGCGTCGGCGCGTTGCGATAGACCAGACGACGGATCGTCCGCAGCATCTGCCGGTCATGACGCGACAGGTTTGCCGCATGAAGCTGTGCAGTGTCGGTCCGCCCGGCGGCCACAACATTGCCCGCAAGCCGCAGCGGCACCGGTCGGGGTGGTTGCAATGCCTTCCAGCCGCTGGCGGGGCGGCGGCGCTGGGCGAGTTGATAGATCTTGTCCGCCAGCGGGTGATCCGCGTAGTCGCTCATCCACTCATGCAGCTCGCGGTAGCTGGAGCGCCAGGCGGTTGGGTGCATCAGGCGCTGATAGGTCACATGGCCCATCAGCAAGGGGTCTTCCAACTGCCGGATCAGCGCGCTCGCCGCCTTCCAGCGCCCGGTCTGCTGCAGCACGAAGATCTGGCGATAGCGATCCTGGTCGGCGCTGCTCAGGATGGTCGGCAAGCTGGCCTCGACTGCCCGCGCCGGTGCAACATGCGCCATCATCATCACGGCCATGACCAGCGCCAGCCAGCAAGCTGGCCTGCGGCGCGTATTGACGTACGGGGATTTCTGGCGCGACCTGTTCATCGGCGCATTCAAGTCATACTGGTGGCCGGGGGCAAGCCTGCCGCTGGGTCATGTGCCATCAACATTCTTTCGGGGGAGAGCGAAAATGGGTGAATCGGACAGCTTGCGGGCGCGATTGAGCGTGCCGGTGATCGCGGCACCGATGTTTCTGGTTTCCGGGCCGGAACTGGTGATAGCGGCTGTTCGCGCCGGTGTCATGGGATCGTTTCCCACAGCCAATTGCCGGACCGTGGAACAGCTGGATGACTGGATGTCGCAGATGATGGCTGCTGCCGGCCCGTCGACCGCACCGGTGGTTCCGAATCTGATCGTGCATCGCACCAACAGCCGCCTCGCGGATGATCTGGAGGTGATCTGCCGCCACAGGCCGGAGATCGTGATTGCCAGTGTCGGCAGCCCCGAGCCGATCATCGACCGCATCCGCGGCTATGGCGGGCAGGTATGGGCCGATGTGGCCTCCATGCGGCACGCGGAGAAAGCCATCGCGGCGGGGGCAGACGGCCTGATCCTGCTGACGGGCGGTGCAGGCGGACAGACCGGATGGGCCAATCCGTTCGCATTCGCACGCGGTGTCCGCGCGATACATGACGGGCCGATGGTGCTGGCTGGGGGTGTTTCAGACGGGCGCACCATCGCGGCGGCGGAGGTTCTGGGCTTCGACTATTGCTACATGGGCACGCACTTCATCGCGACGGCGGAGAGCATGGCGGTGCAGCGCTACAAGGACATGCTGGTCGCCGCCAGCCTGGACGACGTGCAACTGACCGATGCGATCACCGGACTGGATACCAGCATCCTGCGCCCGTCGCTGATCGCAGCCGGTCTCGACCCGAAGAACCTGCCAACGCGCGACAGCATCGAGATCGCGAAGGATATCAATCCGGATGCCCCGCGGCGGTGGAAGGATATCTGGTCAGGTGGGCATTCGGTCGAGGGCGTGCGCAGGGTTCAGCCCGTGGCGGAACTCGTCCGGGATGTTGCACGCCAGTATCACGAGGCGAGATTGTCGCCCGGGGGGTGAGTTTCTGCGATAATGCATTGGAAAAAAGCATTTCCCTTGCTTGAGCAATTATGTACCTATTGACCCCACCACAGCGTGAATGGAGTGGGTGCAATGAATGACATGTCATCGCCAGGGCGTCGGCCGGTTGTCACGGAGGCCAACCAGGGGATCAATTTCGATGACATCCTCCAGGTTCAGGTGGTGACACTGGGCAACAAGCTGGGTCTGTCCATCCTGCGGCGCGCACTGGCCCCCAACAACCTGTCGATCCGGGAATGGCGGGTGATTGCGATCATGTTCGTGTTCGGCCCCAGCATGGCGCGACAGATATCTGAGCAGACGGCTCTGGATCCGGCACATGTCAGCCGCACGATCCATCAGTTGAAGAAGCGCGGCATCGTGACATTCCAGGAGAACCCGAATGACAAGCGGCAGATCATCGTCGATCTGACGAAGGAAGGCACCCGTCTGGCGCACGAGATGCTGCCGCAGGTGTCCGAGATCGCGAACTCGATCCGCAGCATCTTCACTGACGAGGAATTCACACAGATGATCGGCTATCTGCAGCGGGCCAATGACCATGTGGATACCATGCTTGCGAAAGTGCCGTCCTGACCGGATCGGTATTGCAGTCGGGCCTTTTCCAAGGGTAGAACTCCGCCGTTGCTGGGGCGTCGCCAAGTGGTAAGGCAACGGGTTTTGATCCCGTCATTCCCAGGTTCGAATCCTGGCGCCCCAGCCAACACCTTGCCACGTTGATGAAACGCGATTTGCGCTGGATCAATTCCGCGATGCGGATTGTGTGCATGATCGGCGCAGCTTCCATCACCAGTCAGGATACTGCCATGGCCTCCATCTCTTCCATTGTACGCAAGCATGTCGACGCGGCTGTCGCCGAGGCTGCCGAGACCGGTTACTCGCGGGAGGATGTGGCGCGCTCGATGCTGTCCTTCGTGACCAATATCTACAAGGAAACCCGGTCCCCGGACGAGATCGCTTCGGAACTGCGCCACGAGATCGAAAATCTGGACCCGGACGCTGAACACGCCTTCATGCGCCCCTGAGACGCCCGGGCACTTGCCACCCAGCCGAACCGGTGCTGGAAACATGCTGTCCGGGGATGTGACAAGTCCTCTGATGACAGTTTCCTGACGATATTCGGGGGCACCGGCGAGGCGACCGGGATGGACGGCGGGGCCTGTGACGTGGTCGCCTTCGGCAGTTCCTTCAATGTCAGTAACCGACCGAAGGCACTGGCGGGGACGAAGCGCATTATCAAGGAATCCCGGGGCGCGGTCGTGCCTCGTCAGGAATGCCGGATCAGGCCGCGTTCTCGCTCTGGGCCTGGTCGGTTTCCTCGTCGTCGCTGCGGCGGCGGGGGGAGCCTTCGGGCGGGGTCCTTCTTCGCCGACGGTCTGGCCCGAAGAACTCCTTGGTGCGAACGAAGGGACGGGCCTGTTCGATCACGGCGGTCAGGCGATGGCCGAGTACCGCCACGGAAAGCGGTTTCGCGAGATATTCGGTGACACCGGCGTCACGCGCATTGGTGACGCTGTCGTGGTCGCCATAACCCGAGACCATGATGATCGGCAGGTAGGGGTGCGGGCTCTTCTCGTCATTGCGGATGTAATGGACAAGTTCGTTGCCGGTCATGCCATCCATCCGATGGTCCAGCAACATGATGTCGGGGATCGCCTGTTTCATCCGCCGCAGGGCCTGATTGGCGTCCTCCGCCTCCTGCACCATACCGACGTGCAAGGCCTCCAGAATGCGCACGATCAGCGCCCGCATCTGCTTGTTGTCGTCAACAATCAGGATCGAGATGCCACTCAGATCAAGCATTTGCCTGTTCATGCGGAGACCTCAGCCATTGCCGACTGCGGGCATTGTCGACAAGGCCGCGAGAGCATCGAGAATCGGCGCAGCGTCCAGGTTGCGGCGGCGGTCGCCGGAATCGAGACCCTGGCCATCGCGCCGGTCCGGGCCGAAGTAGGTCTTCGTGCGCACGAAATTGCGTGGGTTCAGGATCACCTCGGACAGGCGCGTCGAGACCAGCGCGGCGGAAAGGGGTTTGACGATGATGTCGTGGACGCCGGCATTGCGGGCCTCGATGATCGTGCGCTTGTCGGCATAGCCGGTGACCATCAGGATCGGCACATAGGGGTTCGGGCTTTCCTCGCTCCGGCGGACCAGACGGGTGAAATCGGTGCCGGAGATCGGCTGCATGCGGTTGTCGATGATGACGATGTCGATGGGTTGGGAGCAGAGGATCTGGAAGGCGTTCACGCCATCCTCCGCCATGTGCATGTTCCGTACACCCAGCGCCCGCAATATCTGCACGATGATGTCACGGATATGGCGGTTGTCGTCCGCCACCATGACAGAGAGCATGCTGAGATCGAGGTACTTCAAGACGCCACCACAGACAGGTCCACGGTACGCGCGCCCATTCGCGCATACCGCTTGAACCCTAGCGCTGAAGGATTTCGCTTTGGTTAACCGGCCTCAGCGCGGGCTGCGCTTGGCCAGGATGCGCTGCAGCGTGCGTCGGTGCATGTTCAGCCGCCGCGCTGTCTCCGATACATTGCGCCCGCAGAGCTCGTAGACCCGCTGGATATGTTCCCAGCGCACCCGGTCGGCGGACATGGGATTCTCCGGTGGTGCGGGCTTCTCGCCATCGACCGCCAGCAGGGCGTTTGCCACATCGTCGGCATCGGCTGGCTTGGCCAGATAGTCGATGGCTCCGGCCTTCACTGCCGCCACGGCAGTCGCGATATTGCCATAGCCTGTCAGCATCACGGCCCGTGCCTCCGGTCGGACCTCATGCAACACACCGACGATGTCCAGGCCGTTGCCGTCTTCCAGCCGCAGGTCAACGACGGCAAAGGCGGGGCGCAGGCTGCGCACCATGGCGATTCCCTCTTCGACGGTCTCCGCCGCCTCGACATCGAAACCGCGCTTTTCCATGGCACGCGCCAGGCGCAGACGGAATGCCTTGTCATCATCGATGATCAGCAGGGAGCGATCCTCGAGGTCGTTGATGTCGAGCATCTCCTCGTCATCGTCCTTCACCATGTGCATGGTTCCCTTCTGACTCTTTGGGTGCTGGGTGTCGGACGGTCCCCCCGTCAGCCCCATGTCCCCTGCTCAATAATGCCATGGGGCCAGCGAATGGCAACGCGCGCGCCACGCAGTTCCCCATCCTCGACCCGGTTGCTGAAATCGACAGTCGCACCGGTATGACCCAGCAGCGTTGTGGCAATGAATACACCAAGTCCCATGCCGCCGCGTTGCCGCCGTGTGGTGGTATAGGGTTCGCCCAGTGTCTTCAAGACATCCTGCGGAAAGCCCGGTCCGTCATCTTCCAGCAGGATGGTGATTTCCGGTGTATCCCAATAGATCTGCACGCGCACCTGCCGCCTGGAGAAATCGACGGCGTTCTCGGTCAGGTTGGCCAGGCCGTGCAGCACTTCCGGGCTTCGCGGCACCTCCGGTGGGTGACCGGTCTGCGGCTCGATCACGATACTGACCGCGCCGGTGCCATAGGGCTCGACCGCCGCCTCCACCAGTCCGACGATGGTGGTCTTGCGGAATGTGTCGTCCCCGTCGCCGGGACGCCGTGACAGTTCGGCCAGGATGTCGCGACAGCGTTCCGTCTGGCTGACCAGCAGATCGATGTCTTCGGTCAGCGGGCTGTCTGTCGCCAGGTCGCGCTGCAGTTCCCGGGCAACCAGATGGATTGTGCCAAGCGGGGTGCCGAGTTCGTGTGCCGCCGCCGCTGCGATTCCGCCGACCGCGCTGAGCTGCTGCTCGCGGGAGAGCGCCAGCTGTGTGGCACGAAGCGCGTCTGACATGCGCTTGGTCTCGAAGGCGAGGCGGCCCGCGTAGGTCGCCATGAAGGTAATGCCAAGAGCCAGCGCGACCCAGATCGCACCGACATAGAGCGCCGGGAACTCCAGCCCTGCACTGGCCCAGGGCAGTGGCAGGTACCAGAAGGCCAGCAGGCTGGTGAAGACCAGCGCCAGCAGGCCCAGTGCCGCCGTGCTGAGTACCGACAGGATCGTCGCCGAAATGGTCACCGGTACCAGCACAAGGATGACGAACGGATTGGTCAGGCCACCGGTCATGTACAGCAGCGCCGCCAGTTGCAGCAGGTCATAGGCCAGAAACAGCGCCGCGCCCCGGTCCGACAACCGTGCGGTCGCGGGATACTGGACCGCGAGCACGATGTTCAGCACGCCAGAGGCGAGAATGGCCAGAAGACAGGGCAGGAAGGGAAATTCGAAATCCAGACCGAAGCGGATCAGCAGCACCGAGAAACTCTGGCCACCAACCGCGATCCAGCGGATCAGGACCAGGGTCTGCAGTCGCACGCGGCCCGAACCGCTGACACCAGGGTTGGTGCCGACGACAAACAGGTCCTGGATCGCCATCTGCCGGTCGCTCATGCGGGACTCTTCCGCCGAAAATCAGTTCTGGTTCTGCTCCGGCGGAAGATAGCCCGTTTCAGCCCGCCCGCAATCAGGCTTTCATGAAATTACCATGCAGGCCCAGGGGCAGGGCATAGGGCAGGGTGGCCACCGCGACCGGGCCGGAGGAGAGGTCGGAGGCATCGAATATCTTCAGGCGGGTCCGTGCCGCCGCGTAGTCCAGCACGGTCTGGAGCACCCAGCCTGCCCCTGAGTCCGTTTCATCACCGTCTGCGGGAACCAGAATTGCTTCCTCGGCAATCTCCGTCGGGCCGTGGACGAAGGCGTCGATGCGGCCGGATTCCCGATCGACCATCGCGGTGGTGGCGAACAGGGGATGATCGACACCGGCGTCCGGGTCGGCGAGCAGCATGACCGTGCGGTCCGTACGGCGACCGATACGGCCCGGGTGCACCCGCGGGAACTCTGTCGCCGGACCGTCGATCAGCGTGGATTCGCTGAATGTGCCCTTTGCGGGATCGAGTCTGGCGCCGCGATAGCTCGCGCCTGTGCCCGTCGGAGCTTCGCCGTTCATCACCTGGCGGAACGCCTCCGTGGTCATGGACGGATCGGCATAGCGGCAATAGTCGAAGCGGATGACACCGGACGCATCCTCCCAGGCATTGCCGAAGTGATAGACCCAGAATGGGGGCAGTTCGACGATGCGACGCTGGCTCGGGTCATCCTTGTCGATGATCAGGGCCTGGCCCCCGGCCTGCGGCTGCCAGACATGCTTCTCCAGGAATGTCTCCCCCGCCGCCTGGTCGTAGCGCCAGGGCGTCAGGATGAAGATCACATGCCGCGCCGTGATCAGGAAATCATGCACCATCGGGGTGGGAGCCACATCCAGCAGGTGAATGCCGTGCAGACTGCCATTCGGATTGACCCGGTAGAGCACGATCTTGCCCGCAAATCCGGCGGTGCCGAAACTCCAGAGCGTGCCGTCCCGGTCCAGCCTCGGATGGGCAGCGAAGGGCATGCCGCGCGCTTCCGGTGCCAGGGTGACGAAGTCCCGAAATGCAAGTGTCTCGGGGTCAAGCTCGATGGCCGACCCGCCTTCCCACAGGGCCAGCAACCTGCCGGCATGATGAATGATGCTGATGTTGCCGGGGTTCAGGGAATCTAGCGAACTGACCGATGCGCCCTCGAGATCGGTGTCAAAGGCATCGTACAGGGGCCGGACTGCCGCCTGTTCCGCGCGCCATTTCGGCGTGTCGATGATCCGTCCCTCGTGCCGTATCGCGCCATCGGCAAGACGAAAGCGGTGGACCAGCCCGTCCCCGTCGAACCAATGGCGATAACGATGCCCGAAGACCTCATGCCCCGCCGGGCCGTTCCGGCAGAAATCGCCGTTCAGGGCAGGGGGTATCCGGCCCTCTACCTCGATCTCCGCGCTCCCGGCGGATACCGTCGGGGCCGCCAGCGTCTGCCAGCCCAGCAGCCAGGGGCGCTCCCGCAGGCCCACCTGAAAGTTCAGGGCGCGATGGCGCATGGCGTTGGCGTCGGCCAGTGCCGCACCGGAGATGCCGGTGAGTCCCAGGCCCGCGACGGCGAGCGAGGTCATGAACGTACGTCGGTCGATCATGTTCCTGGCCCTCAATAGGTCAGCGGTGCGCGGGTGGTGACAGTGCCTTCGTCAGGGACTGTCACGGCGACATCGGCGAACGTCGGCGGGCCGAAGTTCGCCTTTGCGGCATTGCTGAATCCGATCCCCTCTGTCGGGATGCCGAGCAGGTTGCTGTCCAATTCGCCATTGGCGTTGGCGTCATGAAACACGGCAATGCCGTAGCGACCGGCGGCAAGATCGGGAAAGGCGAAGACCATCGTGCCCGGGGCGGCGTTGCGGAAGGTTGCGGCTTCCTCCTGCCCCTGCTTGAGGAACTGCGAACCCTCGCGATACAGGGCGACCCGCAGGTGACCTTCGCTGTTGCCGATATTCTCCACCGCGATGGCCAGTTCACCCGCACTGGCCACGGTCGCGGGCAGCGCGAGCAATGCCGCGGCCAGCATGGCTGCTCGGGCGGAACGTGTGCCGCGGAAGCCGCGCGCAGCAGTCAAGGTGACAGAAGTTCGTTCGAACATGGGCTGGTGTCCTTTCGCCGATGAATGTACCTCTTGGCGTCGATAGATCTCGCGTGTGACGCCGGGGAGGTGAAGCCTGTCCTTCGGCAAATGCGCCCCGGGTTTCGTGAAACAGGACATTGTGCAGTTGGCGCTTCGTGAAAGGGAACAGCTGAAAGCGATCCTGATGGAGTGCGTTGCCGTTGGGGGCGTCTGGCTGCTGGCAGTGATGATCGGGCCCTTCGGCACCTTCGGCCAACTCACATTGCTGGAGCGGATGCAGTACTGGGGCATGAGCATTGTCCTCAACTGGGTGCAGATCCGGGCGGCGCTCTTCTTCCTGCATCGTCTGCTGGGGGAGGACCGTTTCTGGGTGCCGGTCATGGGCGCCTGCATGATCGCGTCACTTCCTGCGACGTTCGAGGTCATATGGCTGGAGACCACGTTCCGGCCCGAGATCCGGAAGCACATCAGTTTCCTCGGCCTCTATCCGCAGGTGCTGATCCTCTCGCTCGCGATCACCATTCCGCTGGTACGCTTCTTCATCGGTCGCGCGGAGGCGATAGCGGAAGGGGCGGATCCGCCTCTCCCGGCCGCCGAACCGGAACAGGGCGCGGCCGGAACAGCGCCACGGTTTCTCGCGCGTGTTCCGATCCGACTTGGCCGTGACCTGCTCTGCCTTCAGGCGGAAGATCATTACGTCCGTGTCCATACGGCGCTGGGGGACGACCTGGTCCTGCACCGGTTCTCCGACGCGGTGGAGGAACTGGACGGGCTGCCGGGCCTGCGGGTGCACCGGTCGTGGTGGATCGCGGAGGCTGCGGTGTCCGATGTCGTGCGCCGCGACCGGAAGACCTGGCTGCGGCTGCGCAACGGGCTGGAAGTGCCGGTCAGCCGCACCTATCTGCCTGCGGTCAGGGAGGCCGGCTGGTCATGAGCAAGCCAACGGAACCGGATGACCGCCCCTTCTGGGAGACGACACGTCTGGAGGACATGACCCAGACGCAGTGGGAATCGCTCTGTGATGGCTGCGGCAAGTGCTGCCTCTACAAGCTGGAGGATATCGACACGGGCGAGATCGTCTTCACCAATGTCGCCTGCCGCCTGCTGGATCATGAGACTTGTCGCTGTGGCGACTACACCAATCGCTCCATCGTCGTGCCCGACTGCCTGACGCTGGACATGGAGAACGTGGGCAAGCTGCGCTGGATGCCCTCCACCTGCGCCTACCGCTTGCTCTACGAAGGCAAGCCGCTGGAACCCTGGCATCCCCTGGTCAGCGGTAATCCCGACAGTGTGCACTGGGCGGGTGTGTCGATCCGGGGCCGCTGCATCTCCGAAGACGAAGCCGACGAGGATCTCGAGAACCACGCGCTCGACGGGGAGCCGTGACCCGGACGCGGTCCAGGCAGGCCCCTGGTCAATCGACGATCTGGCTTTCAGTGTGCTGATGGATTGCGCGGCCCCGCTCCAATGGTGGCAGGCCAGGCAGGGTGGACATGAACGCGCTGTCGAACTCGATACTGCCCAATTCAGTCCCGTCGGGCAGCACGACGCTGACCGAAACAGTCTTCTCCGCCGTACCGAACGCGCCGACCATGGACGTGCCGTCTGGCACATGATCCAGCAGAATGTTGCGGGCGATGTTGTAGGTGTTCAGGGCGAACAGGTTCCAGTCGTCATCCAGGCTGTCGCTGCCCCAGGATCCGAACAGGATCGCTTCGATCATTTCGCTGAATCCATCCTGGCGCGCGAATGAAACAAACAGCCGCTGCTGGACTGCCGGCGTCAGAACTATTGACCCTGCGAAGGTCTGGTCCTGCTTCGTGCCGAACCCGAAGATCCTCTCCCCCTCTTCAAGAATCGACTGGGTCGAGATGTAGAGACCCTTTTTTCCCGCCGCTTCCTGGATCTGATCAAACACGGCCTCGACAAATATCTCCGGCGGCTGCACGGACCGGATAAGCAACTCGAGATTTCGCTGGGCGGTCCTGGCTTCCTGCCTTGCCTGCATGGCGGCCTCGCTCTTGAGGCTGCTCTCGTGGATCGCCGTACCGGCGGCGACCAGCGCAAGGACGATCATCAAGGCCTTGCCCCAGGGACGCGCATCCCAAAGCGTGCCGATGACAGCAGTCGCGAACGCCACCACGATCAGTATGGTGCCGGTATCGAACAATTCCGTCATTTGCTGGTGCCTCCTTGCAGGCCGAACAGGCCGCGCAGGATTATGCTACCATAAATTGAAATTGAAGAAAACGTTCACGCTACCTTGCGGTTGGCGTTCATCTCGGCGAGTTGTTGATCGACCAGGCGGCCCTGGAACAGGGAAAGGCCGATGGAGCGGCCGAATTCGAAGGCTTCCTCCGAGTCGCAACGGCAGAGGATGACGCGGGACGTGCCGGTGCGGCGGATGGCATCGACCAGTTCCTTGCGCCGTTCCGCGCCGCCATCGTCCAGCGCGTCTGCGGACCAGATGAGTTTCTGCATGTCCAGGCCCAACTTGCGCTTGTCCACCAGCGGGAAGGTCAGGTGGGTCAGCCCGTCGACGCAGATGCGATAGCCACGGTTGCGCACGAAGTCGCGCGCGAACATGAAGCTGCTGACATCGGCGAACAGGTCACTCGGCTGCACTTCCAGCACGATCGTCTTGCGTGTCAGCGCGCGCAGGCGGTGATCGAATTCAAGGAACTCGGGCGAGAGGATGGTGCCGATATTGATGTTGATGGAGGTGGACAGCGGCACCGCGTTCTCGATCTCCGGCAGGGCCTTCAGGATACGCAGGTCCAGGTACTGGGTCAGATAGGAGAACAGGTAGGGATTGGCGGTCAGATTTACCTCCGGCATCACCATCCGGTTCAGGTCACCGATGGAGACGAACAACTCGTTGAACACCGGGCGCAGGGTGCCGTCGGGGGCCATGGCACAGATCGGCTGACGCCGCATCAGGGAGGAGATGTCCATCGACGTGATCTGCTCGACCAGGCGTCCCAGATGCTCCGGGCGCATCGGAACTTTCGGTTGCGCCTGACCCTTGCGGGCCTTGCGCCGCTCCGCCTCGATCAGGCGTTCATTCTCGGCCTGCTGCTTCAGCGAAGCGGCGAGCGCGATGAAGGCATCATAGTCGTCATCCAGATCGTACCAGGTGCAGAAGTTCCCCGTGTCATAGGCGTCGTCATGGGTAAGGGGGTCTTCGTTGAACAGGTATCTCAGACGGGTCACGACCTCGTCGATCTCGGTCGGAGTCGCACCGCGGGCGACGAAGACGAGATCATTGTTCGACATCATGAAGAGCTGGCCGTCGAAACGCTTGGCGAGCAGCTCGAAGCTGTTTGCCGCGATGCGCATGTGATGCGCACGCTGGTGATGCGCCCTCAGCCGCGACAGGTGGATATGGACCGCGACGCGGTCTTCCGTATGCCGCGCCAGTCGCTCTGCAAAGTCCAGCAGCCGGATTTCCTGGTCTGTCCGCGCCTTCATTGACTCACTTTCCGCCTCTCGGGTCCTGCGCCCCGGGTCTGCCTGAAAGGTGAAGGTCGCATGGCGGGGCTTTAAAACTGGTTAACCGGCGGACAATACTCGCGACAGGTTGCATCAGGGATTGACCTGCGGCCCGGCTTGGCTGATCCCTGTAACGCAACCGAATCCACTGGAGGCAGAACTGCCCATGCGTGTCCTGTTCCTGCACAACAACTTTCCGGCCCAGTACCGGCATGTGGCGACCAGTCTGGCGGCGGAGCAGGGGCACCAGCTTGTCTTTGGCACGCAGGCCAGGAACGGCGAGATTCCGGGTGTGACCAAGGCGTTCTACAAGCCTGCGCGGGAAGTGCGCGCGGAAACGCACCACTATGTCCGCAACCTGGAAAGCGCCGTGCTGAACGGGCAGTCGGTCTATCGCATGTGCATGGACCTGAAACGGCAGGGTTTCGTCCCGGACCTGGTCTGTGGCCATTCCGGCTGGGGTCCGACGCTCTACGTGAAGGACGCATTCCCGGATACCAGGGTCCTGAGCTACTTCGAATGGTTCTATCACGCGCATGGCTCCGACGCGGATTACCTGCCGGAGAGCGAGATCTCCTCCGACGACGAATGCCGCATCCGCACCCGGAATGCCGCGATCCTGCTGGATCTGGCGAACTGCGACTGGGGCCTGTGTCCGACACTTTTCCAGCGCGACCAGTTCCCGAAGATCTTTCACAACAAGCTGACCGTGCTGCACGACGGCGTGGATACCGACTTCTTCAAACCGGACCCGGATGCGGTGATGAAGGTCGGCGATCTGGACCTGAGCGGCGCGAAGGAGATCGTCACCTATGCCACGCGCGGGATGGAGCCCTATCGCGGCTTTCCGCAGTTCGTGGAGGCTGTGGCGCAGTTGCAGAAACAGCGACCCGACATGCACGCGGTCATCGTCGGCCAGGACCGGGTGGCCTACGGACGCAAGCTGCCCGATGGCCGGACCTTCAAGCAGAAGATGCTGGAGGAACTGGAACTGGACATGAGCCGGGTCCATTTCACCGGTCTGCTGCCCTATGGCGAGTACCTGAAGGTACTTCAGGCCAGTCACGCGCACGTCTACATGACCGTACCCTTCGTGCTGTCCTGGTCCCTGATCGAGAGCATGGCGACGGGTTGCCTGATCATATCATCCGACACCGAACCGGTGCGGGAGGTCATTCGCGACGGCAAGCAGGGTCTGCTGGTGGACTTCTTCGACGTCGATGGACTGGCGCGGCGCATTGCGGAGGCGCTGGACAATCGCGAGTCCCTGAAGCCCTTGCAGGAAGCGGCGCGTGAGGTCGTGCTGAAGAACTACGCGCTGAAGGACACGCTGCCGAAGCACGTCCGCCTGCTGAAATCCGTCGCTGCCGGCACCTTGCCGCCTGTCCTGTCGCCGCCGAAGCCCGCTGCCAGGCCCGGCCGCCGCCGTCGCCGCTGACGCATTCATGACCCACAGGGGCGCCAGTTTTGCCAGTCCGACACGGCCGGTGATCGTGGATGCCCCATCGGCCCTGCTCGACCTGACCCGCGCCCAGGCGCCTTGCTGGCCTGAAGCCGGGGACCTGAAGGAGCCGGCATCTGTCACGGCGCTGACGACTGGGACGGGGGAGGTCCGCTTCACGGCCAGCAGCTATGACGCGCCGGACGTGCTGCTGCCTCCCGGCCTGCTGGCGGCCAACGGTCTGATCGGAACCGTGATCGGCGCATTTGTCGCCGCGGACCCGGACTGGATCTGCCTGCATGCCGCCGCCATTGCGCTCGGCCCGGATGAACAGGCAGGGCTGACGGTCCTGCTGGGCGACACGATGGCCGGCAAGAGCACCCTGGCCCTGGCCCTTGCGGATCGCGGGGCCAGGCTCTGGTGCGATGACCGTCTGCCCGTGTCGCGCGATCTGGACGGTCTTGCACTTGGGCTTCGGCCCAAGTTGCGCCTGCCCCTGCCGGAAAATGCGCCGGCGGGGTTCGCCACATTCGTCGAATCGCGTGGCGGAGCCCGGGAGGGCAGCATGGTCTACCTCGCGCTGGAGCCACAGATTCAGGCGGCCTTCGGGGCAGTCCTGCCGATCCGCCGTCTGGTCACGCTGGAAAGATCACGGCAGCCGCAGGCACCGAGACTGAAGCAGACCGGTATCGGGGAGATGGTGAAGAATCTGGTCCCCGTGACCTTCGCCCCCCATCTGGAACCGGTTGCACGGCTCGCCCGACTGCGCCATCTGGCGACGGAATGCGCGTGTCACCATCTTTCCTATGATGACAGCTTCGAAGCGGCGGCATTCCTGATGCAGGGGCAGGGCGAATGAGGTCTTGGGAACGGGTGGCAGGTGTCTCCGAGAACCCGATGGATGATGACCTGTTCCTGGTCGCGCCGATCAGTGGGGAGATCGTTCATCTCGACCGTCTGGGCGCCGCGATCTGGCGCTTGCTGGAGCAACCGCAGGTCATGGAGGACATTCAGGCGGTTTTCGCAGCCGCCTTTCCCGATTCGGATGCCACGACATTGCAGGGTGATCTGTTGGCGGCCCTGGAAACGCTGAAAGCCGCCGGACTGGTGCGACAGTCCGACGGCTGATCAGGGAGGGGCAGAAAGAATTGCGTTCGCGGCGTGCGCGCCGCGCGTCGTGGCCTCGGTCGTGGCTTCAGGCAGCGACTTCCGCTTCATCCGGGTCGCGCAGCACATATCCGCGGCCCCAGACGGTTTCGATGTAATGGTCGCCGCCGGTCGCTGCCGCCAGTTTCTTGCGCAGCTTGCAGATGAAGACGTCGATGATCTTCAGTTCCGGCTCGTCCATGCCGCCAT
>JARGNO010000044.1 GCA_029213165.1 Minwuia sp.
CATCTCCACATCCTCCTGAAACTTCAGCAGGACATTGATCGTGCGACGGACGGTCTCGGTATCCAGTTCGGAAACATTCAGCAGCAGCAGGGTTCTTGCCCAGTCGATGGTCTCGCTGATCGCCGGAACCTTCTTCAGTTCCTCCTCCCGCAGCCCCTGCACGAAGGCAACGATCTGCTTGCGCAGCGACTCGGCCACTTCAGGCACCCGGGCCGCAACGATCCGACGCTCCGTCTTCTCGTCCGGGAAGGGAATGTAGAGGTGCAGGCAGCGCCGCTTCAGCGCGTCCCCCATCTCGCGCGTGTTGTTGGAGGTCAGGAAGACAATCGGCGGCACGATCGCCTTGATGACCCCGATTTCCGGCACGCTGATCTGGTAGGCCGACAGGATCTCCAGCAGATAGGCCTCGAACTCGTAGTCCGACTTGTCGATCTCGTCGATCAGCAGGACAGAGCCGTTCTCGGCCTGCAGCGCCTTCAGCAGCGGGCGGGGTTCCAGGAACTCCTCGCTGAAGAAGACATCGGAGAAGCCATGCAGCTTTTCCATCGATTCCGGCAATGTCCTGGCGTCCTGCATCAGGTCGCCCAGCTTTTCCTTCAGGACCTGAGTGTAGAGCAGCTGCTTGCCGTACTTCCATTCGTACAGCGCTTTCGCCTCGTCCAGCCCCTCGTAGCACTGCAGCCGGATCAGTGGCAGTCCGAGCATTTCCGACGTGGCGATGGCGAGTTCGGTCTTGCCGACACCCGGCGGGCCTTCGACCAGTATGGGCTTCCGCAGGTGCTGCGCCAGAAAGACGGAGGTCGCGATACGCTCGTTGGAAATATAGCCCCGGCCCGCGAAGGCCTCATCGATCAGGCCCGGATTGGCCAGCTTGTCCTGCCATTTGGCTGTCACGCCCTGCTCCCCTGCATCAGTTCGTTCATATGCTCGATTGCCGTACCGGCTCTCTTCAGTTCCGCGCACGCAACAGCGCCGCGCCCGACCGGGCGAGTTTCGCCTGATCGACCCGTTCGGCCACGCGTCCAAGCTCCGTCATATCCCGGCTCAACAGCTTGAGGAACCCGTCATCCTGCATGGCCGCCGCGATCAGATCCCGCACCCGCCCCTGAAAGCCGCGCGCAAAGGCCCGCAATGACAGCAATTGCGCCTCATGGGCCGGACTGGCGGGATCGCCCCCTGAATCAACGACCAGGGCGCGCGCCGCATTCCGGAACAGCTCCCGATCCGCGGCAAGTCCACCCAGCATGGCCGCCTGGTCGTCGGAAAGGATCGCCGCAAGCCTGCGGATCTCGACTGCCATGCCGCCGGAGGATGTCGCCAGCCCGATCGCATCCTCGATCCGGCGGAAGCGTTTCAGCACGGTCTCGACCGCGTCGCCGGCCCCGCCAAGGAAGGCTTCGTCCGGCAGTTCCACGCCTTCCATGCGAATGCCGCAATGGCCGGAAGGGCGGGCGAAATCGATCCTGATGCTGTCGGTCCGCGTCAGACCCGGCGCATCTTCCGGCACAAGAAAGGCACCGAAGCGCTTGCGTCCCGCATCCTCCGCGACGATGGCGACGACCACGAACAGGCCCGCGATGGGACCATTCGTCAGCCAGGCCTTCTCGCCTGTCAGACGCCATCCGTCGGCGGTCTTCTCCGCACGTGACTTCAGGTGCTTCGGGTGCGCCCCGGCACCGGGTTCGGAGATCGCGATGCAGCAGGAAAGGTCGCCCCGCGCCACCCGTGGCAGGATGGCCGCAGCCTGGTCCTCCGTCGCAAAGGGGGCGATGACACCATTGGCCACCATGTGATGGGTCATCCAGGACGTGGCGAAACCGATGACCTCAACGCCGTCGGCCAGCGCCTCGGCCAGGTCGAACATCTCCCCCTGCCCGGTCGCCGTGCCGCCCCACCTGTCGAGGCCATAGCCCAGATGGCCCGCATCCCCCAACGCCCGCCATATGTCATGGGGAAAATCAGGCTCGCGGATCAGGCGATCCGCCACCGGTGCAACTTGTTCACGTGCGAAGGCGTGGAGGGCTTCCGGCCCGCTCACCGACCCTTCCAGTTCGGCTTGCGCTTCTCGGCGAAGGCCTTCGGTCCCTCGATCATGTCTTCCGACGACCGCAGTGTGGCGACGGAGTCATACTCGACCAGATTGGCGTCCCATACGTCCGCCTCCTCCAGTCCGCGCCGCACCACATCCAGCGAGGTGCGTATCGAAACCGGAGAGCATTCCAGGATCATCGCTGCCCAGCGGCGCGCTGCCTCCAGCGCCTCACCCTGCGCCACGACCTCGTTGACGAAGCCAAGCGCCTTGCCCTCCGCCGCCGGAACGTGGCGACCGGTCAGGATCATGCCCATGGCCTGTTTCAGTCCGATCTGGCGCGGCAGACGGTGCAGCCCGCCGGCCAGCGCGGCCAGGCCGACCTTCGGCTCCGGCAGCGCAAAACGGGCATTCTCCGATGCAATCACCAGATCACAGGCCAGCGCGATCTCGAAGCCGCCCCCCATGGCGACCCCGTTCACCGCAGCAATCACCGGCTTGGTCCGCTCATAGCGGCTGGTCAGCCCCCCGAATCCCATCGGCGGATACCATTTCGGGTTCCCCTCCGCCTGATAGACCAGATCGTTGCCCGCACAGAAGGCGCGGTCCCCGGCCCCGGTTATGATCGCGACCCAGAGATCGTCATTGGCCTCGAACATGTCGAAGACCGCCCCCAGTTCCGCATTGGCGGGCGGATGAACCGCATTCATCCGCTCTGGCCGGTTGATGGTGACGGTCAGGACATGACCATCAATCTCCGTCTCGACAAATTCGCCCATGACATCCTCCCCGATGTTGGTTGGTCGCGCGATCAGTCCCTGATCCTACATCTGTTCCAGTTCGTCGATGAAGCCCTCGATCACCGAAAGGCCCCGGCCCCAGAACTCCGGATCGCTGGCATCCAGCCCGAAGGGGGCCAGCAGGTCCTTGTGGCGCAGGGTGCCACCTGCGGACAGCATCTGCATGTATTTCTCAGGAAACCCGTCCGGTGCGCGCTGGTATTCGGCGTAGAGCGCGTTCACCAGGCAGTCGCCGAAGGCATAGGCGTAGACATAGAACGGCACATGGACGAAGTGGCCGATGTAGCACCAGTAGGTCGCGTAGTCGTCACGCAGGTCGAAGACCGGGCCCAGGCTTTCCCGCTGCACATCCAGCCAGGTCCGGCCGATCTGTTCCGCCGAGATCTCGCCCTCGCGGCGCTGGCGGTGCAGACGCAGTTCGAATTCGTAGAACGCGGTCTGGCGCACCACCGTATTGATCATGTCCTCGGTCTTGGAAGCCAGCATCAGGCGGCGCTGGTTCGGATCCTTCGCGCTGTCCAGCAGCTTGCGGAACGTCAGCATCTCACCGAAGACGCTGGCAGTCTCCGCCAGGGTGAGCGGCGTGTCGCACATCAGCGTCCCCTGCTGCCCCGCCAGCACCTGATGCACACCGTGACCCAGTTCATGCGCCAGGGTCATCACGTCGCGCACCTTGCCCTGATAGTTCAGCAGCAGATAGGGATGTGCGCTGGGTACCACCGGATGTGCGAAGGCACCGGGTGACTTGCCGGGACGCGGTCCCGCGTCGATCCAGGCATTGTCGAAGAACCGCTGCCCGATCGCCGCCATGTCACCGGAGAAACCGGCGTAGGCATCCAGCACGGTCTGCACACCATCCCCCCAGGCAATCGCGGTGTCGTCGCTGTCGGGCAGCGCGGCATTGCGGTCCCAGTGCTCCATCCGCTCCAGCCCCATCCACTTCGCCTTCAGTGCGTAGTAGCGGTGCGAGAGGCGGGGAAAGCTGTCAAAGACAGCGTCGCGCAGGGCCTGCACGACCTCCGGCTCCACCTGGTTGACCATGTGCCGACCGTTCTCGGGCTTCTCGATCCGGCGCCAGTCATCCTCGATCTGCTTGTCACGGATCAGGGTGTTCATGATCAGCGCGAAGGTGTCGATGTGCTTGCCGAAGACGCGCGCGAGTTCCTCCGCAGCCTGCGCCCGCTTCGTGCGGTCGCGGTCGCTCAGCAGGTTCAGGGCGTCCTGCGACGGCATTTCCTTGCCGTCGATGGTGAAGCGCATCCGGGCAATGGTGTCATCGAACAGCCGCGTCCAGGCGCTGCGGGCGGTGATGGAGCGTTCGTGCAGCATCCGCTCCAGTTCGTCGGTCAGCATGTGGTCGCGCATGGTGCGCAGGTCGCGCAGCCACGGCCGGAAATGCGCCAGCCGCTCCGAGACCTTGAACAGACCTTCCAGCGCCGCATCGTCGATCAGATTGACCTCGATGGAGAAGAACAGCGTCTGTGCCGTCAGCCCATTGATGCGTTCCTGGATGCCTTGAAAGAACCGCGTGCGCTCCCCGTCCGACATGTCGGTGGCATAGTTCAGGTAGGCAAAGGCCATCAGCCGACCGGTGCGGTCGGACATGGCCTCCTGCACCTCGATGGCTTCGGCAAGCTGCTCGCCGGACAGGGTGGCAATGCGACCCGCCCAGTTCTCCCGGAACGTCCTGGCCTCGGTTTCCAGCCAGGCCAGATCGGCCTCGATTGCCGGATCCGATGTGCCCTTGTAGAGGTCATTCAGGTCCCAGACCGGCAGATCCGCAGGCGTGCTCATGTCATTCATCGCAGGTGCTCCCGCACGTCGAGAAAGGGTTCAGTTGCGGCCACCGGAAACGGTCGACTCGCGTTCCGGCAACAGCATGTAGGTACAGGACGCCAGGGCTATCGGATCATTCTCGTCCTCGTTCCAGGCGGTCGCGGAAATGAAAGCCACCTGGCTGGTCACCTTGCGGCACACCGCGCGGGCGAAGACATCCAGTCCGGGCGCAGAGGGTTTCAGGTACTCGACCCTAAGGTCAATCGTCACACAGGGTACATAGTGACCGATGCGCGAATGCAGCGCCACGGCACACAGATTGTCGATCTGCGTGGTGATGACCCCGCCGTGCACCACGCCGGTCTCCGGATCCCCAACCAGTTGCGGGTGATAGGGCAGCCGGGACACGGCCTCCGATCCCGCCATGGACACGACCTGGATTCCCAATGCCCTGATCTGGGGAATCGTCTCTTCCAGTTCATTCATTCCGGCGATGGAAACCACCGGAAATCTCGCCCACTCCGGGCGCACGATCTGATCGCCGTCAGCCATCAGTCCTCTGCCCGCGGCAGCAGGAAGTGCGCGTGCGCAGCCGCAACCGGCTTGGCCCGGTCGGCCTGCCAGGCCTCGACGCGCATGTTGGCGATACGACGCCCCTGTTTGGTGATGATCGCCTGTGCGTAGGTGTCCACGACCCGGGCGGAGCGCAGGTACTCGACCGTCAGGTTGATGATCTTCGGCACATGCAGGCTCTCGTGCGACCACATGATGTGCATGATCGCGGTCGATTCCAGCAGGGCACCGACTACCCCGCCGTGGATGGCGGGCAGGACCGGGTTGCCGATGATGTGGTCGCTGCCCGGCATCCGGCAGATCGGCCCATCGGCGTCCGGTTCGACGACCAGGCCGAGGAACTTCATGTAGGGAATGCTGTCCAGCACGGACTGGTAGTCACCGCTTTCCCGCGCAGCCTTCACCGCGTCCACTATTGTCGTTGTCATCAACTCAACCCTGTCTGGCGTTGTACTTGGGCGCGTTCGCACCCAGCATGAATGTGGCGACTGCATTTGCAATCGGGTCGCCCTCCGTCTGGAAGGCGGTGGCACGCAGGAACGCGATGGACGATGTCACCTTGTAGACCTCCGCCCCCGCGAACACGTCCCGGTCCGGTTCCGCCGGTTGCAGGTAGTCGATGCGCAGATCCAGCGTCGCGATGTCCGGCAGGCTTTCGAAATAGCTCATCAGCGAATAGCCGCAGGCGGAATCGATCAGTGTCGTGATCACCCCGCCATGCAGCACCCGGGTCGCCGGATTGCCCACCAGTGTCTCCTGCCACGGCAGGCGCAGGACCGCACCTACCCGCGTGGCGCTCTCCAGCGCCAGACCCAGGGACTTCGCCTGTCCCTGGCTGTTCTCCAGCATCATCGCCAGCTTTTCGGCCCAGGTCAGCGATTTCGGATCAACATCCATTCAGTTTCAGACTCCGTGATATGTTCTGTACCAGTCGATGAAGGCCGGAATGCCGACATCGATCGGGGTGGAAGGCTCGAAGCCAAGATCGCGCCGGATTGCCTCGATATCGGCATAGGTCGCGGGTACGTCACCCGGCTGCATTGGCTCCATGATCTTTTCTGCCTTGCGCCCCAGTGCATCCTCGATCAGGCCGATCATCCGCATCAGCGGCTCGGCCTTGTGATTGCCGATGTTGTAGACACGATAGGGCGGCTTCCCTTCGCCACCGTCGGCGGGCGGATTGTCCAGCGAGGCCACGACACCGGTCACGATATCGTCGATATAGGTGAAGTCTCGCTGCATCGCACCATTGTTGAAAACGCGGATCGGCTCCCCGGCCAGAATCGCCTTGGTAAACAGCCACATCGCCATGTCCGGCCGTCCCCAGGGGCCGTAGACGGTGAAGAACCGCAGGCCCGTCTGCGGCGTGCGATACAGATGCGCGTAGCAGTGGCTCATCAGCTCATCCGCCTTCTTCGTCGCGGCATAGAGCGAGACCGGATGATCGACCCGGTCATCGACCGAGAAAGGCAGGTCCTTGTTGCCGCCATAGACGGAGGACGAACTGGCATAGACCATGTGCTCCAGCCCGTCGCAGTGGCGCGCGATCTCCAGCATGTTCAGGTGACCGGCCAGATTGGCCTGCAGATAGGCATGCGGGTTGGTCAGCGAATAGCGCACGCCCGCCTGCGCGGCCAGATGCACGATGCCCCGGATCGGTCCGGTCTCGGCCAGTGCAGCCTTCAGCCCCTCGAAATCCGCAATGTCGGTCTGGATGAACCCGAACCCGGCCTGTGCCTGCAGCAAGGCCAGCCGGTCCCGTTTCAGACCGACGTCATAATAGTCGTTCAGATTGTCGAGTCCGATGACCCGGTCACCGCGCGCCAGCAACCTGCTGGCCACATGGAACCCGATGAAACCCGCCGCACCCGTCACCAGAATGGTCATTTCCCGCCCACCACCAGAACCTTGCTAATGCGCTGCAGCATAGTTTCGCTGTCGCCGCATTTCACCTGTCTTCTCAACAGGAATACCTTGCCCAACAGCAGTCCATGTCCCATATTGAAACAAGAAGGTGGCGCGGTGATGAATGCCGCCCGGGAATGTGAACCAGAGGCCGGATACTCCCCATGGCGCGAACCGTACTTGTGGTCGATGACGACCCCACACAGTTGAGACTGCTGGAAAGTGTCGTGACCAAGGCCGGGTTCCGTGTCGAGAAGGCCGATGGCGGTGCGGCAGCCATTGCGCTTCTGACCGGGGAGCCGCGGGCGAACGTCGACGTGGTGCTGCTGGATCTTGTGATGCCGGATGTGGACGGGCTGGAGGTGCTGGAGCAGGTTCGGCCACAGCGCCCCGAACTGCCCATTGTCGTGCTGACAGCCCATGGCGGCGTCGATACCGTGGTCAAGGCCATGCGGGCCGGGGCCTCCGACTTCATGGTCAAGCCGGCTGCACCGGAACGGATCCGGGTCACGCTGGAGAATTCGCTGAAGCTCAGCACGCTGACCGGCGAGATATCGCGCCTGCACCGGCGCATGTCGGGGGAGATGACCTTCGACGACCTGATCGGCAACAGCGCCGCCATGCAGGCCGCCATCCATCTGGCACAACGGGGCGCATCATCGAACATCCCGATCCTGATCGAGGGGGAATCGGGCGTCGGCAAGGAAATGGTTGCCCGCGCCATCCAGGGCACCAGCGAACGCGCCGGCCGTCCCTTCATCACGGTCAACTGCGGTGCCATTCCGGACAATCTGGTCGAGAGCATCCTGTTCGGGCACGAGAAGGGCTCCTTCACCGGGGCGTCAGCCAGATCCATCGGCAAGTTTCAGGAGGCGTCGACCGGCACCCTGTTCCTCGACGAGATCGGCGAGTTGAAACTGGACATGCAGGTGAAGCTGCTGCGCGCGCTGCAACAGGGAGAGATCGACCCGGTGGGGGCAAGTCGCCCGGTGAAGGTGGATATCCGCCTGATTTCCGCCACCAACCGCCAGCTTTCCCAGATGGTCAGCGAGGGCACCTTCCGCGAAGACCTCTACTACCGCCTGAACGTCTTTCCGATCACGTTGCCGTCGCTGCGCGAACGACCGGAAGACGTGCCCGACCTGATCAACCATTTCACCCGCACCTTCGCCGCCAGTGAGAACAAGAACATCCAGGGCGTGACGGCAGAGGCGATGGCGCATCTGTGCGACCACGACTGGCCCGGCAATGTCCGCCAGTTGGAGAACGCGGTGTTCCGTGCAGTGGTGCTGGCCGAAGACACCATGCTGACGCCGCAGGACTTCCCCCAGATCACCGGCAAGCAGCCGATGCCCGGCGGTCAGGCTCCGATGGATACCGGTGATGGTGTTTCAACCGGCAAGCCGATCCTCAATCTGCACGACAATGAAGGTCATGTCCGGCCGCTGGAGCAGATCGAGAGCGACGTGATCCGCCATGCCCTGAAACACTACGACGGACAGATGTCGGAAATCGCGCGCCGCCTGAAGATCGGCCGCTCCACCCTCTACCGCAAGATCGGAGAGCTGGAAGAGGGCAATGCCGCCGCCGACTGAGCGGCGCCTGCGTCAATGCATGTCGGGGATATGGCGTTTCGGCGGCGCGACGGGCACCGCAGGCGGTGACTGGCGTTCCCAGTCGAACATGTAATCCCGGGTATAGGGCACCGCGTCGATGGAGCGGGTCATCTGCAGTTGGAAGACCGTCAGCCACGACTTGCGGAAATTTGCCTCGCAGGACTGCAGATAGAACTCCCACATCCGGCAGAACCGCTCGTCGTACAAATTGTCGCGAACATGCTCGCGATGGATCTGGAACCTTTCGTTCCAGTCCTTCAGGGTCTCGGCGTAGTGCGTCCGCAGGCTCTCGAAGTCGCTGAGCCAGAGGCCGAGCTGCTCCAGATGCGGCAGGATCTCGCTGAGGCTCGGCAGATACCCGCCGGGGAAGATGTACTTCCGGATCCATGAGGCCACGGGTCCCGGCGGGTCGGAACAGCCGATGGTGTGCAACAGGGCAATGCCTTCGGGCGTCAGCAGGTCATGCACCTTCGCGAAGAACTCGTGATAGTGCAGGTTGCCCACATGCTCGAACATCCCGACGGAGACGATGCGGTCATAGGGCCCCTCCTCATGGCGGTAGTCCTGCAGCTTGAAGGTCACCCGGTGATCCAGTCCCGCCTCCCGCGCGCGGCGGGTGGCGACGGCATGCTGTTCCTTCGACAGGGTGACACCGGTGACCTCGACATCCTCCACGGTGGCGAGATACAGCGCCATGCCGCCCCAGCCGCAGCCGATGTCCAGGACCTTCTGCCCCGGTCGCAGCATCAGCTTTGCCGCAATGTGGCGCTTCTTCTGGTCCTGCGCTGTCTCCAGCGAGTCATCGGGCGTGCGGTAGTAGGCACAGGAATACTGGCGGTCAGCATCCAGGAACAGATCGAACAGTTCGTCGGACAGGTCGTAGTGATGTGCCACATTCTGCTGCGCCCTGCCGATGGGATTGTAGCGGTCCAGCAAGGTGGCGGACCGGCGCACCGTCCGCCCCAGCCGGGTTTCCTGGTGGTTCAGCAGGGCGAGATTTGAAACGGCCAGATCGAGGAAATCGTAGAGCGTGCCTTCCTCGATGGTCAGGCGACCGTCCATGTAGGCTTCGCCGACGGCGAGCCGCGGGCGAATGGCCATCTCGAACGCCAGCTTGCGGTCGTGCAGGCGAATGGTTGACTTCCTGCCGGGAGTCTCCCCCCGAAAGACCGTCGCAAGGCCCGTGTGGTCGATGACCGTAAGCTCACCCACCTGTATCAGCCGACCCAGATATTTCCGTGCGAGTGCGTTCACACCGCGCCCTCTTCGCTCGTTAACCCTTCGAAAATAGCCAAGGCAACGGCACTGCCGCAACTGTCTGATGCATATGAATACCGCAAGCCCCCCCGGCAGGGGCGGTGTTCAGTGGCCCTTGCACGGTACAAATGCCCTTGATGTATCAGTTGGCGGTCGCTTCGCCAGATTGCATTCCGGCCTGTATCTCGCGGCGATACTCGCCCGGGGAACGCGCCGTGGTCTCGCGAAAGACACGACTGAAACGGGTGGAATCCGCAAAACCGACCGCATGACCGATACTCGCAACGGACATGCTGGACAGCGCCGGATCAGCCAGCTTGCGTCGGGCTGCGGCGATACGCCGGTCACGGATGAGACCGGACACCGTCGCCCCACGCTCTGCCACCAGCCGCTGGACATAGCGGCGCGACAGCCCCAGCCTCTCCGCGATGACTTCGATACCAAGTTCGAACTGCCCCAGATTGGCATCGATCTCGCGATTGATACGCCGGATATGCGCCAGTCTGACGGATGTTTCGGCGCTTTCGCCCGCATCGGCATCTGCGGTCAGCGCCAGCCCGATCAGGTCCAGCGTCTGATCGGAAAGAACCTGCGCTGCCCTGGCATCCAGATCCTCCGCGCAACGCATGACCGACAGGACGAAGTCGATCAGCACCCCGGTAAGCACCCCGTTGCGGCGAAACGGGACGGCAACCAGATCATCGATGAAGGGCACCCGCGCCCGCACCTGCGGCCCGTCGAGACGGAGCGTCGCGACGCGGTTTCTGCTGTGCTGCAGATAGGAATAGGCATTGCTGGTGTTGATCACCGCAGCATCACCGGGATGCAGGACAGTGTCCCGGCCGTCCTGCTGCAGACCGAGCGAGCGATGCAGCGGTACGGGCATGAAATAGAAATCGGAACCGTTCGATGCCACATGGTTCCGCCGCCGATGGACCGTGTAGCCGTCACTGTCCAGGGCGCCGAGCCTGATACCGGGCAGATCGAGGATTCTGAGTTCACCATGACTGAAGGCATCGTCAGTCGGGGTCAGGTCGAGGGGGTAGTAGTGCTCATAGATCGATTCAGTCCATGCATCGATCCTGCGACCCGAGGGTATCCGGCTGATGTCCGTGACAACCGTGGCCGCCGAGGCAGAGGGCGTTCGATTGTCCAATGCACCGATCATCACGACCTCCTGACCCCCCCGTGCATCAAGGCGGGCGCAACATCGCGCCCCATGACAGTCTAGATGCCTGACCAGTCCGGGTGGAACCGCCATCCTTGTCACCAGATGCACTAATGCATCCTGTCAGGTGTACTCTGGCGATCAGGTGACGACGAAATCCGGGCTCAGAGGGTCACTGTTCCGTCGATCAGCAGCAGGGTCTGCCCGCCTATCAGGATCCGGTCGGGGTCCGCAGCGTCGGGGCGGATGTGGACCCGACCGACGCGACCGATGCAGCCGCCCTGAGCAATCAGCAACGGGCGGTCGAGGCGACCCAGGCTCCGGAACCAGCGGGCGATGGCCGCGTTCAGGGAACCGGTGATCGGGTCCTCGCTCATGCCACTCGAAGGCGCGAGCATCCGTACTTCATGGTCCGCCTCGCCCCCGGCGGGGTGAGCACCAATCAGCCCGATCGCCTTGAACTCGGGCCATCGGACCCGTGTGGCGTCAACGGCGCGGACGTCTTCGGCGGAGGCCAGTTCCAGCACCTGCCAGAGAGGGCCGTTCTCCAGTTGAGTACTCGCAAGCACCCTGTCCGATGGTATTTCCAGCCGCGCAAGAATGGCCTGCAGATGCGCCTGCTCCATCGGCATGATCCGCGTTGGCGGCGCAACGAAGGCAGGAACCTCGCCGCTCAAGTCGACATCGACAATGCCGACCGCACATTCCTGGCGCACCAGATCATGCTGTTTCGGCTTGCCGCCGGCGTGCAGCCAGGCTGCGCAACTGCCCAGGGTCGGATGCCCGGCGAAAGGCATCTCCCGCGTCGGGGTGAAGATGCGCACCCGGTAATCCGCCTCCGGCCCGGACGGGGGCAGCAGGAAGGTCGTTTCCGCCAGATTGGTCCAGGCGGCGAAGTCCTGCATCTGCTGATCGCTGAGACCCCGGGCCTCAACGACGACTGCCAGTCCGTTGCCCCGGGTCGGCTGGTCGGTGAAGACATCACACTGGATGAAACGCCGTTGCTGCATCATTTCCTCCTGACGTACGCCATGAATCGAAACGGGGGCGGGAACCATATGGTCCCCACCCCCGGAACGAGATCAACAGCCGTGCGTCGTGCGTATCAGACGTCCGGCTGATCCGATTCAGACGGGTCGAGCTCTTCCATCTTCTGGCCGGTGATCGCTTCCACCAGTTCCTCGGCGGTTGCGGCACCTTCCTCGAACAGCTCTTCAGCCTCTTCGATATCCAGCACGTCGTCGTCGTCATCTTCGGTATTCAGCACGTCGACACCACGCGCCTGCGCGGCAGCTTCGTCCTCGGACCGTGCGACATTGGCCTCGACGGTCAGCGTGACTTCCGGATGCAGCCGCACCAGAACCTCATGCAGACCCAGCGTCTTGATCGGACGGCTGAGTTCGACCTGCTTGCGGTCAATGGTGTAGCCGGCTTCCGTCACTGCCGTGGCAATGTCACGGGTGTTGACCGAGCCGTAGAGCTGGCCGCTGTCCGAAGACTGACGGATCAGAACGACAGAGATGTCATCCATGCGACCGGCGAGGTCTTCGGCCTCTGCCTTCAGCTGCAGGTTCTGCGCCTCAAGCTGCGCGCGACGGGACTCGAAAGCCTCCATCGCCGCCGAAGTGGCACGCTCTGCCTTGCCCTGCGGCAGCAGAAAATTGCGGGCGAAGCCGTTCTTGACGGTGACCACGTCACCCATCTGGCCAAGCTTTTCGACCCGTTCGAGAAGAATGACTTTCATCAGTCTGTCTCCTTCCTCAACTAGGGTTGCGTCAGTCCTGGACGTAAGGCAGCAGGGCGAGGAAGCGGGCGCGCTTGATCGCACGGGCCAGTTCACGCTGCTTCTTGGCCGAAACGGCGGTGATCCGGCTGGGCACGATCTTGCCGCGCTCAGACAGGTACCGCTGCATCAGCCGCACGTCCTTGTAATCGATCTTCGGCGCGCCTTCGCCCGTGAACGGGCAGGTCTTGCGGCGACGGAAGAACGGGCGACGGGCACCCTTCACGGCGGAGCGGACAACGCCCTTGTGTTCGGTTGTGGTCTGCATCAGCTCGCCTCCCTCTCACGACGTTCGCCGCCCTCGCGGCCACCGCCTTCGCGATTGCCGCCTTCACGGCGCGGGCCACGGTCATCGCCATCCCGGCGCGGGCCACGATCCCGGTCGCCCGGACGACCACCGCCACGGCGGCCATCACGTCCGCCACCACGGCTCTGCATCTGAACGGAGGGACCTTCCTCCAGTTCATCGACCTTCACGGTCATGTAACGCAGGACATCGTCGTGCAGACGCATCTGGCGCTCCATCTCCTGCACCGCCGGCGCCGGGGCGTCGAGGTTGTGCAGGACATAGTGGCCCTTGCGGCTCTTCTTGATGCGATAGGAGAGACTGCGAAGACCCCAGTATTCGGTCTTCTTCACGTCTCCGCCATTTTCCTTGATCAGGTTGGTGAAATGCTCGTTGAGCTGTTCCACCTGCTGGGCCGAAATATCCGGCCGCGCAATCATGACAGTCTCGTAGGTTGCCATTGCTTCCTTCCGGGTTGAACAGCGCCCGCCAGTGGGGGTCCCGAAAGGCCCGCTGGCTCGAATACCCCCAAAGCCTTCATGGCAGACGGGGCAGGACGCCGAGCCGCGGGTTATTGCGCAAAAGACAGGCGACCGCAAGGGCACAGAATCGCGCCCCGCGGTCGCACCACCGTTCAGACACGCAGCAGGGTCAGGAACGGACCTTCACATAGCTTCCCGGCGCGTCTTCCAGCACCTTCAGCTTGCCCTCGCCCGGCACCCGGGCCGGAACCTTCTTGCCCGAATGCTTCTGCATCCACTTGATCCAGTCCGGCCACCAGCTTCCCGGATGCTCGGTGGCATCAGCCAGCCAGGCTTCGGGGGTGTCGTACTTCTTGCGCTTGTCGTTGGTCCAGTGCTGGTACTTCACCGGCTCCGGCGGATTGACCACCCCGGCGATGTGTCCCGATCCGGCCAGCATGAAACGGGTCGGACCGGCAAAGTGCTTCGTCGCCTTGAAGACGGAGGTGTAGGGGGCGATGTGGTCGTCCTTCCCCGCCTGCAGGTACACCGGAACCTTCACATTCGACAGGTCGATGCCGACACCGTTCATCTTGATCGCACCAGGCTCGATCAGATGGTTCCGCTGATACATCTCGCGCAGGTAGAAGCTGTGCATCTTCGGCGGCATGCGCGTGGCATCGGCATTCCAGAACAGCAGGTCGAAGGGGAAGGGATCCTTGCCCATCAGATAGTTGTTCACCACGAACGACCAGATCAGGTCGTTGGCCCGCAGCATGTTGAAGGAACTCGCCATATCCGAGCCGTCGAGATAACCCTTTTCCTCCATCACCTGTTCCAGATGGGTCAACTGGTCATCGTCGATGAAGACACCAAGCTCACCCGGCTCCGAGAAATCGACCTGGGCGGTGAAGAACGTCGTCGCCTTGATGCGGTCATCACCGATGGCACCCATGTAGGCCAGGGTCGTTGCCATCAGTGAACCGCCGAGACAGTAACCTATGGTCGTGACCTCACGCTCACCTGTCGCCTGCTCGACACCATCAAGGGCGGCAAGCAGACCTTCGTTCATGTAATCCTCGAAAGTCTTGTCCGACAGCTTCTCGTCCGGATTCACCCAGGAGATCACGAAGACCGTGAGTCCCTGCTCCGTGCACCACTTGATGAAGGAGTTTTCCGGGCGCAGGTCCAGGATATAGAACTTGTTGATCCACGGCGGGCAGATCAGCAGCGGCCGCTTGTGGACCTGCTCCGTCACCGGCTCGTACTGGATCAGCTGCATCAGGTCCGTCTGCATCACCACCTTGCCCGGTGTGGTGGCGACATTGCCGCCGACCTCGAACGCATCCATGTCGGTCATGCTGATGGCCAGCTTGCCCTTGCCGCGCTCCAGGTCCTTCAGCATGTTCTCCAGACCGTGCACCAGGTTCTCGCCATTGGTGGCCAGCGTTTCCTTCAGCACCACCGGATTTGTCATCAGGAAGTTGGACGGCGACAGCGCGTCGACGAACTGGCGGGTATAGAAGTCCACCTTCTTGGCAGTCTTGTCGTCCAGCCCCTCCACCTTGCGGACGGTCTCCGTCATCCAGGACGACGTCAGCAGATAGGACTCCTTGATGAAGCTGAAGATCTCGTTCTCGTCCCACTCCTCACCCTTGAAGCGCTTGTCCTTCTTCTTCGCGGCGGCGGGCGGCTCGACACTGTCGTCTGTGTGCCCCAGCATCCGCTGCGCCGTGTTCTGCCAGAGCTGGACATAGCTCTGCCACAGGTCCATCTGCGCCTGCGCCACCTGTGCCGGATGCTGCATCATCTGCGTCGTCAGGGCCATGAAGGCCTCGGAAATGTTCAGTGGATCGACCGGCCCGGGCGATGCGTCCTGCTGCTTCTCCAGGAACTCCTGCACCAGACGCTGGCTCTGCGCCGCCACACGCGCCATGTTCTGCGACAGCTCGACGGGATCAGGGGTAGGCATGTCATCGGGAATCTTGTCAGTCATCTTCCGTCTCCTCCAGGTCGATGGTCGGATTCCAGACTGCCGGAACAGTCTTGTCCGTTAACCAGTTTCTGGCCCAACAACTAACGTAGCGTCACGTGTCGGTCGAGGCAAAAATGTTGCATTGCACAATTATGCCGCACCGCACCATATCACCCTATCGCGCGACCTGATGTTGCGGATCGGTCGCAGACAAGCCTTGCATCTGCCGCTAAATTGGCGAATCACCTTTCTCAGATCACACAGGCATTCAGTGTCGGAGCCGAATCATGATGGACAAATCCACGATGCGCGCAGGTCGCGACCGGGTCGGTCGCCGGGTTCGGATCGCCGCGTTGCTGGTCGCGCCGGTGCTTTTCGGCGGCTGTTCGCTGCCCGACTGGGCTGATCCCTTCGGCAATGACTATGGTCCGGTGCCGCAGCCGGTGACCCGTGCCGGTGCCGCGACCGCCATTCCGCCCGCACCCGATGCGGGGCTCGCAGCCGACACCACCAATGTGCGCCACAGCGAAGTCCGCCAGGTTGCCGCCGTGACACAGGACAGCGCGGCGGAGGCCGCCGAGATCCGCGCGGCTGCTGCGGCACGCCCGGAAATTCCCGTGACCCGGGTCGAGACACCTCCCGCCGTCACAGCGCAGGTGCGCCCGCCGCAGGTTGCGGCCCCGCGCGCCGAGGCGGCGCAACCGGCAGCACCGGTCGCCACCATACCCGCCGTGACCGCACCGGAGACCCGTGCCACACGCGTGGCCGTGGCCCCGGCCCCGGCACCATCGTCCGGCACATCCGGCGGGTCGTCCCGGACAGCGGACGACGATGACATCAGGAATTCGCCGACACCGATGATCGCCGCGATGACGCGTGGCCAGCAGCCGCCGTCGTTCAGCCGCGACGGCTCGGTCGTTGCACGGCGCACCACGGTGCAACCGTCATCCAGCATCAGCCTGCGTGATCCGCAGCCCCGGACGACCAGTCCGGCCACAAGCGATCCGGGCGACGATGACTCGTTCATCTCCTCCGAACCCGCAGCGGCAATCGCCAGCCGCAGCGACGTGCGTCCAGGCACGTCAAGCACGGCGGCGCTGGCTGCACCGGCACCGGCCCTGTCGGCGCCGCGCGCCGAGACCACGCTGGACCGCACCTACCGCGATCAGCTTCGCGCCGCCGGGATCGAGCCCGTGACCGGTCAGGGCACTGCCGGTTCCGGTGCCGTCGCACCAGGCCAGTTCCCCAGCAGCGTCTCGCCGGTCGTCCAGCAGACCTACCTGCAGTCGCTCAACGCCCCGCAGACCTATGAACAGGCCGTCGGACTGGCCCCGCGCAGCAGCGGCTCGACCGCCGTGATCACCGGCGGCTACGGCGGTTCCGGCACCGGGTCGTCCGGTCCGGTGGTGATTTCGGGTGACGGGGTCTATCAGCCTGCCGCGGCCCGGTCCTTCGCCGGACGCAGCGGTGTCGCCGCCACGATCCAGTTCGCCCACAACTCCACCCGTCTCAGCGCCAGCGACGATACCGTCATCCGGCAACTGGCCGCGACCGCGCTGCGCCAGAACGCCAATGTCCGGGTGGTCGGCCATGCCTCCAGCCGGACCCGCGAACAGGCGGTGGGCGCGCATCTGCTGGCCAACCTGCGGATCTCGGCAGACCGGGCCAATGCCGTCGCCGACCGCATGGCCGCCTTTGGCGTGCCCTATGAGCGGATCATCGTCGAGGCCAGGGGTGACAATGAGCCGATCTACAACGAGGCCATGCCCAGTGGCGAGACCGGCAATCGGCGTGCCGAGATCTTCCTGGAATAAGGTCGTCACCCCTTGCCACAATACTGCCGTATCCCGAACCGGATCACGGCGCATTCGGCCGTCATGAATGACGGCGGAGGTAACAGTCTGCCATGCAAGTCGATTTTCATCTGATCAAGCGCCTGCCCCCCTATGTCTTCAATGAGGTCAATCGCCTGAAGGCGGAGGCCCGTGCGGAGGGCCGGGACATCATCGACTTCGGCATGGGCAACCCCGACCAGCCGACGCCGGAGCATATCGTCGAGAAGCTGGTGGAGACGGCACGCAACCCGAAGACCCATCGCTATTCCGCGTCGAAGGGCATTCCCGGTCTGCGCCGTGCAGTCTCCGCCTATTACGAACGACGGTTCGGGGTGTCGGTCGATCCGGAGACGGAGACCATCGTCACGCTGGGGTCGAAGGAAGGACTGGCGCATCTGGCGATGGCGATCACCACGCCGGGCGACGTGATTCTTTCCCCCAATCCGTCCTACCCGATCCACCCTTACGGCTTCATCATCGCCGGGGCCGTCATCCGCCATTTTCCCGTCGGACCAGGCCATGACTTCATGACCAGCCTGGAGCGGGCGATGAAGCATTGCATCCCTGCGCCCACCCTGCTGGTACTGAACTTCCCGTCGAACCCCACGGCCATGGTGGTCGATCTGGATTTCTACCGTGAAGTCGTCGATTTCGCCCGCAAGCGTGGCCTCTATATCCTCTCCGACCTGGCCTATTCGGAGATCTATTTCGACGGCAATCCACCGCCGTCGATCCTGCAGGTGCCGGGCGCGCGCGAACGCGCCGTTGAGTTCACGTCCCTCAGCAAGACCTATTCGATGCCGGGCTGGCGCATCGGTTTCGCCACCGGCAACCAGGAACTGATCGCTGCCCTGACACGCATCAAGTCCTACCTCGACTATGGTGCCTTCACGCCGATCCAGGTCGCCGCCGCCGCAGCCCTGAACGGGCCACAGGATTGCGTCGACGAGATTCGCAGCGTCTACCAGTCACGCCGCGACGTGCTGATCAAGACCTTCGCGCAGTCGGGCTGGGATATCCCCTCGCCTGCCGCAACCATGTTCGCCTGGGCACCGATCCCGGAACCCTTCCGCCATCTGGGCAGCATGGAATTCTCCAAGCTGCTGCTGCAGGAAGCGGATATCGCGGTCGCACCAGGTATCGGCTTCGGCGAGTATGGCGATGACCACGTTCGCATCGGGCTGGTGGAGAACGAGCAGCGTGTCCGACAGGCCGCCCGGAATCTGCGCCGCTTCCTCGGTCGCGACGAAAAGACGGTTGACGCCCCCCGCGACGCAGCCGAATAGACTGCCCGGCAGGTCGCCCGGTCGCGGGCGGCCCGAACGAGCGGGAGATTTCCATCGTGAGCGCGACCTTGCGGATCGGAGTGGCGGGCCTTGGCACCGTCGGGGCGTCATTGCTGCGACTGCTGGAACAGCACCGCACCACAATAGCCGCGCGCGCAGGGCGGACGCTGACCGTCACCGCCGTTTCGGCGCGTGACCGCAACCGTGATCGCGGCATCGACCTGTCCGGCATGGCATGGGTGGATGATCCGCGCGAACTGGCGACCATGGACGGCGTCGATGTGGTGGTCGAACTGATGGGCGGCGCCGATGGCCCCGCGCGCGAACTCGTCAGCCGCGCCCTGGCCAATGGCCGCCCCGTGGTCACCGCCAACAAGGCGCTGCTGGCCGAGCATGGCAACGAACTGGCCGATCTGGCGGACCGGAACGGCACTGCACTGGGCTACGAAGCAGCCGTCGCAGGCGGCATTCCGATCATCAAGGCGCTGAAGGAAGGGCTGGCCGGGAACGACGTGAACCGCGTCTACGGCATCCTGAACGGCACCTGCAACTTCATCCTGACGGAGATGCGCAGCACCGGACGCGACTTCGCCGATGTCCTGGCGGAGGCGCAGGCGCTCGGCTACGCAGAGGCCGATCCCACCTTCGACGTGGAAGGCATCGACGCTGCGCACAAGCTGGCCCTGCTGTCGGCCATCGCCTTCGGTCGCCGGGTCGACTTTTCCCGTGTGGCGGTGGAGGGGATCAGCGGCATCTCCCCCGTCGACATTGCCTATGCCGACGAGTTCGGTTTCAGCCTGAAGCTTCTGGGTATCGCCGAGCGCAATGGTGACAGCGTGACCGAGCGGGTGCATCCGTTCCTGGTTGCGCTTGACGACCCGATCGCGAAGGTCGATGGCGTCAACACCGCGGTCATCGTGGAAGGTGATTTCGTCGGCCAGGTGGTTCTGGAAGGTCCGGGCGCGGGCGGTGGTGCCACCGCCTCTGCCGTGGCCGGTGACCTGGTGGACATTGCGGCCGGCCGGACCAGCCCGGTTTTCGGCATTCCGGCGAACGAGCTTTCGACGGAACCTGCCGGTCGCGGCAGCGAGGCCCATGGCCGGTTCTACATCCGCCTGAAGGTCGAGGACCGCCCCGGCGTGATCGCCGACCTTGCCGCCGTGCTGCGCGACAATGCCATCAGCATCGAGTCGCTGCTGCAACGCGGTGAGCCGGAGGGCGGTACGGCACCGATCGTGCTGATCTGCCATGATGCGCCCGAATCGCGGGTGCTCGCGGCACTTGAACAGATCGAAGGGCTGGACTGCATCTTGCAGAATCCGCATATGATCCGCATCAAGGACCTTTGAGGGTCCAGAACCGAAACTTTGGCATGTCGAAATGCCTGAAGGGATGAACGCAAATGGCTGACAGGGCGAAACTTGACCGCAATCTGACGCTGGAAGCGGTCCGCGTGACAGAGGCCGGAGCCGTGGCCGCATGCAACTGGATCGGCATGGGCAACGAGAAGGCTGCCGACCAGGCTGCGGTGGACGCCATGCGCACCGCGCTGAACGGGCTGTCGATCCGGGGCACCGTGGTGATCGGCGAAGGCGAGCGTGACGAGGCTCCGATGCTGTTCATTGGTGAGGAAGTCGGGCTTGGCACCGGTCCGGAAGTCGATATCGCCCTCGACCCGCTGGAAGGAACCACCATCACCGCGAAGGCCGCCCCGGGCGCGCTGGCCGTGATGGCCCTGTCGGAAAAGGGCAAGCTGCTGAACTCGCCCGATGTCTACATGGACAAGATCGCAGTTGGCGGTGGACTGCCGGAAGGGGTCGTTGACCTTGACCGCTCCGTCGCGGAGAACCTGGGCAGCCTGGCGGAAGCCAAGGGCTGCGCCATCTCCGACCTGACCGTCTGCATCCTGGATCGCCCGCGACATGGCGAGATCATTCGCGAATCCCGCGCAGCCGGTGCCCGTATCCAGCTGATCCCGGACGGCGACGTGGCCGGCGTGATCGCGACCACCGATCCCGAGACCTCGGTCGACCTGTACATCGGGACGGGCGGCGCACCGGAGGGCGTGCTGGCCGCTGCGGCGCTGCGCTGCGTCGGGGGCCAGATGCAGGGCCGTCTGGTGTTCCGCAACAATGACGAGAAGGGCCGGGCGGAGCGGATCGGCATCACTGACCTGAACCGCAAGTACGGGCTGGAGGAACTGGCGGCGGGCGACGTGATCTTCACCGCGACCGGTGTCACCACCGGCGGCATGTTGCGTGGCGTGCGCCGTGCCAACGGCCAGATCATCACCGATTCCATCGTCATGCGCTCGCGCACCGGCACCATCCGCCGCATCGAGGGCCGTACCCGGATCGCGGGCTGAGAGTGAGGTCTGCCTGATGATGGCGCCGTTCCGGCCCACTCCCCCACCCGGCCATCCATCCACGATGCCTGCGCGGGTGGCCGGGCGGGAGAGCGGACCGGAGCAGTCCTCGGGCAACGGGATGAACCCTTGAAACCGGCTGATCCGTCACCCGCCTTTCTGGGCGTCAGCCAGTCCGCAACCGGTCGGCGCTGGATCGCCTCCAACAGCGCATCACAGGAACGCCTGGCGCAGGCCATGGCGCAGAAGCTGGGCCTGCCGGAAATCGTGGCAGGACTGCTGGTCAGTCGTGGTGTCACACCCGATGAGGCATCTGGCTATCTGGAGCCCCGTCTGAAGGACCTGCTGCCGGACCCGTCATGCTTTGCCGACATGGACCGGACCGCGGAACTGGTCGCCGCCTGTGTGCAGCAGAACCGGCCCATTGCCATCTTCGGCGACTACGATGTGGACGGTGCCACCTCCTCCGCCCTGCTGTATCGCTTCCTTCAGGCGGTGGGTGGAACGGCGCGCTACTACATTCCCGACAGGATGACAGAAGGCTACGGCCCGAACATCGCCGCGCTGCGCAAGCTGCATGCGGAGGGGGCGGCGCTGGTGCTGACCGTGGACTGCGGCATTGCCGCCTTCGACGTTCTGGAACAGGCCGCTGAAGAGGGCATTCGCGTGGCGGTCATCGACCACCACCTGGCGGAGAGCCGTCTGCCCAGGGCCGCGACCATCGTCAACCCGAACCGGACAGATTGCGCCAGCGGTCATGGTTATCTCGCCGCGGTCGGTGTCGCCTTCATGCTGGCCATCGCCGTGAACCGCGACCTGCGCGCCGCCGGATGGTTCGCGGACCGCAAGGCCCCAGACCTGATGGGCCTGCTGGACATCGTCGCGCTCGGCACGGTCTGCGATGTGGTTCCACTGGTCGGGCTGAACCGGGCGCTGGTGGCGCAGGGGCTGAAGGTCATGGCGCGTCGGCAGGGTCTCGGCCTGACGACCCTTTCGGATGTGGCGCGCGTCAATGGTCCGCCCGGCACCTATCACGCCGGTTTCCTGCTCGGCCCTCGGGTCAACGCGGGCGGGCGCGTCGGCAAGGCCGACCTGGGCACACGGCTGCTGACCACCGAGGACCGCGAGGAAGCGGTCGGCATCGCCATGGAACTCGACCGCCTGAATAACGAGCGAAAGCGCATCGAGGCCAATGTGCTGGAGGAAGCCCTGGCCGGCGTGGAGGGACAGGACAATCGGGCCGTCACCATCGTTGCGGCGGAGGGCTGGCACCCGGGTGTCATCGGCATCGTGGCGAGCCGCCTGAAGGATCGCACGGGGCGTCCGAGCCTGGTGATTGCGCTGGACGGCAAACAGGGCAAGGGCTCCGGCCGGTCGATCCGGGGCGTTGACCTGGGCGCGGCTGTCACGGCGGCACGGCAGGCGGGTCTGCTGATCAATGGCGGTGGCCACGCGATGGCGGCGGGGATCACCATTGCCAGCGACCGGCTGGAGGCCTTCAGCGACTTTCTGGAAGAACGCCTGGCAAGCCCTGTCGCACAGGCCCGCGCCGGATCCGGGCTGAAGATCGACGGATCGGTCGCGGTCCAGGGCATCAGCATCGAACTGGCTGAGACCATGCAGCGGGCCGGTCCCTTCGGTGCGGGCAATCCCGAACCGCGCATCGTTGTCACCGACGCGAAACTGGTGAAGGCCGATGTGGTGGGGGAGAACCATGTGCGTGTCGTGCTTGCCGGACGGACCGGCGGCCGCGCCACGGGCATCGCCTTCCGCGCCACCGACGGTCCTCTCGGCGGCGCGCTGCTGGGGAATGCCCGCAAGGGGGGCAGCATGCACCTGGCCGGACACCTGCGTGTCGATCACTGGCAGGGCGCGGCGCGGGCACAGTTCATCATCGAGGACGCGGCACCTGTCACCTGATGTTACGGCAGCCGTCCGTCACCCCAGCCAGCCACCAACGCCATCGAACAGCAGCTTCAGCCCGACAATGAAGACGAAGCCGTAGCACAGGGCGTAGAACGGCTTCTCCGGCACCTTGTCGTGCAGCCAGATCCCGGCGCGCATGGCGATGGGGCAGACGGGGGCCAGAACCAGCGCGGTCAGCAGGTTTGTCTGGTTCAGCAGGCCCAGCCAGGCATAGGGGACCAGCTTGGCGTAGTTTACTGCCATGAAGAAGATCACCGTGGTGCCGACGAACACGGTCTTGTCCAGGCGCAACGGCAGCAGATAAACCTGCAACGGCGGGCCGCCGGCATGTCCGACGAAGCTGGTGAAGCCAGAGACAGCCGCCCAGAAGGCACCGCTGATGCGGTTCTCAGGCTTCGGTGCGGCGACAGTTCCCCTGCCCCGCCATTGCCTGCGCCAGTGATCCAGCGAGAACAGGACCGCAATGGTCCCGACCATGACGCGGATCATGTGCTCATCCACCAGGTCCGCCGTCAGGGCGGCAATGCCGATGCCCAGCAGCGCCCCCGGCGCCAGATAGAACATCATCCGACGGCTCCAGGACCGGCGATAGCTCCAGACACCGAACAGGTCCATCAGGCAGAGCAGCGGCAGCATGATGCCAATGGCGGTCAGGGGCGGCACCACAAGCGAAATGGCCGGGGCGGCGACGATGCCGATCCCGGATCCGAATCCACCCTTGGAGATGCCGACCAGCATCAGCGCCGGGATCGCCACCGCATAGAAGACGGGATCGGTGATCATGGGGCCGCCGTTCCGGGCCGGATCAGGTGCAGGCGGGTCAGTTGCTGCCCGGCCCCAGCGGTTCACCGGAGTCGCGCTTGCGCACCGCCTCCTGAAAACCCACCCGCTCGCTCAGTTCCTTGAACCAGAGACCTTCCGGGCTGTGGCGGGTGATGCCGTCGAACAATGTCGCGACCATCTGGGTGTTCTGCATGCCCTGCGCATCGATGGCCTGATTGATCATCAGTTTCTGCATCATCAGCTGGTTCTTCGGCACGCCGGACATGCGCGCCGCCAGCGCCGCAACGCGTTCATCCAGTTGGTCCGCCGGAACCGACTCCAGCGCCAGCCCGATGCGCACGGCCTCCTGCCCGTCGATCAGGTCGCCGGTGAACAGCATCCGCTTGGCCTGCTGCGCGCCGAGGCGATGCACCCACATGCCGGTGGAGGGGCAGCCCCAGACCCGCGTCGGCGGATAGCCGATCTTGGCATCGTCGGCCATGACGATCAGGTCACAGCAGAGCGCAATGTCGCTGCCACCGGCGACGGCAAAGCCATGCACCTTGGCTATCGTCGGCTTGTAACAGCGCCAGAGCGTGGTGAAGGCATCGGTGTTCGCCTTCATCAGGCGATAGTCGATCATCGGGTCCCAGGGCATGGACTGGGTGTAGACATTCTCCCTGTCACCCTCCGCATATTCCTTCAGGTCGTAACCGGCGCAGAACGCACGGCCTGCCCCCTGCAGCACGATCGCATGCACATCGTCATCGTCATCGGCGCGGCGCACCGCCTCCGCCAGTTCCCGCGGCAGGTCATCGTTGATCGCATTCATCCGCTCGGGCCGGTTGAGGGTGATGGTGGCCACGCGTTCGCTCACTGAATAGAGAATCGTCTTCCAGCTCATACCCGTTTCTCCCCGGTCATCCCTGCATTGTACCAAAGCGTCGCGCCCGCCACTTCGCCGGTGACGGCATTGCCAGAATGCAAAGGGCACCGACACCGCACAACCCGGCACCGATCAGGATCGGCAGGTCATAGCTCTGCGCGGCGTCATACATGTAACCCGCGACGGGGTTGCCGATCAGTGCACCGAACGCGACGGAGGAATAGACGAATCCCAGGATACCGCCTGCATGGCCCACACCGTAGTAATCGGCTAGCAATGCCGGCGCGAGCGCGACAAACCCGCCGTAGAGGGTGCCGAAGACAACCCCGAAGACAAGCAGCATCCAGAGCGCGACGGACAGGTACCAGAACACGAAGATCGCGGCGAGACCGATGTAGAGCCCCAGCACCACCGGTTTCCGCCCGAACCGCTCGGCGATGGGACCCAGGATCATGCGGCCCAGGATGGAACCTATACCTACCGAGCTGACGACCCAGATCCCTTCCTGCGCCGTCATTCCAAGGTCCTGGGCAAAGGGTTTCAGATGCACGAATGGCATGAACAGGCCGATGGAGACCAGCAGGGAACCGAAATAGACCAGCCAGATCGGCAGGGTCCGGCGTGCCGCCTGTACATCCATCGATTCGGCGGCATCCGCGCTTGCGGGCGCAGTGGCGGCACCATCGGGAAAGAGACCGCGCCTGGCAGGCGAGTTCTCCAGCAGCAGGCCGCTGACGGCACCAAGCACCAGCACGACCCCCGCCAGCACCAGATAGGTCTGTCGCCAGTCGAGCAGCGTGATCAGTTCATGTGCCGCCATCGGGGCAACGAAGGTCCCGACACCGATTCCCGTGATGGCAAGGCCGGAGGCCGTGGCACGGCGGCGTGCGAACCAGCGCTGTACCGCGCCGACAGCCGGCACATACATGCAGCCGACACCAACGCCGACACCCAGCCCGTAGCCCCAGTAGACCTGTTCGATCCTGGTGGCCGTGGCCGCGAAGTAGAGGCCCAGCGCCGCCACGATGGCACCGAAGACCACCACCTGTTTCGGACCCAGCCTGTCCCCGGCGGGACCGGAGAAGGCCCCGAGAAAGAAATAGAGGAACCCGGCAATGCCGAAGACGAAGGAGGTATCGCCCCGCGTCGCCCCGAATTCGTTCTGCAGCGGTGTGAAGAAGGCGGGAAAGCTGTAGGCCGCGCCGAAGCTGACGAACAGGATGGTGAAGGCGGCCCAGACGATCACCCAGCCATAGAACATGCCGCCCCCGGCGTTTTCGCCTGCGTCGTCGTCAGTCAATTTCTGTCCCTCCCCCGGATCGGGCGACAGTTTGTGTGGACGGCTGGCAGAGCGCAACTATCATCGGGGTCATGCAGGTATGACCGTGGGGAGGGAACCGCATGTCCGATTGGCCGGATCAGATATTCGAGGCATTGCAGGGCGCGGACGTGCGCCAGATCGCCTATGTCCCGGACGCCGGACACAAGCGGCTGATCGAGCGCGCGCGGGCGGAAAAGGACATCCATGCCGTCTCCCTGACGACGGAGGCGGAGGGACCGGCGGTGCTTGCCGGTGCCTGGCTGGGCGGACAGCGCGGCGCGCTGCTGATGCAGTCAAGCGGCGTCGGCAACTGCCCGAACATGCTCGCGACCACCCAGACCTGCCGCTTTCCGCTGCTGATGCTCGTGACGATGCGCGGGGAGTTCGGAGAATTCAATCCCTGGCAATTGTCGATGGGTCAGGCCGCCGGACCGATGCTGGAGATGATGGGCACGCGCACGTTCCGTCTGGACGATGCGGCCGATGCGGGGCCGATGACCGCCGCCGCCGCCGCCATGGCGTTCGAGGGGCAGATGGCGGTCGCCGTGCTGATCGCGCAGCGGCTGATCGGAACCAAGAATTTCGGGAAATAGCCTCCCCCTTCAGTTCACCTGCATGTCGCGCCAGCGTCCCGGTGTCAGGCCATATGTTGCCCGGAAATGCCGCGTCATGTGGCTCTGGTCGGCAAATCCGACCGTGACGGCGGCATCGGCGAGGGAGAGACCTTGCCGCAGCTTGACGCGCGCCTGATCAAGTCGCCGCAGCAGAATGAAACGACTGGGTGTCACCCCGAACGCGTGCCGGAAGTCGCGACTGAGGGTGAAGCGGCTCATGCCGTGCCTGCGCTCCAGATCACCGATCTTCACCGGCGCATCCGTCACCGACATCAGGTCCTCGCGCACCCGCCGGATCAGCGGATCCATTCGCTTCGCTCGCCGTGCCGGACCGGGCGATGCGCGCTGATCCGATACACGCCGGAACAGGTCCGCCATCAGGCAGACAGCATCATTGACCGCCAGATCATCAGGCGGCGCTCCGGACCAGGCATCGAAGACCGAAAGGACGAGCGCAGACACCGCTTGCGCGTCGTGGACCGGTTCAGGACTGAACGGCAGGACAGACTGATCCAGCGCCGCCAGCACATGATCGGGCGAGAGATAGACCGCGCGAAACCCGAATCCCGCTGCAGTACCGGGACGCCCGTCGTGCCTTTCGTCCGGATGCAGCAGGAAGACCTCGCCCGGCAGCGACAGCCGTTCAGCGCCGCGATAGGTGAAGCGCTGCACACCCTTGCCCGTGACGCCAACCACATAGCCATCATGACGGTGCGGCGTGAACTGATGTTCGGGAAAGTCCGCTGCCGCCCATTCCAGACCGGGCGCGACCACGCCCCCCGACCAGCGGTTCCCGGCACGCATGTCCATATCCGGTTCGCTGCACATACGTTCTATCCCCACGCCTCAGAGACCCGCCAGACTGCGCCCATTCTGACGGAGGCAAGGATGCACGAAAACCTGTTGCTGCTCTATCTGGCCGCAATCCCGCTGATGGGCAGCCCCGGACCGGCAACCCTGACCGTGGCCGCGACCGCTGCCGCCTTCGGCTCCCGCCCGGCCCTGCCCTATCTCTGCGGAATCATCCTCGGCACTGCCGGCGTGCTGTTGCTGGTCGCGACGGGTGTGACCGGGGCGATCATGGCCATGCCTGCGCTGGGATCCGTCATCGCCATCGTCGCGGCGTGCTACATCCTCTATCTCGCATGGCGCATCGCGACAGCGCCGCCACTTGGTCAGGATGCGCGGGCGGGCAAGCGTCCGTCGCTGACCGCAGGCTTCCTGCTGGCCATCGCCAATCCAAAGGCCTTCGCCGCCATTGGCGCGGTCTTCTCGGGGCATCAACTGGTCACGGGCGACGTGCTGACCGACAGCCTGGTCAAGATCGTGGCGCTGACACCCCTGATCGCGATCATCAACTGCGCCTGGCTGGCCTTTGGTTCGCTGATCGCATCGGCATTGCGTGACCCACGCCTGTCGCGCATGGCCAACATCTGCTTTGCGATCCTGCTCGTCATCTCCGTTGCATTTGCCCTAGTCTGACGGAAGATGGGGATGAGAATGACCGGGGAAGATGCCATGACCGACCGCGCCAACAGCTTCGAGATCCGCCGCCGCGAGGTTGCCCAGCGGCTGCTGGACGACAACCCCGATGCGCTGGTCATCGCTGGTCTGGGTGCCACGGTCTGGGACCTGACTGCCGCCGGTGACCGTCACAGCACGTTCCCGTTGTGGGGCGCCATGGGCGGGGCAGCGGCAATGGGTCTGG
Source organism: Minwuia sp. (assembly GCA_029213165.1). GTDB lineage: Bacteria > Pseudomonadota > Alphaproteobacteria > Minwuiales > Minwuiaceae > Minwuia. The sequence continues at coordinate 28,333 of JARGNO010000044.1, forward strand.
GGCTCGCCCTGGCCCAGCCGCAGAAACGCGTGATCGTGGTGACCGGCGACGGGGAGCAGCTCATGGGTCTGGGCGCGCTCGCCACCGTCGCGGTTCAGCGCCCCACCAATCTCGCCATCGTCGTCTTCGACAACGAAAGTTATGGCGAGACCGGGATGCAGGCGACACATACAGCAGCCGGTGTCGACCTGGCCGGGGTCGCACGGGCCGCAGGCTTTCCCACGATCGTCAGCGCCAACACCAACGCGGAACTGGACGAAGCGCTGCGCACGGTCTCGTCCGGCAAGGGGCCTGTCTTCGCATGGCTGAAGGTGCGGGCGGAGGCATCTCCCTTCGCCCTGCCGCCCAAGGACGGCGCATGGCTGAAGGACCGGTTCCGCCGTCATCTGCTGGGACCCGCTGCGGTGGGGGAGTGAGCCGGTGATGCGATCGGACAGTAGACCGCTTCAGCTTCAGCGCTGATCCAGACCGGAATCGGGCCTCGGCGGAATCTTCGGGTGGAACACAAGCCCACCGAAGACCATGTCGATGGTCTCGCCATCCGCAGACAGAGGCAGATTCAGCGCCTCGTAAGTATAGAAATTCCTGTCGGGGTAGTAGCTCTCCCCATGCGTCCTCAGCGGCTGGCCGTTCTCGAACATCCAGTGAAAGCTGCGGTAGATGGCTTCGAGCAGGTCAGGCGCATAGATCTCGTCGTAGAACTTGCCGGTTGAATCACGCCGCATGACGTCGGTGATGCGGGTGCCGAGCAACCGGTAACGCAGCCGCAGCGGTTCGTGCGACACGTCAATCAGGAAGACATTGCCCAGGTGACGCGGGATCTCGGCGGGGTCAATATCCCGCCGGGACGGAAACTTCCGACCGTTCCTCTTGCTGTCCCAGTACTTGTGGAGTTCCAGCAGCAAGGGATCACGGCACACCATATCCGGGTCCAGATTGACCCAGAGGTCTTCTGACGGAGAGTCCTGATCATGAACCGGTGCCGGGGAAACCATTGTCTCGAACAGACCTTCCATGCGCAACTGGGTCGGCAAGTGTGCCTGCGAATTGATAATATCGTATTAACCTGACCCTACCAATGCCGTTGACCTTGCATTCCCCGACCGGATTGGCTGACGCGGGAAGACCGGAGGGTCACCGTTCCCGGTATCCCTCGCCTTCAGTACTCCGTGACCCCTGACAGGACTACATCGTCTCCGCCTTCAGGAAAGCGATGATATTGTCCAGATCAGCCTGCTTCTTCAGACCGGGGAAAGCCATCTTGTTCTTCGGGATGTAACCGCGCGGATCGGTCAGGTAGGCGGCGATCGTTTCATCGTTCCAGACAATGCCGGAATCCTTGATGGCGTTGGAGAAGCGAAATCCATCCAGCGTACCGGCCGTGCGCCCGAAGATACCGTGCAGGGACGGACCGACCTTTTTCTTGCCCTCCTCAAGCGAATGGCAGATCGCGCACTTCTTGAAAACCTTCTTGCCGGCTTCGGCATCACCCGACGCCTGTGCAGCACCTGTACCCAGCGCAAGCGCCATGGCGGCGGCAACAACAAAGTTCTTCATGACAACCTCTTCGGATTTGTTTCTGGACCCTGATCCCCAGATAATCGGCCCGGTGACGATTTCCCAATGGCCAAACGACGCACCGCGGATACCGCAGGCACCCACCCGCAGGGGCCGGGATCCTGACGCAGGGGCACCCTGGAGTACCCGGCAAAAAACCGACAAAGACATTGACGGTTGTTCCGGCAGACGCCCACTATGCCCGCGAAATGGCGTGCCAAACGCCTGAAACATGTCTGGGAACCATAGCGGGAGACAATTCATGAATATCCGCAATACCTTGCTGGCCGGGGCGGCAGTCCTTGCGCTCGCAGCCGGGTCGGCGCAGGCCAAGGAACTGACGTTCGCCTTCCAGGGTGACGCCAATTCCATGGACCCCTACAACCTGAATGAGACCTTCACGCTCGGCTTCATGGCGAACATCTACGAAGGCCTGATCCGGCGCGGTCCGAACCTGGAGATCGAACCGGCACTGGCGGAGAGCTGGGAAATCGTTGAACCGACCCGCTGGCGCTTTCACCTGCGCAAGGGCGTGAAATTCCATGGCGGCGAAGACTTCACGGCTGACGACGTGCTGTTCTCTGCTGATCGCGTCCGTGGCGACGGCTCCGACCTGAAGACCCGGCTTGCCGGTGTCACCGAGATCATCAAGGTCGATGACCACACGGTTGATTTCGTGACCGAGGCCGCGAACCCGATCCTGCACTTCGAATGGGCCACTTGGGGCATCATGTCGAAGACCTGGGCGGAAAAGAACGGTGCGGTTTCCGCACAATCCGCGACCGGCGATCAGGAAAACTTCGCTACCCGCAACGCCAATGGCACCGGCCCGTTCAAGCTGATGAGCCGGGAAGCCGACGTGCAGACCGTTGCCGTCGCCAACCCGAACTGGTGGGACAACGCCAACAAGGAACACAATCTGACCAAGGTCACGCTGAAGCCGATCGGTTCCGACGCGACCCGCGTGGCGGCGCTGCTGTCCGGTCAGGTGGACATGGCCTACCCGATTCCGGTGCAGGACATGAACCGCGTCGACAGCAATTCCGGCACCAGCATGCTGGTCGGCCCGGAACTGCGGACCATCTTCCTTGGCATGGACCAGCATCGCGACGAACTGCTGTACTCCAACATCAAGGGCAAGAACCCGTTCAAGGACATCAAGGTCCGTGAGGCCATGTATCGCGCCATCGACGTGGAAGCGATCAAGAAGAAGGTGATGCGTGGCCTGTCAGAGCCGAGCGCCCTGATGGTCGCCCCCGGCATCAATGGCTCCGACCCCGCCTTCAAGCGGCTGGAACTGGACGTTGACCTGGCCAAGAAGCTGCTGGCTGATGCCGGATATCCGGACGGTTTCGAGGTCGGGATGGATTGCCCGAACGATCGCTACGTGAATGACGAAGCGATCTGCCAGGCCGTCGTTTCGATGCTGGCCAAGATCGGTGTGAAGGTGAACCTGCTGGCACAGCCGAAGGCGCTGTACTTCAAGAAGGTGCTGGCACCGAGCCTGGATACCTCCTTCTACCTGCTGGGCTGGACCCCTGGCTCCTTCGACAGCTGGAACCCGCTCTTCAACCTGCATGGCTGCTACGATGCCGATTCCGGCAATGGCAAGTTCAACCTGGGTCGCTACTGCAACCCGGAAGTGGACGCCCTGACGGCCAAGGTGCTGTCGGAAACCGATGCTGTGAAGCGCAATGCGATGATCCGCGACGCATGGGTGCATACCACCCGCGACATCGCCTACATCCCGCTGCATCAGCAGGCCCTGGCCTGGGGCGCACGGGACGGTGTGAACGTGAAGCAGCGTGCGGACAACCAGTTCGCATGGCGTCACGTGACTGTGGACTGACCGATCCGGAACCGGATGGGCTCCGCCGCGATGCAAGTCATGGCGGCGGAGCCTGCGTTCCGTTTCGGACGACGGCCTGCCCGGCACACATGTGTCCTGAAGCAGGCAAGGGCTGGCACTTGACCCGGCCCCCTTTTCTCTCGGTTTTCGGGGAAGCTGAATGATCGCCTTCGTCATTCGCCGCCTCTTCCAGGCTCTGCTGGTGATGCTCGTGGTGGCGCTGATCGGGTTCACCATGTTCCGCTATGTCGGTGACCCGGTGGCACAGATGGTCGGCCAGGATACCTCGCTGGAGGACCGCGCCAAGCTGCGCCAGGACCTCGGCCTGAATGATCCGGTCCCGCTGCAGTTCGCCCGTTTCATCGGCAATACGGTGCAGGGCAAGTTCGGCATCTCCTATCGCATCGGCCGACCTGTCGATGAACTGCTTGCCGACCGGTTGCCTGCCACGCTTGAGCTCTCCCTGCTTGCCGCCCTGTTCGCCATAGTCGTGGGCGTGCCGCTGGGGGTCTACACAGGACTGTATCCACGACGATGGCTGTCGCATGTGTTCCTGACGGTCTCCCTGATCGGCATATCACTGCCAACCTTCGTCATCGGTATCCTGCTGATCCTGCTGTTCGGCGTGACGCTCGGCTGGCTGCCCACATTCGGACGCGGTGACACCGTCGACATCGGACTTTGGGACACCGGTTTCCTGACTGTCAGCGGCTGGCAGAGCATCATCATGCCCGCCTTCACGCTCGGCATGTTCCAGCTGGCGCTGATCATGCGCCTCGTGCGCTCCGAAATGCTGGAAGTGCTGCGCACGGACTTCGTCAAGTTCGCCCGGGCGCGCGGCCTGTCGAATCGCGCCGTTCATTTCGGCCATGCCCTGAAGAACACGCTGGTCCCGGTCATCACCATCACCGGCCTTCAGGTCGGTTCCCTGATCGCCTTTGCCATCATCACGGAGACGGTGTTCCAGTGGCCCGGCATGGGGCTGCTGTTCCTGCAGGCGATCCAGTTCGTCGATATTCCGGTCATGTCCACCTACCTGATCCTGGTGGCCTTCATCTTCGTGGTGATCAACCTGATCGTGGATCTGCTCTATTACGTCGTCGATCCCAGGCTCCGGGTCGAACGCAGCGGCGGAGGGCACTGAGATGGGTCCCGTCGCACGCATCCAGGACAACTTCGCGCGCTTCCTCGACAGCGACATCTGGTACAGCTTCCGCACCAGCCCCGTGACCGTGGTGGCGACCGTGCTGGCCGTGGTCATGATCCTGGCCGCGATCATCGCCCCGCTGATCACGCCGCAGGATCCGTTTGATCCCGCATCCCTGGACCTGCTGGATGCCTTCACCGCACCGGTCTGGACGGAAGACGGCCTGTGGCGCTTTCCGCTTGGTACGGATGATCAGGGCCGTGACCTCTATTCGGCGATCCTCTACGGCTCCCGCATTTCCATCGGGGTCGGTTTCGCCTCTGTCATCCTGTCGATCATCATCGGTGTCACGCTGGGTCTGATCGCCGGCTATGTCGGGGGCACCACCGATGCCGTGATCATGCGGATCGCCGACGTTCAGATCAGCTTCCCCGCCCTGCTGGTGGCACTGCTGCTGAACGGCGTGCTGCGTTCCGTCCTGCCGGGCAGCAGTCATGAGACGCTGGCCCTGGTGGTCATCATCTTCTCCATCGGCATGTCTATCTGGCCCCAGTTCGCGCGCACGGTGCGCGGCTCGACGATGGTGGAGAAGAGCAAGGAATACGTGCAGGCCGCCCGCGTGATCGGCCTGTCCAGCCGGGCGATCATGTTCCGCCATGTGCTGCCCAATGTCATGGGACCGGTACTGGTCATCGGCACCATCAACCTGGCGATTGCCGTGCTGCTGGAGGCCACCCTGTCGTTCCTCGGTGTCGGGGTGCCGCCGACCGAGCCATCGCTCGGCCCCCTGATCCGGATCGGGC
>JARGNO010000045.1:0-9228 GCA_029213165.1 Minwuia sp.
CATGCAGGGCCAGTTCTGCCTTCCGGCGGTCAATCTGCGTCTGCATCCGGGCCAGGGTGATGTCCAGATCGACAGGCTTGGTGATGTAGTCATTGGCGCCCAGCTTGATCGCCTCGGCAATTCCATCCTTCTCGTGGATGGCGGTCACCATGATCACCGGCAGTATCGCCGGACTGCGGTTCGCCCGGATCAGGCGCAGGACTTCCAGCCCGCTCATGCCAGGCATCATGATGTCGAGCAGAATGATGTCGAACTCGCTCTCGTCGATCAGACGCAGCGCCTTCGGGCCATCTTCGGCCATGACCGTGGCAAATCCACGGCGCGTCAGGCGGCGCGCCAGCATGGCGCGATTGGCCTCAAGGTCGTCGACGACCAGGACGCGCGGCTGTTCTTCGTTGTTCATCGTGCTCCGGCTCCTAGCGGAATGGGCATATCGCTATCAAAACACCGGTGACTGAACATTTGGTTAAGCCTCTGAGATGTGTGATCAAAGTCCTGCGTGCGGCTTAATCTGGGCTTAACCCCTTCACGCCATGCTGAGCCCCGCACGGAGGTTCGCGCATGGAATTGTCACAACATCACGATATGACGCTGGTCCTGCTTGCGGTGGGCATATGTGTGTTCTCGGCGTTCTCTGCGCTGAACATCGCCTCCCGGGCGCGGGACGCCAGCATAGGTGGGGCCGCTGGCTGGACCCTTTTTGCCGCGTTTGCCCTGGGCGGCGGCATCTGGTCGATGCATTTCATCGCGATGCTCGGGATGGAACTTCCCGTCGTCACGGTCCTGTTCGACACGCCCATGACTGTCGGCTCAATGGCCGTGTCCGTCGTCTTTACCTGGGCTGGCCTGGCACTTGTCAGATCTCTTGGCTCCAGTTTCATCATGCTGCTGGCAGGTGGCCTGTGCATGGGTCTGGGAATCGCGGGCATGCATTACATGGGCATGGCCGCCATGCGGATGCCTGTGGAGATTGTCTACGATCCGATCCTCTATGTCGCCTCGTTCGCCATTGCGATCGTGGCCTCGATGGCGGCGCTGTGGCTCTGCTTCAACCTCGAATCCCTTGCCTGGCGCTTTGGCAGCGCCTGCGTGATGACCGTTGCAGCAGTTGGAATGCATTACTGCGGCATGGCTGCTGCAACCTTCAATCTGCGTGCCGATGCCCTGGTGCACTCTGATTCAGCGGTGGACGCCGGAATTCTGGCTGCCGCGGTGGCATTGGGTTCGGTTCTGCTGTTCGGCATGGGACTGGCAACTGCCCTGATCGACAAGCGCGTGAGCGAGAACCTGCGCACGGGCAACGAAAGGGTCCGCCGCAGCGAGGAACGCTTTCGCCTGATGGTCAATGGTTTGCAGGACTACGCCATCATCATGCTGGATCCTGCGGGACGTGTATCGTCCTGGAACGACGGGGCCACCCGTCTGGATGGATATGGTGCGGAGGAGGTGCTGGGGAGTTCCGGGGCGATGTTCGATGCCGATGAAGCGAACGCGCCGCGCATTCTCGCCCGCGCCCTTTCAGAAGCCAGCCTCAGGGGTCGGTTCGAGGCAGAGATGAAGCGTCGGCGCAAGGATAGAAGCACCTATTGGGCCAGTGTCACGTTTCATCCGGTCTATGATGGTAACGGTGAGCTCTCCGGCTTTGCCAGTGTCACGCATGATGTAACCGAGCGCCGACAGGCAGAGAAGGCCCTGCGTTCCGCCTATGACGGTCTGGAGGCGAAGGTCGCCGAACGGACCCAGGAGCTGAAGGAGGCGATGGAGGCCGCAGAGGCTGCCAATTCCGCCAAGAGCTCCTTTCTCGCCAACATGAGCCATGAGTTGCGGACCCCGCTGAACGCCATCATCGGCTACACCGAAATGCTGATCGAGGACTTCGAGGATCAGGGCGATGAAGGAACAGTCGATGATCTGCACCGGATCGAGAAGTCGGGACGGCACCTTCTTACCTTGATCAACGAGGTGCTGGACCTGGCCAAGGTTGAGGCCGGTCGGGTGACCCTGGATCTGGAAGCGGTTGATCTGGCCGCGCTGGTCGATGAGGCCGCCAGTACTGTGCGGCCCATAGCCGAGCGATTCGGCAACCGGTTGTACCTGGATCTGCAAGTGCCGGGGCTGCACATCGAATCCGATCGCAAGCGTCTGTTCCAGTGCCTGCTGAACCTGCTCTCCAACGCGTCGAAGTTTACCGAGGATGGCGAAGTGGAGCTGATTGTCGGTCGTACCGAAATCAATGAACGGGAAGCGGTTTCCTTTGTCGTGCGCGATTCCGGTATCGGCATGTCGGAAGCACAGCTCAAGAAGGTCTTTGAGCCCTTCGAACAGGTTGATGGAACCCTGACGCGGGAACGCGAGGGCACGGGCCTTGGCCTGACGATCACGCGCCGGTTGGTGCAGATGATGGGGGGCGATATCACGGTCACCAGTCAGCCGGGTGTCGGTTCGACCTTCACCCTGACCGTCCCGGTCGCGCTTGAGGACATGCGGGAGGACGGCACGCTGCCTTCGCTGATTTCAGGGATCGATGTGCCGGGGTTGCCCGAGGCGGTCGATGCTGTCGGCCCACTTGCCCTGATCATCGACGACGACGCCGATGCACTCGACATCTATCGGCGCGTGCTCGAACGCAGTGGCTACCGTACCCGGATTGCATTGGACGGTGAAAGCGGCCTCGCCGAGATCCGGGCAATGGTGCCGGATCTGGTGCTCCTGGATATCGCGATGCCGGAGATGGATGGCTGGCAGGTGCTCGGCGCCCTGAAGGAGGATCCGGCACTGGCCGATATTCCCGTGGTCGTCATCTCGGTCGCGGATGATGCTGACCAGGGGATGGCGCTTGGTGCGGTTGACTGGTTGACGAAGCCTGTTTCGGCGGAGGCCCTGACTGCCGCTGCGTCGCGCATCTGTCGCGTTCATGCCGAACCCCGGGTTCTTGTGTTCAGTGACCAGATCGACGTGATCGAACCGGTTGGCGATACGCTGGATGACCTGGGCATCTCCTGCCTGTTCTTCGAAAGTCCGGACAATCTGCCGGATCTGCAGACCTTCGGGCCGGATATCCTGATGATCGATTTGTCGAGCAGGTTCGGCCGGCCGGAGGTCCTGGAAAGGCTCAAGTCCCAGTCCAGCTGGGTCGAGATGAAGGTCGTTTTGCTCGCGTCGCCATGTGGTGACACCGGCGACGGTTCCGAGCCGCGGATCGACCCGGCCCTGCCGCCCGACGATCTGCTGCGTGAGGTGTCGAAGTTTGTTCGCCCGCATCGCGGCGGCAAGGCTGCCGCAGCCTGACGGCTGCATTGCACGGGCTGCCCATACCATCTGCTGATCCTGCGATCTAAACTCTTCCCTTCTGGTCAGTTGGAGAATGGGGAGGTTCGTATGTCTGGAGAACAATCAGGTCGTCTGTCGGGTCGTGTCGCTGTGATCACCGGCGGTGCATCGGGAATGGGCAAGGCCACTGCAGAACGGTTTCTTGCGGAAGGTGCCGCAGTCGTGGTCGGTGATCTCAACCAGGTCAATGGCGACGCCATGATCGGGGAAGCCAGCGCTGCGGGGTACGGGGATCGCCTTGCCTTCGTGCGCTGCGACGTGTCGGAGGAAGCGGACGTTGCCGCACTGGTCGGCAACGCTGTTGACCGCTTCGGACGGCTGGACTGCATGTTCAACAATGCCGGCGTGGGCGGCGCCTTCGGTCCCATCACCGATACCACCGTCGATGAATGGGACTACACGTTTGCCGTACTGGTGCGGGGGGTCTTCCTGGGCTGCAAGTATGCGACCCGGCAGATGCAGCAGCAGGGTTCGGGCGGTTCCATCATCTCGACCGCCTCCATCGCGGGCCTCTCGGGCGGGGCCGGTCCGATAGCCTATTCCGCCGCCAAGGCCGCCGTGGTGAACCTGACGCGCGCGCTGGCGGGCGATCTGGCGCATGACCGCATCCGGGTCAATGCGATAGCCCCCGGTGCGATCCGCACACCACTGCTGCATTCCGGTCGGGCGGAAATGATGGAGAAGATGGCGCAGGCGAAGACACCCTGGCCCCGCCTGGGCGAAGGCGCGGATATCGCGGGTGCGGCGCTCTTCCTTGCTTCCGGGGACAGCGAATTCATCACTGGCCACACGCTTGTGGTGGACGGCGGCGTCCTGGGTGCTGCACCGGATTTCTGGGGCCATGGACCGGATGCAATGTTCAAGTCCAAGGCCGGCGTCAATCGCGGCACCACAGGGCAAGGTGGCGACGTTCGCGACGTCGAATGATCGCCTCCTGCCGCTGAAGTGTGGCTGTGAATGCGAACGGGGCGCCCGGAGAGACGGTTCTCCAGGCGCCCCGCTTTTCGTTCCGCATCCGATGGATGACGGTCAGTTCTCCAGGAACCGGACCTCGACGCGGCGGTTGCGCTGGAACGCCGCCTCGCTTTCGCCCGTGTCACGCGGATGGAACTCGGCGTGGCCTGCCGCAACCAGACGGTTCTTCGGGATGCCCTGGTCAATCAGGTAACGCACGACCGAAAGCGAACGGGCGATCGACAGTTCCCAGTTGGAGGGGAACTGGGGCGTCGATATCGGCCTGTTGTCGGTATGGCCATCTATCTGCAGTGCCCAGTCGATTTCGGCCGGGATCTCGGGGGCGGCGGCAAGCACGGCCTTCGCGAAGGCATCCAGCCGCGACTTGCCGATGGGCCGCAGGCTGGCCTTGCCGACATCGAACAGGACTTCGGAACTGAAGACGATGCGCTCGCCCTCGATCTCTTCCGCGTTCGCGACACCGCCGAGTTCGTTCACACGCTCAAGGAAGGTCGTCCGGTGTCCGATGATCTGGACGTCTTCCCGGGATTCCAGTTCCTCGGCGCGCGCCGCAGCCGCCTTCAGGTCCGCCTCCAGTTCCGCGACACGGTTGGTTGCCGCCGTCAGGCGACCCTGAACCTTTCCGAACTCGATCTTGTCGATGCCGGTGTCGGAACCCTGCAGTTCGGCGCGGGCACTGACCAGTTCCGCCGTCGCCTCATCGAAGCGCGCGTTTGCGGCATCCAGCAGGGCCAGGGTCTGGTCGCGTTCCGTTTCAGCCTCGCGACGCTTCTGCGCGGCGTTGCGCAGGTTCTTCTGATAGCGGTCGGCGAGCGACTGGATCTCCGCCATCTGGGCCAGCAGGTCGCGCTTTTCCTGATCGAAGGCAGCGGCTTCGGCCCGCAGCTTTCCGACTTCCTGGCTGATCTGGGTCAACTGGTTGATCTGGGTCGAGAAAGTGGACTCCAGACGGGTGATGATCGTCTGCACCTCTATGACCCGGTTCTCGGTGTTCTGCAGTTCCAGCACCAGCGCCGCGACATGTTCGGCCAGGATCACCGGGCAGTCGCCGGGCGCGCCCTCCTCCAGACCGCAGGCCTCGACGGAGGCGAGGCGGTACTTGCGCTTGAAGTTCCAGTACTGGAAGCCGCCGATCGGCTGGTTGGCCAGCAGGCGTACCGCCACCCATGAGTCGGGATGGAGGTCGATGATCCGCTCGAACCTTTTCCATGACAGGCCGTAGAGCCGATAGCGCTCCAGCGGCAGCACGCCGGGCCGGTCCGCCTTGCGGATGAAATCGAGCGCGGCCACGAACAGGCCGTTGACGTCGGTTTCGCAGGCACAGGTGATTTCCTCGACCGTTGCGTTGGCCGCCGGCGGCTGTACCGCGGCATTTGCCTTGTCGGTCGTGTTCTCCTGCGCCATTGCGCCGAAGCCGATTAAAGTGACCAGGATGGCCAAGCCGATGCGTCGCATTTCTTCGATTTCCCCTCGAATTCACTCAGTGGACGGCCTCACCGCAAGAGCCGGGCCAGAGTGGCGCCAATTTCCTCTGGTCAATCCGCGTCGGCTTTGGTATGCCCTCATCCGCTTCCGTGATCCTCGGTAGCTCAGCGGTAGAGCAATCGGCTGTTAACCGATTGGTCGTAGGTTCGAATCCTACCCGGGGAGCCATTTTCCAGGGCCCGTTCCTTCGCCAGAAGGTGCGGGCCTTGTGCATTCCGGGCTGCAATTTGCAGTCGTGGTCCCATTGTGAGGGTCGAGTCTGTTGCGATCTGTGTCCCCCGGACTTGATCAGGCGGGGCAATCTCCTTCATATGGCGGACAAAGTCGCCTGCGCGCCTCATCGCCTGCTGAACGGGTGGTCGTGGCACGTGGAACAAACCTGGGGAGACCGACACCGTGTCCAACGAAAAGCCTGTCCTGATCGACAACCATCCGGGCCGCAATGCCCAGGCCTATGGCATTGCCCGGGAACTGGGTGCGGATATGGATCTGATCCATGAGCCCTCGGTCGGGGTGATCGGCAACAAGGGCGACAGCCAGTGCTACATCGGCGTCCAGCGCAAGGTGGAGGCGATCCATGAGTCGCTGCGCCAGCGTCTTGGACGGGAACAGGGACAGTTGTCCATGCGGCTGGTGCAGCCGGAGTTCACGGTCGCGACCTCTGACGGTATCCGCAACGGCACGCGGGAGATGCGTTACTCCCTGATCGGGCGGGAAGTCACCCACGACAGTGTCTGCGAGCATCTGAGCGCCAGCGGACTTGCGGGAACGGTGGCGGTTGTCGCCTGTGACAAGCCGCCGGTCGGCACCCTGGCCGCCCTGCTGGAACACAATCAGCCGGCCATCATGATGTCGGACGGTTCCATCCACCCGGCCATCGATCCGAAGTCGAACGAGACCATCGATCTGGTCTCCGCCTATCAGGTCGCGGGAAACGAGGACGAGGCGTTCCGCAAGCACATCGCCTGCGTCGCCTGCCCGGGCTATGGCAGTTGCGGCGGCATGTTCACCTACAACACCATGCAGACCTTCATCGGCGTGGTCGGGATGCAGCCGCTGCACATGGTGGCACCGCCGTCCGACGACCCGCGCCGGATGGAGCAGTTCCCGAATGAGCTGGTCGACTTCCTGAAGGGCCTGATCGACACGAATACGCGCCCGCGCGACATCGTCGGACGGGATTCCATCCGCAATGCGGTCATCGTTGCCATGGCGGTTGGCGGTTCCACCAATGTCGTGCTGCATACGCCGGAGATCGCCCGTGCGGCCGGTTTCGCCAACTTCTGGCAGGACATCATGACGCCGGAGGAGTTCAACCATCTCTCGCAGCACGTGGTGCCGGTGCTGACTGATGCCCGGCCCTACGGTCGCTATTCGATGGTCGATATCGACCGGGTGGGTGGTGTCCAGGTCATCGTGCGGGAACTGATGGATGCCGGATTGCTGAACGGTGACGTGCCGACCTGCACCGGCGAGACGCTGGCGGAACAGGTCGCCCGTCTCGACCCGCCCGCACCCGATGGCGACGTGGTGCATCCGGTCGCCCGGCCCTACAAACCAACCGGCGGGCTGCGTCTGCTCGGCGGCAATCTCTCCCCCGGCTACAGCGCGATCCTGAAACTTGCGGGTGTCGAGGGCGGTCTGGAGAACAATATCTTCCGCGGCAGGGCGCGGGTTTTCGAAGGCGAAGCCGGACTGCTGCAGGCACTGGATACCGAGCCCGAGATCTTCAGTGACGGTGACATGATCATTGTCCGCTACGAGGGGCCGAGCGGCGCACCGGGCATGCCGGAGATGCTGGATTCCACGTCCCGCATCACCACTCTCTGCCGGGAGAAGGGGATCGTTGTCGGTCTGATGACCGACGCGCGCTTCTCCGGGGGGTCCGTGGGTCTGGTCATCGGCCATGTCGGGCCGGAGGCCGCGCTGGGTGGCCCGATTGCCCTGATCGAGAACGGTGACGAGATCACTGCGGATCTGAACAACAATGAACTGAACTGCACCGAACTGATGGACCAGGCTGTCTTCGACCGGCGCATGGCGGCATGGCAGGCGACCGTGGACGCAAATGGGGGCATTCACCCGAACTGCGGCGATGCCGATACCCGGTTGCTGAACCGGATGCGCCGGTCTGGCGTTCCGGCGCTGCAGGGCGGCGGAATGCACCCGGACAGGGAAGTCTGGGTGAACGACCCGCGTGAGCCCGTGCACACGGGCTTCACGCCCACCAACCGCTGGCACAGCGCCTGATCAGTCTTCGCACAGTGTGATCGTGGCGGTTGCCTGACTGCCCGATCCCTGCTGCGATAGGCCATGGCTGGCTGGCTTCCCATACGCACGGCACCGCAGGACGGCATGCCGATACTGGTCTATGTTCCCGAATATCAGGGCGGGCGACCGGCAATCATCACCGCCGTCTGGATGAAACGGCGGCTCTTCGGTTCCGGCTGGTACGACAGCGGCGCGACCCAGGTGCAGCCGAGCCATTGGCAACCCCTGCCTGATCCGCCGATCTGAGGCGGGTGCCGATTTCATTCATCCCCGGAACCTTCTAGACTTTGGCTCAGGTGCTTCCTGGGGGAGAAACGGATCATGGGTGTTCCATACGACGGGCTGACGGTGGGTGACCTGCTGTTTCGTGCATTTCGTCACCACGGCGACAAGGTTGCCTTCGATGGCTATGGCGGGCGCTATACCTATCGTGCCGCGCTGGACCTGATCGGGCGCTATCAGGCGGTCTACAAGAGTCTGGGAATCCGGCGGGGCCAGCATATCGCCATGCTGAATGCCAACAGGGCGGAGGCCTATCTGGCTGGCGTTGCCGCACAGGCGCTTGGACTGTGCATGACGCCGCTGCATACGCTGGGCAGCCTGGCAGATCACCAGTTCATTCTGGAGGATTCGGAGACCGACTGGCTGCTGGTGGATGTCGAGAACTATGCCGTACGCGGTCGGGAACTGGCAGAGAAGGTGGCGCGCCTGACCGGGGTCCTGACGCTTGGTCCCGCCGACTACGGCACCGACTTGCGCGCCGCGGCGGCGGAGGCCGGCGCGGTGACGGCAGTGGTGGAGGCGGAGACCAGCGACCGGGTCTGGCTGAGCTACACTGGCGGTACGACGGGACAGCCGAAGGGCGCTGTCCGCACCCACCCGGCGTTCGTGGCCATGGCCAATGCGATCCTGGCGGACTTCGAGTTTCCCGACTTCACCAATTACCTCGCCGTTGCGCCCATCAGCCACGTTGGTGGCACCAAGCTGCCTGCGGTGCTGCATCTGGGCGGCACGGTGACATTCATGCACGGCTTTGATCCGGGCAAGGTGCTCGCCACCATCGAGCAGGAGCGGATCAGCATGACCCTGCTGGTACCGACCATGATCTACATGCTGCTGGACAGTCCGGATCTGGATAAGCGCGACCTCTCCAGCCTGGAGTACCTG
>JARGNO010000045.1:9265-32583 GCA_029213165.1 Minwuia sp.
AGAGCGGATCGGTCCCGTATTCGGGCAGCTCTATGGTCAGACAGAGGGGTATCCGATTTCCGTGCTGTCGAAGGCTGATCATGACACCAGCCAGCCGGAGTTGTTTGCGTCCTGCGGTCATCCCAATGCAAGCGTGCAGGTGAAGCTGCTGGATGATGACCTGAACGAGGTGCCGGAGGGTAAACCCGGGGAGATCTGCGTGCGCTCGCGCCAGATCATGGATGGTTACTGGAAACGGCCGGAGCAGACAGAGGAAACCCTGCGCGGCGGCTGGCTGCATACCGGCGACGTGGCGCGGCAGGATGACCGGGGCTTCCTGTATATCGTCGACCGCAAGAAGGACATGATCGTTTCCGGTGGTTTCAACGTATTCCCCCGCGAGATCGAGGATGTCCTGACCTCGCATGGCGATGTTGCCATGGCAGCGGTGATCGGTGTCCCGGACGAGAAATGGGGCGAGGCGGTGAAGGCGATCATTGTGCCGCGCCCCGGAACCAGGCCGGACCCGGAGACCCTGATGCGCATGGTGCGGGACAGCAAGGGGGCCGTTCATGCGCCGAAGTCGGTGGAGTTTGTCGATGAGATTCCCGTTACGCCGATCGGCAAGCCGGACAAGAAGGCCATTCGCGCGCGGTACTGGGATGGCAAGGGACGTCTTGTCGGTTGACCTTGGTGCCGTGGCGCTGTTGGCTGGACCACGATGACCTCCACGACACCTGATGATGATGCGGACGCCTATACCCTGCGGGTGGCGTCGGAGATTGCGGCGGTGCCGGCTGCGGAATGGGATGCCTGCGCGGGGCCGGACAATCCGTTCACCCGTCACGCCTTCCTGAAGGCGCTGGAGGATGCGCGCTGCGCCTCCGGTGACGAGGGCTGGATGCCGCAGCATCTGCTGCTGGAGGATCCCTCCGGGCTGCTGGTCGGTGCGATGCCGATGTATCTGAAATCGCACAGCCAGGGTGAGTATATCTTCGATCATGGCTGGGCGAACGCGTTCGAGCGCGCCGGCGGCAGCTATTATCCGAAACTGCTCGCCGCCGTGCCGTTCACGCCGGCCACGGGGCGGCGTCTGCTGGTCAGGGCGGGGCAGGATTTCGAGCAGACGGCGCGACTGTTGCTGCAGGGCGGGATACAGGTCGCCACGCAGTTCAAGGTCTCCGGCCTGAACATCAATTTCCTGACCGAGCAGGAGGCCAGGATTGCCACCGACATGGGGCTGTTGCTGCGGACGGGTGAACAGTTCCACTGGGTCAATCAGGACTACGCGGATTTCGACGCCTTTCTGGAGGACCTTTCATCGCGCAAGCGCAAGGCGATCCGCAAGGAACGGCGGGAGGCACTGGAGAATGACATCGGGATCGAGACGGTCACCGGTGATGCCCTGACCGAGGACCATTGGGACGCGTTTCACCAGTTCTACATCGATACGGGCAGCCGCAAGTGGGGACAGCCTTACCTCAACCGCACCTTCTGGTCATTGCTGGGCGAACGCTGCGGTGACAGCGTCGTGCTGATGCTCGCCCGGCGCGACGGGCGCTACATTGCCGGGGCGCTGAACCTGGTCGGCACAGATGCCCTCTATGGCCGCTATTGGGGCTGTGTGGAGGATCACCGGTTCCTGCATTTCGAGCTTTGCTATTACCGGGCCATCGAATGGGCCATCGATCACGGCCTGTCGCGGGTCGAAGCCGGTGCGCAGGGGCCGCACAAGCTGGCGCGGGGCTATCTGCCGACCACCACACGCTCTGTCCACTGGATCGCCGATCCGGGCTTCCGCAAGGCGGTTGCCGACTATCTGGAGCATGAACGCCGGGAAGTGCAGCGGGAGATCGACTACCTCGACCGTTTCTCGCCCTTTCGTCAGGCGGGGCCGCATGTCCCTGACGAGGGCGCGGTCTGAGTCCGTTTTCCGGTCAGGTATCCTCGATCCGGCGGATCATCGGCAACCAGTCCTCGATGACGTTCGCACGGCGGGACGGGGGCAGGTCGAAGATGCCGAGGCCCTGTCGTGCAACATCCTGGTACAGCGCGCGGTCGGTCAGGCGGGTCACCACGTCATGGCCGAGTGACGCCAGGAACTCATCCAGTTCCCGCGCTGCACGGGTGTTGGGGCGCACGCGATTGCCGATCACCATGACCGGTTTCCGGCCTTTCTGGATGGGTTTCAACTCGTCGACACGTTTCAGGAACCGCTTCGTCGCAGCCTCGTCGAAGACGGACGGCAGAACGGGCATGATGATCATGTCCGCGTCCTTCAGCAGGGCCCGGACGCGCTCGGAATCAACACCGGCACCTGCGTCGATCACCAGCCGGGCCAGCTTCTTCGGCACTTCGCCCCGGCCCTTGCGCCAGTCCAGCGCCTCGATAGGTGCTGCGGTGGCAGGACGGCTCTTCAGCCATTTCAGGCTGGACCCCTGGCGATCACCCTCCGCAAGGCCGGTTCGCAGTCCCGCATTTGCGAAGGCGGTGGCCAGGTTGGTGGCAACTGTGGTCTTGCCACAGCCACCCTTGGCATTCGCGACCAGTACCGAGATCACTGCCGTTTCTCCTTCTGCTTGGGGCGTCCGGCTGTCGGCCTCCAGAAAACCGGTGTCTCGCTGAATGCCTGCCAAGCCGCGATCATCTCCGGCTCGGTCGCGGCCAGGCGATGCGCGTACCAGCCCTTCACGATGGCCGCGCCGACCATGGCCTGGGCATCATCGCCAGCAAGCTGATCCGCCAGCGCCGATGTGACAGCCGCGTCGTTCAGTCGGCCCAGGTCATCCTGCAGGCGCGACATGCCCTTGCGATAGGTCCGAGCCGCATCGCCGGGGAAGAGCCCGCCCATGAAATCGACGGCATAGCGGAGCTTCTTGGCCGCAATACGGACCTCGTGCCGCTGCTCCAGCGGCAGGTTGGCGAAATCCTGGCCCGTGCGGATCAGCTTGCGATGCCCTTTCCGCAGCAGGCGCGCCGCGACCGGGGGCAGGGCATCCTCACGGCTGTCGGCAAGCAGCCGGGCGGGATCCTGTGCGCCAAGCAGATCAAGCAACATGCGATTGAAGGGTCTGCCGCTCAGCGTCCGGCGCACCTCGACATAGGCGGCGCGACGGGCATTCTCAGCGATGGTGCAAAGCTGCTGCAGAGGTTCGGAGTCGGGATGGGCGCGCATCACGGGCGGCAGCATCTCCGTCAGGAACACGTCCAGATCCCGCGCCGGACCAAGGGCCTGCAGTGCCGTGCGGGCGTCGTCTTTCAGCCCCTCCGCCGCCGGGCCGAGATGATCCCGGAAAAGCGACAGGGCGGACCGCAGCCGTCGCAGTCCGACGCGGAGCTGGTGTACCCCTTTCGGGTTGGAGCCGTCCCGGCTTGCGGCCAGGTTTCCCGCGACCTGATGTGCCGTCGCCTTGAGAATGGTGGCGAAGGCCGACGCCACGGTGTCCGAAGGCATCAGCGCCGGACGACTGAACTTGCGCCAGGCGGGGGATGTTCCCGCCGCAAGGGCGACGCCACGGGCTGCCTTGGATTCGACGGTGACCTGCACATTGCGTTGCATGACAATGGACCGGGCGACCCTGGCCACTGCATCCTCAGGACCGCCAAGCAGTTCGATCTCCAGTTCCTCGACCGGCAGCGAACGGTTGCCGGAAACGATCCGGCCCCGATCCAGCGAAATCTCGAAGGTCGCGTCCCCGATGCTGACCACCTTCTTCTGCCTGCGCACTTCGGTCCTGTGCCACTCGGACAGTTCCTCCGGCAGGATCAGGCCGAACTCCGCCCTGGGTGCACCGCGTGGCAACGCACCCGGGTCGGGTACCGGTTCATCGATCAGGGCCGACCATTCGCCACGCGCCAGCGTGCCGGTTTCGCGCTTCATTGTCAGTTCATGGCGATTGTCCCTGGCCCGCAGGCGCAGCGTCAGGCCCAAGTGCCAAAGGCGGTGATCAACCGTGTCAAAGTAAACGCTGGCGACCTTCGTTGTCTTGGCTAGCGCGTTGCCAAGCGATCTGAACGCCGAATCAAGCGTCTGACTTCGTCCTGTCAGCTTGATTTCAATTTCCCGCATTTCAGAATTACTTGAATTGCCCGAAATATTACTCAATTTCCTGGTGCCCATATATTGTCTGGCGAGTCGTATTTCACGATTGTGCAATGCTCACCTGCCTGTCGGAACAGATTAAGGGTTCGGGCCCGAATTATCCATCGGGAAGAGGCGCTTTTTGAGCGCGCGACCGTGATCTCCGGCTCAGTATCGCGCGGTCAGTGTGATCGCGGCAAAGGTATGGGGATCAGCCTGTCCGGCGAATTCTTCCGTCCGCCGCACCATGGTCCAGCTCAGTCGCAGCCCCTCCCATCGGACGGCAGCGCCGATCTGGAAGTCATGAACCAGGTTGCGCTTGTTCACCCGCGCGCTGTTGCGGAAGCTGTTTCCGTCCAGAAAGATGTTGCGCAAGACAAGCCTGCTCTGCACGCCGCCGAAGAAGTACCAGTTCAGCCTGCGTGCTTTGCCATCGATGAAGCCGCCGCCCGCAAGGCTGGGACGGATACGTGGCGGCCCCAGGTCATTCTCCAGATCGGGGCCGAGCCGCAGCGTCAGGCCTGCCATCCCCTGTGTCAGGACATTGCCGAGGCTGAGGCCGGCGCTGGGCAGCAGGTCAAATCCCCAGGGGCGGGTCTGTTCCTTGAACGGGCGCCAAGTCTTGTCATAGCTGATGATCAGCCCCGGTTCATTTGACAACTGGTTGTCCCAACCCTGGGCAATGTCGCTGTCGATCAACTGATGAAACGTGTTCTGCACGAATTCGCCCAGCGCCAGCGGTCCGACGATGCCGATGTTGGCGGTCACTGTCTCCACATGCGTGTCATCGTCGGCGATGGCGGCGACCTCGCCATAAAGCCATCCCGCATAGGGGTGATCGCCCGCTTGCGGTGCGGATTGCGTGATGTCTGACGGGGTGTAGAGGTTCTGCCCGAATGCCACGCCGCCATAGAGCTTTCGGCGGTCATCCACGCCCAGCAGCGTCCGCCCCAGCAGGGCCGTCAGATCGCTGACGCTGCCCTTGGGTCGCAGATAGGCGACGCGGAAGCCATTGGTGTACTCCTGGTCCGTTCCGGCGAAGTAGTCATTCTCCACCACAAGCGACAGGGTGCCGTATTCGACATCCTTCTCCTCCGCGATCTCGGACTTCGGCAGGTCCTGCGCCAGCGATTGACCGGCCCAGGTTGCCAAAAGGAGAACCAGGCCGGAGAACAGGCAACGCAGTGACGGCATGATGAGCATCCGAAATGTGGGGCGGGCGTGACGGTTGAGGGTCAGGCCGCCCGGATCTGACGCGGTTCGTATATGGCCGTGTGGTGGATGCTGGCAACAGGCTTGCTGCCGTCACCGAGCAGCAGCACGTCCAGTTCGACGAAGCCATGACCCTTGTGGTCATACAGGCGGGACACGACGGCCCGCGTCTCCAGCGTGCCGCCGACGTTCAGGGTGCCCAGGTGCTGGATCGCGCTGCCGACATGGATCCAGGGGCCGAGCAGTACGGTGTCCCGCAGGATGGTATTGGCGCGGCGCAGCAGGAAGCCCGGGTGAACCAGCCCGGCCTCCGCATAAAGCGGATGCTCCTCCCGCACGTCCTTCAGATACTGGGCGTGCGTTGCGGCATCGATGGTCTCATGCATCGTGCCCATGACCTTGCCTTCCGGCAGGCTGTCCGGCCCGGCCTTGGGTCGGTCCGCATGGGATGGCATGGGTCCGGTCGGGAAAGTGGCAGGGTCAGGGATGGGCAGGGATGCCCCGTCGATCAGCCGTGCCGTGCCCGTTGCGGCGGTTGAGCCGCGCGCCTCGATACGGATATCGACACCATCGTCGGATGTGGTCTCGCCGATCACGTCAACCGTTTCGCCATCGTAGACCGGCCTGTCGAAACGACAGGTCATGTGCCCGCGGGCCAGGAAATCCGGGCCCAGCAGGATCAGCGCCGCCCGGGTCATGTAGGCATAGTCGTCGACGCCGGGCACCAGCCCGCCATCAAATCCGAACTTCTGGGCCACGCCATCATCGTGGATGCGGTTCTCGCTCTCGAACGCCGTGTTGAACGCCGAGATCGCATATCGCGTTTCAGTCATGCCGCTTTTCCTCCCCCGGATTGCCGCCTGAAAGCCATGTTCCTGTTTCATTCATGGGTCAGGCAAGTGTTAACACAAGTCGTTGGCCACATTAACAGATTTCTGCGGAAATTTTCGCTGGAGAGGGGCTGGACCCGTCTCTGCCCCATTGACTTACCATGACAGACCACGTATTCCCATGTGATCCCATGAAGTGCCATGAGACCGGTGTGCCGAACCATCAGCACCCCACAGGCATCCAGGGCGGAGGGCGATTGGGCCGAAACACGAGCAAGTGGAGCTGAATGTGCCGGGAGCGAATTACTTCTCCGGCAGTTTCACGCACCGGATCGACGGCAAGGGCCGTGTATCGATCCCGGCCCGCTTTCGTGCGCTTCTGGAAGATCAGGGAGATTCCGAAATGATGGTGATCCCGTCCTACAAGGATGGGGTCATGGAGGCGTTTCCGCGCCGGGTGCTGGAAGGCATCTTCGAGCGGCTGGAGGAAAAGGACCCGCAGTCGGAGGAGGTCGAGGATCTGGCCACCTACCTGTTCGGCGGGGCCAATACCCTTTCATTCGACAAGGACGGCCGCGTCGTGCTGTCGCCGGAGTTGCAGGAAGCCATCGGCGTCACCGACCAGGTCGTCTTCATGGGACGCGCAGACCGCTTCTATCTGCTCAGCCCCGAACGCTCGAAGGAAGTGCTGGAGGCCGCGCGCATCCGCTCCCGCGAGAAGCACCGTGGTGCGCTGGCGCCGCGACGGCGGACGCCGCTGGTACAGGTCACTTCCCTGCCTGACGAGGACGCATGATGAAGCGCGCACCCGTCGAGCCGCGCGAGGGTCATGTTCCGGTCATGGGAAAGGCAGTGGCGCGGGGCCTGGGATTGGCTGCCGGGCGACGTTACCTGGATTGCACATACGGACTGGGCGGCTACACCCGCCAGTGGCTGAACGCCTGCGACTGTCAGGTGATCGCGATTGACCGCGACCCCCGCGCGATTGCAGCGGCAAGGCAGGATGCAGAACTGTTTCAGGGTCGCCTGACGGTGCTGGAGGGCTGCTTTGGCGACATGGCCGCGCTGCTGGCAGGCGTCGGCATCGACAGTCTGGACGGCATCGCCATGGATCTCGGCGTGTCCTCCCCGCAGCTTGACCAGGCGGAGCGCGGTTTCTCGTTCCAGCATGATGGCCCGCTGGACATGCGCATGGGTGATGGACCGCTTACTGCGGCGGAGATCGTCAATGACTGGCCGGTGGAGCGCCTGGCCGACATCTTCTATCGCTTTGGCGAGGAGCGGAAGTCCCGCCCCATCGCCCGCGCCATCGACAAGGTCCGCGTTGACCGGCCGATCCGCAGCACGGCGGAACTCGCCGCCATCGTCGCGCGGGCCGCGCCGACAAAGCCGGGTCGGATCCATCCGGCGACGCGTGTGTTCCAGGCGATCCGTATCGTCGTCAATGACGAGTTGGGCGAACTGCGTCGGGGTCTGATCGCCTCGGAGCAGTTGCTGCGCCCCGGGGGACGGCTCGCCGTCGTCAGCTTTCACAGCCTTGAGGACCGGATGGTGAAGCGGTTCCTGGCACCGCGGTCAGGCAACACGCCCGGTGCATCCCGGCACCGTCCGGTGATCGAGGAGGCGCCCGCACCTTCCTTCAGGCTGGTCAGCCGCGGCGCGGAGAAGGCGGATGAGGCAGAGGTTGCCGACAATCCGCGATCCCGCTCCGCCCGCCTGCGCGTCGCGGAGCGCATGGATGCCCCGGCATGGCCCGCCTCGGAAGGTTTCGAGGAACTGGCAGCATGAACCGCCTGTTCCTCATCCTCGCCCTGTTCATCGCCGCACTGGCCATCGGTGCGGTCTATGAGAGTGAGCGCCGCTACGACGCAGCGGAGGATGAGGCCTTGCGCGTCGAGCGCGAGATTGCCGCGACCCGCCGCGACATCCACGTGCTGGATGTGGAGTGGAGCTATCTGACCCGGCCCGAGCGGCTGGAGGAACTGGCCGCCTTGCATCTGCCGCTGGCGCCGCCGGATGTTGGGCGCATGATCGCCACCGACGCGGACCTGCAGCCCCTGATGGACGCGCTGAACGGACTGACAGTTGCCAATGGTGTCATCGATCCCTCGAACGGGAAGGTGCGGCCATGAACCGGACCCTGTTCGACAGGCCGCCCGGCACCGAACTGGCGCAGAGCGATCTGCAACGCCAGCTTCCGGGCAGTGACATCACGCGCGTGCGCCGTCGCCTGACCATGCTCGGGTTGGCCTTTGCCATCGGTTTCACGGCCCTCTCGGTCCGGGTCATCCATCTGTCGAAGCCCGACCTGGCATCCGGTATGGCGGCAGAGGCCGCAACGATCGCCGTGGCGCCCGAACTGCCCGCCAAATGGCGGACCCGTTCCGCGATCACCGACCGGGACGGCCAGTTGCTGGCGGTGGACCTGCCGACCCACGCGTTGTCGATCGAAACCCGCAAGGTGCGGAAGCCCGACCGGCTGGCCTGGCGGTTGGCGGCGGCGCTGGGTGACACGACACCGGCCCGGGTGCTGGAGCGGCTGGAGAAGGCAAGGGGCGCGCTCTGGCTGCGCTGGCGGCTGACGCCGGATCAGGTGGCCGCGGTGATGCGTGTCGGCGATCCGGCCATCAGCCTGGTGCCGACGGTTACCCGCAGCTATCCCAACGGACGCCTGACCGCGCATGTGGTCGGTTTCATGGACTCGGAGCGTCAGGGGCGTGCCGGACTGGAGCGCGGCGTCGAGGATCAGCTTCTCGATCCGTCGAACCCGCCGGTCGAGACCTCCATCCATCTTGGCGTGCAGCACGCTGTTCGCGGTGAACTGGCGCGATCTGTCGAGACATTCTCCGCCATAGGCGGCGCGGCGCTGGTCATGGATGTGACCAATGGCGAGATCCTCTCCATGGTCTCCCTGCCGGATTTCGACGCGAACCTGCGTGAGTCACTGCGCGATGACGCGTTCTTCAATCGCGCCACCTTTGGCCGCTACGAGATGGGTTCTACCTTCAAGACCTTCACAGCGGCGATGGCGCTGGAGGCAGGCAAGCGTCTGAGCGACAGCTATGACGCGACCGACCCGATCCGGTTCGGCCGTTTCCGCATCCGTGACCATCACGCCAAGAAGCGCGAGATGACAGTGGCGGAGATCTTCAAGTTCTCCTCCAACATCGGTGCCGCGAAGATGGCGGTTGATGTCGGTACGGACACGCAGCGCAAGTTCCTCGGGTCGCTGGGGCTGCTGGACAGCGCGGAGATCGAGATTCCCGAACTTGTCGCGCCGCAGTTGCCCTATCGCTGGGGGGAACTGGAGACCATGACCATTGCCTTCGGACACGGGCTCTCGGTGTCGCCGCTGCACCTCGTCACCGCCATCGGTGCGATGGTCAATGGTGGAAACCTGATCGAGCCGACCTTGCTGAAGCGTTCGGTCAGCAACCCGGCAACGCAGCGTCGGGTGATCTCGCCGAAGACATCCGAAAGCATCCGCAAGCTGCTGCGCCTGGTGGTGGCTGACGGAACCGGGCGCAGCGCGGCGGCGCAGGGCTATGTCGTTGGCGGCAAGACCGGAACTGCCGAGAAGGCCATCGAAAAGGGGTATGCGCGCAAGCGTCTGATCACGTCATTCGTCGGCGTCTTCCCGATGAACGCGCCGCGCTACGTCGTGCTGGCCATGCTGGATGAACCGCAGGGAACCAAGGAAACCTTCAACTACATCACCGCCGGATGGAACGCGGCACCGACTGTCGGGCGGATCATCGCACGTGTGGCCCCGCTGCTGGGCGTTGCACCGGTTGACGAGCAGGACCCGGAGATGCGCCGCGCGCTGGCCCTGCCGCCGTCTGCGGATCCCTTCGCGACGAAGGCCACGGGAGGGCGCGATGCGACTCTCTGACCTGATGGGCAGCAAGGCGGGCAGCAATGCCGCACTGGAGATCACCGGCATCACGGCAGACAGCCGTGACGTGAAGCCCGGGTTCCTCTTCGCGGCCCTTGGCGGCACGCAGACGGATGGCAGTCGTTTCGTGGCGGATGCTGTTGCACGTGGTGCGGTGGCCGTGCTGGCGGAGCTCCCCGTCGTGGCGGATGTTCCCGTTGTCGTCGGCGAGGATGCACGACGCTGCCTGGCGCGGATGGCGGCGCGGTTCTATGGCGCGCAGCCTGAGACGGTGGCCGCTGTCACCGGCACCAGCGGCAAGTCTTCCGTGGTCTGGTTCCTGCGCCAGATCTGGGCCGTGCAGGACCTGCGCGCGGCCAGCCTCGGCACCCTGGGCATTCAGGGGCCGGAGGGCTTCTCCGCCGGGTCGCTGACCACCCCCGACCCTGTGGCGCTGCATCGCGATGTGGCGGCGCTGGCCGACAGCGGTGTGACCCATCTGGCGCTGGAGGCATCGAGCCATGGTCTGGTGCAGCGACGCCTCGACGGGCTGAAGCTGGCCGGCGCCATCTTCACCAATCTGGGCCACGACCATCTTGATTACCACCGGGACCGTGCCGACTACCTGAATGCGAAGCTGCGCCTGTTCCGGGACCTGTTGCCGGCGGGCGCACCTGCCGTGATCAATGCCGATGATGCGGTGGCCGCTGACGTGACTGACGTCGCAAGGGCTGCCGGTCTGCGGGTTGTCACCTATGGCACCGGCAATGCCGATTTCCGCTTCTCGATCGATGATGCGCGCCTTGATGGCCAGACCGTCACGATCAGCCACGCGGGCGAGACACAGACCATCCGGCTTCTCCTGATCGGGGCGTTTCAGGCGGAGAATGTCACCGCTGCTGTCGCCCTTTCCGTTTCCCTCGGCTCCGCGTTCCGAGGGAGCCTGGCGGCGCTGCCCGTGCTTGAGGGGGCGCCCGGCCGTCTGCACCGGGCCGGGTCGACGGGCAGCGCCGCCGCTTTTGTCGATTATGCCCACAAGCCCGATGCGCTCGCCGCCGTCCTGCGGACGCTACGTCCGCTGACAGGGGGGCGGCTGATCGTGGTGTTCGGCTGCGGCGGTGACCGTGACACGCAGAAGCGTCCGATGATGGGCGAGATCGCCGCGACCCAGGCCGATATCGCCGTTGTCACGGATGACAATCCACGAAACGAGGATGCGGCCGCCATCCGCCAGGCCATCCTGGCCGCCTGCCCGGGCGGTATCGAGATCGGCGACCGTGAGGCCGCGATCCGTCACGGCGTCAGCCTGATGCGCGACGGCGATGTGCTGCTCGTCGCGGGCAAGGGGCATGAGACCGGGCAGAAGGTCGGCGAGAACATCCTGCCCTTCGATGACATGACCGCCACCCGTGCGGCGCTGGAGGCCCGGCCATGAGCGCGCTCTGGACAGCCCGTGAAGCGGCAGATGCCACCGCAGGTGCGGTCGCCGGGGCGTGGTCGGCGACAGGCGTTTCGATTGACAGTCGCTCGGTTGCGCAGGGTGACCTGTTCATCGCCCTCGCAGGACCAAATGCCGATGGCCATGATCATGTTGTCGCCGCGCTGGCCAATGGTGCTGTTGCAGCCATGGTCCATGTCCGGCCCGAAGGCGTCGATCCCGCCCGGCTGCTGCTGGTCGATGACACCATGACGGGGCTGGAGGCGTTGGGCATCGCAGCCCGGGCGCGGACCCATGCCCGCATCATCGGTGTCACCGGTTCCTGCGGCAAGACCAGCACCAAGGCGGCGCTTGCCCATTGCCTGACGGCGTCAGGCGTTGTCGTTCATGCCTCGGAGAAGAGCTACAACAATCATTGGGGTGTGCCGCTGACGCTGGCCCGGATGCCGCGCGAGACCGAGGTCGCGGTGCTGGAAATGGGCATGAACCATCCAGGCGAGATCCGGGCGCTCACCGCAATGGTTCGCCCCGACGTCGCCGTGATCACGACGGTAGAGGCCGCGCATCTTGCCGCCTTCCGCTCCATCAACGACATCGCGGATGCCAAGGCAGAGATCTTCGAGGGGCTGACGAAGAATGGTGTAGCCGTGCTGCCCGCCGACAATGCCTGCCACGCGCAACTGGTCGCCGCCGCGCAGCGGTCGGGAGTCGCCCGTATCGTGAGCTTCGGTCTGGTCGAGACGGCAGAGTACCGTGCAGTCCGCGTCGCACTGAAGCCGGACGCGTCCTGTGTCGAGGCACGATTGAACGGCCATGAGGCGGCACTCTGCATCGGCATTCCCGGTCAGCACTGGGTCAGCAATGCTCTGGCCGTGCTGGCAGCCATCGACCAGGTGGGGGGCAATATCGGGCTGGCTGCACCGGCCCTGAGGACACTGGAGGCCGTGGCCGGTCGCGGGGCGCAGCAGACCGTGACCCTGCATGACGGCGGCAGCTTCCGTGTGATCGACGACAGCTACAATGCCAATCCGGCCAGTGTCCGTGCCGCACTTGGTGTGCTGGGGACGACCCCACCCGGTGCCGGTGGGCGACGCATTGCAGTTCTCGGTGACATGCTGGAACTCGGCGGAACGTCAACGGCATTGCACGCGGAACTGTCAGCAGATGTCCTGGCCGCCGTTGTCGATGTTGCCTTGCTGTGTGGGTCTGACATGGCTGCGCTGGCCGACGCCCTGACCGGGCGGATTGACACTGTTCTGCATACCGCAGACTCCGCCGGTCTGATCGCCCCGGTCCTTGCTCAGGTCCGCGCGGGTGATGTCGTGCTGGTCAAGGGATCACTTGGCAGCCGGATGGCGCCCGTCGTGACCGCACTGAAGAATCTGGAGGCCGCTGCGGACATTCCGCGCGCGGCCTGTGGCTGAAGGGAGGCGACGCAGAATGCTCTACAATCTGCTGTTCCCGCTGGCCGACGAGTTCCAGGTCTTCAACCTGTTCCGCTACCTGACCTTCAGGACGGGGGGCGCGGTGATCACGGCGCTGCTGGTCAGCTTCATCGTCGGGCCGCGCTTCATTGCCTGGCTGAAATCCCGCCCGCGCTACAACCAGCCGATCCGCGATGACGGACCGGCCAGCCATCTGATCACCAAGCAGGGCACGCCGACCATGGGCGGGTTCCTGATCCTGCTCGCGGTGACGGTCGCGACCCTGCTGTGGGCCGATCTGACGAACGGCTACGTCTGGATCGTCATGTTCGTGACGCTCAGTTTCGGTGCCATCGGTTTCATGGACGACTTCGCCAAGGTGACGGGTGCGTCAAGCCGGGGTCTGCGCGGCAAGACCAAGCTGGCGGTCGAGTTCGCGATCTGCCTGGTTGCCGTGCTCTGGCTCGGCGCGATCTCGCCCGACGCGCTGGAAAACCGACTGGCGCTGCCGTTCCTGAAGGACGTGCTGCTGGATCTCGGCTGGTTCTTCGTGCCGTTCGCGATGTTCGTGATCGTCGGATCGTCAAACGCGGTGAACCTGACGGATGGCCTGGACGGACTGGCGATCGTGCCGGTCATGATCGCGGCCGGAACTTTTGCGCTGATCACCTATGTCACCGGCAACTCGATATTCGCGGGCTACCTGCAGATCCAGTACATCGCAGGTGCCGGTGAACTCGCCATCCTCTGCGGCGCGCTTGTCGGCGCCGCGCTCGGGTTCCTGTGGTTCAACGCGCCGCCTGCCATGGTGTTCATGGGTGACACGGGCTCGCTTGCCCTGGGGGGCGCACTCGGGTCCATCGCGGTGGTCGTGAAGCATGAACTGGTGCTGGCCATCGTCGGCGGCCTGTTCGTGCTGGAGGCAGTATCGGTGATCGTGCAGGTCGCCAGCTTCAAGACCACCGGCAAGCGGGTGTTCCGCATGGCACCGCTGCATCACCATTTCGAGCAGAAGGGCTGGCAGGAGCCCACGATCGTCATCCGGTTCTGGATCATCGCCATCATCCTGGCGCTGGTCGGCCTCGCCACGCTGAAGCTGAGGTAGGCCGATGATCCCGCTCACCATTTGCAAGGATCGGACTCTCCTCGTTCTGGGGCTGGGTCGCAGTGGCCGGTCCACGGTTGCCGCGGCATTGGCCGGGGGTGCCCGTGTCATTGCATGGGACGACAGTGCCGAGGCGCGGGCCGAGGTCAGCGGGGCGGAGATCAGTGCGCCTGATCAGGTCGACTGGTCGGCCATCGACATGCTGGTGCTCGCACCGGGCATTCCGCTGACTCACCCGGAGCCGCACCCGGCAGTCGTCGCCGCGCGGGACGCGGGTGTGGAGATCATCGGCGATATCGAGCTTTTCGTGCGCCAGATGCCGCAGGCACGGATCGTTGCCGTGACCGGAACCAACGGCAAGTCCACGACCACGGCAATGATCGGGCATGTGCTGCAGTCCGCCGGTCTCGACGCCACCGTCGCAGGCAATATCGGTGTGCCGGTGCTGGAACTGGAGCCGGGCGAAGCTGACCGCGTGCATGTGCTGGAGTTGTCATCCTACCAGATCGATCTGACGCCCTCGATCCGGCCCGAAGTCGGCATTCTGCTCAACATCTCACCGGATCATCTGGATCGCCATGGCGGCATGGCAGGCTATGTGGAGGTGAAGCGCAAGCTGTTTGCCCGCATGGATACCGGTTGCACTGCCGTCATCGGGATTGATGACCGCTATGGCCGGGACCTGGTGGAGATACTTTCGGGAAACCCCGGCCTGGCGCTGCGCCCGATTGCCGTCGGGCGTCCGCGTCCCGGTTCGGTCTATGTCCTCGAGGGCCGGGTGTTCGCCGATGGCCTGCACATCATGGACCTGAGTGGCCACCCCACCCTGCCCGGAAAGCACAACCAGCAGAACGTGGCCGCTGCCGTCGCGGCCTGTCTGGCGCTTGGTCTGGGTGCCGCGAAGATTGCAGCGGGGATTGGCAGTTTCCCGGGCCTGCCGCATCGGATCGAGCGGCTGGGCGAGCGGGATGGTGTCAGCTTCTACAACGACTCCAAGGCGACGAATCCGGAGGCTGCGGCGCGCGCGCTGGCATCCTTCGAACGGATCTACTGGATTGCGGGTGGCGTGCCGAAGGATGGTCCGCTGACGCCGGTGCTGCCGTTCCTCGACCGTGTGGCCAGGACGTACCTGATCGGGGCAGCGGAGGCGCGCTTTGCCGTCGAGCTTTCCGGTTGTACCGATTGCGTGCCAAGCGGCAACCTGGCGCGCGCGGTCACGCAGGCGGCCGGAGATGCCCAGGCAGACGGCGGCGGTGTCGTGCTGCTCTCACCGGCCTGCGCGAGTTTCGACCAGTTCGCCAATTTCGAGGCGCGCGGCGATGCGTTCCGTGCGCTGGTCAACGATCTGCTGGAAGCGGAGGCCGGGTCATGATCGGCTTCGGGCGGACAGATACTTCGACCCTTGGTCGCTGGTGGTGGACGGTGGACCGTTTCACCCTGATGGCGTTCCTGCTGCTGATCGCGCTGGGCATCACGCTGACGCTTGCCGCGGGACCGGCGACGGCGCTGCGCAACAATCTGGAGCACTTCCACTTCGTGAAGCGCCAGCTGACCTATGTGGCGCCGGCCCTGATCTGCCTGATCGGGCTGTCGATCCTCAGCATCGAGACCATTCGCCGGTACGCCATCGCCCTGTTCGGGCTTGTCCTGCTGGCCACGCTATCGACCCATGTCATCGGGCACGAGGTCAATGGTGCCTCCCGTTGGCTGCGTCTTGGCCCCCTGTCCTTGCAGCCCTCGGAGTTCCTGAAGCCCACTTTCATCATCGTTTCCGCCTGGCTGATGGCGGCCGGGCGGCGTGATCCGACCCTGCCCGGTGTTGGTGTCTCCGCCGGACTGTGTGTCACGATCATTGCCATTCTGGCCCTGCAGCCGGATATCGGCATGTCGCTGGTCATCGCCTGCGTGTGGGCGGCGCAGTACTTCGTGGCGGGCATGCCGATGCTGATGGTCGGTGCGTTGCTGGCGCTGGGCGCGGGCGCGATGTTCGGCGCGTACCACATGTTTGACCACGTCAGGTCGCGCTTTGACCGTTTCCTCGACCCCTCCGCCGAGAACTATCAGGTCCGGCGCGCCATGGAGGCGTTCGAGGCCGGTGGTCTGACCGGGCGCGGGCCGGGGCAGGGGGAAGTCAAGTACCTGCTGCCCGACGGTCATACGGATTTCATCTTCGCCGTGGCAGCGGAGGAATTCGGGGCCATCGCCTGCGTGCTCGGCATCCTGCTGTTCGCGCTGATCGTCGTGCGGGGCCTGTTCCGGATGCGTGGGGAGAGCGACCTGTTCGTTGTCCTGTCCTGCACCGGGTTCCTGACCCTTTTCGGGCTTCAGGCGGCAGTGAACATCGGCGTGAACCTGAACCTGCTGCCGACAAAGGGCATGACCTTGCCGTTCATTTCCTACGGCGGTTCATCCCTGGTCGCGCTGTCGGTCTCGGCGGGCTGTCTGCTGGCCCTGATGCGGCGGCAGACACATGGTCAGATGCGCGGTGAGGTGCGGCGATGAGCACTCCCGCAAGCATGGCCCCATTCGTTCTGACCGCCGGCGGTACCGGGGGGCACCTGTTCCCGGCACAGGCACTGGCAGAGGAACTGCTGCTGCGTGGGCGTGACCTGGTGCTGGTCACAGACATGCGCGCCAGCGGTCTGGCGCAACGCTTCCCCGGTATTGCCGTCAGGGTGATCCGCGCCGCCGCGCCGGTCGGCAGCCTGCTTGGCCGCATCCGTGCGGCAATGCTGCTGGCTCTCGGCGCGATGGATGCCCGCGCGATCCTGCGCGCGCTCCGGCCTGCTGCGGTCGTGGGCTTTGGTGGCTATGCCTCCCTGCCCACGGTCTGGATGGCGCAGGCAATGGGCATTCCCAGCATCCTGCATGAACAGAACGCCCATCTCGGCAGGGCCAACCGCAAGCTGGCGCGGCGGGCCAGCGCCATCGCACTGACGTTCCCCGAGACCCGCGCCGCGACCGGTGAAACGCTTGTCGTCGGCAACCCGGTCCGGGCGGTGGTGGCCCGGATTGGTGAGAAGCCCTATGTCGCGCCGGACCCGCGCGGAGACGCGGCAGTCCGGATTCTGGTGTTCGGTGGCAGTCAGGGTGCGCGCATCTTCTCCGATGTTGTCCCGGATGCCCTGACGGATATGCCGGAAGCCATGCGCGCCCGCCTGCATGTCGTGCAGCAGGCAAGGGCGGAGGATCTGGCGCGGGTTCGTGACGCCTATCGCGTCGCCGGAATTCCGGCGACCGTCGAGACCTTCTTCTACGACATGCCGAGCCTGCTGGCGGAAGCTGACCTGGTCATCGCGCGTGCCGGTGCCTCGACGGTGACCGAACTGGCCGCTGCCGGTCGCCCGGCCATTCTGGTGCCCTATCCGCACGCCTCTGACGACCACCAGACGGCAAACGCGGAGGCTGTCCGGGCAATGGGCGCGGCCTGGATGGTGCCGAATGACCGTTTTGACCGGGGAAGCTGTGCCCGCTCCGTCATGGCACTGCTGGAGGACCCGGCGGCGCTGAACCGCATGGCCGTTGCTGCGCGCCAGAGTGCCCGGCTGGATGCGGCAAGCCAGCTCGCCGATCTGGCGGAGCGCATTGGCGGAGGGCAGCAGTCATGAGCCGCAGCCCCATGAACATCGGCGCGATCCACTTCGTCGGCATCGGCGGCATCGGGATGAGCGGCATTGCCGAGGTGATGCACAATCTGGGCTATGCGGTGCAGGGCAGCGATATCTCCGCCAACGCCAATGTCGAGCGGCTGCGGGGCCTGGGGATCCGTGTCGCCATCGGTCATGACGGTGCCAACCTTGGCGATGCAGGGGCGCTGGTCGTGTCCTCAGCCGTCAAGCGCGACAACCCGGAGGTCGTTGCGGCACGGGAGCGCCTGATCCCGGTGGTCCGCCGGGCGGAGATGCTGGCCGAACTGATGCGGCTGAAGTGGTCCGTCGCGGTGGGCGGCACGCACGGCAAGACCACGACGACGTCGATGGTTGCCGCGCTGCTGGATCATGCCGGGCTGGATCCGACCGTGATCAATGGCGGCATCATCAACGCCTATGGCACCAATGCGCGGCTGGGCGACGGGGAGTGGATGGTGGTGGAGGCCGATGAGTCCGACGGCAGCTTCGTGAAGCTGCCCGCGACCATTGCCGTCGTCACCAACATGGATCCGGAGCATCTGGACTACTACAGCGACTTCGACGAGATCCGGGATGCGTTCCTTTCCTTCCTGGAGAACATTCCCTTCTACGGCGCGGCGGTCATGTGTATCGACCACCCGGAAGTGCAGGCAATGATGGGGCGGATCACCGACCGGCGGGTGATCTCATACGGTTTCAGCCCACAGGCAGACGTGCAGGCCCGTAACCTCGGCTTCGAAGGCGGCTCCGCGCATTTCGACGTGGCCCTGCGCGACCGCCGCAGCGGCAGCGAGAGCGAGATCAGGGGCATGGTCCTGCCGATGCCGGGCCATCACAATGTGCTCAACAGTCTGGCCGCCATTGCCGTTGCCCGCGAGTTGGGTGCCAGCGACGAACTGATCCGGGATGGCCTGGCTGGCTTTGCCGGTGTGAAACGCCGCTTCACCCGCACGGGCGAGGCTGGTGGGATCACGGTGATCGACGACTACGGCCATCACCCGGTGGAAATCGATGCGGTCCTGAAGGCGGCGCGCAATGCGACCAGCGGGCGTGTCATAGCGGTTGCCCAGCCCCATCGCTACACGCGCCTCGCCGCCCTGTTCGAGGATTTCTGCACCTGTTTCAACGACGCCGACACGGTGATTGTCACCGATGTGTTCCCGGCGGGCGAACAGCCGATAGAGGGCGCGGACAAGGCAGGGCTGGTGGCGGGACTGCGCCAGCGCGGCCATCGCGACGTCCATGCCCTCAGCGCCCCGGAAGACCTGGCCCGCACGGTCGCCGATGTGGCCCGGCCCGGTGATCTGGTTGTCTGCCTTGGTGCGGGCAGCATCTCGCTCTGGGCCAATGCCCTGCCGGAAGCCCTGCGCGCGCTGCAGGGGGGAGGGCAATGAACGCCATGACCCCGATCCCCCGGAATGACCTGATTGCACGACTGCCCGAGGTCCGCGGCAGCTACACGGCCAATGCGCCGCTGAGTTCGCTCACCTGGTTTCGCGTTGGTGGTCCGGCCGAGGTGCTGTTCCGCCCCGCTGATTGCGCGGACCTGGTGGAATTCCTGGCCATGAAGCCTGCGGATGTGCCGGTGACCGTGATCGGTGTTGGCTCCAACCTGCTGGTTCGGGACGGTGGTGTGCGGGGCGTCGTGATCCGGCTTGGGCGCGGTTTCACGGGGTTCGAGGTGATCCGGCAGGAAGGTGAAATCCAGATCCGCGCCGGCGCGGGTCTGAGCGATGTGAACCTGTCGATGAAGGCGCGTGATGCCGGTCTGTCCGGTCTCGAGTTCCTGCGCGGTGTGCCGGGAACGGTTGGCGGTGCTCTGCGCATGAATGCCGGGGCCTATGGCTCGGAAGTGAAGGATGTGCTGGTCTCCGCGCGCTGGATCACTGCGCTGGGCGAAATGCGGGAGTCCACTGCGGCGGAACTCGGCTTCGGTTACCGGCACTGTTCCGCGCCAGCGGATGCGATCTTTGTCGATGCGCTGTTCCGTGCCGTGCCCGGTGACCCTGAAACCATCGACGCGCGCATGAAGGAAATCAGCGCAGCGCGCAATCTCAGTCAGCCGGTGAAGTCCAGCACGGGCGGCTCCACCTTTGCCAATCCGCCGGGGCGGAAAGCCTGGGAACTGATCGACGCGGCGGGCTGTCGTGGTCTGGTGGTCGGTGACGCTGAGGTTTCGGAACAGCACTGCAACTTCCTGATCAACCGGGGCAACGCGACCGCAGCGGACCTGGAAACCCTGGGCGAAACGGTGCGCCGCCGGGTGTTTGAAACATCAGGCGTCGGGTTGCACTGGGAGATCCGGCGCATCGGCACCGGGCAGGGGGGCGGCGCATGAAACATGTTGCAGTCCTAATGGGTGGCTGGTCGGTGGAACGCGAGGTGTCGCTCGTCACCGGTGCGGCATGTGCGGAAGCGCTTGAAACATCCGGCTTCAGGGTCACCCGCATCGACGTGGACCGGAACCTGGCGACGCGCCTGACCGAAGTCCGTCCCGACATTGTCTTCAACGCGCTGCATGGCCGCTTCGGAGAGGACGGCACGGTGCAGGGAATGCTGGAGATGATGGGCATTCCCTACACCCATTCAGGCGTTCTGGCATCGGCCATTGCCATCAACAAGCCAGCGGCCAAGGCATTGTTTCGTGAGGCCGGCATTCCGACACCGGATGGCGAGGTGCTGACCCGCCGCGCCCTTGCGGGGCGCACGGACTGGAAGGCTCCGCTGGTGATCAAGCCGATCAACGAAGGTTCCTCCGTCGGTGTCGATATCATTCTGGAAGGCGACAACATCCCGCCGCTGGAGACCGGTGACCCGGAGGCGACAGTGCTGGTCGAGCGCTACATTCCCGGGCGCGAGGTTCAGGTGGCGGTTGCTTTCGACGAGGTACTGGGCGCCATCGAGATCCTGTCGCCGGGTCGATTCTATGACTACGAGGCCAAGTATGCCCCGGGCGGATCGCGGCACATGATGCCCGCACCAATCCCGGAGGCTGACTACCGCGCGGCCTGCGAGATGTCCCTGCTGGCGCACCGGTTGCTGGGCTGTCGCGGCATCACGCGTTCCGACCTGCGCTACGACGATACCGGTGATGGCCCGGCGAAGCTGTTCCTGCTGGAAGTGAATACCCAGCCCGGCATGACGCCCACATCGCTGGCGCCCGAAATTGCGCTGCATCAGGGCATCGATTTCGCGACCCTGTGTACCCGGCTGGTGGAGGATGCGTCATGCGATCGCTGACCGCGAAGGCCGCCGAACGTCCGCTGCAGGAGACCAAGACCGCAAAGGCAAACCGCAGGTCGGGAAAGCAGCAGCGCACCATGCCGCGGCGGGAACGCCGTCGGAAGGTCTGGAGCTGGATCGCGGTCACCCTGATGATCGGGGTGATCGGCGCGACCTTCCACGCCGTGCGACAGGGTTGGCACGCGCAGGCTTTCGCGGCCCTGGGGAAGATGGTGGATGACGGGTATCGGGCCGTGGGCCTGACGGTGGAGGAGGTAACCCTTACCGGGCGCGACAAGGCCGGTATGACCGCCCTGCGCCGGGCGCTGGGTGTCGAGATCGGTACACCGATCCTGCGTCTTGACCTGGCCGAGTTGCAGGCCCGGCTGGAGGGGGTTGGCTGGATCGCGTCAGCGGAGGTGCAGCGCCACCTGCCGAACCGCCTGCATGTCGCGATCACGGAACGGGTCGCCTATGCCCGCTGGCAGCGGGAGGGCCGGACGAGCCTGATCGACCGGGACGGGGAGATCATCCTGTCTGACGTTGGCCACCGGTTTGCCTATCTGCCACGGGTCGTCGGCAATGGGGCGAATGTCCGGGCGGCGGAACTGTTGGACCTGCTGGAAGCCTCGCCGCGCCTCGCGCGTCAGGTGCAGTCGGCCAGCCTGATCCGGGAACGGCGCTGGGATGTGACGCTGGACAGCGGCATCACCGTCAGCCTGCCGGAGCAGGGCGCCGACGCGGCCTGGCAGCATCTGGATGAACCGAAACACCGCAAGCGACTGCTGGCGGATGACGTTGGCTTCGTGGACATGCGCATTCCGGGGCGCGTGATCGTGCGGGGCAGGGACAGTGGCGGCGATCAGAAGCCGCAGGAACAGGAGACCTGATCATGCAGAAGGCAGATCAGGATCGGATAGAGGCTGCAGACTGATGGCGAACGGACGATCCCAGTTCATCGCGGCACTTGATGTCGGGTCCAGCAAGATCAGCTGCGCCGTGGCGCAACCGCTGGACGATGGCTATCGCGTGCTTGGCGCGGCGTCGCGGCGTGCGGAAGGGTTACGGCGTGGTGTCATCACCGACATGGACGCGGCAGAGGCTGCGATCCGTGATGTCGTGGATCAGGCGGAGCAGCGCGCGGGTGTGGCGCTGGAGGATGTCTTTGTCTCCCTGTCGGGCGGCATGCCGTCCAGTCATGTCGCGGAGGTGGAGATCGCGGCACCGGACCGGCCGATCACGGATCAGGACGTGCGGCGGTTGCTGCAACTCGCCGGCACGCGTGAGGAGCAGGGAGAGCGCTCCGTTCTGCATGCCATCCCCATTGGCTTTGCCCTGGATGGTGAAACCGGTATTCAGGATCCGCGCGGCATGGTGGGGCGTCGCCTCAGCGCGCGGGTACACCTGCTGTCTGCTGCCCAGGGTGCGCAGCGGAATCTGAAGATGTGCATCGAGCGGTGTCTGCTGCGCCCCGTCGATCTGGTTGCGGCACCCTATGCCGCCGGGCTGGGCTGCCTGAGCTGGGACGCGCGCGATCTCGGCTCCGTCGTCATCGACCTGGGCGCGGGCGTGACCAAGATCGGCATCTTCCGCAACGGCACACTGATCTTTGCCGACGCGATCCCCATCGGCAGCGCACATATCACCAACGACATTGCCTCCATTCCTGGACTGACGCTGGCCTTCGCGGAGCGTCTGAAGACCCGCCACGGCAGCCTGTTTGTCGGTCCCAACGACGATGATGTCACCGTTGCCCTGCCGACTTTCGTGGAAGGCTGGACCGACGGCACGGGGCAGATGGCCCTGTCGCTGCTGACCGGTGTCATCCGCCCGCGTGTGGAGGAGATCTTCGAAACCGTGCGGGACATGATCGATTCCTCCGGTCACGCAGCCATTGCCGGGCGGAACGTTGTCCTGACCGGCGGGGGCAGCCTGCTGACCGGCATCGATGCCATCGCGCGCGACATTCTCGACCGACCCGTCAGCCTGGGTCGCCCCATCGGTCTGGCTGGTCTGAAGAAGGACATGTCCGGACCTGATTTCACAACGCTGGCAGGCACCATCGCCTTTGCCGAGCGTCGTCTCGAAGCACGTCATGCGGTTGACGTGCCAGCCACCCTTCCTGGCCGTGTCGGGCGGATCGTCCGCCTGGGTCGTTGGCTCAGGGAGAACTTCTGATGTTTGCGTTCCATGAGGCCCCCTCGCGTCGGAACGCCGGAAAGGGTGAGTCCGTCAACAACACCCAAGCCCGGAGCACCGCACATACCGGGCAATCCCCACTGAAACCGTCTGTCGGGCATACATAAGGAGGCATCGACATGGCCATTAACCTGACCAATCCAGAACTCACCGAGATGCTGCCACGCATCGTGGTATTTGGCGTCGGTGGCGCCGGCGGCAATGCCGTCAACAACATGATCGAATCGGAACTGCAGGGTGTGGAGTTCGTCGCCGCGAACACCGACGCCCAGGCACTCGCCAAGTCCAAGACGACCAACCGCATCCAGCTTGGTGCCGGTCTGAC
>JARGNO010000046.1 GCA_029213165.1 Minwuia sp.
GAGGTGCAGGTCGTTCAGGCCGAAGTAAACCGATTGGACGCCATCCAGCGCCGCGATCTGTTTCAACGCTTCTGCGGAGGCCACGGTCTCGATCAGCGGCACCAGCGGCAACCGTCCGGCGAGGGCATCGCACATGGCCGCAACATCTGCGGTGCTGCGGATCATCGGCAGCATGACCTGCTGCACACCCGCGGCCAGGACCCCTGCAAGCTGTTCCGGGCCCAGGTCCGGCCAGGGGTCGGTACGGACCAGAATATGGGTATCTGGAAAGGCGTCGCGGTAGCGCCCGATGTCAGCCATCGACTGGGTGCTGATCCAGGTGCCACTGCCCTGACGCGCCTGCTTGCCGGCACGTTCCAGATCCAGGAACAGCCGGTCGACGCCGGCGTCATGTGCGGCCCGCGCCATCTCCAGCGATTCCGGGATGAGCATCAGATGCATCATGCGTCGAGCACCTGGCGCAGGGCGGCAATGACGCGATCCTGGTCTGCCTCCGACATGCCAGTGCCGGAAGGCAGGCAAAGCCCGGTCAGGAACAGCCGGTCACTGACCGATTGTTGCTCGTCGTGGGCGTAATAGGGGGCGTCCTGAAACAGCGGCTGCATGTGCATCGGTTTCCAGACAGGCCGGGTCTCGATCTCGTGCTGCTGCAGCCGCCGCATGATGGCATAGGGGTGCAGGCCGATGGCGTCAGGATCAAAGGTGCAGACGGAGAGCCAGCGGTTGCTGCGGCTCCAGTTCGGTTCCGGCATCCAGTCCAGGCCGGGCACATCGTGCAGCCCGTTGCGATAGCGCTCGAAGATGGCCCGGCGCTGCTCCACCCGATCCGGCAGCAATCGGAGCTGCCCCCGGCCGATACCGGCCAGCACGTTGGAGAGGCGGTAGTTGTAGGCCATCTCACTGTGCTGATAATGCGCCGCCGGGTCGCGACCCTGTGTTGCCAGCCAGCGGGCACGTTCCAGTGCCTCCAGGTCGTCGCTGACCAGTGCCCCGCCGCCCGAAGTCGTGATGATCTTGTTGCCGTTGAAGGAATAGATGCCAAAGCGGGCGAAGGTGCCACTGGCCTTGCCCCGACAGGTCGCGCCGAGGCTTTCGGCGGCATCCTCGATCAGGGGCACGTCATGGGCGGCGCAGATCCGACCGATGGCGTCATAGTCGGCGCTCTGCCCGTAGATGTTTACGCAGATCACGGCCTTCGGCAGCCGACCTTGCCGGTGTGCATCCTGCAGCGCCCGCTCCAGCGCGTCGGGGCTCATGTTCCAGCTTTCCGGTTCGCTGTCGATGAAGACCGGACTGGCGCCCTGGTACAGGATCGGATTGCAACTGGCGACGAAGGTCAGGCTGGAGCAGAAGACCGTATCGCCCGGCCCTACGTCGAGCAGCCGCAGCGCCAGGTGGATCGCCGCGGTCCCGGAACTCAGTGCCACGGCGCCTCCAGCCCCTACCAGCTCTGCCAGTTCCCGCTCGAAGGAGTCCACATGCGGGCCGACAGGCGCGATCCAGTTGGTGTCGAACGCTTCGACGACCAGTTCACGCTCCTCCTCCCCCATGTGCGGGGCGGAGAGCAGGATCGGCGCCTCCATGCGTGACAGGTGGTACAGGCCGACTGGTCTTCCGGTCGCGTCCACGATGGGCAGGTGGATCAGCTTTCGGGCGGTCATGAGCTGGCGTGCCGCCGCGCGGGAAGTGCCCTCCGGCGCGGTCATCGGTACCACCGGCGTCATCCCCGACAATGCCTGGTCCAGGTTGTCGTGTGCCATGATCACCCGTCGGATATCGCCGTCGGTCACGACCCGGATCAGACTGTCAGTCGCATCGACAAGCAGAAGGCACCCGAGTCCCCCGGTATCCAGCCGCTGCAGGGCTTCGCGGACCGGTGTTTCCGGTCGGACCAGCAGCTTCCCGATATCCCTGATCATCATGCCCGCTTCTCCGGATGACCGTGACGCACACAGGTGATGACCAGTGTCGCGACCAGAATGAACATGCAGATCCACCATCCCAGCCAGATCGAATGTGCCGCACCGAACGCACCAAGCCCCATGG
Source organism: Minwuia sp. (assembly GCA_029213165.1). Lineage (GTDB taxonomy): Bacteria > Pseudomonadota > Alphaproteobacteria > Minwuiales > Minwuiaceae > Minwuia. The sequence continues at coordinate 2,047 of JARGNO010000046.1, forward strand.
CGATCAGCGCTGTTGCCGCTGCGCGCTGGCGATTGGGCAGACGCAGGGCGCCAAGATGAAGTGCGGTGATCATCATGACCATCGCCAGGGCGCCGAGAAGGCCGATATCCTGCCAGACCTGCGCAAAGATCGAATGCGGATGCCAGAGGTGATCCAGCCTGTAATAGTCACCCGGCCCCGTGTAGGTCGCGTTCAGCCGCTCGAACTCCAGCCCATGTCCCAGAATCGGGTGATCGCGGACAGTATCGACGACTGCGGCCCAGATCTCGAAGCGTTCCAGCAGCTTGTACTCCAGCAGATTGGAGCCATCGATGCTGGCGAGCAGCACCGAGTTGATGGCCGGAAAGGCCAGCGGTGACAACAGCGTGAAACCGGCGGTCAGGACGAGCATGACCAGCACTCCGGACTGTCGCGCCAGGTGACAGAACGCATAGACCAGAATGCCGATGACGCCGATCAGTTGCGAGGTCTCGCTGATGGTCATGAAGGAGAACGCGAGGATCAGCATCAGCGCCAGCGGGAACATCCAGCCGGGGCGAAGGACCGTCATCAGGCTGGCGACCGCCAGGGTCATGACAACCCAGAAATCGTTGAACCGCGCCATGAACAGGTCCGGTGTCAGCGTCAATGCGGTCGTCAGCAGTCCATCCGGTGTGTCGAGATTGCGGGAGAAGACAGTCCTGATCCGCAGCAACAGGTGGTCGCTGAACAGATCGAAAAGGGCGATGGCGATACCGACGGCAATGCCTGCGGAGATGCCCCGGATGACCAGTCTGCGCGCGCCGGGGATCGTCAACGCCAGCAGCACGAGGGGAATGCCGGTGACGATGGCGATGGCGCTGCGGATCGCGAGTTCCTGCATGCGTGCGGCCTGGTCCGGCAGCGCGGACCAGAGCGGGCTCAACAGTCCCAGGACCATGACCGCCACCAGCCCGCCAAGCCCCAGCCTGACGGCCCGCTGTGAAAGTGCATTCGCGACCGCACCCCGATGTGTCAGCAGCCATGGCAGGGACAGGATCGCCGCTGCACCCGCAACCCAGGCGATGCCCCGGTCGGCCACGAATGCGAGCCAGGGTATCAGGAAAGCCGAAAGGCCGAGGCCCGTCAGGGCGAGAGAACGGTTCATGATGCCGCTTCAGGACTCGGGGGGCAGGGCATAGGTCCCGGTCACATGTGCAACCGGATCTGCCATGCCTTCGGAGAACAGCGATACGTCACCGACCGCCAGGCGGCGGCCCAGTTTCAGCAGCCGCACCTCCGCAATGATATCCGCCGGGGTTGGCAGACGCAGGAAGTTCATCGTGATGGAGGTGGTGACGGATTGGGTCTTCGGCCCAACCATGGCCATGACCGCAACGTAGAGGCCGACATCCGCCATCCAGAACAGCGTGGGGCCTGAGACCGTGCCGCCGGGACGCAGATGAGACTCGTTCACCGGCATCCGCAGCCGTGCCGTCATGTCGCCCGCCTGCTCGATCACCATGCCCAGATGGCTGGACTGCGGGAACTCCCGCGCCAGCAGGTCCGTCAGTTCATCGGGTGTCATAACGGCGACCATGGGCCAGATCTCCGGCGATGTGAGCGTGTCATGCTGACTTGCCCGAGGGGGCAGGACCAGTCAAGCGCAACGGCTTCACCGTGATCTGTGGTCGCGGTGGTTTCACGAAGCGTCGAAACCGCCTATATGCAGCGCCATGCAGCTGGATCTGAACATTGCGAAGCCGCGTGCGGAAACCCGTGTGGTGGTTGCCATGTCCGGGGGCGTCGACTCCTCGGTCACCGCAGCGATGGTCAAGGCCGCTGGCTATGACACGGTCGGCATCACGCTGCAGCTCTACGACCATGGCGCAGCGGTGGAGCGGAAGGGGGCCTGTTGCGCCGGGCAGGACATCCTGGACGCGCAGCGCGTCGCTGACCGGATCGGCATCCCGCATTACGTGCTGGACTACGAGAGCCGGTTCCGTGATGCGGTGATCGACGATTTCGCCGACAGCTACCTGCGCGGCGAGACCCCGGTTCCCTGCATCCGCTGCAACCAGACGGTCAAGTTCCGCGATCTGTTGCAGACGGCGCGTGATCTGGGCGCGGACGCCCTGGCCACCGGGCACTATGTCCGGCGCGTTCAGGGCAGAGGCGGAGCCGAGTTGCGGGCGGCGGTCGATGACAGCCGTGACCAGAGCTATTTCCTGTTCGCCACCACGGCGGAGCAGCTTGAATTCCTGCGCTTTCCACTGGGCGACCTGCCGAAGTCAGAGGTCCGGCAACTCGCAGAGGCGTTCGACCTGCCCGTGGCCGCGAAGCCCGACAGTCAGGATATCTGCTTCGTGCCCAATGGCGACTATCGCCGCGTGATCGAGAAACTGCGCCCCGACGCGCGCGTGCCCGGCAACATCGTTGATCTCTCCGGGGTGGTTCTGGGACAGCACGACGGAATCATTGGCTACACCATCGGCCAGCGGAAAGGCCTGGGTCTGGGCGGAGAGACCGGTGGCCATACCGAACCGCGTTTCGTTGTCCGTCTGGACCCTGCCAGAGCGGAGGTCGTTGTTGGCCCACGTGAGGCACTGGCCTGCGCCAGCCTGACAGTGAATGAGCTCAACTGGCTGGGGGACGAGCCGCTGGTTGCGGAGGGCAAGGCTGTCATGGCCCGTATCCGCAATACGGCGGCCGCTGTACCGGGGCGGTTGATCCCGGCGGGGAACGGCATGGCGACAATGCTGTTCGCTGCGCCGGAATTCGGTGTCTCGCCAGGTCAGGCCTGTGTCTTCTACGATGGTGACCGGGTGCTGGGTGGCGGTTGGATCGTGGAGGCGCAGAGCGCCATCGCGGCGTGAAACCCTGCCACGTCAGCGGCTGGGAAGGGGCCGGGGAGGGAGCGTGAAATGTCCGTGCCGATTGCGTTCGACAGTCTGAAGACCATGAACCTGCAAGCAGTACGCGCGGCGATCCGCAGCGGACGCTACACCGGGCATACGGCCGGACTGGCCCCCGGCAGGCTGCAGACGAACCTGGCGATCCTGCCGGGCAACATGGCGCAGGACTTCCGTGAATTCTGCATGCGGAATCCCCGGCCCTGTCCACTTGTCGGCATGACGGGACCTGGTGACCCGAGGATGGTTTCACTGGGCGATATCGACCTGCGCAGTGACGTTCCCGCCTACAATATCTATCGCAACGGCGAACTGGCGGAGACCGTCTTCGATATTCACGATCACTGGCGGCAGGATCTGGTGGGCTTTGCGCTCGGCTGCTCCTTCACTTTCGAACATGCGTTGCGGGATGCGGGCATTCCCATGCACCACATCGATGCGGATCGGACGGTGCCGATGTACCGGACCAGCATTCCGACGGAGGCGGTCGGACCATTTGGTGGTGGCATGGTCGTCTCCATGCGCTGGATCGCGCCGGATCGGGTCGCGGATGCGCAGCGGATCACGTCAGCCTTCACCTGGGCGCACGGGGCACCAATCCATGTGGGCGATCCGGCTGGCATTGGCATCACCGACCTGAATGTGCCGGACTGGGGCGACCCACCTTGCGGGCCGGAGGGGGTGGCAGTCTTCTGGGCCTGCGGCGTGACCCCGCAGAATGCATTGACTGATGCACGACCGGATATGTGCATCACCCATACACCGGGCCGGATGCTGATTGCTGATCTTGATGACCGGACAGATGCTGTCCTGAACTGACGTATCAGCAGCATGGGGCACCTGTCTGGTGTGATTCGCTTTTTCGCCGACGACGGTCACCTGACGATGGCGCCAGACATCATGCCATAGGGCGGTCGGGGCAATTTGATCCCATCAGGCAGACATGTATGGTCCGGAACAGGCGTGCGGCATCTATGGTGGTCGCGCTGATGAGGGAGATGAGTTCCATGTGGCAGTTCTGGGTCGATCGAGGTGGGACCTTCACCGATATCGTCGGGCGTCGCCCGGACGGATCGGTGGTGACGCACAAGGTCCTGTCGGAGAATCCGGAACGCTACCGTGATGCAGCCGTGCAGGGCATTCGCGACCTGCTGGGTCTTGGCCCGGATGATCCCATCCCCTCCGACCGGATCGAGGCGGTGAAGATGGGCACGACCGTCGCCACCAATGCATTGCTGGAGCGGAAGGGCGACCAGTGCCTGTTTGTCACCAACCGCGGGTTCCGCGATGTGCTGCGCATTGGCTACCAGAACCGCCCCAACCTGTTCGCGCTGAACATCGAACTGCCGGAGATGCTGTACGACAGCGTGATCGAAGTGCCGGGGCGCGTCGATGCGGCAGGTGCGGAACTTGAGGCGCTGGACCTGAGTGCCGCACGGCAGGGCCTGCAGGCGGCATTTGATGACGGCATCCGAGCGGCGGCCATCGTCTTCATGCACGGTTACCGCTATCCGGCACATGAGAAGGCCGTGGCCGATCTGGCGCGGGAGATCGGTTTCACCCAGGTGTCCACCAGTCATGAGACCAGCCCGCTGATGAAGATCGTCAGCCGCGGCGACACCACCGTTGTCGATGCCTACCTGTCGCCGATCCTGCGCCGTTATGTCGATCAGGTGGCCGGTGAGCTTGGCGACGTGCGGCTGATGTTCATGCAGTCGAACGGCGGCCTGACCGACGCCAACCTGTTCCAGGGCAAGGACGCGATCCTGTCCGGCCCGGCAGGCGGAGTTGTCGGCATGGTCCGCACGGCGGAGATGGCGGGCTTCGGCAAGGTCATCGGCTTTGACATGGGCGGCACCTCCACCGACGTCTCCCACTATGACGGCACCTTCGAGCGTGCCTTCGAGACCAATGTCGCCGGTGTCCGGATGCGTGCGCCGATGATGCTGATCCACACTGTCGCGGCGGGTGGTGGCTCGATCCTGCATTTCGAGGATGGCCGCTATCAGGTCGGTCCGGACTCGGCTGGCGCGAACCCCGGACCAGCCTGTTATCGCAAGGGCGGGCCGCTGGCCGTCACCGACTGCAATGTCATGCTGGGCAAGCTGCAGCCGGAGCATTTTCCGCATGTCTTCGGCCCGGATGGTGACGATCCGCTGGACGCCGAGGCGGTTCGCCAGAAGTTCGGTGAACTGACGGCACGCATCTCGGCGGAAACCGGCGACAGCCGGACACCGGAACAGGTGGCGGCAGGCTTTTTGGAGATCGCGGTCGAGAACATGGCCAATGCGATCAAGAAGATCTCGATCCAGCGCGGCTATGATGTCTCGAAGTACGTCCTGAACTGCTTTGGCGGGGCAGGGGGACAACATGCCTGTCTGGTCGCTGACAAGCTTGGCGTCGAGACCGTGCTGCTGCATCCGCATGCCGGTGTGCTGTCTGCCTATGGCATGGGGCTGGCCGACACGCGGGCACTGCGGGAACGTGCGGTGGAACTGCCGCTGGACGCTTCAGGCGTGGCGGAGGTGGGCCGCATTCATGACGCGCTGGCCGCAGAGGCCGAGAAGGAACTGCTGGCGCAGGAGATTTCTGCGGACGTGATCGAGACCCGGCGCGGCGCGCTGGTGCGCTATGACGGCTCCGATACGGCACTCGCCATCGCGTTCGGCAGCCTGGAAGAAACCAGGCAGGCCTTCGAGACCGCACATCGCCAGCAGTTCGGTTTCACCAGCCCGGAGAAGACCATCATCGTGGAGGCGGCAACGGTCGAGGCCATGGCCCCGGGTGACGTCATCGACGATCCGGAAAGCGACGGCGTTGCCAATGAGCCGGATCGCATTGCCGAAGTCTCCGCATGGATGGCAGGCAAGGAACACCGTACCGGCGTCTATGACCGGGAGACGATGCAGCCCGGTGCCACGATCAGTGGCCCGGCGATCGTTCGCGAACCAACATCGACCACCATCATCGAACCGGGCTGGCAGGCCGAACTGACGGCGAAACGGCATCTCGTCGTCCGCCGTGTCGAGGCGCGCAGCAATGCCCGCGCCATCGGCACCGAGGCTGATCCCGTGATGATGGAGATCTTCAACAACCTGTTCATGAACATCGCCGAGCAAATGGGCGTGGTTCTGGAGCGCACCGCCTATTCGGTGAACATCAAGGAACGGCTGGATTTCTCCTGCGCTGTCTTCGATGCAGGCGGCGAACTGATTGCCAATGCGCCGCACATGCCGGTCCATCTCGGCTCCATGTCCGAATCCATCAAGACAGTGGTGCGGGAGAACGCGGCGACGATGAAGCCCGGCGACGTCTACATGCTGAACGCGCCCTACAACGGCGGCACCCATCTGCCGGACGTCACCGTGATCGCGCCGGTCTATGATGATGCCGGGACGGAAGTGCTGTTCTACACCGCATCACGCGGCCACCACGCCGACATTGGTGGCAAGACGCCGGGTTCAATGCCGCCTGACTCCACGACTGTGGAAGAGGAAGGTGTGTTGCTGGACAACGTCTTGCTGGTCGATGGTGGCAAACTGCTTGAACAGGAGACCATCGACCTGCTGAGCTCCGGCAGATATCCGGCCCGCAATCCGCACCAGAACATGGCCGATCTGGCCGCGCAGATCGCGGCCTGCGAGAAGGGGGCGCGCGAACTCGGACGCATGGTGGACGACTTCGGCCTGGACGTGGTGCGCGCCTACATGGGGCACGTGCAGGACAATGCGGAGGAATCCGTGCGTCGCGTCATCGACGTGCTGCACGACGGTGCGTTCAGCTATCCGATGGATGATGGCTCCGTCATCCAGGTCAGGGTCAGCATCGACCATGCCGACCGCTCCGCCGTGATCGACTTCACCGGCACCTCGGAGACGCATCCGACCAACTACAATGCGCCGACGGCAGTGGCCTATGCGGCCGTGCTCTATGTCTTCCGCTGTCTGGTGGATTCGGAAATACCGCTGAATGGTGGCTGTCTGAAGCCGCTGAAGGTGATCATTCCGGAAAAGTCGATGCTGCGTCCGGTCTATCCGGCAGCGGTCGTGGCCGGGAACGTGGAGACCAGCCAGTGCATCACCGATTGCCTGTTCGGCGCGCTGGGGGTCATGGCCGCGGCGCAGGGCACGATGAACAACTTCACCTTCGGCAATGAGCGTCACCAGTACTACGAGACCATCTGCGGCGGGGCAGGGGCCGGGCCGGATTTCGACGGCACCAGCGCAGTGCATACCCACATGACCAACACCCGACTGACCGACCCTGAGGTGCTGGAATTCCGTTACCCGGTGATCCTGCAGGATTTCCATGTCCGCAAGGGTTCGGGCGGCAGGGGCGCGCATCGCGGCGGTGACGGCACGGTGCGGCGGATCCTGTTCCGGGAAGCCATGACCGCCTCCTTCCTCTCCAGCCACCGCAAGGTCGCCCCGTTCGGCCTGAAGGGCGGGGAGGACGGTGACGTGGGCCGCAACTTCGTCGTCCGCGCCGGTGGCGAGACCGAACAGCGCCCCGGCTGGTCCATCGCCGACCTGAACCCCGGCGACGCCATCATCATCGAAAGCCCGGGAGGTGGTGGTTACGGGGCGGCGTGAGCGAGAGCTGCCTCAGAACTGGAATTCAGTAGCCCTGGAAAAGGAAGTCCAACGCAGCGGATATCTCAGCGAATCTGTCCGAAAGACTTGTGACAGGGTTGTGGAGCGAAGAGGCAGGAACGGTCGCTAGGAACTGGGGCATCATCAGATACTGCTTTCCGTCTATACTGAACTCCGGGTTCAGCTTGCGCGTAGGCAGCGGGGCATTGGATTTCTCGAGCAGTGGCACGACGACACGAGTGCTCATTTCGTCCAGCAGGTCTGCCTGAACATCCAGCAGGAGATTCCCGATACCGGGCCCCGGAAAGACTTCGTAACGCGCCATCAGAACTGGCGAAACTCACTCAACGGTATGCCGTTCTTTTCAACCCATTCATTGTACGAACGGATCGCATCGGCGTTGTCGCGTCGCCAGGCCTCTTCGCGGGCTTTCCTGACAGCATCTGCGACTCCAGTTTCAGCTGCGAACGACATGTTCACCTTGAGAGCCTTGGCCTCGGCGACAAGGTCACTTTCCAGCGATAGGTTTGTACGAATCTTGGCCATCGTAATCCCCATGATCGTTGCGCAAATCTTATCCGTATCTTCTGTGGCAAGACAATAGATGCAAGGTCGCCGATGACCAGCGGAAATCCGGCAACTGCCTCAAGCGGCAACTGCCTCAAGCGGCAACTGCCTCCTCAAGCGGCAACTGTCATCCAGAGCCAGCCTCATCCCCGATCATCCCGATCAGCGCCCGGACGGCGTGGCCGTAGCCGCGGGCGCCCAGACCGGCCAGGACGGCGGTGACCACGCCGGACATGTAGGAGTGGTGGTACATCTCCTCGCGGCGATGGATGTTGGAGATGTGGAACTCGATCACCGGGCGGGGGAACATCTTCAGCGCGTCCATGATGGCCATGGAGGTGAAGCTGAAGGCGGCCGGGTTGATGATCAGCCCGGCGGCGTTGTCCGTGGCCTCGTGAATCCAGTCGATCAGCTGCTGTTCGGAATTGCTCTGGCGGAAGGTGAGGGGGACGTCACCCGCGGCTTCCCGGCAGATCACCTCGATCTCCGCCAGGGTGGTGTGGCCGTAGATCTCCGGCTCGCGGATGCCGAGCCGGTTCAGGTTCGGGCCGTTCAGCACGTGAATGCCGGTGAAGTCGCCAATTGATGTCATGACTCGGTCTCCCCCTTGAGCACCTTTGGTGCAATCTACCCGAACTGTCTCGGCAACCAGACAGCGATTTCCGGGAACAGCATCAGGAAGACCAGTACCAGCAGTTCCAGTCCGATGAAGGGCAGGGCGGCGGCGTATATCTGGGTCAGCCGTATCTCCGGCGGGGCGACGCCCTTCATGATGTAGAGCAGCAGGCCGAAGGGCGGCGTCAGCAAGCTGATCTCCATGGCGATCAGCATCATGACCATGACCCAGATCGGGTTCATGCCCAGATTGTCGGCGATCGGCAGGAAGAACGGCAGGGTCAGCAGCGCCATTGACACCTGGTCCATGAAGGCCCCGAGAAACAGCAGGATCAGCATCATCAGCGCCATGGCGGTGACCGGCGTCAGGTTCAGTCCGCCCACCAGTTGCAGCAGGCCACTTGTGGCACCGGAGATCTGCAGCACCTGGGAGAAGGTGAGGGACCCCGCGATGATGAACAGGATCATGACGTTGATCCTGGCCGTTTCCGTCAGGGCCTTCTTCAGCCGCGTGAAGGTCAATTCGCCGTAGCAGGCGCAGACCAGCAGGGCGGCGACACAGCCCAGCGCCGCCGCTTCCTCCGGTGCCGCGACGCGGAAGAAGATGCTGCCCACCACCACCAGGAAGATGGTGAACAGCGGCAGCACATCCCGCACGAAGGGTCCCCAGCGGTCCCAGCCATGCGCGGTCTCCGGTTCATCATCCACCGGGGCGAGGGACGGGTTCATGCGGCACCGCGCCATGACATAGACCACGAACAGGATCGCCATCAGGATGCCGGGCAGGATGCCGGCGATCAGCAGGTCCTTGATCGACCGCTCCGCCAGGCTGGCCAGCAGCACGGCCAGCGCCGAGGGCGGGATCAGCATGGCAATGCCGCCGACCGCCATGATCGGCCCCATCGCCAGCTTCGGCTGGTAGCCGCGTTTCAGCATGTCTGGCAGCATCACGCTGCCCAGGATCGCCGTGTTGGCGATGGTGGAGCCGGAGAGGGAGGAGAACACGGTCCCGCCCGCGATGGAAACGACTGTCAGCCGCCCCGGCACCCGCGCGATCATGCGGTCGATGGCCTTGATCGCGCGGAAGGCGACGCCGGTCTGGAACAGGATCTCGCCCATCAGGATGAACAGCGCCACGGGGACGAGGGAAAAACGGGATATGGCGAAGACATACTCGATCGGCATCACCGACAGACCGACCTCGCCCCGCATGAAGATGTAGACGCCGACGATATTGGCGGCGAAGAAGGCAAAGACCACGGGCAGACCGAGAAACATCAGCCCGATGACGATGCCCAGCATCATGGCCAGCGCCCAGTACCATTCCATGATCATGGCTGCGGGTCCCGGATTGAGAAGCGAGGGGACACAGGTGATCCATGACGCCGCCTGGCGATGATCGGTGCCGCCCTCACACCACGGCGGGCCCGCACTTGATGCGGGTGCCCACCTTGGAGCGCTTGAGCGGCACCATGGGCTGCCGGGTCAAGCCCGGCAGCGCCGAGGAATAGGGTGGCCAAGCCTGCGGACATCCGCCCGGACAGCTTGCCCAGGGTCCGCCAGGGGGCAGAAGGAAACTTCATGCCCACGGTCACAGCCCCTTGCTCACGCCGGCGTCCGCATCCGGGGCCGCGCCGCCGCGCAGCAGGCGGAACAGGAACTCGATGGCCAGCAGCGTGAAGCAGGTGACGAAGACGCTCAGCAATACCCACTCCGGCATGGCGAAATACTTGTGCTGCATCGACTGGAACATCCAGGCGCTGTCCAGGCTGATCCAGCCATAGAACACCAGCACCAGGCAGACAGCGCAGCCGACAAGGTCCAGCAGACGCTCCAGCGCGCGGGCGAGCGGTAGGGGCAGACTGCCGACCAGCAGATCGACGCGGACGTGGGAACCCTGGCGCAGCACCCAGGGTGCGCCGAGGAACACGCCCGCGAACAGCAGATACTCGATGACCTCGTTCAGCCCCGACAGGTTGCCCCAGCCGAACAGGCGCAGCATCAGATCGATGGAGATCGACAGCGCGAAGCCGCCGACAGTCAGCCCGACCAGCAGGCCAACCAGCCCATAGGCGGCCCCGAAGGCGCGGTCGATGGCGGCGAGGGCAGTCATGTCACACGAATTCCGAACCGAAACAGGGGACCGTGCGACACGGCACGGTCCCCCGGATTTCCGCCCTGTCGGCTATTCCCTGGCAAACAGCGCACGCAGCTTCGCCGCATTTGCGGGACTGGTTTCCTCCAGCCCGGCCCAGCCGGCGTCACGCGCGGTATCCAGCCATTTCTTCCGGTCGTCCCCGGTGAAGGTGATGATGGTGTACTGCTCCGCCTGTGAGGCCGTAGACTTCTGCACGGCGGTCTTGTCGACGCCGACCGCCTTCCGCTCCATCTGCATGACGATGGTGGAGATCAGCGTCCGCGCCTTGTCACTCAACCCGTTCCAGCTCTTCAGGTTCACCAGCACATTGATGTCCGCATCATAGAAACCGGGATCGACGCGTGAGGCTGTGACTTCCTCCCAGCCCGGCCGCATCCCGGTGATTGGCCAGCCAAAGCCGCCGACGGTGCCGTTCTCCATCAGGGCATAGATCTGCGCCAGGTTGGAATTCTGCGTGGTGGCGCCCAGCGCCTTGAAGAAATTGGTGTAGATCGGTGCCACGCGCAGGTGCAGGCCGGTCAGGTCCGGCTTGTCGATGGACTTGCCCTTGCCGAGGTACAGGTGAAACGGCGTGCCGTAGTGGATACGGCCCAGCGGTTTAAGGTTCTTGTTGCCGTGGATCTCCTCCATCAGCGCCCAGCCGCCGTTGGTGCGGATCTCGTCCGGTGTCCGCTCCAGCAGTTTCCAGGCATCCGCCTCCGGCACCACGTTCTGGTAGTAGGCACCGGTGCAGTTCACCAGGTCATAGACGCCCTGTGCCTGCTTCTGCACCATCGTGAAGGGGCTGCCTATGGCCGGTGCGCCGCCCAGGTAGTTGATCTTGACAGTCTTGCCGCCCTGTTCATTGATCTGTTTCACAATGCTTTCGAAGCGTTTGGAAAAGAACGAATTCTGCGGAAAGCAGCTTGCCGCGACCAGCTCTGTCTGGGCCTGTGCCGAGGTGGCACCGGCAAATGCGGCAAACCCAAGGGCCGCTGCAGTCACGAGACCGCGAATATCCGGATAGCGCATTGGCTTCCCCTCCCTGTTTTTTTCTGTTCCCAAAACTATGAACAGGGGCAGGGGGCAGCGCAAGGGCGCGGCGTGGTGAGCTCTGGGGCAGTTTGATGCTACCTCTCCACTCACCTCACTCACGACGCTCTCGGGCTTGACCCGAGAGCCCAGTCTCCCACGCTTGCGCGGCACTCCTGGGTACCCGGGTCGAGCCCGGGCATGGCGCGTAGGGGGGAGATGGGGCGGTTTGATGCTACCTCTCCACTCACCTCACTCACGACGCTCTCGGGCTTGACCCGGGAGCCGATCTTGATGGCCGCAGCGCAACGCAAGCAGGCGCCCGGAAACGGATACCTCCGCGTCAGGCGTCCAGCGGTTCACCTTCCAGCGTGATGCGGTGCATCTCCCGCCGTGCGCCGTGATAGTCATTGACGGCGTAGTGCCAGCTTGCCCGGTTGTCCCAGAAGGCGATGGAGCCCGGGGCCCATTGGAACCGGTAGGTATGTTCCGGCCGGGCTGCGTGGGCATAGAGCATGTCCAGCGGCGGCTGGCTTTCTTCCTTGGTCCAGCCCTCGAAGTGCAGGGTGAATCCGCCGTTGACGTACAGGGCATGCCTGCCGCTGATGGGATGGCGGATGATGACCGGATGAACCGCGTCCTGCTGTGCCAGTTCCGCATTGCCGAGACGGCCCTTGTATTCCGACCGCCGGTCAGCCTGTTCGCCGAAACGATGACGGCTGGAATGGACGGCGCGCATACCGTGCAGCGTCCGCTTCAGACCGTCGGAGAGGCTGTCATAGGCCGCGTACATGTTGGCAAACAGCGTGTCGCCACCGCGTGTCGGCGTTTCCCGCGCCAGCAGCATCGATCCCATTGCCGGAATCTGGTCATAGGAATGGTCAGTATGCCAGCCACCACCGATATTGGCGGTCTGGTCCGCTTCCTTGACGACCAGGGCGACCTTGTCGTGGGTGGGCAGGCGGGCGAAGAAGCGGTTGACGTTGATCTCTCCGAAAGCCTCCGCCGCAGTGATGTGCTGGTCAGGCGTAAGCTTCTGGTCACGGAAGAACAGGACGCAGTGATCGCCCAGGGCCTGACGCAGGACGCCGACGGTGTTGCTGCTCAGGTCATTGGCCAGATCGATGCCATGCACGAATGCACCGACACCTCCGGGGCTGGGTTCGATATGAAACGGCTGTGCTGCTGTGTCGGCCATGACTGGTCTCTCCCGATTGCCGCCCGGTTTCGTGCCGGGTCCGGTTTCGCTTTATTGCGCGTCTGCGAGAAGAATTTAACACAAGTGCATTAGAGTGGACAGCCTGAGATGCGCATGAGGGTATTGCCCAATTCACCGTGCATATCGAGAGAGGGATCGCGCCAGATGGCGGCAGGTTCAATTTATCGTATAATCAATATTATGGTAAAAAATAGCAGATTGGTTGGGGTTGGCTTGGACGGCCAGCCGCCCGTCTCCAGTATTCTCTGCCAGTGCCGCTTCACCCGCAGCCTCGCGGGAAATCACTCCAGTTTCCCCCGCAGCGCCGCAAGCCGCCGTTGTGTAATCTCCAGATCACGTTGCAGCCCTGGATGCGACGGATTGCTCGTCGCAAGTGCTTCCGCAATCGGCAGGCTTCTTTCGTAGAGTTCAACCGCCCGCAGGATATCCCGAGCGCGTTCTTCCAGATCACCCAGCCGCTCCAGACTGACCGAAAGGTCCCGCTGCGCCTGAGCCGACCCCGGATTGGACGCCGCAAGCTGCTCCCGTACCTCCAGAGACCGTTCATGAGCCGCCCGCGCCGCAGCCAGATCACCCGCCTGAACCTCGACATCACCCAGCCGCTCCAGACTGACCGAAAGGTCCCGCTGCGCCTCCGCCGACCCCGGATTGGACGCCGCAAGCTGCTCCAGTAACTCCAGAGACCGTTCAAGAGCCGCCCGCGCCACACCGATGTTCCCTGAAACGAGGTGCAGTTGCCCGGACTCAGTATCGGCAATGAACATCTCCCGACCACTGGAAGCGGCTCTCCGGATTGTAGGAAGCAGATCAAGTGCGCCTACCAGATCACCTGCAATTCGCCTCTGGCGCGCCAGCAGGACTGCCATCCAGAAGTCATCCGGCTGCAGGTGATGAGCCTCCTCATAGGCGTGCAGGGCGCGGGCCGTGTCGAACCCGGCAACCAGATCACCGATCCGACGCCACTTCGCGGCACCTTCAGCGGTGGCGTTGCGTGCGTCCTGCTCCAGGCGCGCGACGGCATTTTCAACATTGCCATTTTCTGACGTGAGTTCCTCAACTGCAGCGCTGGCTTCAGGGTCAGGGTCGGCCACGAGATCCCGGACCGCATCTTTGCGCCGTTCCTGCTGCTCAGGGCTTGGCGCATCTCCCTCGGCCAATGCGTCGAGTTTCGCCTCGATACGTGCCTGTCTCGCTGCCAATTCCATGAGTTGTCTTGCGGTCGCCGGAGCATCTGGTTCATCGAACAGCTTTGAGACTGTCGCAATCGGGTCGGCGAACAGTTGTACAATGAACCTGTGACCCTGCGCAGTGTTCTTCACCAGTTCAGCGCCCTGATTGGCGAGCAAGAAGAGAACCAGACATACGACAACCAACCGTGCCCACCTCGGCAAGCGCCTGGCAGGTTCCTTCAGACCGTCGGGCAATTGCCTGATCCAGAAGCCATCCTGCCGAGTGGTCGTCTGTTGCAAGTCCTGATGCGCCATTCACCCCGCCCGAAAACTGGTGCCCGCACCTACCCTACAACCTGCCTCCCGGCTGCACCATCCGCGTCGTCAGCAGCCGGGCCCCGGCGATGCCGCGCAGGCGGTGGCCCAGGGGGCGGAAACCGGCGCGGGTGAAGACGGGGCGGGAGAGGCGGCTGGCGTCGGTGTCGAAGCGGGTGATGCCGTGGGTGCGGGCGTGGGAAAGGGCGTGGGCCAGCAGATGGCCGGCGATGCCGCAACGGGTGGCAGCCGGATCGGTGAACAGCATGCGGACATGGCCGTCCTGCATGACCTCCGTGAAGCCCAGCACGACCTGCCCACCCTGCCCCTGATGGCCGCCCTGCCCCGCGCCCCGGAACCGCTGTCGCGCCGCTGCGCCGCCGGGGACCACGGCAACGAAGGTCCAGGTGGGCAGCATCCGGTTGCGGAATTGCCGCGTCGACAGGCGCGGCGTGGCCCAGGCGATCAGGGCCTTGCGCGGATAGGCGTGTCGTGCGCCTAGGCCGACGGCTCGCCGGTACAGGGCCGCAACCGCCGTGACATCATTGGCGCGGAAACGCCTGATCGCAATGGACAATCCGGCATCTGGAATTTCGGGCTGGAAAGATCTGGGCATGTCCGGACCGGTACAGATTGAAGCGGCCCTGACAATAACAGGGCTCCGCCGGTTTGGGGATGACGACGGAGCCCTGTCCAGGCACGAATGCCTGTCGGTTGGTGCTGCCCTTGCTTGTTGCCTGATCGGCGGCCCATCCAGGTAACGCGACACCGCGAGCGGCGGGAAAGATGCAGTGACCGGTCGGGGTGTGTTGCCCTGCGGACTGGGCTTCTGGCAGCGATGTTACCGTATGTACGGCTGGCCGGTGATCTCTCCGGCCTGTTCGCATCGTGCCGACCGTTTCGGGTGCGGCAAGCGACGCTCGGTTTCTGTCATTGGTGTCTGCTGGCCCGTGAAGGCCTGACACCCTGTGTTCAGCAGGTCATTGCCTGGTTCGGTGGCGTCATTTTTCTAGCCTCCGCTTCATATGGTTTACGCTACGTAATGTAGCATGATCCGCCAGGCCGCGACAATGCTTTCGTGTCCGGGGTTCCTGGCGCGGTCTGCTGGGCTTGAAACCCGCGCGGGCAGCCGCTATAAGCCGCGCTTCACCGGTCTTCCGGCAGGGCATGCCGCGTTGACCGTTCAGCAGATGGGGACTCATGTCCCGCATCATCCATCGAGAGAGGAAGCAAATGCCCAAGATGAAGACCAAGAGCGGCGCCAAGAAGCGGTTCCGCCTTACTGCCACCGGCAAGGTGCGCATGCAGCAGGCGGGCAAGCGCCACGGCATGATCAAACGCACCCAGAAGCAGATCCGCAATCAGCGCGGCACGACGATCATGTCGGAGTCTGATGCGAAGATCGTCAAGCAATACATGCCTTACGGCTGACCTGAAGGAGACGCAGAGAAATGGCACGTGTAAAGCGTGGCGTCGTCAGCAGGGCGCGCCACAAGGACATCCTGGAACAGGCCAAGGGCTTCCGGGGTCGCAGCAAGAACACCATCCGCATTGCCCGGGAACGGGTCGAGAAGTCACTGCAGTACGCCTATCGCGACCGGCGGGTAAAGAAGCGGAATTTCCGCGCCCTCTGGATCCAGCGCATCAACGCGGGCGTGCGCGAGCATGGCATGACCTACGGCGTCTTTATCGACGGCCTGAAGCATGCAGGCATCGAAGTTGACCGCAAGGTAATGGCCGACATCGCCGTGCGCGATCCTGCCGCCTTCAAGGTCCTGGTCGATCAGGCCCGGGCCGCCCGCGAGGCGAAGTACGCCGCCGAGTAACAGACCGGCGGCTGACGCCTCGACTGATCTGGTGGAACAGGCCCTGACGGAAATCGGTCCGGGCCTGTTCCTGCCGGACCCACAGCGAGCAGCGTTGAAACATGGATATCGAGAACCTTGAGGCCGAGCTGATCGGCCAGATCACGGGCGCCGCGAATCTTGGCGATCTGGAGGCGGCACGTGTCGCCACCCTGGGGAAGAAGAGCCGTCTGAGCGAGGTCATGCGTGGCCTGGGCAAGATGGACCCCGCCGAGCGCCAGCAGGTCGCCCCGCGCCTGAACGCGCTGAAGAACACCCTCAACCAGGCCATTGATGACCGCCGCAGCGCCCTGAAGCGCGCGGAACTGGAAGTGCGCCTGGCAGCAGAACAGGTGGACATCACCCTGCCCGCCCGGCCCGAGGTCACGGGCCGCATCCATCCGGTCAGCCAGGTGGTGGACGAGATCACCGAGATCTTCGCCGACATGGGCTTCGCCATCGCCGAAGGGCCGGATATCGAGGATGATTTCCACAACTTCACGGCCCTGAACTTTCCGCCTGCCCATCCGGCGCGGGACATGCACGACACCTTCTTCTTCGATACGAAGGAAGACGGGGAGCGGATGCTGCTGCGCACCCATACGTCGTCCGTGCAGATCCGCACCATGGAGACGCAGGACCCGCCACACCGGATCGTCATTCCGGGCCGTACCTACCGGTCCGACTCCGACATGACCCATACCCCGATGTTCCATCAGATCGAGGGGCTGGTGATCGACCGGAACCTGCACATGGGGCATCTGAAGGGTACGCTGGAGGCCTTCAGCCGTGCCTTCTTCGAACTGGACGAGGTGCGGATGCGCTTCCGCCCCAGCTATTTTCCCTTCACGGAACCGTCCGCTGAAGTCGATATCGGCTGTTCCTTCGACAAGGGCCAGATCCGCATCGGTGAAGGCACCGACTGGCTGGAGATCCTGGGCTGCGGCATGGTGCACCCGAACGTGCTGCGCGCCTGCGGGCTTGACCCGGAGGAATGGCAGGGCTTTGCCTGGGGCATGGGCATCGACCGCATCGCGATGCTGAAATACGGCATTCCCGACCTGCGTGCCTTCTTCGATTCAGATGTGCGCTGGCTGCGCCACTACGGTTTCCAGCCGACGGACATGCCGTCGCTGGGTGGGGGGCTGAGCCGATGAAACTCACCCTTGGCTGGCTGAAGGATCATCTGGAAACGGATGCGACCCTGGAACAGGTGCTGGAGAAGCTGACGGCCATCGGGCTGGAGGTGGAGAGCGTCACCGACCGCGCCGCCGAACTGGCGGACTACACGACCGCGCATGTCGTGGAGGCCGTGCCGCATCCGGATGCCGACCGCCTGCGCGTCTGCAAGGTCGACACGGGCAGCGGCATTGAACAGGTGGTCTGCGGCGCACCCAATGCGCGGACAGGCATGAAGGGCGTCTTCGCCCGTTCCGGTCTGACCATTCCCGGCACCGGTCTGACCCTGAAACCGACGAAGATCCGGGGTGTCGAATCCAACGGCATGCTGGTGTCGGAGCGGGAGATGGGGCTGTCGAACGAACATGACGGCATCATCGAACTGGCTGCCGACGCGCCTGTTGGCGTGCCGTTCGCCGGCGTCGTCGGACTGGATGATCCGGTGATCGAAGTGGCGATCACGCCGAACCGGCAGGAATGCCTGGGCATCCACGGCATTGCCCGTGATCTGGCGGCAGCCGGCCTGGGTATGCTGAAACCGTTCGACTGCACCCCTGTCGGCGGTGCCTTCCCCTCCCCCATCGGTGTGCGCTTCACCTTTGACGATCCCGCGACTGCCGATGCCTGCCCGGTCTTCCACGGTTGCCATGTGCGCGGTGTGAAGAACGGGCCAAGCCCGGAATGGATGCAGCGCCGGCTGAAGGCAATCGGCCTGCGCCCGATCTCGACACTGGTCGATATCACCAATTTCGTCACCTACGACCTGGGCCGCCCGCTGCATGTCTTCGACGCCGACAAGGTTCAGGGTGACATCCAGGTCCGACTGGGGCGCAAGGGTGAGTCCTTTGTCGCCCTCGACGACAAGACCTATGAGATGGCGGGGACCGAATGTGTCATCGCCGATGATTCCGGCGCGCACGGCTTCGGCGGTGTCATGGGTGGCGCGGCCAACGGCTGCACGCCGGAGACGGTGAACGTCTTCATCGAAAGTGCCTGGTTCGACCCCGTGCGCACGGCACAGACCGGACGGCGGCACGGCATTGATTCCGATGCCCGGTATCGCTTCGAGCGTGGTGTCGACCCGGAAAGCGTTGCATGGGGTATCCATGTCGCCGCCCGTCTGGTGACGGAGCTTTGTGGCGGCGAAGCCAGCGACATCGTTCAGACCGGGACCATCCCGGACCAGTCACGCACCCTGCGCCTGCGCCAGAGCCGCATCGCGTCACTTGGTGGCGTGCAGGTGCCGGAGGCGGAAACACGCCGCATCCTGACCGCGCTCGGGTTCGGCGTCGAAGGTGCGGGGGAGGAGATGCAGGTCAGCGTGCCAAGCTGGCGCATCGACGTGGACGGAGAGGCGGATCTGGTCGAGGACGTGGTCCGCATCTTTGGTTACGACCATATCGAGACCATGCAGTTGCCGCGCCTCAGCGACGTGGCGACCCCTTCCCTGACAGCCGTGCAACGCAATGTGCGCACCGCGCGCCGGGCGCTGGCTGCGCGCGGCATGTATGAATGCGTGACCTGGTCATTCCTGCCCCTGGCGCAGGCGGAGCTCTTCGGCGGCGGAGACTCGACCCTGCGGCTCGCCAACCCGATCTCTGCCGACCTCGATTGCATGCGCCCTTCCCTGCTGCCCAACCTGATCACGGCGGCCGCGCGAAACGCAGCCCGCGACAATGGCGACATTGCGCTGTTCGAGGTCGGGCCACAGTACCGCAGCGATGCGCCCGATGGGCAGGACAGGGTAGCCAGTGGTATCCGCCGGGGACGCACGGGTGAGCGTCACTGGGCCGCTGCACCACGTGCCGTGGATGCCTTCGATGCCAAGGCGGATGCCGAGGCCCTGCTGGGCGCCATCGGGCTCGATACATCGAAGGTTCAGATCGCACGCGGCGCTTCGCATTGGTATCACCCGGGCCGGTCCGGCGTCATCCAGCTGGGACCAAAACTGCGTCTGGCCCAGTTCGGCGAGATCCATCCGGCGGTGCTGGAGGAACTGGACATCAAGGGGCCGCTGGTCGGCTTCGAGGTCTTCATGGACGCGATCCCGCAGCCGAAGGCCGGTCGCAAGACGACGCGTCCGCCGCTGACTGTCTCCGACTTCCAGGCCGTGACGCGCGACTTTGCCTTCGTGGTCTCACGCGATGTGGCTGTCGCCGACATGATCCGCGCCGCACGCGGGGCCGACCGCAACCTGATCACGGCGGTGGATATCTTCGATCTCTATGAGGGGGAGCGGATCGGCGCGGATGCCAAGTCCGTGGCCATGTCCGTGCGGCTGGAACCGATGGACCGCACCCTGACCGACAAGGAAATCGATGCGGTCGCGGAGAAGGTTATTGCCAACATGGCCAAGTCGGTGGGCGCGACACTGCGCGGCTGAGCCGATGCGCCTAGAGTTCAACAGGAAGACATGCGGGCTGCCGAAGTCCTGACCGGCAGCCCGTGTTCGTCATGGGGCCTGACTCAGACCCGCTCCAGAACCACCGCGATGCCCTGCCCGACGCCGATGCACATGGTGCAGAGCGCGTAGCGGCCGCCGGTGCGGTGCAACTGGTTGACGGCTGTCAGGATCAGGCGCGCACCGCTGGCACCCAGCGGATGGCCCAGCGCGATGGCACCACCATGCGGGTTCACGTGGTCCGCATCATCGGGCAGGCCGAGCTGACGGGTCACGGCCAGGGCCTGGGCGGCGAAGGCCTCGTTCAGTTCGATGACATCCATATCTCCGATCGTCAGGCCCACCTGCGCCAGCACCTTCTCCGATGCTGGTGCCGGGCCAAAGCCCATGATCCGGGGCGGCACGCCTGCGGTCGCCATGCCGAGTATGCGCGCGCGCGGCGTCAGGCCGTTGCGGGCCGCCGCAGCTTCGGTTGCGATCAGCATGGCGCAGGCGCCGTCGTTCACGCCGGAAGCGTTGCCCGCCGTGACGGAGCCACCATCCCGGAACGGCGCGGGCAGCTTGGCCAGTGCCTCCAGCGTGGTACCGCCGCGAATATGCTCGTCGTCGGCGACAATGACCGGATCACCCTTGCGCTGCGGGATCGTCACCGCCGCGATCTCTTCCGCGAAGATGCCATCCGCCTGTGACTTCGCCGCGCGCTGCTGGCTGCGGTAGGCAAAGGCGTCCTGATCCTCGCGCTTGATCTGGTAGTCGGCGGCCACGTTCTCCGCCGTCTCCGGCATGGAGTCGACGCCATACATCTTCTTCATCTGCGGATTGACGAAGCGCCAGCCGATGGTGGTGTCATACATCTGCGCGGAGCGGGAAAAGGCCGTGTCTGCCTTGCCCATGACAAAGGGCGCGCGGGTCATGCTCTCGACCCCGCCACCGATCATCAGTTCAGCCTCGCCTGCCTTCACCGCGCGGGCTGCCGTACCGACAGCATCCATGGAAGAACCGCAGAGGCGGTTGATGGTGGACCCGGGCACGCTCTCCGGCAGCCCGGCCAGCAGCGCGGCCATGCGGGCAACGTTGCGGTTGTCCTCGCCCGCCTGATTGGCGCAGCCGTAGATCACGTCATCCACAGCCTCCCAATCGACAGCGGTCAGCTTCTCCTTCAGCGCCTTCAGCGGATGGGCCGCGAGATCGTCCGCACGAACGCTCTTCAGCCCGCCGCCAAAGCGCCCGAACGGCGTCCGTATTGCCTCACACACAAACGCTTCAGCCATCAGTCATTTCCTCTCGAATTTTCGGTGTCAGGTTCCTGAAGTACAGTCGTGTTCAGGCTTCTTCGAAGCCATTGTCGGTATCGACTTGACCACCGGCCAGTCGGGTTGCTTCCACAAGCTGGTGTGCGAGCAATCCGGAAAGATAATCCTCCAGTACGGAGAGATCGGGGGTGCCTGTCTCGGCGAGACCTTTGTCGGCCTGCTCCAGCCCGTCATAGTAAGGGTCCTTGTTGTCAGCAATCTGATCAGGAATTGTGATCCGCCCCGGAAGCATGCTGTCCAGCTTTATGCATAGGACAACATAAGACACCATGCGTGACGTCCGCCCGTTTCCGTCGGCGAAGGGGTGTATCCAGTTCAGCCGCCACAACAGATATGCGGCCAGATGCAGTGCCGAACCTTCTTCCCAATTGGTGTTCACATATTCACACATGTCATGCACCAGATCGCCAACAAGAAACGATTCTGGCGGTTCGTGACGACTTCCATGAATCTTCACAGGTGTGTTGCGATATGTTCCCGCCAGTGGATGAATCCCCTCCAGACACGCATGATTGAGTCTGATTACAAGACTGGACCGAAGTTTGAATGCGCGTTCGTTGTCGTGCACATAATCGCGCACGAAATCCATCGCCATGCCGAACTGCCGTAAGCCATTCTCGGCTTCACGTCTGGCCTTCTGTTCAGGGTCGGTGATTATTTCCTGTTGTTGCGCTTCGCTGAAGCGTTCCACATCCACTGCGTTCAATCCTCAGGGTTCAGCTTTTCGTCTGCAGCAATCACCATCTCACGAGTTATTCTCTGATTCTCGATGTGCGTGTTCCCGTACACAAAGCTGCGACGCTGGTCACGGATTTCGTCCGGTGACATTCGGTGTTTTCGGGCGAGTTCCACCAACTTGTCGATCTCGTGTTTCATCAGCTTTCAACTCCAATTCCGTATCGGTGTCAGACTATCACCCAGACCCCACTGAGTCGCCATGGACGCATCGCAACCAACCCTCTCAAAGTGTCGCTCCTATGTGCACCAAAGCGATTCAGGTCACCCTGTCGCGCACATGGAACCGCGGCTGGTCCCAGGTGCGGCGGCGCAGGATGTCTTCCAGGATCGCGGCTGCCCCGACGACGTCTCCGTGCGACAGATAGAGTGGTGTCAGACCGAAGCGGATCAGGTCCGGTTCCCGGAAGTCGCCGATTACCCCCCGTTCGATCAGGGCCTGCATGACGGCGTAGCCATCGGGACAGTGCCAGGACACCTGTGATCCTCGATTGTGATCGTCGCGGGGACTGGCCAGTTCGAGACCAAATTCACCAGCGAACCGTTCAATGCAGTCGATGAGGAGTCCCGAGAGGGACAGGGATTTCTGGCGGACCGCCTGCATGTCAATGTCATCCCAGACATCCAGTGCCGCGTCCATGGCCACCATCGACAGGATTGCAGGGGTGCCGACACGAAACCGGTCAATTCCCTCTGCCGGGCGATACTCGGGATCGAAGGTAAAGGGGGCGGCGTGTCCCATCCAGCCGGTCAGGCGGCTGCTCACCCGGTTCTGGAGATCGGGGCGGACGTAGAGGAAGGCCGGTGCGCCCGGGCCACCATTCAGATACTTGTAGCCACAACCGACAGCGAAATCGGCCCCTGCCCCGGCAAGGTCGACCGGCAGGGCACCTGCTGAATGCGCCAGATCCCAGATGGTGACAACTCCGAGGCTGCGTGCCTTCGCGGTGAGGGTCGCCATGTCATGCAGGCGGCCAGTGCGATAGTCGACCTGGGTCAGCATCAGCACACCGGTTTCCGGCGTCAGGGCGGCTGAAACCCGATCCGGTGCCACCGTTCTGAGAGCCCAGGCTTGTCCAAGCTGTCCCTGCGCGATGTACAGGTCGGTGGGGAAATTGCCGGTGTCGGAGAGGACCACCTGTCGCTCAGGCACCAATGCAAGGGCGGCTTGCAACACCTTGGCCAGATTGACGGATGTCGAATCGGCGCAGACCACAGAATCCTCCGGTGCGCCGATCAGTCCCGCGATCCGGTCGCCGATCCGGCGCGGCAGATCAATCCAGCCTGCCGTGTTCCAGCCCCGAATGAGTTGTTCGCCCCAACCACGCGAAACCGCGTCTGCTACCCGGTCCGCCACGTTGGTTGGCAGCACACCCAGGGAATTGCCGTCCAGATAGATCAGCCCGTCGGGAATGGTGAAACGGTCGCGGCAGCCGGCCAGTGGATCGGCGGCATCCAGTTCATCGGCGCGCTGTTTCAGGTCATCCATTGCTGTCCAGACGTCTTCGCGAGTGGAATCGCTGCCCGGACTCAGATGTCGGGCAGCACCCGGTCCGGCGGGGTGTGGCCGTCGACGAAGGTCTTGATGTTGATCAGCACCTTCTCGCCCATGTCCACGCGCCCCTCGATGGTGGCGGAGCCCATGTGCGGCAGCAGCACGACATTGTCGAGCGCCACCAGCTTCGGGTTCACCGCCGGTTCATGCTCGAACACGTCCAGCCCGGCACCGGCGATGTCACCAGCCCGCAACATGCGTGTCAGCGCATTCTCGTCGATGACCTCTCCACGGGATGTGTTCACCAGATAGGACGTCGGCTGCATCAGCTTCAGCCGTCGCGCGGAAAGCAGGTGGTAGGTGGCCGGCGTATGCGGGCAGTTGACGGAGATGATGTCCATCCGCGCCAGCATCTGGTCCAGGCTCTCCCAATAGGTCGCCTCCAGATCCTTCTCGATGCTCTCATGCAGGCGGCGACGGTTGTGATAGTGGATCGAAAGGCCGAAGGCGCGGGCGCGACGGGCGACAGCCGTGCCGATCCGGCCCATGCCGATGATGCCGAGACGCTTGCCCCAGATGCGGTGGCCCAGCATCTGCGTCGGTGACCAGCCCTGCCAGTCGCCTTCCCGCAATTTCCGCTCGCCCTCGGTCAGACGGCGCGGTACGGCGAGCAGCAGCGCCATCGTCATGTCGGCTGTGTCTTCTGTCAGCACACCCGGCGTGTTGCACACCGTGATGCCACGCTGGCGGGCGCCGGCCAGGTCAATGTGGTCCACGCCCGTGCCGAAGCTGGCGATCAGCCGCAGGTTCGGGTTGGCCTGGCTGAGGACGGCGGCATCGATCCTGTCGGTCACTGTGGGGACGAGGACGTCTGCAACCTTCACCGCCTCGATCAGCTCCGCCTTGGTCATCGGCGTGTCGTCGAGGTTCAGGCGGGTGTCGAACAGCTCCATCATCCGTGTCTCGATCGGATCGGGCAGCTTGCGGGTGACAATGACCAGCGGCTTCTTGTTGGTGCTCATGATGCTCGGCAATCCCTCGTGCGATACGGCGCTTGACGCTGGAGTATCAGCGGCTTCCTGCCTTGTCCAGCAATCACCGGACGTGCGGGCGTCACATGCCGCATCGAATTGTGTTTTCGGAATCCGTACTTGCCATTATCCTCCCGCGCCGCAGGGGAGACGGCTACAGGACAGCGTGGCCGTGCGAGCATGAGGGAGCAGTATGGGCATGGCTGATGAAGCCAACGTGAGCCTGGACAAGCTGAGGGCCGATATCGACCGGATCGATCAGGACCTGCACGCCCTGTTGCGGGAACGTGCGGCGGTCGTGAAGCGCATTGGACTGGCAAAGCGGGCAGCCGGTGGTGCAGCGGCGCCAATCGTGCGCCCCGGTCGTGAGGCGAATGTCATCCGTTCCCTGGTTGCGCGCCACGATGGCGCAATGCCTGTCGCGTCGGTCGCACGCATCTGGCGTGAACTCATCGCCGATGCCTGTCAGATGCAGTCCCCGTTCCGCATCGCACTGCACGCGCCGGAGCGGTCCATCAGCCATTGGGACATGGTGCGAAACCATTTTGGCACCATTGCCCCCATCATCCTGTGCGGCAGTGCACAGCGTGTCCTTCAGGAGCTTGAGACGCCGGGTACCATCGGCGTCCTGCCCTGGCCGGATCACGATGTTCCCTCCCCCTGGTGGCCGCATATGGCCACATCCGAACTTTCTGCCAGCATCGTAACCGCGTTGCCGTTCTTCGAGAGTGCCACGGGCCATTTCGAGGATCGCAAGCTGATGGTCGTTGCGTCCTACCCGGCGGAGGAATCGGGCGACGACAGCAGCTATGTCGTTGTGCAGACCGATCCGGAACTCAGCCGCACACGTCTTGGTGGCCTGCTGGAGCGTCATGGCCTTTCCGGGCACGTGATGGCCACCAGCGGCCGGGAGGATGATTTCAAGCAATTGCTGGAGATCGAAGGGTTCGTAAGCCGCGACGATCCCCGCATTGCCGCGCTGGAGCAGCAGTCGGAAGGCCAGATCCACCGGGCCATCCCGATCGGCGCTGCGGCCCGACCTGTCGGAATGCTCGACGGCAACGGCTGACGCCACTCTGGACCCCGCGCCTTCGCAGTGCTATCGCGCCCCTGCACGGCCCTGATCCGTGCCACGGTGCTATCCTGAGGTTTGCCGCCATGACCACGCCAAAGCCACAACCCGGCCTGATGCAGATCACTCCCTACAAGGGCGGTGAATCGGAGCTTGAGGGGCTGGACAACGTCCGCAAGCTGTCCGCGAACGAGACACCGCTGGGCGCCAGCCCGCGCGCCATCGCGGCACTGAAGGAAATGGCGGAGACGGTGCATCGCTATCCGGATGGCGGTGCCGTGCGCCTGCGACAGATGCTGGGGCAGCGTTTCGGGCTTCCTGCCGACAATCTGATCTGCGGCAATGGATCGGACGAACTGATCGGCCTGATCACCTCCGCCTATGCCGGCGCGGGGGATGAGGTGCTTTACAGCCGCCATGGCTTCCTGATGTACCCGATTGCCGCGATGGCGAATGGTGCGACCCCTGTCGCGGCGCCGGAGACCGACTTCTGCGCCGATGTCGATGCGCTGCTGGCGGCTGTAACGCCGCGCACCCGCATCCTGTTTCTCGCCAACCCCAACAACCCCACCGGAACCTACCTGTCCCGCGACGAGGTCGCGCGGCTGCGTGACGGCCTGCGTGACGACATCCTGCTGGTCATCGATGCGGCCTATGCCGAATACGTCGGCAAGAACGACTACGACTCCGGCGCGGCGCTGGTGGCCATGCATGACAATGTCATCATGACCCGCACCTTCTCCAAGATCTTCGGTCTGGCGGGGCTGCGGGTTGGCTGGGCCTATGCGTCGCCCGAGATCATTGGCGTGCTGCATCGCGCGCGTGGCCCGTTCAACACCAACCTGCTGGCGCAGGCGGCAGCGATAGCCGCGCTGGAGGATACGGCGCACCTGGATGCGGCACGGCAGCACAATGACCGCTGGCTGCCATGGATGACCGAGAAGCTGCAGGCACTTGGTTTTGATGTACCGCCGTCCATCGGCAACTTCGTCCTTGCCCGTTTCCCCGGTGGCCCGGATCAGGCGAATGCGGCGGATGCCTATCTGCGCGCGCGCGGGATCATCCTGCGCCAGATGGGCGGTTATGGTCTGCCCGAAGCACTGCGCATCACCATAGGCACCAAGGCGGACAATGAGGCGGTTGTTTCGGCCCTGCAGCAGTTTCTGGCCGAGGGATGACAGGCTTCGTTCCGTTTCGGCGGCTGACCCTGATCGGGATCGGCCTCATCGCCTCGTCCATCGCACGCGCCGCGCGGGTCGACGGTTTGGCGGATGAGATTGTCTGCGCCACACCTGATGCGGATCATCGTGAACGCGCGTTGCGTTCCGGCCTCGTGGATCAGGCCTTTGCCAGTAATTCCGAGGCCGTCGCCGGGTCTGATCTGGTCATCCTGTGCACGCCGGTCGGTGTCATGGGAACGGTGGCTGCGGAAGTCGGACCCGCACTCGAAGCCGGTGCAATCCTCTCTGATGTCGGATCGGTCAAGGACGGTGTCGTTCGCGCGGTGGCGCCGCATGTACCACCCCATGCGCATTTCGTTCCTGCGCACCCGATCGCGGGCACCGAGAATTCCGGGCCTGACGCCGGTTTCGCCAGCCTTTTCCGGGGGCGCTGGCTGATTGTCACGCCACCACCCGGATGTGATGCGGTAGCGACCGATCGCCTGATCGGATTCTGGCAGGCGATGGGCGCACTGGTGGAGACCATGGACACGAAGCACCACGATCAGGTGCTGGCCATCACCAGTCATATTCCGCATCTGATCGCCTACAACATCGTCGGTACGGCGGATGATCTGGAGGCCGTCACCAAGTCGGAGGTGATCAAGTTCTCCGCCGCCGGTTTCCGTGATTTCACCCGCATCGCGGCTTCTGATCCGACCATGTGGCGGGACGTGTTCCTGAACAACCGGGAAGCGGTGCTGGAAATGCTCGGTCGCTTCACGGAGGATCTGGCCGCCTTGCAGCGGGCGATCCGCTGGTCGGATGGTGACGCCCTGTTCGAACTGTTCAGCCGCACCCGTGACATCCGTCGCGCCATCATCGACGCCGGTCAGGAAACCGACGTGCCTGACTTCGGCCGGCATGCGGTCGAGGAGCCGGACAAGCCTAAGGCGTGACACTCGCAAGGCGGTCGCGGGCGCCCGCCGAAATGCAGATGCTGGCCAGCGTGCGAAACTCTAGAATTAGTGCAATTGTGAAACGCGCCAAACTGTTGTCGCCAATTTTGCCAATTTCTTTTGGCGCTTGTCAATTTCCGTTACATTCCATAGTTCGTCAAATTCAGATAATTTCAATGCATCAGAAATAGAACTTTTTCTATACTGATTTTTCTTTGATTCAAATGAGGAATTTCCAGCTAGACTATTTAATTTATCTTCAAGTAATATCATGTTGCCAATTCGATACACAGATGATTCAACATCCGCATCGGAGACTTCCGCCCAATCGTCGCCCGGATTTTCTGGAAGAACATGCTCAATAGTAATTTCTGGAGACGGCGGTGAAAAAGGCGTCCCAGAACTCTGGGCATCAAGCTTTGCCAATATGTATCTAACAATTTGTTTGTTTCTACTGCTTCCTGTATCAAAAACCTTTGTAGCAAAATTTGCTCGAAAAATTTCATCATTAGGATAAATTTGGCTCAGTTCCTTTAATATTTCATTGGCATTTGTAAAAATTCCACTAGATATGCCAATGGCCACGCGCGAATATGTTCTCTCCTGTTCCGCAGCTTGAAGGTTGCTTATAACGTTGTAGCGGAATGTAATATTCACTATCCCGCGCAAGACCACAGAAAAACCAGTTGGAATTTTCTCTCTCGTGGCCATCAAGAGCGCCAGCGGTTGTCTTACGCTGAACATTTTTAGAAGCTTTGCATTGTCCTTATCTTCGCCAGTCCAATTCGACTGATCAGGTTGCGTGAGGGACAAATAGGTTTCAAGTCCGTCTTCAAGTCCAGAAATTAGTTTGTAAGCATCTTCTCTATTTGAAATTTTGCGCTTGATAATCTTAAAAAGCTCGGACTGTCGGACAAAGGAGTAATTGGACCCCCAGTAGGTCCTAAGATAAGATGTAATATTATCAGACTGTAATCGATCAAGTATGTCGGACCACCGACCTTCGACTTTGTCTAATTCGAAATCGTGTGTGGATTCTGAGGTGTCTCTATTTATTATTGAAAACAAATAATTTTTCAACAGATCCGGCGCAGAAAGCTTGACCCCTCGCGCATTCAGTGTTTCAAATACCTTATAAGCATTTAGTTCGTCATCAACAGTAATAACTGTAAAGAATAACCCCTGACTTACTTTATCAATTAATTCTGCAACCACACGTCCTTGATCAGAACTTTCTGATTTCCCAAATTCGATGTAGTCGGAAATTTTCTTCAAAAACCACTCAGTTGCCTTTCTCATAGAATGCTCTGAAGATTTAAATCCACGGGCGGGCATCTCACGAAGTGTTGTCAAATATGTTTGATAATAATGATCGTTGTTTCTATTTAGAGACAATTTTGTATTTACAGAAAGTGATATCGTATCTAATTGACCGATATATGTTCTTCGAATTTCATTGAGTCGTGTCTCATTATTTTCTTGTTCGATTCCACCCTGTGCCAATTCTTTTATTTTTCGCATTCCAGCTAAAATAAAAAGAGACAATGTTGTAATTCTTTGTTGACCATCAATGATATCAAATGATCGATCAGGTGTGGGTTGTAAAACTAGATATCCCATATAATGTGCTTCTGTGCCTGGGTCATTGATAAGATCTTGTATATCAGACCAAAGGTCCTCCCAATGCTCTTCTTTCCAACTATAATCTCTCTGAAATCGAGGAATTCTAAAAATGCTTCCCCCAGACAATAATTGTCTATATGTCTCGTTTGCTGTATTGAAAATATTATTTGCCATTATTGCGCTCCGATATTGAAAATCCAGATTCTGTAAAATTCATGATAGACGAAAAATGGTTCTCGCGAGCGAAGAATTGAGATCTGATTGTCCAGCGTTATCCGATCAATGTTTGCTTTGCAGTTAGAATCTCATGTTCCGGGATGTTCCTTGGCCCAGCGGCCCGCATCGGCGGGGGACATGCGCACGGTGAGACGGATCGACTGTTCCCCGTCCTCCCGCGACAGGATCTCACCGTTCCGGTAGAGCCAGGCGAGTGACGCGCCATCGGCAGGGTCGACAGTCGTCGCGACCTCGACCTTGGTGCGGGCAATGCGTCGGGCGATCTCTGCCGCCAGGTCATCAAGTCCCTCCCCCGTGATGGCGGAGACGAGGACGCCGGGAAATTTCCGTGTGGCAGCTTCATCGGCCACTGCAAGCCGGGCCTCCGCATCCAGCAGGTCGATCTTGTTGTAGACCTCCACGATGCGGGGTGTGTCGCCGGGGTCGATGCCCAACCCCTCCAGCACACCAGCCACATCGGCGGCCTGAGCCTGGGTGTCGGGCTGTGCCGCATCGCGGACATGCAGGATGATGTCAGCCTCCACCACCTCCTCCAGCGTGGCGGAGAAGGCGGCGACAAGCTGTGTCGGCAGGTCAGCGACAAATCCAACGGTGTCGGACAGGATCACCGGCCGCCCGTCGGAGAGGGTCACTGCCCGCATCGTCGGGTCAAGTGTCGCGAACAACTGGTCCTTCGCATAGACCTTTGCGCCGCTGAGGTGATTGAACAGCGTCGACTTGCCGGCATTCGTGTAGCCAACCAGCGCCACCACCGGAAACGGAACATCCTGCCGGGGTTTCCGGTGCAGGCCGCGGGTGCGCTTGACGTGTTCCAGGTCGGATTTCAGCCGCACGATGCGCTCATCGATCAGACGGCGGTCGATCTCGATCTGCG
>JARGNO010000047.1 GCA_029213165.1 Minwuia sp.
GTCGCTACGTCCTCGACCCCATCATCGGCGACACCCACACCGGTCGCTACGTCGCGCAGGGCGTGGCGGAGACGATCCGCGACACACTGATGCCGCGCGCCGACATCGTGCTGCCGAACCGGTTCGAGCTTGGTGTGCTGGCAGGGATGCCAACCACCACGGAGATCGAGGTCATGCTCGCCGCCCGGCACCTGCTGACACTTGGCCCCAGCGCCGTCGTGTGCACGTCCTGTCCGGGCGTGCCGGGCAAGGTCCATGTTCTGGTGGTCCAGCACGACGCGCTGCACAGGATTTCCATGCCCGCAATCCCGCAGGCACCGCACGGCACCGGTGACCTGTTCGCCGGCCTGTTCATGGCCCGCATGCTGGACGGGATGCCGTTGCAGAACGCTGCCGCGCTTGCCGCATCCGCGGTGCACGCCGTGATCGGCTGGTCCCGTGCGCTGGGCGACAGTGATCTGGCGCTGGTCGCGGCACAATCGGCGCTGCTCGACCCTCCGCTGGAGGCGGAGGTCACCGTGCTGCAGCCGCGACTGGCCGAAACCGCATGAATATCGGCGAGGCAGCACGGGCATCGGGCCTGCCGACCAAGACCGTGCGCTATTATGCGGAGATCGGGCTGGTCACTCCGGCGGCACGGCGCAGCAACGGCTATCGCGACTATGGCACGCAGGAGGTGCAGCAATTGCGCTTCGTGCAGCGCACCCGCAGTTTCGGCTTCAGCATCGATGCCTGCCGTGAACTGCTCGCCCTCTACGCGGACCGCAACCGCGCCAGCGCCGACGTGAAGGCCATCGCGCTGGACCATCTGGCGGAGATCGATCGCAAGATGGCGGAGTTGCAATCCCTGCACGACGAATTGACCAACCTGGCCAGCAACTGCCACGGCGACAGCCGCCCCGATTGCCCGATCCTGAAGGGGCTGGCGGTCGGCGCCGGGCAGGCAACACCCCACCCGGACGATTGAGGGAAAGAAGCCCTGTTGCACGTGATATGGTATCATCCAGGCAAACAGGGGGTGCAGGGATGAGACTTCCAGTATGGGCCATGGGGGCGAGTCTTCTGCTGTTGCTGCCTGAGGCGGCGACTGCCGACACTGCAACGGATGCCGAACTGAAGGCCTTCGCCAACTGCAGGGCCTGTCACGCCATGAAACCGGGTGGACGGAAACTTCCGGGCCCGCCGCTGGACAACATCATCGGACGACAGGCAGGCACACTGGACGGCTTCGCCTATTCGAAGGCCATGAAGGTTGCCGGACGAGAGGGTCTCTTCTGGAACGCGGAAACCCTGGATGCCTATGTTGCCAATCCCCGTGCGGTGGTGCAGGGCAAGAAATTCCTGCCTGGCATCCGCAATGCGGACACCCGCCGGAAGATCATTTCCTACCTTATGCACCAATCCGGTTCCTGACAGTGCCACAGCGTGGCTGGAGCAGCCGCAGAACCTGTTCTACGCTCTGCAACCGTCGGCCTGTTCTCGGAATGGCCCGGACAGAGGGTAATGACAGATGACCAAGCGACCTGAACTGATCGTCGATCCGGCCTTTGTCGAGGCTGGCCTGGAGGCGAGCACGATCCGGGTGATCGACTGCACGGTGACGTTCGAGACGAAGCCGGTGGGGGCCTCCACGATCCACAGCGGTCGCGAGGCCTGGCTGGCGGGGCACATTCCGGGCGCGGCCTATCTGCACATGGTCGACGACCTGTCGGACCCGGAGGGCGCCTATCCCTTCACCATTGCCCCGCAGGCACAGATCGACCGGGTGCTGTCGGAGATCGGGATCAGGCCCGACGACACGGTGGTGCTCTATGGTTCCGGTACGGCGGTCGCCGTCACCCGCGCCTGGTGGGTGCTGACCGTCTCCGGACTGCGTGACGTGCGCATCATGGATGGCGGCTGGCAGCGCTGGGTCGCGGAGGGCCGGGCGGTGGCCTCAGGAGAGGAGACGTTCACGCCCACAACCTTCCGGGGCAGCCGCAACCAGGCCACCATCGCAGACCGGGATACGGTGCGACAGGCCATTGCCTCCGGAGACGTGCAGATCGTCAACGCCCTGTCAGTCGCCCAGTTCCAGGGTACGGGCGGGACACATTATGGCCGTCCGGGCCGTATTCCGAACAGTGTCAGCCTACCCGCCACCGACCTGCTGGATCCGCTGAGCGGCGATTTCGCGCGTCCCGACCGGATGGCGCAACAGGTCGCGTCAATTGATGCCACGAAGCCGGTGATCACATATTGTGGTGGTGGCATCGCGGCGGCGGCGACCCTGTTCGCGCTGCATGTGGCTGGGCATGACAATCTGCAGCTCTATGACAATTCCCTGCTGGAATGGTCGGCGGAACCGGACATGCCCATGGAAACCGACAACAGTTGAAGGCCACGGCCATGACCCTCACCCGATTCACCTCTCCGTTTCGGACGGTCCGCCGCGCGCCACGGCTGGCAGTGGCGATGGCGCTGCTCTGGCTGTTCCTGCCAATGGCGACGCAGGCGGCGGAGCCGAGAACCGAACTGGTGATGTTCGAACTGGGCACCTGCATCTATTGCGCGGTCTGGAATGACGCAGTCGGTCGGGACTACGGCGAGACGACCCTGGGTCAGCGTGCGCCGCTGCGCCGGGTCGACCTCAGACACCATCGGCCGGACGACCTGCAGCATGTCACCGGCGTGCGCATGACCCCGACCTTCGTGCTGCTGCATGGCGGGCAGGAGGTCGGACGCATCCTGGGCTATATCGACAGCCGCAGCTTCTGGCAGCAGTTGCAGGCGCTGATGTGGCAGGTTCCGGCGCGCGCGGAGAAAACCGCCCTCAGCGTGCCCGCCCACGCCACGGAATGAATGCCGGAACCGTCGCGCGATACCGCCGGTAGGCATCGCCGTAGAGACGGATCAGCCGCTGTTCCTCGAACCACGTCCCGATGAGGAGATACAGGCTGGCCCAGAGGCAGGTGGCCAGCCCGAACGCATCCGTGGCACCGCCAAGCAGCAGCAGGAATGCGCCGCTGTAGAGCGGGTGCCGGACCCAGCGATGCAGCCCGCCGGTGTGCAGCGGCTCCGGTGCTGCGCCGTGGCGGTCCGGCGTCGTTCCGGCGAACCGGCCCAGATCGTAGTGTCGCAGCGCCACCAGGATCAGGATCGCTCCGGCGACCAGCGCCGCGCCCAAGGCCCCCTGAACCAGGGGTGGCATATTGAACGGAACCGCAGCCGATCCGCCCAGCAGGAACTGTCCTGCCGCCACTGTTGCTGCGAAGTGAAGCACTGCAACGAGGTTGTAGGCCAGTCGCTCCTGCCGCCCGAACCAGGCCCGCGTGAGATGCTTTGCAGTCTCTGACGCCAGCACCGAGTGGGCCGCCCCGAAGAACAGCCACAGCAGCGCATAGATCAGATGATCCGCGAATGTCATCACCTGCGCCTCAGCCTGCCGCACAGCGGTTGTTCGACCGGCCCCGGATTCGCCTGCTGACCGCTGCGGTGATGGTCTTCAGGTGGGCTGGTTCGTCGGTCATCGTTTGATGGAATGATCTACTTCGCAAAAAGATTGCCGATATCGGCGAATGCCTTCATCTCGACTGCATTGCCGCTGGGGTCCTTGAAGAACATCGTTGCCTGCTCCCCTGGCTCTCCCCTGAACCGGATGTAGGGTTCGATGACGAAGTCTGTTCCCGCGTCCCGGAGTTTCTCGGCCACCGCTTTCCACTGGTCCATTGGCAGCACGACGCCGAAATGCCGCACGGGGACTCCGTGGCCGTCGACGGCATTGGTTGCCGCCTCGCCGGTCGCGTCGGGCGCCAGATGCGCAACGATCTGGTGACCATAGAAGTTGAAATCGATCCAGTCAGCGGAACTGCGCCCCTCCGGGCAGCCGAGCAGATCACCATAGAAACTGCGCGCCGCCGCCAGATCATGAACCGGGAAGGCGAGATGGAACGGGCTGAGGGGAGCTTGGGTCACGGTGGGTCTCCATCATTGCGGCTGCCCCGCACGCTACAGCATGCAAGGCGTCCGGCGAAAGATGGCAGCGAAGGAAGTCCGCCCAGCACAAGGCATCCACTCAGAAAGACTCCGAGAGCTCCCCTCCTCCGCAGACGAAAAGCATGCAATCCGGAAACAGGCTCACTGAATGGAATGTGTCCCGCAAATCAGTGCAGTCGGGCAACCTAACTGAACATGTCCGGTCGGCTTTCGGCCAATTGCTCGTATATCGGCTGGAAATGCAGCCAGCCGATATATTCACTGCCCACGTGCTCCCGGCTGTAGCGGGCGCTGTCGACCGGAACATGCACCGGCTTGTGGCCGGTCGCTTCCACCAGCAACTGCTGCTGGCAGCACCGCTCCAGAGCAATGAACCAGAAGGCAGCGGCATCAATGCTGTGGCGGCTCGCCGTGATCAGGCCGTGATTCTGATGGATCGCCGCCTTCACGCCCTTGAAGGCCCGCGAGACCTTCGGACCCGCGTCTTCATCAACCGCGACATGACCGGCCTCGTCCCTGATCACCACGTGATCCTCGAAGAAGGCGCAGGCATCCTGGGTGATCGGGTCCAGCGGCCGCCCGAGAGCTGCGAAGGCCGTTCCATGGATTGTGTGGGCATGGCACATGGCCAGGATATCCGGGTGTTCATCATGCACCGCCCCATGCAGGACGAAGCCCGCCCGGTTCACGGCGTAATCCCCTTCGATCACCTTGCCCGAGTGGTCGACGAGGATCAGGTTTGACAGCGAAACCCGGTCGAAGTGCACCGCCATCGGATTGGTCCAGTAGAGTTCGGGATGCTCCGGATCCCGGATGGTCAGGTGCCCGGCAAAGCCGAAGTTGAACTGCAACTGGGAGAACGCGCGACAGGCCGCAACCAGTCGCTTCTTGCGGTCGAGGCGCAGTTCCTCATTGGAATTGAACTTGGGTTCCTCAGGAAATTTCAGCCCCGGCTGGCTGGGCTGATAGATCGAGGTGCGGTTCTGGAGGTCGAGCATTTCCGATCCTTGACGACGTGGTGAATGCGAACTCTAGCACAGGCTGGACATCAGTCCGGATTGCGGTGTTTGCGTTCAGCATCGTCCCGGGGTGGCCGTCAACCGAGCCGACGATCAGAACGCACGAATCCAGCTCATTGTGAGAGACTTTGGGGTCGCTGTTTGCCTGACGTCAATGAGCGCTCTGATTCTCCAGACGTTCAAAGACACGGTCGGTGCAGGTGCGCTTGACAGACGAGACATGCCTATCCGGCGCATGCAGCTTCGCATGTACTGGGGTAAACCATTGCAGAAGCTTGACGGTGATCATCGGAAGAACAGGAGTCGGTCAGCCCCATGAGTGAAGATCTTCGCGCCATTGCGGCACAGGCGGACATCCACCACCAGTACCTTCTGGGATTGCAGTTGATGGTTGCCGTACGGGAGGGGCCGGATGTCATCGGCGAATGGATGTTCCGGCTTTTCCGCCGCCAGCACGAGGAGAAGTTCCTTTCCAGTTTCGAGAAACTGGGCCTGAAGGGGCTGCCCGATGCCGTTGCCTGCGCACGATATCACGTGCTGTCCAACAGCATGGGCGGGGTTCCCGTGGAGTACATGGAGGAATCGGACAGGAAGGCCTGGGTCCGGTTCCGCTATCCACGCTGGATGTACGACGGCCCGACGCTCTGCGGCGTGCCGGTGGAGGCAAGCCGTGGCTTCCTGAATGGATGGTACGCGCAGAACGGGGTCTCGCTGAAGAACCCCCGGCTGGGATTCGTCTGTGTCTCCGAGGACATGACCGGGCAGTTCGGCCTCTGTGGCTATTTCAGGGAATACGACCACGACCTGAGCGCGGAGGAGCGGCTGCGGTTCGCTCCGGACGAACGCCCCCCCGCCTTCGACCCCGACGCCCAGCCCGCGCCGCCGGATGACCAGTGGAACGACCTGCGGCTGGTGAAGGCAAACCGGAACTACGCCGTCGAATACATCCGCAACGGCATCCGCGAACTGGTCGGCAGCATCGGGCGTGATCGCGCGCTGGACCTGGCGACTTCCGCCGCCCGGCTGACCGGGTTGCAGAACGGACGCAAGCTTGCCGAAGCCCTGGGGACCGAAGACGGCGGGCCGCACGAGGTCGCGGAATTGCTGGCTGCGATGCTTGGCGGGATGGGTGACGGGGTCCGTGCCGAAGGTGCTGCCAGCACTACGTCGGCCACGATCAGGCAGACCGGACTGAGAATTGTGCGCGGGCTGTCAGGCGCGGAACGCGAGGACTTGCTGACCTGCTGGACAGAACTCTGGCGCGGGGTGGTCAATTCACACCGTGCCTTCATGGACGTGACCGCGACTCCCATGACGGACGGCACGGTCGACGGTCTGGATTGGACCATCGCACTGCGTCCCTGAATGGTGCGGGAAACAGCCGGATCAGCGTTTCACGTTGCCGCTGATCTCCGGCACACCGAATTCCTCATGGCAGATCGTCGCCAGTCTGGCGACACCGGCGCGGATGGTCTCCAGGGGCGGGTTGGCAAAGCAGATCCGGATCCAGTCATCCGCATCGGCCCCCAGCGACCATTCAGGACCGGGGTTCACGGCCACGCCCTTCGCGGCGGCAACGGCGGCGAGGCGTGCAGTGGTGACGCCCTTCGGCAGTCGCACCCAAAGAAAGATGCCACCGGGCGGCTTGCGGTAGTCGATGGCCGTGCCGAAGTTCTCGTCCAGGGCTTCGATCAGCGTGTCCAGCTTGCCCTCCAGCACCGCATTGCACTTCTTCACATGGGCATCGAAATGCTCCGGGCAGTACTCGGCCAGCATCATCTGTTCCAGCGCGCCTGAGCCCGCATCCGACTTCATCGCCACCAGACGGCCCAGTACCGGCCAGTCCGCGTTGATGTAGCCGACCCGCAGGGCCGGTCCGACGGTCTTGGAGAAGGTGCCGATGTGAATGACCATGCCGCTGTCATCCAGCGCCCGCAGCGCAGGCGGGCGGGTATTCGACCAGACGATATCGGAATAGCACTCATCCTCGAAGATCGGCACGCCGTGCCGTTTCGCCAGTTCGAGCATCCGGTGTCGCCGGTCCAGCGGCAGGATGGTGCCGGTCGGATTGTGCACCGTGATGATGGCGTAGATGTATTTCGGCCTGATCCCCTTCGCGGCGAGATCGTCCAGTGCCGCCTCCAGCGCATCCATGCGCATGCCGTCTTCGTCCAGCGGCACGGCGACCATGTTGACCCCCAGCGCCCGCAGCCTGGCGAATGCGCCGCCGTAGTTCGATTCCTCGACGATGACCGTGTCGCCTTCCTGAAGCAGCAGGCGGTTGACCAGGTCCATGCCCTGCAGCGAGCCGGAGGTCAGCAGGACATCGTCGGCACTCGTCTCGATCCCGCAATATGTCCGCAGTTTCTGCGCGACGAATTCCCGGCAGGGCCGGTAGCCCTGCGGCCCGCTCTGCAGCCCGTAGGTCGCCAGATCCGCCCCTTCCCGCGCCAGCGCCCGGTCCACCGCCGCCCGCAGGTCATCCACCGGCACGGTCGCGTCGTCGATATGTCCCCCGACGAAATTGAACTCCGGAAACCCTGTCCACCGGGGTGCGGGGGCCGGAACATGGGCGGGCAGCAAGGGGGAATAGTCGAACGTCATCAGGTGCCTCCTGTCATCGCGCTG
This sequence comes from Minwuia sp., assembly GCA_029213165.1. Classification (GTDB taxonomy): domain Bacteria; phylum Pseudomonadota; class Alphaproteobacteria; order Minwuiales; family Minwuiaceae; genus Minwuia. The sequence goes on from JARGNO010000047.1 coordinate 7,623, forward strand.
GCGTCAGCGACGGACAATCCAGCACGCGGAGAGGCGCTTCACAAGCGGATGCAGGCCCGGTGTGATCAGGACCGGCTGTTCGCCGACACCTGCCCGCAGATGTTCCGCCCGGGATATTGCCGCGCTGCATCCGACCACCTACCGTCACCGGCATCATCCGCCGATGACGGTCGCAGGAGGTTTCGATGACCAGCACCAGCCAATCCGGGTCATTGCCGGACACCCCGCTCCAGTCACTGGATGTCAGCGATCCCGGCCTCTACGCACGGGACGACTGGCATGGCGTCTTCAGGCGGCTGCGGGCGGAGGCGCCGATGCATTTCTGTGCCGACAGCCCGTATGGCCCCTATTGGTCGGTTTCGAGCCATGACCTGATCATGCAGGCCGAACTGAACCACGGGCTCTTCTCGAACCGCGCGGACCTGGGCGGCATTCAGATCGCGAACATCGCGCCTGACCTCGACCGCCCCGCCTTTGTCTCGATGGATCCGCCCGAACACACGGGCCGACGTCGCGCTGTTGCCCCGATCGGGAACCGCAGCAGCCTGCGCGAATACGAGGACCTGATCCGCACCCGCACGCGGGAAATCCTGGACGCCCTGCCGCGCAACGAACCCTTCGATTGGGTCGCGAAGGTATCGATGGAACTGACTTCGATGATGCTGGCGACCATGTTCGCCTTCCCCCAGGAACGCCGGCACGAACTGATGCACTGGTCGGACGTCGCGACGGCCAACCTGAATGCGCCCGACCCGCTGGTGAAATCGGAGGAGGAGCGCTACGCGGTGCTGCAGCAGATGGCGGAAGCCTTCCTGCCGTATTGGGATGAACGCACGGAGGGGCGCGGCGGGTTCGATCTGGTGTCGATGCTGGCCAATGACGCGGCAACCAGGGACATGGACCGCGCCGAGTTCATCGGCACGCTGTTCCTGCTGATCGTCGGTGGCAATGACACCACCCGGAATTCGATGACCGGGGGCTTGCTGGCGCTGCACCAGAACCCCGACCAGCTCGACCTGGTGAGGCAGAACCGCGATCTGATCCCGACGATGGTGTCGGAGATGATCCGCTACCAGTCGCCGGTGATCCACATGCGCCGCACCGCGCTGCAGGACTGTGAGTTCGCAGGGCAGATGGTCCGCAAGGGCGAGAAGGTCGTGCTCTGGTATGTATCGGGCAATCGCGACGACGCGGTGTTCGAAGACCCGGACGCGTTCCGCGTCGACCGGAGGAACGCGCGACGCCACGTGTCCTTCGGTGCCGGCGTCCACCGCTGCGTCGGCGACCGCCTGGCCGAACAGCAGTTGCGCATCCTGTGGGAAGAAGTCCTGAACAGCGACTTGCAGATCGAAGTCACCGGACCCGGAACCCGAATCTACTCAAACTTCATCCGCGGCTTCAGCGAGTTGCCGGTGCGGATCAGGGGGTGAGACGGTGGTGGAAAAGTCGCGGGCAAGGCCTCTCCGTGACCATGAACGCCGGCATGTGACCTTCGGCTGACGTTGAGTGAACGTTCTTCATGTTACGCCGCATGTCCCCAGCCGCTCCGGCGCAGCGGCGCGCTTTGCCACAGGTTCATGCACTCTTCCTGAAGTCCTGACGCTTGACGACAATGCCGGCGGCTTCGCGGTCGAAAGTGTCTTCGGTCACGCCTGCCTCACGCAGCTTGATCTTCTGGACCTTCAGCGTCGGTGTCTTGGGCAGGGCGTCGATCACACGGACAAATCGGGGCACCATGAAATGTGCCATGCGCGGGATCAGGAACTCCACCAGCGCTTTCGGATCGACCGTGCGCCCCTCCACCGGTTCGACGACCACCATGACCTCATCCTCGCCATGCTCCGAGGGAACGGCGACGGCGGCAGCCTCCCGCACATCCGGGTGGGCATTGACCTCCACCTCGACCTCGAAGGAGGAGATGTTCTCGCCACGGCGGCGGATCGAGTCCTTCACCCGGTCGATGTAGAAGAAGTTCCCGTCCGCGTCGACCTTCAGGGCGTCACCGGTGTGGAACCAGCCGTTTCGCCAGGCCGTCGCCGTGGCCTCCGGGTTCTTGTGATAGCCGTGGTTCATCGCCCATGGAGCGGCATCGCGGATGATCAGTTCACCCACAGTGCCGACAGGCACCTCGCAGTCGTTATCGTCGACAATGCGGACCTCCGCACCCGGCCGCACCAGGCCGCAGGTGCCTGCAGTCTCCGGGTTGCGACCGGACATGATCTGGCAGGAGATCTCGGTCATGTTGAAGGTGGTGTACCAGTCGATTCCGATGCGCCTCGCCAGGGCCATGGACTCGGCTGTGAGCGGCGCCAGGATCACCGATTTCAGCGTCGTGTTCCGCTCCGCGTCACTTACCTCCAGCTTGGACAGGAAAGTGGCGATGGATCCCATCATCACGCAGAAGGTGACGCCCATCCGGTTAACCGTTTCCCAGAAGCTGTCAGTCTTGAACGACTCCAGCACCGCGACCGAACCCCCGACACAGAGCATGCGCGTCACGGCAGCAATGCCCGCGACATGGAACAGCGGCAGATGCATCATGATCCGGTCATCGCCACCCAGCCAGTAGGTGCAGACGTTCGCCATCCGGGCCATGTGCATATAGGATGACAATACCCCCTTGGACGGTCCCGTGGTGCCGGAGGTGAACAGGATCGACTGCGTGTCCCAGGGCTCGGTCGGGCGGGGCAGCTCCGGCGGAGCCTCATCAGCGGCTGGCGGGGCACCGGGTGTCAGCGCGTCCAGCCCCAGCACCCTCAGACCCGGAATGGCAGCAGGTTCGCCACCGCCAGTGACGATCACCGTCTCCAGATCGAAATGCTTCACGTCCGCCAGTCGCCCGGCCAGGTCAGGATGGACAACGGCGACCTTCGCGTCCGAGAGCCAGACCACATGCTCCAGCAGACCACCCCGATAGGCTGTGTTGAAGGGGACGTAGACAGCGCCAAGGTAATTTATGCCAAGCCATGTCTGGATGGTGGTGCCGGAATTGGGTTGCCAGGAAATCACGTGGTCGCCCTGGCCGACCCCCAGGGCACGCAGGCCGCGCGCGGCATGTACCGCCCTGGCGCGCGCATCGCCATATGTCCAGATGCTGCCATCCTCGAATGTCGCGAAGGTCTTTTCCGGCTGGACGGCCGCCCAGTGCTCGAGCAGGTCGCGAAAGACGACCTCGTCGCGCGGTGACACCTTGCTGTAGTCGATATCCGGCAGATTCATCATGTCCTCCCCAAGCACTGTCCTGTCCAATCCTGAACCCTTGTTGACCCTACGGCAACTTCGGTCCGCGTTTCTGCAGCAGCGCCAGGGCGTCTGAATCCCAGTTGAAACGGATCTCGCCCGCCGCGCGCGCCTCAGCCAGTGCCGTTCCGGTCCAGCGGTCAAGCGCAGACCGTTCCAGTTGCTCAGCCAATTGAGGTGACACCTTGCGGGTGCCCGTTTCCAGGACCTGCAGCACCAGAAATCCCTCCTCCGTGAGCAAAGGTGGGGAAACAGCGCCGACGGGCATCCGGAATGCGATCTCGTCGATCAGCCGCCCGCCGGGTATCCGTGCAGTGACCGTGCATGTGCCAAGGCCGGTGCCCGGCGCCGCAATCTGCCAGTCCGTTCCGGGGAAACGCTCGCGGGCCTGCTCCAGAGTCAGCCAGGTCCTTGCATCGCCGCAGAGGATCTGCACCTGACCCATGGCCTTGCCATCATCCGCGCCCTTAGGCGTCCAGCCGAGATCGCCGCCGGGCAGCTTTCCTGACGCCAGTATCGCAGCAAGGTCTCCCGCCTCGCGCGCGGCCCGCGCCACCGCCTCCGCCGTCTGCCTGTCATCGAAGGCAGCACCCGTCAGATGAATGACCGGCACGGCGTCACCATCGGTCTCCGCCAGAGCCGCCGCGAGCGCCGCTGCGGCGCGCCGGAGACGGAACCGCTCGACCTGCTCCGCTTCGCTGAGGCCGGCTGCTCTGCGGAGGGCGTCCAGGCGGCGATCCTGATCGTTCATGCTGGCCGAGGTCTCACCGATCCTGCTGGCCATCAACCTGCGAACCTCCCCTGCGGAGGGAACGAGGCCGCGCTTTTCGGCTTCGCGCAGGATCAACCGTTCCCGCGCGATCGTCTCCAGTATCCGAAAGCTGGCCTCAAGCGCGCCTTCTGCAGGATCCGTGGCCGGTGTGGAACGCAGGCGTTCGGCGACATCCCTGATGGTGAAGACCTCACCATGCACCGACAGCACCTGTTGCTGCCACGGCGCGACATGCGCCAGGTACCATGGGACACCGACAATGGCGGCAACCGTCATGGTGTAGAGCGCAAGGATCAGGACAACGCGCCTCATCGGTCGGTATCCCCTGCATCGGGGAGCAACAGCATCAGGGCTTCGAACCAGCTCCGGGGCACCAGGAAGATTGCATCGCCACCTGCCTGGCGGACGTAGCGGTTGCTGCCGTCAGGTGTCGCATCGCCGACCTCAATTACGCTGGCGGACCGGACCGGGTCGACCAGCTTGATCGTCAGGGCCGGACGCCCGAATCCATAGGTGGAAGGATCGGCGCTCGCCGCCGGCAGACGCCGCATGGCCTCAGGCGATGCAAGCAGCAGAAGCGCTGCGTTGACGCGTGCCGGATCGCCCCCGCTCCATCCTTCCGTCGTACGTGTGAAATGCCGTTCCGCGCCTGACCGGTGACGCAGTTCGAGCGATTGCACATCGGCAGTCCCGATACGCCACATCACCGGCTTTTCCTCAGCCGGACCATCAAGCTGCGTCCATGCAAGATCAACCAGCACGACCACGCAGACGAACAGCAGGCCCAGCCAGATGGTGGTCGAAAAGCGCATTTCAGCGCCTCCTCCACCAGACGAGGAGGGCCAGCAGCAGCGCCAGTCCCGGCAACACCGCAAGACTGCTCAGCCGAAGCATTTCCCCCTGCCCTTCTGCCAGCACAAGGCGTCGGAAGGCGTAGGATCGGGCACGGATGTCGGTCAGCGGCTGCGCGCCCGTCAACCAGCGCGCGGCATTGATCAGCAACTGACCGTTGCCACCGGAAAAGACATGGGCGTTGGTCGCGAAGTCGCTGTCACCCACCACGACCGCGCGTGCCTCGTTTCCCGCGATCCGGCGCAGGGCCATGGCGGCCAGCGCCTGCCTCCCCTTCCGTTGCACACCGCCGGTACCGGTCAGCAGGCCTGCCTCTGTGGTCACGGCAATCGGCGCGGCAACACCATCCCTGTCGACTGCCGGTGCACCGGGCCAGCCATCCGTTGCGTCCCCCACGAGTTCGATTGGTGCAACACCCGGAAAATATGTGGTCTCCAGTCCGTTGCCGACTTCCGATACCGGATACCGGTCTGTGAGCACAGCCGGGGTCAACGGGTCGTCGCCGACATGCACTGAAGGATCGGCCACGTGGCCTTCCCCGGCGACAAGCCCCAACGGTCTTGCCAGGTCGCGGAGCATTGCGGGCGTTTCGGGATCGGCAAGGACGAGCAGCGCCCCGCCAGCATCGCGATAGGTTTCCAGTTCCTCCAACATGCTGCCTGTCAGGGGCTGTCGAGCGCCGACCGTTGCCACCATCGCGCAACCAGCCAGGTCCATGTCGATGGCCGAAACGCGCCGGATATCGAACAACGCCCTGCGCAGGCCATCCGCCGCCCGCGACAGGCCGCCCGGGCTGTCCTCGCTGATATCGGGTCCGCCGAGGTCAGCGAGGATGCAGATGGTTCGTGCGGCAATGCCGGCCGCCTGCATCAGCCCCTCGGTAAAGGCCCTTTCCCCGATCGTGGCAGTATCCACCATCCGCTCGTCCTGACGGAAGACGACGATACCGGAGCGGGCCATGCCCATGCTGCGTGCTTCGCCCGGGTTCATCTCCGGATCAACGAAACGTACTGTCAGTGAGGCATTGCGGCGCGCGTAAAGGTCCAGCAACCGACGGGCCGCATCGCGTCGCACGCGAAAGGCCGCCGTATCGGGGAAGAAACCCACGATCTCCACCGGTGTGCTGATCTGAGCCAGGACCTCCAGCGTTGTCGGCGAGAGGGTATAGCGACCGCCTGCGGTGACATCCACCCGCCATGGCACAAGACTCGCCAGCAGATTGGCGAGCACCGCCAGCCCGACCAGCACGGTGGTCATCGTGGCGACATTGCCCCCGATCAGAGCACGCCGCAGCCCGATCTCGCGGACGTTCCGGATGCCGCCTGCGACAGCCCAGAGACCGAGCAGAAGCGCCGCCAGCACCAGCAGCAGCAACCAGGAGACATGCAGTTCGGGCCACAGCAGGCCAACCAGCGCCGAAAGCGCCAGACTGGTCGCCGCCAGCGCCAGCCAAAGCTGCCGGTCGGTCACGAACATGGCAATCAGCCGCATCACAGCCAGCGCCTCGTCTCGATGACGCGTGTGGCCAGAAACAGCGCCACTGCGGCAAGGCTCAACGGCAGAACAACCGCGCGCAGGTCAAGGATACCATTGCTCATCTCATCGAACTGGTTGGCAAGGGACAGGGCAACGCGGGCCTCGGGCGACAGTGCCGGAAAGAGCGCCAGCGCCGCACCCGAGAACCAGACCGCGAGGATCAGGCCTGCCCCGAGAACGAAGCCGAGCGCCTGGTTCGGTGCCAGCACCGCGCCGAGCGAGGCCATTGCCATGAACAGGATCGTGACCAGCGCGATAGCGAGATAACCGGTCGCAAGCAGAAGCCATTCCGGGCTGCCGTAAAGCGCCAGCAGACCCGCCAGCGGCAGGGTTGTCGCCAACCAGGCCAAGGCAAGCACCAATCCGGCCAGATACTTGCCGACGATGAGTTCCAGATCACTGACAGGTGCAGTGAGCGTCAGTTCGATCGTACCTTCCTCGAACTCCCGCGACAGGAGGCGCGCGGCGACAGCGGGGATGAGAAACATCAGGGCAAACAGGACCCAACCCAGGGCCCCCCGCATGGAGGTCTCGAGATGTGTCGCGGGGCTGGTGACGAAACCGTACCCGGCAGCGAACAGGAACACCGCCCAGAGCACCCAGGTCGCAGGCGAGCGGAGGAGTACGCCAATCTCGGCAGCCGCAATGGCAATGGCGCGGGTCATGCTCCCGTCGCCGCCTCATCATCGCCCAGCAGGCGGAGAAAGACACTCTCCAGGTCGTCCCGCTCGGCGGCCAGCTTGCGCAGGCCCAGACCCGCACCGACAACCGCTTCGGCGACCAGCGCCGTGTCGGCTTCAGGCCGCAGGTCAAAACGACAACGGGTGCCCCGCCCTGCGGCTTCGGTTCGGATTTCGCCCGCCGCCAGCGGCAGCAGCAGTTCCGTCAGCCGCGCGGCGTCCGCATCAGCCTCCACGACGACACCACGGGTAGCAGCATCGCTGCGGCGACGCTCACCGAGGATGCGGCCCCGTCCTATCACCAGGACCCTGTCACAGATCTGCTCGGCTTCCGGCAGCACATGGCTGGAGAATATGATCGTGTGCGCATTGCCAAGTTCACGGATCAGGTCCCGGACCTCAACCACCTGCACAGGGTCGATGCCGCTCGACGGCTCATCGAGGATCAGGATCTCGGGTTCGTGCAGAATCGCCTGGGCCAGTCCCGCACGCTGCTTCAGCCCCTTCGAAAGCTTGCCGATCAGGCTGTCGGCACGGTCGGCGATGCCGCAGCGGCGCATCGCATTCTCGGTCATCTCCCGGCGCCTCCTCCGGGGCAGGCCATAGAGGCGGGCACGCGCGAGCAGATACTCGCGGACCGTCATGTCGCGCCGCAAAGGTGTCCCCTCGGGCAGGTAGCCGATCCGTCTGCGGGCTTCCCGCGCCCTGGGCCCGGCGTCGCCTATGGTCTCGCCGGCAACTTGGATGCGTCCGGCCGTAGGAGCAAGGAACCCGGCGAGCATCCGGATGGTTGTTGTCTTCCCCGCACCGTTGGGTCCGAGTAGGCCAACCGTCTCGTGCGTTGCGACACTGAAATCGATGCCCCGGATCGCCTCGGTGGCCCCGTAACGCTTGACCAGTCCCTCCGCACGGATCGCGGCTGGTTCAGCCACGCTGCGCCGCCTTGGGTACGAAGGGAACGGTGCCGATTATGTTCTCGTCAGCCAGGTCACGCAGCTCGGCTTCAGAGAGGCCGAGAATGCCCCCCAGCACGGCATCATTGTGCTCGCCGATCGTAGGTGTCGGCCATTCCAGTGCACCACGCGCGCCGTCGATCAGATAGGGAGAGGTCGAGTGGGGTTTTCGTCCGACATGGGCGCGTTCGAGTTCGACCCAGAACCCACGCCCGTTGAGATGAGGGTCGCCCCCCAGTTCGTCGCTTCGCAGCACCGGCGCGGCAGGCACACCCGCTGCCTGCAGCCTGTCAGCGGTCACGCGCGCATCCTGCGACCGCGCCCAGTCGGCGATCACCGCATCGATCTCATCGTGACAGGATCGGCGGCCCGCAGCAGTCGCGAACCGTGCGTCGGTCGCCAGATCCCTGCGGTCGATCGCCCCGGCCAGAGCACGCCACTCGGCGTCATCAGTCACGGCAATCGTCAGCCAACTGTCATCGCCGGCGCAGGCGTAGATGCCCGAAGGGGCGTGGACGGGATGACGGTTCCCGGTGCGTGGCGGCGCCTCGCCGGTCAGCGCCTGGTGGATGGGCCCGTGAATACCAAGCTGCAGCATGCATTCCACCTGGGCCAGGTTGATGAACTGGCCCTCGCCGGTGCGCTTGCGGTGCAGGATACCGACCAGCAGCGCGGCAGCCGCATTGAAACCGCCGCAGGCATCGCCATAGGCAATATGGGTCTGGACCGGCGGGCCATCGGACTCCCCCGTCAGATGCGGCAGACCGGCACCATGCTCCACGGTCGAGCCGTAACCCCGATACCCGGCCCAGGGACCCGTTGATCCGAACCCCGGCATCGACAGCATGACAATGGCGGGATTGACCTTGACCAGATCGCTGTAGCCCAGTCCGAGCTTTGGCATCACGGGCTGAGCCTGATTCTCGATCACCGCGTCGGCGCGCGCCACCAGCTTCAGGACAAGCGCGCGTCCCTTTTCCCTGGTCAGGTCCAGCGTGATGCCGAGCTTGTTGCGATTCATCAGGTTGAATGCGGCGGTGGTCTCGTGAGCCATCCTGGCGAGAGTCTCTTCCGTGTGCTCCCAGCCACGCCACCAGTCGGCATACTGGCAAGCCTCCACCTTGATCACCTCGGCACCCATGTCGGCCAGATGCCGCGTGGCCAGCGGGCCCGACCAGCCCATGGTGAAGTCGACCACCCGGATATCGCGCAGGGGCTTCATGCGGCGCCTCTCGATGTTGCAGTGGTGAGCGCCACGATGTCGGCATCGGACATGCCCAGCCGTTCGGAAAGGACTGCCTGGGTGTCGGCGCCAAGGCGGGGGGCGGCACCGCCCTGACGGAGTGGAGTCGCCGCGAACTTCCAGGGGATCGACGGGGCCTGGAAGGTATCCCCGTCGGGCAGACGGAAGTCGGCAAAGACCTCGCGGGCCTGAAAGTGATCGAGACCGGACAACTCCGCCATGGTTGGCACCAGTGCGAAAGGCAACCGCCGTGCCTGGCCTTCGTGAAACCATTCCTCGGCGCGTTTCGCTGCAAGATGCCGGATGAAGACCGCGTCAACCTCCTGCCAGAGATCGTTACGGCCCTCCGAGGTCTGGAGACGCGGGTCGTAGGCGAAATCCCGAGCGCCGATCAGGTCGCAGGCGCCGTACCATTGCAGCGGCGTGACGGTCGTGACACCGAGCCATGTTCCCTCCGCGCAGGGGTAAAGTGTCTGTGGATAGGTCGGCCGGAACCGGTTGATGCCCTTCCGCGCCGAGGTCTCCCCGTCGTAGGCATGTTTGACAGGCCCCATCTCGGTGTAGGCCAGTTCCGCTTCCAGGACGCTCTGATCAATCGTGCAGCCGCGGTCTCCGGATTCCCGGCCGATCAGCGCGGTGATGATGGCGATAAAGGCGGTCACACCAGCGGTGACCTGAGCCTGGTAGCCACCGGGAATGATGGGCGGGCCCGCCTCCGGCCCGATGGGATAGATGAAGCCCGAGAGCGACTGGATGACGGCGTCGGTCGCGCGCCAGTCCCGGCGCGGGCCGGTCATACCGAACCAGGTCAGAATGGTCCGGACCAGGTGCGCGCTGTCGGTGCCGAGCGGCTCATGATTGCCTGATCCGCCCTCCACCAGAACGTCGGCAGCGGCGGCGAGCTGTTCTGCCGCGCGGTGCCCGTCCGCCGTATCGAGATCGAGAACAATGCTCCGCTTGTTGGCATTGAGGAACAGATGCATGCCGCCATTCTCCGGCACCGCCCCGGCCTTCGCGAAGGGCGGTAGGGCGCGGACGGGGTCGCCGGTCACTGGCGGTTCGATCTTGATCACCTCCGCCCCGCAGGCGGCCAGCAGCGCGCCGCAATAGGCCGAAGCGACAGTGCCCGCCGTCTCGATCACCACATAGCCGTCCAGGGCCCCGCGCGCTTGCGTCATGCGGACCGCTCCTCAAGCAGGTGACAACCGGCAGCGCGGCTTTCCCCGATCCGGCGGAGTTCCGGATAATCCTGGCTGCAGACATCCAGGACATGCGGGCAGCGGGGATGGAACTTGCAGCCTGACGGCGGGTTCAGCGCGCTGGCGATCTCCCCGGTCGCAAGCTGTTCGCTGAGACCGTGCTTCGGGTCAGGTCGCGGCACCGCCGCCAGCAGGGCCTGCGTGTAGGGATGCTGGGGGTCGTCGAAAACCTGGGCAGTTGGCCCGATCTCGACCAGATTGCCGAGGTACATCACGCCGACCGTTGTCGAGACGTGCTCCACCAGGGCCAGATCGTGGGCAATGATCAGATAGGTCAGTCCCAGTTCCTTCTGGATGTCTTCCAGCAGGTTCAGGATCTGTGCCCGGATCGAGACATCCAGCGCCGAGATCGGCTCGTCCAGCACGATGAATTTCGGGTTCAGGGTGAGCGCGCGGGCAACCGCGATACGCTGGCGCTGACCACCGGAGAATTCATGCGGATAGTTCCGCTTGGCCCGTTCAGGCAAGCCAACGATCTCCAGCACCTCGTCCAGGCGCCGCTCCAGATCCTTGCGGCCCATGGTCTGATGCGCCCGGATCGGTTCGGCCAGGATATCGCGGACTTTCATGCGCGGGTTCAGGGAACTGTAGGGATCCTGAAATACCGCCTGGGCATTGCGGCGATACTCCTTGACCTGCTTGCGGTTCAGGCTGGTCAGATCAGTGCCGTCGAAGATGATGCGGCCCGACGTCGGCTGCTCCAGCAGCAGGATCAGCTTGGCGATGGTGGTCTTGCCGCAGCCGGATTCGCCGACCAGCGCGAATGTCTCGCCTGCCCCGATGCCGAAGCTGACGCCATCGACCGCCTTGACCTCACCCTTCGATCCGCCGAAGGGAAAGCTCCCGCCGACGGGGAAGTGCTTCACCAGATTGTCTATTTCAAGGATCATCCGCTCTTTCCCACCAGCCAGCAGGCCGCCATGTGACCGGGTGCAACCGTCGTCTCGGGCGGGTATTCCGAGCGGCACTTGTCCATGACATGCGGACAGCGCGCGGCAAACCGGCAGCCCGAGGGCGGGTTCTGCATGTCAGGCGGGTTCCCCGGAATGGAGTAGAGCCGTTCGCGCCGCCTGCCGAGATGCGGGATCGAATCCAGCAGGCCCTGGGTATAGGGATGGCTGGGGTTGGCGAAGATCGTCTCCACATCGCCGATCTCGACAATTCGGCCCGCGTACATCACCGCCACCCGGTCGCAGATGTTGGCGGCAACGCCCATGTCGTGGGTGATGAAGATCAGCCCGACCCCGGTTTCCTTCTGGATCTCCCGCAGCAGCCGTATGATCTGAACCTGGATGGTGACGTCGAGGTTGCTTGTCGGTTCGTCTGCGATCATCAGCTTGGGCGAGCAGGCAATGGCCATGGCTGAGACCACGCGCTGGCGCATGCCGCCGGAATACTGGTGGGGGAAGTCGTCCAGACGCCGCTCCGGTGACGGGATGCGTACCCTTCGCAGCACGTTCACCACTGCCTCCCGAATGGCACTGCGGCCCTGGACGAGATCGTGATAGCGGAAAGCTGCCCCGACCTGATCACCGATGGAGAAGACCGGATTGAGCGAGGTCATCGGATCCTGGGAAATCATGGAGACCAGCTTGCCGCGGATATCCCGGACCATGGTTTCCTCGTCCAGGTCCAGCACATTGATGCCGTCGATCTCGATCCGGCCGGAGACCGTACGCGCGCCGGGCTTCGGCGTCAGCCGAAGGATCGAAAGTGAGGTCATGGACTTGCCGGAACCGGACTCACCCACCAGTCCGAGTGTCTCACCGGCATTGACGTGAAAACTGACACCATCGACCGCCTGAACCGTGCCGCGCTTCAGGAAGATGTGCGTCCGCAGGTCGTCGACCTTCAGGACCGGCTGGCCTGCCTTTGCCTGGGGATCTGCGTTCATAGCTGACGCCGCTTCGGGTCCAGGGTGTCGCGCATCCAGTCACCGAAGACATTGGCGGCGAGGCAGACGATCATGATGGCAATGCCGGGCAGCGTGATCGGCCACCAGGCACGGGTCATGTAGGGACGTGCATCGTTCAGCATCAAACCCCAGGACATCTGCGGCGACTGTACCCCCAGGCCCAGGAAGGAAAGCGTCGCCTCGAAGATGATGACGGAACCAAGCTGCAGCGATGCCAGCACCAGCAACGTGTTGACCACGTTGGGCAGGATGTGCCGCCAGAGGATCACCGGCGTTGAACAGCCGGCCACACGGGCCAGCTTGACGAAATCGCGCTCCCGCAGGCTGAGCACCTCGCCACGGACGATACGCGCATACCAGGTCCAGTAGCTCAGCACGATCACGACGATCACCGTCGACATGCCGGGGCTGAGCGCCGCTGCCAGCACCAGTGCAAGGGCGATCGACGGGATCGACATCTGGATATCGACCAGCCGCATGATCACGGCATCGACCACACCACCGAAGTAGGCCGAGAGCATGCCCATCAGCGCACCGATACCACCGGACAGCACTATGGCGTAGAGGCCGACTTCCAGCGTCACCTGGGCGCCCTGGATGATCCGGCTGAGAATGTCGCGTCCGAGATTGTCGGTACCCAGCAGATGCCCGGAAACGCTGCCATCCTGCCAGATCGGTGGCTTGAGTGCCTTGCCGAGATTGAGCGCGGTGGGGTCCCACGGCATGATCAGGTCAGCGAAGAGTGCGCAGAAGACCAGCAACAGCAACATGCCACCCGCGACCCAGGGCACCTTCCCGGCGCGGATCAGCCGCACGTGTCGCAACATCCGGGTGATGGCTGACGGCGCCAGCGGATCGGCAGGATGACCGGCAGTTTGCGGACCAGCAGCGCGTGAGGGATCAGTCATGGCGTATCCTCGGGTCCAGAACGCCATAGCTCAGATCGACCAGCAGGTTCACCACGACGAAGAGGATGGCGGAGAACAGGACACCGACCTGCAGCAGCGGGAAGTCACGCGCGAACATCGCCTCCACCACCATCCGCCCCATTCCCGGCCAGGCGAAAATGACCTCCACGACAAAGGCACCGGAAAGCATGTTGGCGAAATAGATGCCCAGCATGGTCACCAGCGGCACGGCCGCGTTGCGCAGCGCGTACTTCCAGACCACCACACGATTGGGCACGCCGATGGCGCGTGCCATGCGCACATGATCGGAATCGAGCACATCCAGCATCGTGGAGCGCAACATGCGGGTCATGGCGGCGACCGGATACCAGCCCAGCGCGATGGCCGGCATGATCAGGCTGTCGAAGCCCTCCCGACCGAAGGCGGGCAGCCAGCCGAGATTCACGGAGACGAACAGGATCAGCAGGAGGCCGACCCAGAAGTTCGGCATGGCCTGGCCCAGCATGGCAAAGAGCTTGGCAAAATTGTCGAACCATGAGTCCCGGTAGACAGCCGAAAGGACCCCGAAGGGGATCGCCAGCGCCAGTGCGAAGACCAGGCCCGCGAACGCGAGTTCCAGCGTTGCCGGCAGACGATCCAGGATCAACTGCAGGGCGGGCTGTTCCCAGCGATAGGAATTGCCGAAGTCTCCCTGCAGCGCATTGCCGAGGAAGATCAGGTACTGCTGCACGATGGGCAGGTCGAGACCAAGCCGCTGGCGCAGGTTCTCCACCATTTCCGGAGTCGCGTCGATGGGCAGCAGCAGCAGCGTCGGATCGTCGAGGCGCGAGATCGCGAAGATGATCGCGGATGCACCAATGATCGAGATGACGCCCTGCAGGATGCGCTTGATCAGATAGTTCAGCATGCGGTGTCTGAGACTCCCGAAATCGGACAGGCCATTCCCGGCGGGATGGCGAAAGCGGCGGACAGCATCTGCACCGGCGTTCCGGGCCAGCCCGTGGGAGCGGGCCCGGAACAGGTGGCAGGTCGCGGAGTCCTAGTGCTTGATGCCGATCTCCTGGAGCTTCCGCCAGAAGCCCATCCACGGCCACGGCTTGTAGTCGACCTTGTCCTCGCGCCAGGCGAAGGTGACCAGCGGGACGTAGGTCGTGATGCCGCCCGCGACATCCTCGTACTTCTTCTTGCCGATCCGTTTCAGCAGCGGGATGCGATCCGCCGGATCCATGACCGTGGCCTGCTCCTTGACCATCGCGTCCATCTCGGGGTCGCAGTAGTGCGAATAGCTGCCCCAGCCCTCGCCCGGCGCGTAGCAATGCATGTGGCCCGACCATGGGGTGCCCGGATCAGCGACGACACCATGGCCCCACATGTGGGTCAGGATACCGTCGTTCTGCGGCTCGCGGCTGCGATTGTTGCGGGCAAGCCAGGGCGCATACTCCTCGCCGATCAGCTTGCAGCGGATCCCGACCTGACCGAGGTAAGCATAGAATGCTTCGCCGTATTCCTTGACGTTCGGCTCACGTGGCGTGATCAGGTTGTAGCAGTTCACGTCGAAGCCGTTCGCGTATCCGGCCTCCGTCATGAGTTGCTTCGCCTTCTGCGGATCGTAGGGATAGGGCTCGACGGACGCGTCGTAGGCCGCCGAACCTGGCGTGGTCGTCGTGTAGCGCTGGGCCTGACCGAACAGAACGTGCTCGATGATGCCTTCCATGTCGACGGCCAGTGCCG
The DNA here is from genome assembly GCA_029213165.1 of Minwuia sp. Taxonomy (GTDB): domain Bacteria; phylum Pseudomonadota; class Alphaproteobacteria; order Minwuiales; family Minwuiaceae; genus Minwuia. The sequence goes on from JARGNO010000047.1 coordinate 22,712, forward strand.
CCGCACGGCGGACCCGCACATCCTTGAACGGGTTGTCATTGCGGCCGGGCAGCTTGTCCAGATACTGCGGCAGGCTCATGAACAGGTTGTTGCCTGACGGTCGTGCCGTCGTGGCGATGCCGTCCATCTTCTTGACGTCCTCGATCATTGCAGGAGGCACGGCGTCGATCCAGTCAACAGCACCGGTCTGCAAAGCGGCGACACGGGTGATGTCCTCCGGAATGATCTTGATGGTCAGGTTCTTCACGCCCGGACGGTGCTCCTGGTTCCAGTAATCGTCGTGGGCTTCGAGGACGAACTCCTCCTTGACCTTGCGGTCCACCAGCTTCCAGGGGCCAGTACCGTCGGGACGCTGCTGGATCTCCTCCTCGGAGTGGCTGGTGTAATAGGCTTCCGAAATGCCGTAGAGCCGCATCAGCCCGGCGCCCGGAATGAAGGTGCCGTCGGGCTCCTTGAAGATGATCTTGAAATGGTGGTCGTCGATGATCTCGATGTGATCGACCTTGGCCTGGTAGTGCGGCCACTTGGAAACATCAGGATTGGCGAGCCGCTTGTGCGCGAAAGCCATGTCGCTCGAGGTAAGTTCGCCCCCGTGGTGAAACTTGACACCTTTCCGCAGCCAGATCTCGATCACCGGCAGGCCATCGACCTCCGTCAGTTCCCATTTCTCGGCCAGCCAGTTCTTCACTTCCAGCGTCGGGTCCGGCTGGAGCAACTGCTCATTGATGTTGCCCAGAATATACCAGTCAACACCGGCTGCGGCGCGGGTCACATCCAGCATCGTCGATTCGGCGGCCTGGGCGATGGTGAGAGATCCGGTTGCCGGTTCGGCAGCCTGTGTCCCTGCGCAAAGCAGCAGAGATGCTGCGCCAGCGACCGCACATGCGAACTTCTTCATAGTGTATCCTCCCCTTGCACGGCATTTCTCCGGGGTCTTGGCGCCCCAGTTGCAAGAATACCGTCAGTTTTCGAAGCTTTGGGTGCTTCTTGCACAAGATAATGACCGGGCCATCTGCCCTGTCAAATCGAAAGTGCCGTAGGGGAATGTAGCATTTTTTGCATACCTCATCTACGGCGCTATGTTCTACGCAATTGCCGGGGAGGAAATATATCTTGCAAAAACTTCTAGTCGCGAACCGCGGCGAGATCGCGGTGCGGGTGATGCGTGCTGCTGCCGAGCTTGGTGTGCCAACGGTCGCGATCTCACCGGAGGATGACCGGGAAAGCCAGCATGTCGCGATGGCGGACGAATCGGTCGTGCTGCCTGGCACGGGCGCTGCTGCCTATCTCGATATCGAGGCCGTGCTCGCTGTGGCCGCAGAGACGAACTGCGATGCGATCCATCCGGGCTATGGCTTTCTCTCCGAGCGCTCGGATTTCGCACGTGCCTGCGCCGAAGCAGGGCGGACCTTCGTCGGCCCGACGCCGGAACTGCTCTCTCTCTTCGGCGACAAGGCCCGCGCCCGCGAGGCTGCGCTGGCAGCAGATGTGCCCGTGTTGCGCGGTCTGAACCACGCAGTATCGCTGGAGGAAGCGCGGGAGTTCATGTCCGGGACAGGCGACGGCAGGGGCGTCATGCTGAAGGCCGTTGCCGGTGGCGGCGGGCGCGGATCGCGCGCCGTGACCGATCCGGCCGCGCTGGAGGCTGCCTATCGCAGTTGCCAGTCGGAAGCGCGTGCTGCCTTCGGGCAGGACGCGCTGTATGTCGAGGAGTTCCTGCCGCGTGCGCGGCATGTCGAGGTGCAGATACTGGGTGATGTGTCCGGTGCCGTGCTGCATCTCGGCGAACGCGAATGCAGCGTGCAACGGCGATTCCAGAAGATTGTCGAGGTTGCGCCTGCGCCCGGTCTCTCCGCGGACCTGCGGCAGCAGATCATCGATGCCGCGATGCGCTTCGCCAGGGAAACCGGTTATCGCAGCCTTGGCACATTCGAGTTCCTGGTGGACGCAAGCGGTCGGGAAGGCGCTCAGCCCTTTGTCTTCATCGAAGCCAATGCGCGCCTGCAGGTCGAGCACACAGTAACGGAAGTGGTTACAGGCGTGGATCTGGTCCAGGCCCAACTTCGCCTTGCCGATGGCGCGCACCTGTCGGACCTGGGTCTTGATGATCCGATGGTGGCCACGCCGCGCGGGCATGCGATACAGGCGCGGGTGAACCTCGAGACGCTGATGGCGGATGGCTCCGTGCTCCCGGGCGGCGGCGTCATCACGGCATACGAGCCACCAGGAGGACCGGGCGTGCGCGTCGACGGGTTCGGATACGTGGGCTACGAGACCAGCGGCTTGTACGACTCCCTGCTGGCCAAGGTCATTGTCCATGCTTCAGGATCGCGCTTTGGTGATGCCGCAAGGCGAACCAACCGGGCGCTCGACGAGTTCCGGCTGGAGGGTGTCGAGACCAATATCCCGTTCCTGAAGGCTGTCATCGAGCATTCGGATTTCGTCGCCGGCAACGTCCACACGCGCTGGGTCGACGAGAAGTTGACCGAACTCGTGGAGACCGCATCACACCATCAGTCCCGTTTCCATCGGAATGATCCGGAGGCGTCCGACGACGAAGCCGGGTTTGCCGGGGCACGGGTGGATGCCCGCGACCCGCTCGCGCTGTTCGCCCACGACGCCCAGACGAAGGCCAGCAAGGCCAAGACCCAGTCGGCAGGACCCGCGGCACCTGCGGCGCCAGAGGGCGCGGCAGGACTGAAGGCACCGATCCAGGGCACGATCATTTCCGTCGATGTCGCCATCGGTGACGTGGTGCGAAAGGGGCAGCAGGTCGCGGTCGTCGAAGCCATGAAGATGGAACATGTCATCCACGCCGACCGGGGCGGGCTGGTGCGAAAGGTCACCATGAAGGCTGGCGACGTTGTCCGGCAGGGCTTTCCTGTCGTCTTCGTGGAGGAAAGCGCCGACGACGACACGGGTGAGATCGCGACTGCTGTCGCCGTGGATCCGGATCATATCCGTGCCGACCTTCAGGAGAGCATTGACCGCCACGCGCTGACCCTCGACGAGAACCGGCCCGAGGCGGTGGCGAAACGCCATGGCATGGGATTCCGCACACCGCGGGAGAATATCGCGCATCTGACCGACCCGGACTCGTTCCAGGAGTACTGGCCGCTGGTGGTGGCCTACCAGCACACCCGCCATGACATGGAAACACTGCGCAAGCGGACACCGGCGGACGGCCTCATTGGCGGGACCTGTTCGGTCAACGGCGACCTGTTCCCCGATGACCGTTCCCGCGCCATGGTGGTATCTTATGACTACACTGTGCTGGCAGGCACACAGGGGCGGCGCAACCACTACAAGCAGGATCGGCTGTATGAGCTGGCTGATCGTTTCCGTCTTCCCCTGATCCTCTTCTCGGAAGGCGGCGGCGGCAGGCCGGGCGACGACAATACCGGTCCCCGGGTCGCCATCGACACGACCACCTTCACGACCTTCTCCAAGCTGAGCGGACTGGTGCCCATGGTGGGCATCAACAATGGTCGCTGCTTCGCCGGCAACACGGCACTGCTCGCCTGCTGCGATGTCATCATCGCAACCGAGGCTTCGACGATCGCCATGGGCGGGCCGGCGATGATCGAGGGCGGCGGACTGGGTATCTACACGCCGGAAGAGATCGGACCGATGTCCTTCCAGGTGCCGAATGGTGTGGTCGACATTCTGGTCAAGGACGAGGCGGCGGCTGTCGATGCAGCGAAGAAATACCTCTCCTACTTCCAGGGGCCGGTCGCCGAATGGGAAGCGGCGGACCAGCGCACGCTGCGTCACGTCATCCCGGAAAACCGCGTCCGGCTGTATGACATGCGCGATGTCCTGCACAATCTCGCCGACAAGGATTCTGTTCTGGAGATCCGGGAGCAGTTCGGCATTGGCGTGATCACGGCCTTCATCCGCATCGAAGGCCGCCCCATGGGGGTGCTCGCCAACAATCCGCATCACCTGGCAGGTGCAATCGATTCAGACGGTGCCGACAAGGCAGCCCGTTTCATGCAGCTGTGTGATGCCTTCGACATTCCGGTGCTCAGCCTGGTCGACTGCCCCGGCATCATGGTCGGTCCGGATGTGGAGCGGGAGGCCCTGGTCCGTCATTCGGCGCGCATGTTCAATGTCGGCGCCAACATGACCACACCGCTGTTCACCGTCATCGTGCGCAAGTGCTACGGCCTGGGTGCCCAGGCCATGTGCGGCGGCGGCACGCTGGTGGGCTTCATGACGGTCGCCTGGCCGACGGCCGAGTTCGCCGGGATGAACATCGAGGGTTCGGTCAAATTGGGCTATCGCAACGAACTGATGGCGATCGAGGATCCGGATGAACGCCTCAAGATGTTCCAGGAGAGCGTGGATACGGCCTACGAGACCGCCCGTGCTGTCAATTCGGGTACGGGCGGCGGCATCGATGACGTGATCGACCCGGCCGAAACTCGCGCCTGGATCGCAGGCAGCATGCGGCGGCTGCCGCCGGTGCCGCCACGGGAGGGCAAGAAGTATCCCTTCATCGATACCTGGTGAACCGAACCGAGTTGTTGGAGGCAGGAGAGAAGATGGTTGATCGATCAAACGATGACGGCAACGTGGGAACGGTGACCAGCCTGTTTCGCGAACGCCGCGAGAATATCCGCACGGAGATGGGCGGGCAGGACAAGATCGACCGGCTGCACAATCGTGGCTCCTACACCGTGCGGGAACGCATCGACCGCTTCCTCGACCCGGACAGCTTCACCGAGATCGGCACATTCGCGCGCTCGGAACGTCCGGAGGACGCGAAGAAGACCCCTGGCGACGGCAAGATCGGCGGTTACGGCACCGTGGATGGCCGGACTGTCTGGGTTGGCGGCGACGACCTCACCGTGCTGCGCGGCTCAAGTTCCGTTGTCGGCGGCAAGAAGAAGTCGCGCATGCTGCAGCAGGCGGTCGAGCACGGCCACCCGTTCGTGTTCTTCGGCGAGACCGGCGGCGCCCGCATTCCCGACACGCTGGGTTCGGAAGGCTTCCTGAAGGTCACACCCAGCGTGGATGTCCATCGCCGCAACCGCGCGATCCCCATGGCGACCGCGATCCTGGGAAACAGCTTCGGCGGTGCTTCGTTCCATGGGGCCTTTTCCGACTTCGTGGTCCAGCTGCGCGGCTCCTGCATGGCCGTGACCAGCCCGCGTGTCGTCGAGATCGCCACATCCGAGAAAGTGAGCTTCGAGGACCTGGGCGGTGTCGGGGTGCACGAGAAGATCACCGGAATGATCGACCGGACGGCGGAGACCGAGGACGAGGCATTCCAGATGATCAAGGACTTCCTGTCCTACCTGCCGTCGAATGCCTGGGAGCTGCCGCCGGAGCATGACTGGCCGGGACCTGCGCCAGTCGATGAAGGTATCTACGACCTTGTGCCCATGCGGCGGACCCGCGCCTACGACATGCGCAAGGTCCTGCGGTACCTGTCCGATGACGACAGGATCTTCGAACTGAAACCGCGCTTTGGTGGCAGCGTGATCACCGCGCTCTCCCGGCTCGGCGGCAAGACTGTCGGTTTCATCGCCTCGCAGCCGATGCACTATGCCGGTGCCCTGACACCGAATTCATGTGACAAGATCACGTCCTTCATCTGCCTTTGCGATGCCTTCAACATCCCCATCGTGTTCCTGCAGGATGTGCCTGGTTTCATGGTCGGAACCAAGGTCGAGCATGACCGCCTGCTCAGCCGGGCCATCATGCTGGTGGAAGCCTTGTCCATCTGCCGTGTGCCCCGCATCTCACTGGTGTTCCGAAAGGCTTTCGGCCTCGCCTATTTCGCCATGGGGGGCACCAACATGGGCTCCGAGGTCGTGGCGACCTGGCCAAGCGCCGAACTCTCCTTCATGGACCCGGACGTCGGTGTCAATGTCGTGCACGGCGGACGCCTGGCCGAAGCGGAGGATGCCGCCGCCGAACGTGCAGCGTTGATCGAGCAATGGACCGAAGACACGGATCCCTATGACGGCGCGGGCATATTCGGCATCGACGAGATCATCGACCCCGCCGAGACCAAGCGCTGGCTGCAATCCCAGGTCCGCCGGGTACGCACCAAGCCAAAACCCTGGGGACAACCGAACCCTCTCGCCTACTGGCCAACCTGCTATTGACGGGATGGTGACGCGCCGGACGAGAGATCCCTGCGCGGCATCCTCGGTTGAGGTGCCTGCATCAACCAGAACAGCCCGTTGATGACACGGGCGGAGAGGCAGCGAGCCATCTCGAACTCAGGCCGCGACCACGGCCGGCGATCGTTTGCCGCGCCGTCGGAGCGGGCCTGCCCAGCGCGTTGAGCGTGAGACATGGGGAATCTGGCGGTTCGTGCAGTCCGTTGCGCCCCCTGTCCGAGGGCTTTGTGCCTGTCTACAGGGAACGCTCGATACTTCCGGGAGTGAAATGGCGCTTCGTGTTGTCGCAAGTAACTGAATTCAGCCTGTTTATCCCGCATCTGATGGCGGAGATGTGGATCATGGACATGAAGCTTCGTTTGAGCTTTTCGTAACGTATCGCCAGCCGCCGCATGTCCTTCACGGTGCAGAAGAGTCGTTCGGCGATGCTTATCTGTGCATAGAGGGTGGCGTCAGCGGCAGCCAAACCAGCTCCAAGCGGGAACCCCATTTCGGGCCGAAGGTCAGTTCCTTCCAGGTCATCCCTCAGCGGGTGGGCCGGTCGCACGAAGGGTAGGCCGCCAGTGGGAGAGCGGCGACAGGCCCGCCTGCGCGTGCTACAAGCGGCTGTGCCGGTCGCATCGACGTGCGGCAGATTTCCGGGGCAGACCCCGAGGCGGCCATTGATCACGACCGTTTGCCTTCGGTCGGGGCGTGGAACAGCGAAGCGGCGCTTCCTCCGTTGCAGGATCCGACATGAAAACTCCACTGGGGACGAAGGCCGCTGACCGGGCGGGCCTGCCCATGCATGACCCGTCACAGGTCCAAGGGACCGCCACCGAAACCGGTGCAGCCTGATGCGGGTCAGTCTCGGATGCCACTTTCGCTACAGCCTGCCGCAGGCGACACCGATGATCGCGTTGCTCAATGTGCATTTCTCGCGCTTCGGTGACCTTGAACGCCCGGACCACCTGACGACGAACCCGGGTGTACCGCTGGAAAGCTACCGCGATGGTTTCGGGAACTGGTGCACGCGGCTGCTGGCCCCTGCCGGGGACTTCGTCCTGTCAACGGATGGCGTCTGCCGCGACAGCGGCGCGCTCGACCCGGTCGCGCCCTGGGCCGAGCAACATGCGGTGCAGGACCTGCCGTACGAAACCCTCGTCTATCTGCTGGGCAGCCGCTATTGCGACACGGACCTGCTCTCCGAGGAGGCCTGGCGGCTGTTCGGGGCAACCGAGCCCGGCTGGGCGCGGGTGCAGGCGATCTGCGACTACGTCCACCGGAACGTGACCTTCGGCTACGCCCATGCGCGCTCCACCCGCACCGCCTCCCAGACTCTGGCGGAGCGACGCGGCGTCTGCCGCGATTTCACCCACCTGGCCGTTGCCTTCTGTCGCTGCATGAACATCCCGACGCGGTATTGCACCGGCTATCTGAGCGACATCGGCGAGCCCCTGCCGCATCCGTCAGGCGATTTCGCCGCCTGGATGGAAGTCTATCTGTCCGGCCAGTGGTGGGTCTTCGACCCGCGCAACAACACCCCCCGCATCGCCCGCATCCTCATGGCCCAGGGCCGCGACGCCGCCGACGTCCCCCTGATCCAGACCTTCGGTCCCAACACGCTGACGGAATTCAGCGTCCGGACGGAGGAGGCGGAATGACGGGGAGCATGACGATGGATAGGTGTTGGAAACGGAGAGAAACAGTCCGAATCCTGCAACGGGCCGCGACCGCGACCCGGCGACCGTTCGCCGCCCCGTCGGAGCGTGCGCGCACAGCGCGTTGCGCGTGAGACATATAAACGTGGCGGAGAGGGAGGGATTCGAACCCTCGGTACTGTCACCAGTACAACGGTTTTCGAGACCGCCCCGTTCGACCACTCCGGCACCTCTCCGCGGATGCGCTGGCGGCTGTCACCTTGTAGGGGACGGGCCGTTCGGCGCTGGTCTCGGACGGCCAGGTGCCGCCCGCGGACGGCGGAACCTAGCCGAAGGCCGGGCGCGGTGCAACTGCTCCGCGCGCCGGGGCTGATCACGGCCCGAAGAGGGGCGGATCAGTCTTCCCGCGTGCCTTGAAACACCACGTTCTGCAGCGGCTCGCCACGGGCCAGTCGGTCCAGATTGGACGCGACGAAGGTCCAGCGTCGGTCGATCTGTTCCTGGGTCCAGCCGGAGTTGTGCGGCGTCATGATCAGGTTGTCGAGATCCTGAAACGGGAAGCGTGACGGCGCCGGGTTGCGGTCCTTGGCGTTCGGGTACTGGTACCAGACGTCGATCACGGCACCGCCGATCTGCTTCGTGGCCAGCGCATTGTAGAGGGCTTCCTCCTCCAGCACCGGTCCCCGCGCCACATTGATGATCAGGCCGGTGGGCTTCATCTGGCCAAAGCGTTCGGCGTTCATCATGCCCTGTGTCGCGTCGTTCAGCGGGCAGCAGACAACCACATAGTCGCTTTCCGCCAACAGCCGGGACAAGCCCCTGTCCACGGTCTCGTAGCGGTCGATCTCCGCCGGGGTCTCCATCTCGCGGCGGCCGACGCCGGTCACCGTCATGCCGAAGCCCCGCGCACGGATCGCGACCTCCCGCCCGATATGGCCATAGCCGATGATGCCGACGGTCTTGCCGCGCACTTCGCCATGCACCGGCCCCTGGGCCGCACCCTTGCCGTCCCAGCCGACTTCCCGGAACTTCCGGTCGGTGTGGCGCAGGCCGATCTCCCACTCCAGCATCGACAGCACGATGTACTCGGCAATCGATGTTTCATGCTCGTAGGTGTTGCAGCAGAAAGTGCCCTTCGGCAGCTTCTCGGGCGACAGGAAGTCATAGCCGGTGAAGGGTATCTGAAACAGTTTCAGGTCCGGTGTCCCAGGCCAGGGGGCATTGATGTGGCCACCGACGATGGCGTCGGCCTTCGGTGCCAGTTCCCGAAACCTTTCCGGCTCCTCCGCCGGGTCACAGGCCTCGATGATCCAGTCGGTGGTCAGCGCGGCCTTCAACGCAGGGCCCTTGCCCTTCGAGACCCAGCCGGCAAGCAGAACTGTCTTCGTCATGTGGTATGTCTCCGTGGTGGGAGGTTCTCTTTGGACTGTTCCATCCCTCTCCCCCTCCCGGCCACCCATTTCAGGATACTTGCGTGGGTGGCCGGGAGG
>JARGNO010000116.1 GCA_029213165.1 Minwuia sp.
AGGTATTCGGGCGAACGATGCTCCCCGTTGAAGAAGTCGACGAAGCGTGGCTGCCAGTCCGCCCCGGACATGTTCAGCATCAATGCCGCCTTGTAGGCATTGCCCGATTGCGCAAAGCAGTACAGTTCGTATTCGGCCATTTCCGGTCCCTCCGAGTATATCTTACCTCCAACAGGATGGTGCACGGTTCCGAAACGTCAATCACGGGCAGTATTCGTTGCCGATCCGCCGGGGCTGGCACTATGATTGGACGGCGAGGGGTGAAGTGCAGGACGGGATTACTGCAACATGAAAGTGACAACAGCGACCTATGGCGACGCGATTGTCGTCCGGGCCGAGGGCCGGATCGATCAGTCGTCCGCTGGTGACTTCCAGAAGGAACTCTCCGGTCTGGTGGATGCGGCAATCGGAACGGAAAAGCAGATCGTGGTCGACCTGTCGAAGGTCGATTACATCTCCAGTGTCGGTCTACGTGCGCTGATGGTGGCCAACAAGCAGGCCAAGCCGAAGGGCGTGACGATCCGCATTGCCTCGATGCAGGAGGTGGTGAAGGAAGTCTTCACGATCAGTCACTTCGACAAGGTGTTCCCGACCTTCGATGAAATGCCCAAGGCGCTGCAGGCGGTTTCGGCGCTGGCTGCGGCGGCCTACACGGACGAGGACTGAAGCGTCATGCGGATCCGTTTCTGGGGGACCCGCGGTTCCATTCCCACCTCGATGAATGCCGATCACCTGCGGGAAAAGATCGACGCGGCGGTCAAGGCGGTGATCACGGCCGGAGGTGACCCGGAGGCCGCCATCGACGGGCTGCCGTTCCACATGCGCGGGACCTATGGCGGCGAGAGTTCCTGCGTCCAGATCGAGACCGGCGGCGATGAATATGTCGTTTGCGACATGGGTTCCGGCGCGCGCAGGCTGGCGCTGCATGCGCTGGGCAAGCACGGCCCGGGCGCGCCGCAGGTCTACAATGTCTTTCAGAGCCACGTGCACTGGGACCACATCATGGGGTTCCCGTTCTTCGTTCCGGCCTTCATTCCCGGCAACGTGATCCGCATCCACGGCTGCCACGACGTGCTGGAAATGGCCTATCGTCGCCAGCAGGACAATCCGAGCTTTCCGGTGCCTTTCGACTTCCTTGGCGCGACAATCGAATTCGTGCAGCTGGAACCCGAACAGACCTATGAGATCGCCGGCATGACGGTCACACCCTTCCGCCAGCTCCACGCGGGTGATTCCTATGGCTACCGCTTCGAGAAGGACGGCAAGGTTGCTGTCTATTCGACGGACTCCGAGCACAAGCTGGAGGATCAGGAGGAGACGGATTACTTCGTCCGCTATTTCCGGGATGCCGACGCCGTCGTCTTCGACACGATGTATTCACTGGCGGATGCGACCTCGCTGAAGGAGGACTGGGGCCATTCCTCCAACATGGTGGCCGTCGAACTCTGCCAGATGGCACAGGTGAAGACGCTGTGCATGTTCCATCATGAACCGGTCTACAGCGACGCGCAGATCGATCAGGTGCTGGCCGAGACCCGGCGTTTCGAGGAGATCTCGCGTGGTGACGGGGTGCCCTTGACCGTCATTGCCTCCTACGACGGGCTCGAAATCGACCTTTGAGGGATGGACCGGTCGCATGACTGACACGTCAGCAGTCACGGACCAGTCCACCGCAGTCGATGACAGTTCCGACGATGTGCGGGCCGAACTGACCGGCCTTCGCAGCATCGTCACCGTCTGGCGGGGCCGGACACTGGGGCTGGTCGTGCTGGCGCTCTGCCTGCTGGCGGATGTCACGTTTCTGGCCGACAACCCGCTCAGACGCGAACTCTATGACCTGTCGCAGCAATTGATGCCACGTCCGGTCGAGAGCGACCTGCCGGTGATCGTTGCGGTGGATGAGCGCAGCATCGCGGAAATCGGGCAGTGGCCCTGGCCACGGACGGTGGTTGCCGACCTGATCGACCGGATGGGGCAGGGGGGTGCCCTGGCCATCGGGGTCGATGTGCTGTTTCTGGATCCTGACCGGCAATCCCCGCGCCACCTGGCCGACCGCATGACCGATGCCCCCGCCGATGTGCTCGGCTACATCCGTACCCTGCCCGACTATGACGCCATATTGGCGGAGGTGGTGGGGGCCTGGCCGGTCGTGCTGGGCCTTGGGGGCACCCGCACCCGCACGGGTGTCAACGGGCCCGCGCGTACCGTGCCTGTTGCCTTCGCCGATCCGGCGCTGAAGCAGATGCTGCCGACCTTTCCCGGTGCGGACCAGTCTGTCAGGACCGTGGCCGACGCCGCCATCGGTCAGGGCCTGTTGAACGCCGTCGAGGACCCTGATGCGATCATCCGCAGGATTCCGGCGGTTGCGCTGGTCGATGGGCGTCCGGTGCCGTCCTTTGCCATGGAAATGCTGCGCGTCGCGCTCGGCGGGCTGATCACGGTGACGGGTACGGACGGGCGGATCGATGGTCTGCAGATCGGCGACTGGTTCATCCCGACGGAGGCTGACGGCACGATCTACGTGCCTTTCTCGCCGCCCTATGCCAGTCGTTATGTCTCGGCGGTGGATGTGCTGCGTGACGATGCGGTGGCGCTGTCGCTGGAAGGGGCAATTGCCATGATCGGACTGACCGGTCAGGGCCTGGTCGACCTGCAGACGTCGCCGCTGCGCTATCGCGCGCCCGGCATAGATGTACATGCGCAACTGATCGAGGCCATTCACCAGGAGTATTTCATCTCCCGCCCCGCCTGGGCCCGATGGCTGGAACTGGCGGTGCTGATTGCGGTCGGGCTGCTGGTGGTCTTCGTTGTTCCCGTGTTGCGCCTGCGCTTCGGTATTCCACTGATCCTGCTGGTTCTGGCGCTGACGGTCGCCGGTGGCCTGTTGGCCTATGCGATGGAGCGGGTCTTCTTCGATACCATGGGTGCGACCCTGACGGGCGTCATCACCGGCATAGCGATGCTCAGCATGACCCTGATGATTGCCAACGCGCACCGCCGCGCGCTGGGGCGGCACCTGCAGATGCAGC
>JARGNO010000048.1:0-24047 GCA_029213165.1 Minwuia sp.
AGAGGCTGAGGCCCCCGCCGGTTTCAGCAGTATCCGCCGCAACGTCATCCTGCTGTCGATCTGCCAGGCGCTGTTCACCTCCACGTCGGCGATCATGATCGCGCTTGGGGGACTGATCGGGTTCAGCCTGGCGGAGGACAAGGCGCTGGCGACCTTGCCCGTCACCGCCGTGGTCGCAGGCACCGCGCTGATGACCATACCGGCGGCCATGCTGATGGGGCGGATCGGTCGGCGCGCGGGCTTCATCTTCGGCACGATGCTGGGGACGGCGGGCACCCTGCTGGGTGTGCTGGCGCTGTTCCAGTCAAACTTCTGGCTGTTCTGCTGTGCCACTGGTCTGGTGGGCATGTTCTCCGCCTTCGGACAGCAATATCGCCATGCCGCCGTCGACATCGCACCGCCGATCCTGCGCGGTCAGGCAGTGTCGCTGGTCATGGCGGGCGGCGTCGTTGCCGGGTTCCTGGGTCCGGAGCTTGCCAAGTGGACCAAGGACATGATCGAGCCGATCACCTTCGCCGGCAGTTACATCGCCGCGTCCGGTCTGACAGTCCTGTCGGCGCTGATCCTGATAGGTCTGCGGATCCCCAAGCCGGTTCGCCACACCGCCGCAACGCGTGGTCGCCCGTTCCGGGAGATCGCGAAGCAGCCCGTCTTCTGGGTTGCGGCCGGTTCCGCCATGGCCGGATTCGGGGCCATGAGCCTGATCATGACCGCCACGCCACTGGCGATGGTTGCCTGCGGGCATGACTTCAACAGTTCCGCGACCGTGATCCAGTGGCATGTGGTCGGCATGTTCGCGCCCAGCTTCGTCACCGGCATCCTGATCCGGAAATTCGGCGTGCTGCGCATCATCGCGGCAGGCGCGGTCCTGAACATGATCTGCATCGCGACGGCCCACTCCGGTCTGGAATTCCTGCACTTCTGGAGCGCGCTGATCCTGCTGGGTATCGGCTGGAACTTCATGTTCGTCGGCGGCACCACCCTGCTGGCAGAGGCGCATACCCCTGCGGAGGCCGCGCGGGTCCAGGGCATCAATGACTTTCTGGTCTTCGGTGTCGTCGCGGTCAGCTCTCTCAGCTCCGGACAGTTGCTGCACGCCTTTGGCTGGGACGTGGTCACCACCGCCGCCCTGCCGATGATCAGCCTCGCGTTGCTGGCCACCCTCTGGCTGGCCCTGCACCGCCGCCGCGTTGCTGGTGCGGGAGTCTGAGATCTGGCACTGGCGGCTTTTCGCCGACCGGTTCGCGACAGCCTGACAGCTACCCCGGATTTCCCTGCGACAGCGGGCTCTCGATCAGCGGTGGCCCGACATCAAGGATGCCGAGGGCATCAAGGCCGCCAATCATCGAATCGACGGCGATCGTGGCGAGTACGATTCCCATGACCCTGCTGATGATGCTGGCACCCGTGCTGCCGATGAACCTGTGAATGAAGCTGGCCGCGAGCAACACCAGCAGCGTCACGATCAGGACGATGATGAGAAGACCTGCGGTGATTGCCTGATCGGCAATCGAGGATGTGTGATTGTCGGTCAGGATCACGATTGCCAGCATTGCACCGGGCGAAGCAATGGATGGCATGGCCAGGGGAAACACCGCCCCGGCGAGATGGTCGCGCCCGGCCTCCTCGATTTCCCTCGCCGGCTTGGATTCGCCGAATATCATGGTCATCGCGAACAGGAACAGGATGACACCGCCTGCAATCTGGAACGATCCGAGGCGCAGGCCCAGGGTTTCCAGCAGGAACTGGCCGCCCACCAGGAAGGCAAGCAGGACCAGCGCCGCGATTGCCACGGCGTTGAGAGCAAAACGGCGATGCAATCTGCGCGGCACCCCCTGCACAGCGAACAGGAAAACCGGGATAGAGCCGACCGGATCAATAACAACCAGCAGCGTCACGAGTTCCTTAGCTAGGGCCGCCCAATCCATGATGCATGGCCTTTCCTGCCAATGGGTTGGCGTTAGTCTCCGGAAACCTGCCCGAACGTGATCTCCCCACAGTATTCAACTATGTTCCGCCACGGGATACTCAATGCCCCGCTTGTGCAAGGCACATATTCCCGGATTTCCAGTGTCGGATATGCCGTCAGTATTGCCGCGCGACCGGTCCGCAACCCCGGTCAGGTGCCTTGCATCGACCGTTCCCCATTCGGCCTGCCCGCGGAACCCTCAGCGTCACGACGGGCAGCCATACGGTGCCCGGGGGCCGCGCCGCCTTGCATGGTGCGCCGCACTTTGGCATAAGCCAGCGCAACTGACCTGGCGGAAGTGATCCGGGATGGGGTCCGCATTGCGGATTCGGTGGTGCTTCCAGGTGCCAGAACATCAGTCTCTCAACGGTCCGGCACCATGCCGGGTCTCTCACGCGTCTTTGACACAGGGGACAAGAAAAAATGACAGCAATGCTTTGGGCCGTGATCGGCTGCGGCGTGCTGGCGCTGATCTACGGCATCGTCACGGCGAAGAGTGTTCTCTCCGCTTCGGCTGGCAATGCCCGGATGCAGGAAATCGCCGGCGCCATCCAGGAAGGCGCTTCCGCCTACCTCAATCGTCAGTACAAGACCATCGCGCTCGTCGGTGTGGTCGTCACCATCGTGCTCGGCCTGCTGCTGGGCTGGCTGGTCGCCATCGGCTTCGTGATCGGTGCCGTGCTTTCCGGTGCCACCGGCTTCATCGGCATGAACGTTTCCGTTCGCGCCAACGTCCGCACCACGGAAGCTGCCCGCCAGAGCCTGGGTGCCGGCCTGTCCGTCGCGTTCCGCGCCGGTGCCGTCACCGGCATGCTGGTTGCCGGTCTGGCCCTGCTGGCCTGTGCCGGTTACTACGGCGTGCTGCTGAGCATGGGCATCGAGGGCCGTGAGCTGATCGACAGCCTGATCGCGCTCGGTTTCGGTGCGTCCCTGATTTCCATCTTCGCCCGTCTGGGCGGCGGCATCTTCACCAAGGGTGCTGACGTCGGTGCCGACCTGGTCGGCAAGGTCGAGGCTGGCATCCCCGAGGATGACCCCCGCAACCCGGCGGTGATCGCCGACAACGTCGGTGACAATGTGGGCGACTGCGCCGGCATGGCGGCCGACCTGTTCGAGACCTATGCCGTGACCATCGTCGCGACCATGGTCCTGGCCTCCATCCTGTTCATCGGCTCCACGGCGGAAGCCGCGATGCTGTACCCGCTGGCCATCGGTGCCGTCGCCATTCCGGCGTCGATCATCGGGACCTTCTTTGTCCGTCTGGGTTCGTCCAACAACATCATGGGCGCGCTCTACAAGGGCTTCATCGTCTCGGCCGTGCTGTCGGCGATCGCGTTCTACCCGGTCACCGAATACATCCTTGGTACGGGTGCCATCGAAGGCGCGGCCTTCACCGGCATGGACCTGTTCTGGTGTGCGCTCACCGGTCTGGTGATCACCGGCCTGCTGATCTGGGTGACCGAGTATTACACCTCGACCGAGTACCGCCCGGTGCGTTCGGTTGCTGCGGCCTCCGAGACCGGTCACGCGACCAACATCATCCAGGGTCTGGCCATCGGCATGGAATCGACCGCGATCCCCGCGATCATCATTTCCGCCGGTATCATCATCACCTACAGCCTGGCGGGCCTGTTCGGCATCGCCATCGCCGTCACCGCCATGCTGGCGCTGGCCGGCATGGTTGTGGCCCTCGACGCCTATGGCCCGGTAACGGACAACGCCGGTGGCATCGCGGAGATGGCGGAA
This sequence comes from Minwuia sp., assembly GCA_029213165.1. GTDB lineage: Bacteria > Pseudomonadota > Alphaproteobacteria > Minwuiales > Minwuiaceae > Minwuia. Next base: position 3,716 of record JARGNO010000048.1, read on the forward strand.
CTGGAAGATTCAGTGCGCAATACCACTGATGCCCTGGACGCCGTCGGCAACACCACCAAGGCCGTCACCAAGGGCTATGCCATTGGTTCCGCCGGTCTGGGTGCGCTGGTGCTGTTCGCCGCCTACACACAGGACCTGCTGTACTTCGCCTCCAAGCCCGACCTGTATCCGTACTTTGAGGGCGTCGTCCCCGATTTCGCGCTGTCCAACCCGTTCGTCGTGGTTGGCCTGATCATGGGCGGCCTGCTGCCGTTCCTGTTCGGTGCCATGTCCATGACCGCCGTGGGTCGTGCCGCCGGTTCGGTGGTCGAGGAAGTGCGTCGCCAGTTCCGCGACGACAAGGGCATCATGGCCGGTACGTCCAAGCCGGACTACAGCCGTGCGGTCGATCTGCTGACCAAGTCGGCCATCAAGGAGATGATCATCCCCTCGATGCTGCCGGTCCTGGCCCCGATCGTGATGTACTTCGTCATCCTGGCCGTGTCCGACAAGTCGTCCGCTCTGGCCGCCCTTGGCGCGATGCTGCTGGGCGTTATCGCCACCGGCCTGTTCGTCGCCATCTCCATGACCGTTGGTGGTGGTGCCTGGGACAACGCCAAGAAGTACATCGAGGACGGCAACCACGGCGGCAAGGGTTCCGAGCCGCACAAGGCCTCCGTCACCGGTGATACCGTCGGCGATCCCTACAAGGACACCGCCGGCCCGGCCGTCAACCCGATGATCAAGATCACGAACATCATCGCGTTGCTGCTGCTGGCCGTTCTGGCCCACTGATCCCGCCTGCCGGTGTCGCCCCTTCAGGGCGGCACCGGAAGCGGTTCGGTGAAACCGACAAGATCAGGGGCGTCGCAGCAATGCGACGCCCCTTTTCGTTGGCGGGCTGCGCCAGCAAGATCAAGTCAGTGCGAGAAAAGCGCCGCCCCCAGAAAGGAAAGGGCCCCACAGATGACTGAGAGGCCCCTTCGAACTCAGGTCTGCGGATCATGCGTCAGGCGGAAAGTTTCGCCATGACTTCGTCATCGATCTCGAAGTTGGCAAAGACCTTCTGCACGTCGTCATTGTCGTCCAGAATATCGATCAGCTTCAGCAGGGTCGCGGCCTTGTCCTCGTCCAGCGGGGTGGTGTTCTGCGGTCGCCATTCCAGCCCGGCCCGGCTGGCTTCGCCGAAACGGGTCTCCAGCGCATCGCGGACGCTGTTGAAGCTTTCGATGGCACAGATGACCTCGTGACCATCATCGCTGGTCGCCACATCGTCGGCACCGGCCTCCACAGCCGCCTCGAACATCTCGTCAGTCGTGGCCGTTTCCGCCGGGTACTCCACCACACCCAGCCGGTCGAACATGAAGGAGACGGAATTCGTCTCCCCCAGCGCGCCGCCATGCTTGGAAAAGGCGGAGCGGACTTCAGAGGCTGTCCGGTTGCGGTTGTCGGTCAGCGCCTCGATGATCACGGCGACACCGCCGGGACCATAGCCCTCGTAGCGGATCTCCTCGAAACTGTCGGCGGCCCCGTCACCCGTGGCGCGCTTGATCGCCCGGTTGATGTTGTCGTTGGGCATGTTCTCCTTACGCCCCGCGATGATCGCGGCACGCAGGCGCGGGTTCGCGGCAGGGTCGTCGCCGCCTTCCTTGACCGAGACCGTGATCTCGCGCGCCAGTTTCGTGAACAGCTTGGCGCGCTTCGCGTCCTGCGCGCCCTTGCGGTACATGATGTTCTTGAATTGTGAATGACCTGCCATGGGGTTCAGGCTCCGCGTTCCGCAATGATGACAAGGGGCGCGCTGCATCGTCCGCGCACGCGGCTTCTCATAGCAGATAAGCGGGTGCCCGGGTCAAGCTTGCCGAACGAGGCGCCCCCGACCCTGCCGTCAGTTTATCAGCCGTTCGAGCATTTCAACCGTATCCGCCTCCGCCGCCGGCTTGTCCCAGCGGATACGGGCGATACGGGGAAAGCGCATGGCCACGCCCGACTTGTGACGGCGGGAGCGGTTGACACCGTCGAAGGCAATTTCCAGCACCAGGCTCTGGTTCACGGCCCGCACAGGACCATAACGATCCACCGTATTGCCGCGCACGAAGCGATCCAGTTCCTTCAGTTCCGCATCCGTGAAACCGAAGTAGGCCTTGCCCACAGGCACCAGTTCATCGTCGCGCCAGGCACCGAAGGTGAAGTCCGAATAGAGTGATGACCGTCTGCCGTGCCCCCGCTGCGCATACATCATCACGCAATCGACGCGATGCGGCTCCCGCTTCCACTTGAACCACAACCCGCGCGGTCGTCCGGCCTGATAGGGACTGTCGGCACGCTTCAGCATCACTCCCTCGATTGCCGGATGGGGCGGATCGGCCCGCGCCGCCGACAGACTTTCCCAATCGGTCGCAGGGACCAGAGGCGACAGGTCCAACCGTGGTGACGCATGATGGACCAACCAGTCCTGCAGCACCTCCCGCCGTTCAACAAACGACAGATCGCGGCAGTCCCGGTCGGCATCGAACAGGATGTCATAGAGGCGGATACCAACCGGATGCTCCGCCTGCAGCTTCGCACTCACGGTCTTCCGGTTCAGCCGTTGCTGCATGTCATTGAAACTGCCGACCCCGTCGGCGCGCATGACCAGCAGTTCTCCGTCAAGAACGGCATCGCCTGCCAGGGCCTGCATCAGATCCGGGAACGCTCCGGAGATGTCGTCGCCGGTGCGGGAAAACAGGCGCCCCTGCCCGCCCCGCAGCGCCAGTTGCACCCGGATACCATCCCACTTCCACTCGGCACGATAATCGGACAGGTCGAGGCGGGACCGGTCGTCCATCTCCAGCGGGTGGGCCAGCATCAGTGGCCGGAATATCATCGCCTCGGACAGGGAGGGACGTTCCGCGCGGCCCTCCAGCCAGTCGAAAAGTTCCGTATAGGGTGGCTCCACCGCGTGCCAGACTTCCTCGACTGCCGCAAGATCGACCTCACCCAGCCGGGTCAGGGCCGTCCGCGCCAACCGGCCCGAGATACCGACCCGCAAGCCACCGGTGACAAGTTTCAGCAGCGCCCAGCGCCCCGTCGGGTCCAGCCTGTCCAGCCAGCCCGCGACAAGCTCCGGCACCTGTCCGCGTTTCGCCCTGGTCAGGCCCTCGATGATCTCTGACAGGCGTGGCGTCGCATTTGCCGTCCGGTCGGGTGGCCAGAGCAGAGACACCGTCTCCGCCAGATCACCGACATAGTCGTAGGACAGGCGAAACAGTTCAGGATCCGTCCGCTCCGCGACCAGATCGCGGATCATCGCCGGGCGGGCGGCACGCAGCTTCAGATCACCCGCCAGGGACGCCAGCGCATAGCCGCGATCAGGGTCGGGTGCCGATCTCAGGTAGGCGGCGATCAGGTCCAGCCGGGCATTCCGCCCGGGTGCGGTGGAGAGCCGGTCGAGCAGTTCGGCAAAGGCCTGCATCAGGACGCAGCCTCTTCCATCTCCTCCTCCGCATCGCCATCCTCATCCCGCCCGACAAGGCTGAGCGCGCGGGCGTCGAGACCAATGGAACGGGCGTGATGGACCAGCGCGTCTTCCCGACCATGCGTCACCCAGATTTCCCCGGCTTCGACATCCCGGATGGTCGCTGTCAGTTCATCCCAGTCGGCATGGTCGGATATGATCAGGGGCAGTTCGGCACCGCGCTGGCGGGCGCGGGCACGGATACGCATCCACCCGGAAGCAACGGCAGTGACCGGATCAGGCATCCGCTGTGACCAGCGATCCGCGATGGCATTCGGCGGACACATGACGATCCGCCCGGCCAAAGCCTGTTTCGGCAACCCGGCCACGGGTGCCAGATCACCCAGATCCACACCAAGTCTCTGATAGAGGGCGCAGAGCTTCTGCAATGCACCATGCAGGTAGATCGTGTCGGAATAGCCCGCTTCACGCAGCAGGGCGATGACGCGCTGTGCCTTGCCCAGGGCATAGACGCCAACCAGATGGCAGCGTTCCGGCGAGGTGGCGACGGACGCCAGCAGACGCCCGACCTCGGCGCTCGCAAGCGGGTGACGGAAGACCGGCAGGCCAAAGGTCGCCTCCGTGATGAACACATCGCAGGTCACGACCTCGAACGGTGCGCAGGTCGGGTCGCGGCTGCGCTTGTAGTCGCCGGAGACAACGATGCGCTCGCCCTGGTGCTCCAGCACGACCTGCGCGCTGCCGAGCACATGACCGGCGGAAACAAGCCGCACCGTCACGTCTCCGATCCGCGTGATCTCGCCATAGCGGACGCGCTGAAACGAACGCCCGGCATTGCTGCCGTAACGTGCCTCCGCGATCGCAATAGTCTCATGGGTGGCCAGGACATGGTTGTTGCCGGGGCGCGCGTGGTCCGCATGTCCGTGGGTGATGATTGCCCGCTCCGCTTTCCGCACCGGGTCCACATAGAAGTCCCCCGGAACGCAGTAGAGGCCAGCAGGTCGCGGTTCCAGCCAGTTCAGGCGTTTTCCGGCTGTCGAACCCACTTTCTGCACCTTCCTCATCATTTGCGCCTGCCGTTCGGCTGCGCCATGCTCCTGCTCCCACGATACAGGAGGTCGCTTCCTTGGCCATCAGCGCACTTGATCATCCCCTGCTGGCGGGCCTGCTTGGCGATCCGGAGATTGCCGCATGGTTCACGCCGGAGGCAGAGGTCGACGCCATGTTGCGTTTCGAGGATGCCCTGTCCCGGGCCGAAGCCGCCTGCGGTGTCATCCCTGAACTGGCCGCAACGGAAATCACCGCGATGATCAGCGGGTTCAGGCCCGACCTGTCGGCTCTCGGCCAGGCGAGTGCGCGTGACGGGTTGATCGTCCCGGAGTTGGTCCGGCAACTGCGCGCTGCCGTCGCTGAACCACATCGTGCGCATCTGCATTTCGCCAGCACATCGCAGGATGTCATTGATACTGCATTGGTGCTGCGACTGGAGCCCTGCCTGGGAATTCTGGAGGGGCGACTGAAGGAAATCCTCGCCAGCCTCGAAACCTTCTCGGAAGCCCACGGCGCGCAGCCACTGATGGGGCGGACGCGAATGCAGCAGGCCATCGCGATCCGATATGCGGACCGGCTGGAGAACTGGATCGTGCCGCTGCGCGAAGTCCTGGCGGAATTGCCGACCGTTCGCGCAGCCGCCATCCGGCTGCAATGCGGCGGTGCGGCTGGCACGCTCGACAAGCTGGGCGATGCCGGGCAGAGCGTCGCGGGGGCATTGGGCCAGAATCTCGGCCTGCCGGTTCCGGCACGGCACTGGCAGACCAACAGGCGCGGGCTGATCGCTGTGACGAACTGGTGCGGGGCGGTGACCGCCGCGCTCGGCAAGCTGGGCCAGGACGTGACACTGATGACCCAGAACGAGGTCGCGGAACTGCGGATGACCAGCGGTGGTGGTTCCTCCGCCATGCCGCACAAGGTCAACCCGATCAATGCCGAGGCTTTGGTGACACTCAGCCGCTTCGTTGCGGTGCAGTGTGGTGGCATGCAGATGTCAGCGGTGCACGAACAGGAACGCTCCGGCGTCGCCTGGACACTGGAATGGCTGCTTCTGCCCCAGATCATTGCCGCCACTGGCGCGGCGAGCCTGCGCGCCGGGGCGCTGCTGGGCAGCATCACCATGCCTTGAAACGAAGCAACGATGGCGCGCCGCTCGTTTGAGAGTTGTCTCGCGCTGTGATTGCTTATCTAATCCACCGGCGAACTTTTGGTTTCGGTCCGGGGGGACATATGGAGGGGCATGGTACAGCGGATGTCGTCGTTGCCAGCAACGGGACAGCCAGCACCGAACGGTCGGATCGACTGGACGGCAACAGGATCAGACAGATTCTCGCCGACCAGCAGATTGATCCGTATCTGATCTACGACGAAGCACGCTGCAGCTTCTCGGACCGGTCCTTCCGTCCCGTGGTGCATGAGGATGTGGAGGATATTCGCCTCTGGCTCCTCGACCGCTGGCCCGACCCACCCCGTTTCACCAGCGAAGTCTTCGACTGCGACGATTTCGCGATCATGTTCAAGAGCTTCGCAACCCTGTTCACCTATTATCGAAAGGAACCGCTGCCGCTGGCGATCGGCATCGCCTGGGGCGTGTTCCCGCAGATCAACCCGGACCTGCACGCCCTCAACTTCGCGATCACGCCGAACAACAAGGCTGTCTGGTTCGAGCCGCAGGACCTGCTGAAACCGGGCGGCATCTGGCGACATGGGGTACGGCCCGACCGGATCGAGCGTATCGTCTGCTAGATCGTTCCATCAAATGATGGAACCGCACCGGCCCGGAATGCGTTTGCCGCGCTTGTCGTTGCAGCGAGCTTGTGATTGGCTTCCCTGCACATGACGGGGGAGGAAGACAATGGCCGCAAGAGCAACATCCATGATCGTTGCCGCACAGCCGGAGGCTGCCGAGGCGGGGGCGGAGATCCTGAAACGCGGAGGCAATGCCATTGATGCGGCCATGGCGGCAGCGCTGGTTCAGGGTGTGGTTGACCCCCAGATGTGCGGCATAGCGGGCTTCGGCTCCTGCCAGGTCTACATGCCTGACCGCGACGTGCTGACCTTCATCGACTTCCACGGCAAGACCCCGATGAAGGCGACCCCCGACATGTGGGAAGACATCATCGTCGGGGAGACGCGGGATGGCTTTGGCTTCGTGCTGGAGGGATTCGTCAACGACCTCGGCTATCAGTCGATCACCACGCCGGGCAGTCTGAAGGCCTACCATGAGGCCGTGACTGAGTTCGGCACAATGGACTGGGCCGATATATGTGCCCCGGCCGTGGCCCAGGCTGAGGAAGGCTTCATTGTCCGTCCGCACGTGCAGTTCTGGTGGGACTCGGGCAGCAGCTACGGTCGCGCCGATGTGACTGATCGCCTGCGCTTCTCGGCCACCGGACGTGATGCCTACTTCCGCGGAGACGGGACAACCAAGCGCGTGGGTGACAGGGTCAACAATCCGGACCTCGCCCGAACCCTGGCCCGGATCGCAAGGCATGGTCCCGATATCTTCTACAAGGGCGAGATCGCGGAGCGCATTGCCGAGGATTTTGCCGCCAATGGCGGACTGCTCGGCTACGACGACCTCGCCAATTATGCGACCACACGCAACAGCCCCATCGCGATTGACTACCGGGACTGGCACCTGACCACCAACCAGCCTCCCGGCGGCGGCATCATGCTGGCCGAGATGATGAATATCCTGGAGAACTTCGATCTCGCCGGGATCGGCCACAACACGGTCGAGTACCTGCGCGTGGTTGCGGAGGCAATGAAGGTCGCCACCGCCGACAAGGACGGGCATGTGGGCGACCCCGCTTTCTATGATGTCCCCATCGAACGCCTGACCTCCAAGGCCTATGCCGCCGAGGCCGCCGCGCGGATCAAGGCTGGCGAGAAGCATCACGTCGAGCGCATCGGCATGGAGGAATCCAAGCAGACGACGCATGTGGCTGTCATCGATGCACAGGGCAATGCCGTCACCATGACCCATTCCCTCGGCATGCCGTCAGGCGTGATCACCGATGGTCTCGGGTTCATGTACAACGGCTGCATGGCCGTCTTTGATCCACGTCCCGGACGTGCCGGATCGATTGCGCCCGGCAAGGCGCGGTTCAGTTCCGTCTGTCCGACGTTCGGTTTCCGTGACAACAGGCTGGAGCTGGCCATTGGTGCCCCGGGTGGCACGCAGATCGCGATGGGCGTGATGCAGGCGACCCTGAACGTCATCGACCATGGCATGACGATGACGGAGGCAGTCTCCGCGCCCAGATTCTCGGCGACATCGGACATCATCGACGTGACCAACCGGATCCCGCGCTTCGTGCAACGCGACTTGGTGGCCGACGGATACGAAGTCATGCGCAATCCGCTGACGTTCGACATCGCGGCAGTCCATGGCATCCGGGTCAGGGCGGATGGCAGCTTTGACGGTGCTGCTGACCCCGGGCATGACGGTGTGGCGATTGGGGTCTGAACCTTCCGGATCGCTGCTTGGCGACAATGCGGCCCAAACCCCTGACCGATCCATTGTGCCACTCTGTGATCCATGCAACGGCTCTCACCGGGGGTGAACACAGCGGCCAATTTCGTGATTTGTTAGGAAAAAATTAACATTTCGGGCCACACAATAATCAGCTTGTACAAGAAAGGCGCAAACGTGCTGGACAGAAGCCCCCTGCGGGCACAACACCTGACCTTGTTGGACTACTGGAGTGGACTGGAGGCGGGTGGCTTGCTGCCGTCACGCGCTGCAGTGAACCCACTGGATGTGCCGCGCCTGCTCAAGAACATTGGCCTGATCGATGTCGTGCAGGAAATCGGTGGTGGTTACCGGTTCCGCTATCGCCTTGTCGGTACCCAGATGAACCACATCACTGGTACGGACTACACCGACCGCTGGCTCGCAGACGTCAACAGTGGCGAGTATGCTGCATTTCTTGAACGGCTTTACACCGAGACCGTGGCCAGGAAGGCTCCGGTGTTTTCCCGGACAACGATGAAGTATTCGGATGATCGCGAGCTGGAAACAGATCGCTTGCTGCTGCCCCTGGCGACCGATGGCGAGAACGTGGACATGCTGCTGTTTTCCAACCTGTTCCGGTCATCCAGCATGACTTTCGGCCTCAAACCCTTTCATTCCGATGACGTCGTCTGGATGCAGGAGAACCTGCGCGCCGCCGCGTGAGCGCTTGACACCGCCGTCTGAACTTCCCTAGTTTCCCATCCGCGCCGATTTGAGCCAGCTTGCGGGCGCGTTAAAAAATTCCGCTAAAGAGGTGTACTTGCGTCCCGGTCGGGATGTCACCGCCTCCGCTGGCATTATGCGAAGCCGTGAGGACGCAAGACCATGAGCCTGTCATCCAAGAATCCCGAAACGATCGTGCTGCATGCCGGTCATCGTGCCGACCCCACCACCGGGGCGGTTGCCGTGCCGATCTATCAGACCACATCGTACCAGTTCCAGCATACCGAGCACGCAGCGAACCTGTTCGCGCTGAAGGAACTGGGCAACATCTACACCCGCATCATGAACCCGACCTGCGATGCGCTGGAGCAGCGCGTGGCGGCGCTGGAGGGCGGTGCAGCAGCACTGGCCGTTGCCTCCGGTCAGGCAGCAAGCGCGATGGCGGTGCAGAACCTGGCCCGTGCCGGCGACAACATCGTGTCCTCGACGGACCTGTATGGTGGAACCTGGAACCTGTTCGCCAACACGCTGAAGGATCAGGGTATCGAAGTCCGCTTCGTCGACCCGGAGGATCCCGAGGCCTTTGCCCGCGCCACGGACGCGCGGACCCGCGCCTATTACGCAGAGACCCTGCCGAACCCGAAGCTGAGTGTCTTCCCGATCCGCGAAGTGGCGGAGATCGGTCGCCCCCTGGGTATTCCGCTGATCGTCGACAACACGGCCGCACCGATCCTCTGCCGCCCGTTTGACCATGGGGCAGCGGTGATCGTCTATTCGACCACCAAGTATATCGGTGGCCATGGAACCTCCATTGGCGGCCTGATCGTCGATGGCGGCAACTTCGACTGGGATGCCGTGCCGGAGCGTCAGCCTGCCCTGCACACTCCGGACCCGAGCTATCATGGCGCGGTCTGGGTCGATGCTGTCAGGCCGCTTGGCCCGATTGCCTATGTCCTGAAGGCCCGCGTGACACTGCTGCGAGATACCGGCGCGGCGATGAGCCCGTTCAACGCCTTCCAGTTCATTCAGGGGCTGGAGACGCTGCCGCTGCGCATCAGGGCACACTGCGAGAACGCGATCCGCGTCGCGGATTTCCTGAAGGCCCACCCGAAAGTGGAACGGGTGATCTTCCCCGGTCTGGCCGAGGGCAAGGCCAAGGCACGCGTCGATACCTACCTCAACCGTGGTTTCGGCGGCCTGCTCGGCTTCGAGATCAAGGGTGGCAAGGACGCAGGCTCGGCATTCATCAATGCGCTGGAACTGTTCTATCACGTGGCCAACATCGGCGATGCGCGCAGCCTGGCGATCCACCCGGCGACGACTACGCATTCGCAGCTGACGGCGGAAGAACAACTCGCCTCCGGCGTCTCCGACAGCTACGTCCGCCTGTCGATCGGTATCGAGCATATCGACGACATTCTGGCCGATCTGGAACAGGCACTCGCCAAGGCCTGACACGCACGACAAATGACTGCCCCCGCCCGGGATGCGGGGGCAGTCAGTCGGGTGGCCTCACCTCAGGCCCTGCAGATCGTCTGATCCGGCAGAAGTATCGAATGCCGCCGCCGCCCTGACGATCTCATTGCGCAACCAGCGATGCGGCGGCGACTCATGCAGGCGCGGCGGCCAGTAGATGTCGCACCGAAAGCCCTCGACCGCGACAGGCAGATCGAAACGGACGAGGTCACGCCTCATGGAGAGGATCAGCCGTTCCGGCATGGCCGCGATCAGGTCGGTTCGCTCCAGCAAAGCACCAACAACCGAAAACCCCGGAACCACCAGCGCGATCTTCCGCTTGCGTCCTATCGCGGCAAGGGCATCGTCGGTTGGTCCCGACGCGTCGCCCCGGAACGGCGCGACCAGCAGATGCGAATGGGCGCAGAAACCGTCGATCGTGACCTTGTCCGCATCCAGCAGCGGATGCCCTTTCCGCGCCACACCGACATAGCGCTCGTCGAACAGTTTCCGGGCGTGCAGCCCGGTCGGTGCGAATTGCGGCACGGTCAGCGCAAGCTCGGTCCGTGCCTCCCGCATGTCGGATTCAAGGGAGGCCGCGTCAGCCGGTCGGACCACGATCCGCAACCCAGGTGCTGAGGAACGCAGGCGTCCCAGCAATCCAGGCATCACAAGGGCCAGCGCATAGTCCGTCGCGGAAATCGTGACAGTGCCCTCGAAACTCGCCGGTTCGAAAACTGCCGGAGAGACAAGCGGCTCCAGACTGGACAGGGCCGTGCGGACGGCAGGCTCCAGCTCCTCCGCACGCGGTGTCGGCACGACGCCGCCGCTGGATCGGACGAACAGCGGGTCCCCGAACAGGCTTCGCATACGCGCGAGCTGACCACTCATGCCCTGCTGCGTCAGACCCAGTCTCTCTGCCGCGCGGGAGACATTGCGCTCCGTCAGCAGGGCCTCGAAAGCCAGCAGCAGTCTCACATCCAGTCGCGCAATATCGCGGTTCATTGTGATGGATACCATTTTCATCTGTTGGACCGATGATGCCCTGTTCTTCACACTTTGCCACGCTGAAAAAAATGATGCCGGCGCAGTAGCCCTTCCCTGAATGCCGGTGCATGACAGGAGGAATAGATGGAAATACTTGCCGATCCGATCACGGTGAATTGCCGCAAGGTTCTCGCCGGACTGAAACTGACAGGCACTGACTACAGCCTGACGAAGATCGACTACTTCCAGGGCGAGCAGAAAAGCCCTGAATACATGGCAATCAATCCCAACGCGGCGATCCCGGCCATGCGCGACGGTGATCTGATCCTCTGGGAATCCAACGCCATCCTGCAGTATGCCGCTGACAAGGCTGGCAATGCGCAGGCCTATCCCACGGATCTCAAGACACGTGCGGACGTCAATCGCTGGCTGTTGTGGGAGTGTGGGGCGTGGTTCCCGAGCTGCTACGTCTACCTGGTGGAGAACTGCGTGAAGCCACTGCTGGGGACGGAGACCGACCCGGCGGCGCTGGAAGCGGAATCGGAGAACTTCCACAAGCTGGCCGGCATTCTCGACACCCGGCTCGGACAGAGTTCGTGGATCTGTGGCGACCACGCGACGATTGCCGACGTCGTGGTTGCCGCGCCCATGCACCTGCATGGCTGGCAGAAGCTGCCCCTTGATCGCCACGCCAATGTGGTCAAATGGATGACGGAGCGGGTAGAGACTGCACCGTGGTGGAAGGCGACACACGTCGGCGAGGGCTTCACCCTGCCGGATGCGGCCTGATCGCGAGAGATTGCGGCCGGAGCCAGACAGGAGACTGATCGGAGTATGGCATTGACGATGGAACTGGACACGGCCGCCGTGCGGCCCGGCGGATTCAACTACATGGCCGGGTCATCGGAGCCCTCGCTGTATCGCAACGGCAAGGTCCTGACGCGCCGCGATCTCGATGGCAGCGACAATGCATGGATCGGCGTCGATCTTGTGGAAACGGACATGCCCGTCATGGACGCGCGCCAACACGACGCCAACCGGCAACCCACGCTGTTGCACAACGGCTTCGAGCTCCAGCCGAGCCCGCTGCACGATCCCGAGCTCGACTTCTTCAGCCACGATGCCGTGCTGCGCAGCTATTATCCCGGGTGCGAGGAGATCGTGCGCGCAGCCACGGGAGCAGCGGTTGTCGCGGCATTCGACCACAACGTCCGATCCGCCACCGGCAAGAAGAGCAGGAAGCGCATTGACGGTGGACAGCAGGTGCAGGGTCCGGCCCGCGTGGTACACGGCGACTATACCCTGACCAGCGCCCCGCAGCGTCTGCGCGACCTGACCAGGCCGCCGGGCGCCAATGACACGATCCGCGGCCTGCTGCCCGAAGGTCAGGCATTGCTGGATCGCGACAGGACCGAACATGCCATCACCAGGGGCCGTTTCGCCATCATCAACGTCTGGCGCAATATCGTGGCGGAACCGGTCGAGACCGACCCGCTGGCACTTTGCGATGCCGGTACAGTCAGGCCCGAAGACCTCGTTGTGTTCGAGATTCACTACAAGGACAGGGTCGGCGAGAACTACTTCGCCAGGCATTCGGATGGTCATGGTTGGTATCTCTACCCGAAGCTGACCCGCGACGAGGCATTGCTGATCAAGCAGTGGGACTCTGCTGGCGAACTGGCACGATCTGAAGGCGCGACGGGTGACGGCGCCGATGGTCCGTGCACCTTCAGCTTTCACAGTGCCTTCCGGGATCGCACCACCCGCCCCGACGCCCCCGACCGCTGGAGCATCGAGGTGCGTTGCGTGGTCCTCTATGACTGACCGGCAATCGCGTCGGGGAAAGGTGGGGCCGGGATGCTGAAACCGGACGGGCGGGTGATCATGATTTCCGGTGCCAACCGGGGTATCGGTCTGGCAACAGCGCGGGTTCTGTATGATGCCGGTTTCAGCCTCAGCCTCGGCGCGCGCAATCCGGATGCCTTTCGCGACCTTGTGGCCGACTGGAACCCCGACCGGGTCATGACCGGTCACTACGAAGCCGAGAACCAGCAAACCCATCAGGAATGGATCGATGCGACAGTTGCCCGATTTGGCCGCATCGACGGCCTGGTGAACAACGCCGGAATTCTCAAGAGTGTCTCCGTCGAGGAGGGCTCCGACGACGACCTTGATCTCATGTGGGCGATCAATGTGAAGGCACCATTGTCCATGACGCGAAAGGCACTGCCCCATCTTCGGCGCAGCGGCGCCGGGCGCGTCATCAATGTCGCCTCGCTGGCCGGCAAGGTCGTCTATGACAGCGGCATCGGCTATTCCATGACCAAGTTCGCCGCTGTCGCCCTGTCCCATGCCACCCGTCATGCGGGCTGGGACGATGGTGTGCGCTGCACCGCCCTTTGCCCCGGTTACGTGGCGACAGACATGACCGCCAGGGTCGAAAGCGTACCGCAGGCGGAAATGATCCCGCCCGGCGACCTGGCACAGATCGTTCTCACCGTCCTGTCCCTGTCGAACGCTGCTTCCGTCGCGGAGATCGCCGTCAATTGCCGCGACGGGCTGACCGCCTGACCACGGGAACCGGCGATCCGTGACAGGTCGTCAGTGGGCGTCAGCCCAACTGTGTCCCTGCCCGGCCTCGGCCACCAGCGGCACTGAAAGATGCGCGGCGCCTTCCATGATCTGGCGCACTGTGGCGATGGTCGCCTCGACCTCCGCATCGGGGGCTTCGAAGATCAGTTCATCGTGGACCTGCAACAGCATCCGGGCCTTCAGCCCGGCCCTGTCCAGCCCGTCGGGGATACGGATCATGGCGCGCTTGATCACATCCGCCGCCGTGCCCTGGATCGGGGCGTTGATCGCCGCACGCTCGGAGAAGCTGCGCATTGCCGGATTCTTGTCCTTGATGCCACGCAGATGAACCCGCCGCCCGAACAGGGTCGTCACGGACCCGGCCTCCCGCGCCTCCGCCTTGGTGCGGTCCATGTAGTCCTTCACGCCCGGATAACGATCGAAGTAGGCGTCGATGAACTGCTTCGCCTCACCCTGCGGAATCTGCAACTGGCGGGACAGGCCGAAGGCCGAGATGCCGTAGATGATGCCGAAGTTGATCGCCTTGGCCCGGCGACGTGTCGCCCCGTCCATATCCTCCAGCGGCACGCCGAAGACCTGCGAGGCGGTCAGGGCGTGAATGTCCACACCATCCGCGAATGCCTGTTTCAGGGCATCAATCCCCGCGATGTCCGCCAGGATGCGCAGTTCGATCTGGCTGTAGTCGGCAGAGATCAGGGTATGCCCTTCCTCCGCGATGAAGGCAGTGCGGATCTTGCGGCCCTCTTCCGTCCGGATCGGAATGTTCTGCAGGTTGGGGTCCGATGACGACAGCCGCCCGGTCGCCGCGCCTGCCATGTGATAGGCCGTATGGACGCGCCCGGTCTCGGGATTGATCTCCCGCGGCAGGGCGTCGGTGTAGGTCGATTTCAGCTTGGTGAGTTGCCGCCAGTCCAGCACGCGCCGGGCCAGGTCCACACCCTGCGCCGCCAGATCCTCCAGCACTTCCGCACCGGTCTGATAGGCGCCGGTCTTGGTCTTCTTGCCGCCGCTCAGGCTCATCCGGTCGAACAGGATCTCGCCAAGCTGCTTGGGGCTACCGACGTTGAACTCCTCCCCCGCCAGACCGTGAATCTCCTTCTCGATCTCGGCGGCGCGCTGTTCGAAATCCGCTGACATGTCCTCCAGGATCTTCCGGTCCACCTTGATCCCGGCCTGTTCCATCCCGGCAATCACCGGCACCAACGGACGCTCGATGGTCTCGTAGAGCGTGACCATCCGGTCATGCACCAGTCGCGGTTTCAGCAACTGCCAGAGGCGCAGGGTCACATCGGCATCCTCCGCCGCGTAGTCCAGCGCCTTGTCCAGCGGCACGCGGTCGAAGGTGATCTGCGACTTGCCGGTGCCCGCAACTTCCTTGTAGGGGATCGGTGTGTGGTCCAGGTGCAGCCGCGCCAGTTCATCCATCCCATGGCCGTGCTGCCCGGCATCGAGCACGAAAGACAGCAGCATCGTGTCGTCGATGGGGTCCAGCGGTGCCCCGGCGCGCGTCAGTACCGTCTGGTCGTACTTGATGTTCTGCCCGACCTTCAGCACGCCGGGATCAGCGAACAGCGGACGCAGCAGGTCCAACGCCTGCTCCAGCGGAATCTGCTCCGGATCGTCAGCTGCCTCACCACCCAGGTCCAACTGCCCCTCCGGCACCTTGCCCTTGTGGCGCAGCGGGATGTAACAGGCCTGCCCCGGCGCGGTCGCCATGGAGATGCCAACCAGTTCGGCGGCCACCGCGTCCAGCGAAGTCGTCTCCGTATCCACCGCGACAACACCGGCCTTCTCCGCCGCCGCGATCCAGCGTTTCAGGCTGTCCACGTCCTGCACCAGCTCGTAGGCCGCATCAGCGGGGGTCGCGACTTCGGCGGCCCGCGCGGCCTCCACATCACCCTCTGTTCCGAAGCGGTTCCGCACCTTGGTGGTCAGCGAACGGAACTCATTCGCCTCCAGAAAGCCCGTCAGCTTCGCCAGATCAGGGGGGCCGATGGTGAAGTCCAGGAAAGCCTCGTTCACCGGAACGTCCCGTTTCAGGGTCACCAGTTCCCGGCTGATCCGCGCCAGGTCGGCATTCTCGATCAGGTTCTGGCGCCGCTTCGGCTGCTTGATCTCCTCAGCCCGCGCCAGCAACGTGTCGAGATCGCCATATTCGTCAATCAGTTGCGCCGCGGTCTTCACGCCGATGCCCGGCACGCCCGGCACATTGTCGGTCGAGTCCCCGGCCAGGGCCTGGATGTCGATGACCTTGTCCGGATCAACGAAGAACTTCTCCCGCACCTCGGCCGGGCCAATGCGGCGATTCTTCATCGGATCGAGCATGGTCACGCCATCATCGACCAGCTGCATCAGATCCTTGTCGGAGGACACGATCACGACCTCATGCCCATCCTCGCGCGCGTGCTGCGCGAAGGTGGCGATCAGGTCATCGGCTTCGAAACCATCCATCTCCAGCGAAGGCACACCAAAGGCCTCCACGGCCTCCCGGAACAGCGGAAACTGCGGAATCAGGTCTTCCGGTGCGGGCGGGCGATTGGCCTTGTAGTCGGGATATATCTCGGACCGGAAGGTCTTCCGCGACGTATCGAAGATCACCGCCAGATGGCTCGCCTTGCCTGCCGACGTCAGGTCGTCGAGCAGCTTGTAAAGCATGTTGCAGAAGCCCAGCACCGCATTGACCGGCGTGCCATCGGCACGGGTCAGCGGCGGCAGCGCGTGATAGGCCCGGAAGATATAGCCGGAGCCATCAACCAGATAGACCAGGTGCTGCTGCTTCTGCGTGCCGGAACCGTCACTCATGACAGACTCAATGCGCCGCGGCGTGGCCCGCACCTTCCTTCAGCACGAAACGGCGACCGCAGTACGGGCAATCGATGGAAGTGCCGTTCCCCATCTCCAGGAACACCCGGGGATGGCCGAGCGGGCCATTGTCGCCGTCGCAGGCGACGCGCTTGTCTTGTGTTTCAACGATTTCCGCTGGTTCCATGGCCTCGGCCCCCGTGCTGTTGCGTGGCCGCGATGATAGCGTCGGTTGCGCACCGTTCAAGCGTGGCCGGGTGCGCCGTGACGGAGTTCATGTCGCGCCTGCCTCAGCACCGAAACCGCGCTCCAGAAAGCCAGCAGCGCCATGATGCTGGCGACCGCCAGATCGGGCCATCGGCTGGCACTCGCGAAGACACCTGCACCAGCCAGGATCACTGCGACATTGTTGATCGCGTCGTTGCGGCTGCAGAGCCAGACGGAGCGCAGATTGGCGTCACCCGTGCGGAACCGCAGCAGGAACAGCACGCTGACCAGATTGGCCACCAGTGCCAGTCCCCCCACCGCACTCATGGTCGTCGCATCGGGCACATCACCGATGATCGCCGCACGTATCGCGGCACCAAGGATCCAGAGACCGAAGAGGGCCATGCTGCCTGCCTTCACGATCGCGGACCATGACCGGACGCGCAGGCTCGCGGACAGTACCGCAAGACTGATGGCATAGGTCGCGGCATCCCCGGCAAAGTCGAGAGAATCGCTGAGCAACGCCAGGGAGCCCGACTGCATGCTGGCGACCACCTCCACCACGAACATCGCGGCATTGATGGCGATGACAATCAGCAATATGCGGCGAATCTCCGGCCTGTCGTCGGGAATTTCGGTGTCGTGGTTGCATCCGGCACCCATGGCTGGCTCCTTGACTTCAAAGTGATGCCATCAACATGGGACCTCCAGTAACTGGAGGTTCAAGGGCTTTTCGCCGAGCCACCAAACTTTTTCGTCGGAGAGCGGAAATGCTGGCTATCGGACAATTGTCTGCGGAGACCGGAACCAAGGTGCCGACCATCCGTTACTACGAGGATATCGGCCTGCTGCCGCAGCCGGAGCGCACTGCCGGAAACCAACGCCGTTACGGCAAACGGCAGGTTGATCGGCTGCGTTTCATCCGCCATTGCCGCGACCTGGGGTTTCCGCTGTCCGATATCCGCGCCCTGCTTGACCTCAGTGATGACCCTGACCGGTCATGCGCCAGTGCCGATACCATCGCCCGCCACCAGTTGCGGGAAGTGGAGCGCAGACTTGCAAGTCTGGCCAGCTTGCGTCAGGAACTGTGTCGCATGATCGACCAATGCGCGGGCGGTACGGTTGCCGACTGCCATGTCATCGAATCTCTGGCCGATCATGCCCACTGCATTGCCGACCGGCATATGACACCTGCCCCGATGGAGCAGCATGTCGATCCACCACGACGGGACCCCGCATGACCGACAACGCCATCCAGACGCAGGATCTGCGCAAGACCTATCGCGGCAAGAAGTCCGACGGCATCAAGCAGGCGCTGAAGGGCGTCGATCTGACTGTACCGCGTGGATCGTTCTTCGCGCTGCTGGGCCCCAATGGTGCGGGCAAGTCCACCTTCATCAACATCCTGGCCGGTCTGGTGATGAAGACCAGCGGCAGCGCAGCCATCTGGGGCATGGATATCGACCGCCAGCCCCGGCAGGCACGGGCCGCCATCGGCGTCGTGCCGCAGGAACTGAACCTGGACGCCTTCTTCACCCCGCGCGAGGTGGTCGAGTTCCAGGCCGGACTCTACGGCGTGCCCCGCAAGGAACGCGCGACCATGGAGGTGCTGGACGCCATGGGTCTGGCGGACAAGGCGGATGTCTATTCGCGCACCCTTTCGGGGGGCATGCGTCGGCGGCTGCTGGTGGCGAAGGCAATGATCCATCGCCCGCCCGTGCTGGTGCTGGACGAGCCGACTGCCGGTGTCGATGTCGAATTGCGCCAGCAGCTCTGGCACTACATCCGCGCCCTGAACCAGGACGGCACGACCATCGTGCTGACGACGCATTATCTGGAGGAAGCCGAGGAGCTGTGCGACACCATCGCCATCATCAATCATGGCGAGGTCGCGGCCTGCGAACCGAAGGAAAAGATGATCCAGCGCCTGGATCACAAATCGGTGGCCATGCGACTCGACAAGGAAATCGACAGCCTTTCCGACCGGTTGCAGCGGCTGGGGGCCACGGTGGATGAATTTGGCCGCCTCTGCGTCAGCTATCATCCCTCGGAGCGCTCCATCGGCGAGATCCTTGCCGCGGTCCAGGCCGCAGGTCACACCATCGCTGACCTGTCGACGGAAGAGTCGGACCTGGAGGATGTCTTCCTCTCGATGACCGGCAGCAACGCGTGAGCGTCGCCTCTCCAGCGACCGGCCCCGGCCCGGTTCCCGGCATGCCGCAGTCGCTGCGCCATCACATCTGGCAGACACTCAGGCTCGCTGGGCCGGTGGTCGTCGCGCGGTCCGGCGTGCTGATCATGATGGCCGTGGACACCGCCATGGCGGGCAGCGCGGGTGGCGACGAACTGGCCTACTTCGGGCTTGGCCTGTCGCCGACCATTGCGCTGACACTGCTCGGCCTTGGTTTCCTGCTCGGTGTCACGGTGCTGACCAGCCAGGCGGATGGTGCAGGGGAGCCGGAGCGCGCGGGCCACATCTGGCACGTCGGGCTGGGTCATGCACTGGTGGTCGGAACGGTCTTTGCGATTGTCTGCCAGTTCGGCATCGCAATCCTGCTGGCGCTGGGCCAGGCCCCCGACCTGTCGGAGGGCGCGGGCCGGGTCATGCACATGCTCGGCTGGGGACTGCCTGCCGTCATGATCTTCGTCGCCTGTTCCTTCTTTCTTGAAGGGGTCAGCCGTCCGGCCCCGGGCATGATCATCATGCTGGGCGCGAACGTGCTGAACTTCGGCCTCAACTGGCTGCTGATCCATGGCAACACGGTTGCCGGAATCAGCTTCAGCGATGCCATGGGGGCGGAGGGCGCGGCGCTGGCCACCACCATCGCCCGCTGGGCCACGGCCCTGATCGCCCTAGCCTACATCTGGTTCATGCCCAGCCGTGACCGGTATCGCGTGCGCGGCGGCGGACCGTCAGCGCCCGATACGGGCAAGCGCATCCGGCGTATCGGCTATCCCATGGGCCTTGGCATGTTCATCGAGACTGCGGCCTTCATGGCCATGACCCAGATGGCCGGATACCTGGGCAAGGCGGAAGTCGCAGGCTACCAGATCGCGCACAATCTGGTCGCGCTGGTCTTCATGTCGGCTATCGGTATCGGCGCGGCGACCGGCGTGCGCGTCGGCAATGCCGTCGGACGCAACGACCCGCACGGCGTGCGCATGGCGGGCGGCGTAGGCGTCGGCCTGGTCGTCATTGCCATGATCCTGCTTGGCGGCTGTTTCGTCCTGATCCCTGACCTGCTGACCGGCCTCTACACGTCTGACGCCGCGGTCGCGGCAACGGCAATCGGTGCGCTGGCGGTTGCAAGCAGCATGATGATCTTCGACGGATCGCAGGGTGTGCTGGTCAACGCCCTGCGCGGACTTGGTGATGTCTGGTTCCCCATGGCGGGCCAGTTCGTGGCCTTCTGGCTGATCGCCACGCCGATTGCCTGGACGCTGGCGTTCCACCTGGGTTTCGGTACGCCGGGCCTGATGGGCGGCATCTACGCAGGCTGTGTCGCCGCAACGACCATCGCTGCATTCCGGTTCAACGTGATCTCCCGCCGGCCCCTGCGCCGCCTCTGAGGGAGGGGGAGGAATTGTATGTCGACCCCGGCCAGGCCCCGCCCCCCCCC
>JARGNO010000048.1:24151-31049 GCA_029213165.1 Minwuia sp.
GGGTGGGGGCGAGGGCTGGCCGGGGTCAGCAGACGTACAACTTCACTGCCCCTGAATGGCCGCAATCCTGACCCGTTCCGGACCAGCTTTCGTCCGAGACAGGACCATGCAACGATCCGAGACAGAACGACCCGAGGGGGAACTGGGGATGAGTGACACGATTGCGCTGGTCGATGACGACCGCAACATCCTGACGTCCGTGGCCATCGCGCTGGAGGGTGAGGGCTTTCGCGTCCGCAGCTTCTCTGACGGGGCAGAGGCCTTGCGCGGCCTGACGGCCCAGGCCGCTGACCTTGTCGTGCTGGACATCAAGATGCCCCGCATGGATGGCATGGAGACGCTGACCCGTCTGCGCCGGACCTCCGATGTGCCCGTGATCTTCCTGACCTCCAAGGACGACGAGGTCGACGAGGTACTGGGTCTGAAGATGGGGGCTGACGACTACATCAAGAAACCCTTCTCCATGCGCCTGCTGATCGAACGCATTCGCGCCGTGCTGCGTCGCCGCGAAGCCGCGGCCAATCCGTCCGAGGAAAATGACCGCAAGGTGATCGAGCGGGGTGACCTGACCCTGGACCCCAACCGCCACCATTGTGAATGGCGCGGCAAGGCAGTGAAACTGACCGTCACGGAATTCCTGATCCTGGAATCCCTGGCGCAGCGCCCGGGCCATGTGAAGACCCGTGATCAGCTCATGGATGCCGCCTACGAAGACAACGTCTACGTGGATGACCGGACAATTGACAGCCATATCAAAAGGTTGCGGCGAAAATTCAAGGTGGTTGATGATGAATTCGCGGCCATCGATACCCTCTATGGTGTCGGCTACCGATTCCGCGAAACCTGATCAGGCTCCTCCCCTTGTCGCCCCTCGCCCGCCGCATACTGGCCATCAACCTGCCTGCTTTCCTGGTGCTGGTCGGCGCGTGGTTCTATCTCGACCAGTATCGCGCCGGTCTGGTGGAGGCGCGGCAGGAGGCACTTGCCAAGGAAGCCCACCTGGTCGCCGGCGCACTGGGTGAGGCCGCGCTGGCCGGCCCCATCGAACGGTTGCGGCTGGATCCCTCCCTCGCCGCCTATATCCTGCGCCGGGCTGTGCTGACGACCGGTGCGCGGACCCGCCTGTTCGATCCGGAAGGGCGCCTGATGCTCGACAGCCGTCGCCTGCCGACAGCCGAGCGACAGGTCGAACGGCGCGATCTGCCGCCCCCCGGGGACCTGATGGACCCGCTTGGTCTGCTCAGTGTGGCATGGGATCGCGCCATGAACCTGATCCCCCGCAGGGGGGATTATCCGGTCTATCGCGAGACCCACGGCGGCACGGTGCGCGACTGGCCAGACATTGCCCTTGCCGCACAGGGTTTCGAGGTCAGCCAGGTCTGGCGCACCTCCGGCGGGCGGCTTGTGATCGGGGTCGCAGTCCCGGTCCGGGCACTGAAACGCGTGCTGGGTGCCATCGTGCTGACCGTCGACACCTATGAGATCGACGACGCCGTCCGGCGGGAGCAGGCGGCGACACTGGCCGTGTTCGGTGTCGCCGCGCTGATCACGCTGATGCTGTCGCTGTTTCTCTCGCGTTCGATCATCCGTCCGATCCAGCGGCTCTCGCGGGCCGCCGACCGCGTACGGGCGGAAGGTGGCGGCCACGATGCCATCCCGGACATGAAGGCCAGGCGTGACGAGATCGGCGACCTCTCCGTTTCCCTGCGTGCGATGACCGAAGCGATCAACGGCCGTGTCGGCGCCATCGAGGCCTTTGCCGCCGATGTGGCGCACGAGTTGAAGAACCCGCTGACAAGCCTGCGCAGCGCCGTCGAAACGCTGGAACGAACCGACAAGCCGGAAGCGCGCAAGGAACTGACCCGCATCGTGCTGGAGGATGTCCAGCGCCTCAACCGGCTGATCAGCGAGATTTCCGATGCCTCGCGGATCGACGCGGAGATGGGCCGGATCGAGCGGGAGTTTGTCGATCTCGGCCAGATGGTTCTGGCCCTGCGCGAGATACTGCAATCCACCTGGACCAATGTCCGGATCGAAACCGACGTGCAGTCAGGTGTGGACCTGCGGGTGATGGGCGCGGAGCACCGGCTGGGGCAGGTGTTGCGCAATCTCGTCGACAACGCGGTCTCCTTCAGTCCGGAAAACGGGCGCGTCATGATCCGGGTTGCCGCAGAAGGTGACCAGGTCCTGTTGGCCGTGGAGGATGAGGGTCCGGGCGTGCCGGAGGAAGCACGGCTGAAGATCTTCGAGCGATTCTATTCGGAGCGCCCGGCGGGGGAAGCCTTCGGCACCCACTCCGGCCTCGGTCTCAATATCTGTCGCCAGATCGTGGAGGCCCATGGCGGCAGCATCAGTGTGGAAAACGTCAAGGATGTCGGCAGCCACGGTCTGCTGATGGGCATTCGCGGTGCCCGGTTCACCGTTCGCCTGCCCCGTGGGGGTGGCAAGCAGAAATAGTCGCGTTCGCCGGTCGGGGCAGATCAGAAACCAAGCTGCTTCGCCGCGAGGTCGCGCATGATCTCCTCCGCCCCGCCGCCAATGGCATTGACGCGCACCTCCCGATAGATGCGCTCGACCTTTGGTCCCTTCAGATAACCGGCACCGCCAAGGGTCTGGACCCCCTCCCGCGCGCAATGCTCCATGGTCAGCGTCGCCTGGTTCTTCAGCATGCAGATTTCAGCCACCGGATTGTCGCCCTGTGTGATGCGCCAGGCCAGCGACTCCAGCATGGCCTGGGTGGCGTTGATGCGCATCGCCATGTCCACCAGCTTGTGGCGCACGACCTGATGGTCGATCAGCCGCTTGCCGAAGGTCTGGCGTTCCTGTGCATAGGCAACCGTCTCGTCGTAGCAGACCCGGGCGAAGCTGGTGCAGCCTGCGGCCATCATCAGGCGCTCGTAATTGAAATTCTGCATGATGATGCGGAAACCCTGGTTCTCTTCACCGATCAGGTTTCCGACCGGCACCCGCACATTGTCAAAGTAGAGCGTGGCGGTGTCGGATGCATGCCAGCCCATCTTGCGTAGTGGCGTGCGCGAGAACCCCTCCATCCCCGCTTCCAGCAGCAGCAGCGAGACACCGCCCATGCCGGGACCGCCGGTACGGACCGCGACCGTGATGAAATCAGCCTGCATCCCGGACGTGATGAAGGTCTTGGAGCCATTGACGATGTAGTGGTCGCCATCCAGTCGCGCGACCGTCTTGAGATTGGCAACGTCAGACCCGCCCGACGGTTCGGTGATCGCCAGTGCCATGATCTTCTCGCCGGAGAGAACCTGCGGCACGATCCGGCGCTTCAGCGCATCTGACCCCGCCCGCACCACGGGCGGCAATCCGATCGCATGGCTGCCCAGGCTGGCGCTCACCCCCCCTGCCCCGGCGCGCGCCATCTCCTGACTGGCGACGATCATGTAGAAGACGTCGAGCCCCAGACCACCCACATCCTCCGGATAGTGTGCCGCGAAGAATCCCATTTCCGCCGCCTTGCGGTATAGGTCGCGCGGCAGGCGTTCAGCCGCCTCCCACTCCTCGACATGCGGTTCAATCTCGCGTTCGGTGAAGCGGCGGACGGTATCGCGCCAGGCCTCGTGATCCTCCGTCAGGAACGGGCTTGGTGGTTGGTTCGGTATCATGTCATGGCCTCCCCGGCTGCCAATCGGTCCCGGACCGGTGCGATCACGTCGCGCGACATGGTCTCCAGGCTCTCCACCGCATCTCTCAACGACGTGCCGGGCAGCTTCGGCTGCCAGACCAGCCGATCGAGTTTCATCGATGCATGTCCGGCGATGATGTTTTCGACGATATGGTCCGGTGGCCCGATCAGCCAGCGCCCTTCCACGAAGTCGGGTGACAGATAGTCCGGATCGTCGCGTGTCATCGCCCGCTTCTGCCCCGTCTTCGGATCCCGCCAGGTCAGCCCGGTGCGTTCGGGCGCATATTGCTGGCGATAGACCAGATCGATGGTGGCTTCGTGGCGTTTCAGCGCATCCTCGACGGAACCACCGAAGAAGACCTCCCGCAGGACTGCATGTGGCAGCGCAGCCCGGCCCTGTTGCGCGGCTTCGTGATCAAAATCATGGAACTGCCGCGCCGCATGCTGGTCCTCCACCAGCGGCGAGATCACCAGACCGCCGCCGTGCCGCACGGCACGGGCGCGCGAAACAGGTGCGGCGGCCCCGATCCAGAGCGGCGGCGGTCCGGGCCTCACCGGTGCCGGACACAAGCGTGCATTCTCAGCCCTGTAGATGTCTCCATCATAGTCGAAAGGCGCCCCGGTCCATGCCAGCCCGAGAACCTCCAGCGCCTCCTCGAATGCGCGGGTCCGGCGGCGATAGTCGGCACCGACGGCCGAGAATTCTTCCGGCCTGTAGCCCTGTCCAAGACCGATCTCTGCCCGTCCCCCGGAAAGGTTGTCGAGAACCGAGAGATCCTCCGCCAGCCGCAGGGGATGACCGTAGAGCGGCGCGATCGCGATGGCCTGCCCGATACGACAGGTCGGCGCAGCCACGGCAAGCGCGGCCCCGGCAACGATGGGTGACGGGCAATAACCATCAGCCTCGCCATGGTGTTCGCTGACCCAGATACTGTCGAGACCCAGCCTGCTGGCTTCCGCCGCCAGTTCCAGCGCCTCCCCGTAGACCTGCGCCGTGTCTTCCCCGGCACCTGCGTGTGCCTGCAGGCTCATGGATATACCGAATTCGAGCGTCATCCCTGTGCAACCTCCCCAAATTCCACAGCGTACCTGACTGCCATCCTGCCTGCCGTGACACCCCCGTGGCAAGCCATGCGCATGGCAGCTTGCTGCCCAACGCATTGGCATCCCGCGCCGAAGAGGCTCACCATTCCTTCCCCCTGTTCACACGAACACGCATCGAGGGAGGTTGCTCATGACCAGCGCAAAGAAAAGCCCAGCGGCCTATGCGTCACCGCCCTGCTTCATGCATGAGGTCGATCCGGCCTGGTCGGGCATGTTGCCGGACACGGACGCAACCGGCGCGTCCGACGTGGCACGCTGGCGAAGGGCGGAACGCGACCGGTTGCTGAAACTGCGGCTCGCGCTGGATCGCGGACAGCGTTCCTATGCTGACCTGCGGATCATCAACCACCTGATGACCGCCTTGCGACCGCGTCCCGATCTCTGCGTCGGTCTCTATTCCCCGATCCGGGGCGAACCGCGCATCCGCGCACTGGTGGATGCCATCCTGGAATGGGGTGGCATCTGCGCCCTGCCTGTCGTTGTCGCGCGGAACGAACCGCTCATCTATCGGGAATGGCACCCATCCGACAGGCTGGAGAAGGGATTCTGGAACATCCCCGTCCCCGGTGCGACACGGAAACAGGTCAGGCCGGATGTGCTGATCGCGCCCCTGCTGGGCTTCGATGAGGCCGGATACAGACTGGGGAACGGCGGCGGCTACTTCGACCGCACCCTGGCTGCATGGACTGGCACGCGCAAGCTGATCGGGATCGGTTACGACTGTCTGTCACTGCGAACAATCTACCCGCAACCGCACGACATCCCCATGGACCTGATCATTACGGAAAGCGGGCCACGCAAGGCCGCGAAAATCGCAGGGAAGGAACCAGCATGAACGATGAGGCATCACCCACGACCCTCAGCTACGCGGAACTTGAACGGGCCGGAGTCCAGGCACTGCTGAACATTCCGGACGCTGTGGTCCTGTGTGACAGGAAAGGCATCATCACCCTCTGGAACGACGGGGCGGCGCGGATCTTCGGCTACAGTGCAGCGCAGGCTCTGGGCCAGTCGCTGGACATCATCATCCCGGAGCGCCTGCGCGAACGTCACTGGAAGGGTTACTTCGCAATGCTGAAGTCCGGAAAGTCCACCCACCAGGCCAGTGAGTTGCTGAACGTACCCGCGCTGACCCGCCTGCGGCAGACCATATCGATCCAGTTCACCGTTGCCCCCATTTCGGACAGCGACGGTCGGATCACGGGAATCCTGTCCATCATGCGCGACATCACCGAGACCCGGGACGAGTTGCGGCGGCTGCGAACCCTGGAGAACGCGCGCTGAACGGGGTCACCTGGCCCGCTGTCGTCAGCCCCTGAAGGCCCTGCGCAAGGCCGCGGCGATGTCATCCATGGCAACCTGGGCTATACTGACGACCCGCCCCATGCGCAGGAAGCCGTGGATCATCGTCGGATACTCGATCATCTGCACCGGCACACCGGCTTCCCGCAGGCGTGCGGCATAGGCCACACCTTCATCCCGCAGGGGATCATACCCGGCCACCTGCACGAACGCGGGCGGCAGCCCCGACAGATCCTCCGCCAGCAACGGCGATGCATCCGGATGGGTCCAGTCTGCCTCATCCGGCATGTACATGCCGCGAAACAGGTCCATGGTTGCCTTGGTCAGCAGGTAACCGGTGCCGTTCTGTTCCAGGCTGCCGCCCTCCGCCGTGAATTGCGTTGCCGGGTAGGTCAGGACCTGCAGGGCAATGGCCGGGCCATCACCTGCATCTCGCAGGCGTCGCGCCGTCACGGCTGCGAGATTGCCACCGGCACTGTCCCCGGCGAGTGCGAGGCGGTTGGGATCGATTCCGAAATCCGCTGCATTCCCGGCGATGAAACGTGTCGCACGCTCGCAGTCGACCGGGGCGGCGGGAAACGGATGTTCCGGGGCGAGTCTGTAGCCCACGGAGACGATGACGGCGTCTGAGCGAAACGCGAGCGTCCGGCAGACCGCGTCGTGGCTTTCCAGATCACCAATGACCCAGCCACCACCATGCATGAAGACCACCGCAGGCGCAGCGGCCCCGATGCCGGGCGGATGGTAGACACGGATCGGCACCTCCGGATCGGACCCGGAGGCGGGAACGACAAGGTCCTCGACGCGGGCAAGTTCAGGCGGCGCCTGCGCAAATGTCTC